>JAUIKM010000008.1 GCA_030430495.1 bacterium | reverse complement strand
GTCCTGAGCCAGGATCAAACTCTCCGTTGTCTTTTTTTCCAACGTGAGTTCCTCTCCGGCTGTCTATCACTCTCGTGAATTGACGTTCACTTTATCTCTCTTCACGCGCTTCACGTTTCCAAAGAACACCGTCTCTCGCCATTCGCGAAAGAGCCTGCAAAACTACTGCTTCTCAATTCAGAAAGCAAGAACTTTTTCACATTTTTTTAACCACCCATTCACTCGCAGCTCAAAAACTTTACTACGCCGTGCCATACTGAAATGGATCGATGGAAGGGTGAAAAAGAACGTAAAAGCGCCCCGGTCTTTTCCGAAGCGGGGCGCAAGATGCGAAAATTTCCGGAAACAACACGGGAAAAAGTGCACTGACCGACATTTTTCAGAAAATCGCCGTTTCCAGCTCAGAATCGGCGATAATTCTTTGTGGAAAACTCAACGGCAGACGGGACGATGCACGATTTCAGGTAGTTTTGCCCTCACTGAACGCCCCGACGCGGCTCATTTGGAGACAAACAAAAAGGTCAAGCAAGGAATTCGCGACCGGCAGGAAGCGAAAAAAACTACCAACCCAATGCAGGCGTACTGCAAAACGGCGCGCCCGCAGGAAGCGCCATAAAGCCCGGAGAATGTCTATTTGGACGTGGAAAGTACATTTCCGTCGACACCAGGCAGTTCAAGACCTATGAATGAGGCAAATGTCGGAGCGATATCAGCCGGAGATGCAGCGTCGGACGAATTGCCGGAAGCGACCCTCCAGCCGTAAAAGAGCAAAGGAACCCGGCGGTCGTACTCGTAAGGCGAGCCGTGGCCGGCCGGTGTGGATCCATAGAGATAATTGGGCGGAAGGAAGACCATCACATCACCCGTGCGGTCGGGATAGGCGCTCATAGCAGCGAGATCAACAATGTCGCTCTGAATATCAAGCGATCCGTTTATGAGTTTTTTACCGGAGAAGGCGAGTGCGACATCTTCCTGACTCATGAGGAATTTCGAGAGTGAATCGACGACAGCCTCGCGGTTGACGCGAGCGGAATCGAGGCTCGCCTGATTGATGAAGACATTAGGAAATTCAGCGGCGTCGAGCCAGGCAACGGATTCGCGCGTGGGAAAAGTCTCCGTAAGGTACGTGTCAATGCGCTCGGCCAGGTCGATTTCCTCAACGCGTCCGGCGCGCTTGCCTTCAGCCGCGGCCGTCTCGGGAACCGTCCCCACACCATGATCGGCGCTGAGGGCCAGGACCCAGGCGCCTTGACCGACCGTCTCATCGAGAAAGTCAATGTAGTCGCCCAGAAGCGTATCGCACTTAAGATAGATGTCGAGCAGTTCGCGGCTGTCCGGACCAAAGAGGTGACCGGCGTAATCGGTGCTGGAAATGCTGACGGTAAGAATGTCGGGGATTGTGTCTTTGCCGAGCTGAAGTTCACGTACGGCGGTTTTGGCGGCCTCAAATGTCAGCTCCGCCGCAAAAGGCGTCACATTGACGGCACGCACAAAACTTTTGGGAGAAGCAGGATCAAACTGCGGCAAAACGTGCGGAAAGGTTGACCCGCCACCGGCAAACACACCCTCGCCCGGCATGGAGTCGGCCGTTTTATAGGAAGCCTCGGGCAAAAAGCCGTTCCAGGTGCGTCCCGAGTATTTGGCCATCCAGGCCGGAACATCGAGTGACTTGAGCCAGGTCGGCGCGAGCGAGTCGTAATATATAGAAGTGGTAAAACCGGGGGCCTCTTCATTGAGCCAAACCACCGCGTCGGCCAGGTGACCGCCCATGCAGATGGCGGCGCGATCCTTGCTCGAAATTGACACACTTTTACTGCCGGGCAAGCGGCGTTTGATCCAGTCGCCGAGCGTGGGCATCTGAAGATTGCGCGGCGAGCGGCCTTTCAGAGCGGCGCGACCGGGTTCGTAGGCTTCGATGCCGAAGACGGGTGCGGAGGCATCCTCCACGGCATAAAAAGAGCGGTTGCGGCGTCTGTCGAAAAAGTTGTTCTGGACGATGCCGTGGCGCCGCGGATACGAGCCGGTGCCGATAATGGCGTGCCCCGGGCCGGTCTCCGTCGTGGCGTGTTTGTAGGCCGACTCCGTGTAGCGGCGGCCGTCGCGCATCAGGCGAGCAAAACCGCGATCGCTCCAGTGTTCGGACCAGCGGTCCAGGTAGTCGTTGCGCATCTGGTCAAAAGACAATACAACCAGAAGCGCGGGTTTGTCGGGCACCTCAGCGGCGGGGCCGTCGCCGGAATCACAGGAGCCGAGGAACGCGGCGGAAAGGGCAACAGACAGAAAAGCAGCGAACGGCAGGAAGCGGGACTTCCACGATGAGGCTTTGATCCAGGAGTCAATCACGTGCGGCATCTTCATTTTTGAGTTCCGGAATTGTCAGGACTGCGTTAGACGCGCCCGCGCGGCCGAGGGTTGCCGCACGGGCGCTCACCGCTGTGGAGGCCAGCGGGACATCGACAGACTAACTTACGGAATACGCCACACCTGACAGTATTAAATCAGCGTGAAGAATCGCTTAACGAACGCTTAGCTCCACCCCGGCGGTATGCCCGGCGAATTCCGGCGCATACATGGACTGGATGGTGCTGATACCGTTGGAAAAACGGCCGCGATGCGCCACAAACAGATCGTATTCCAGCACATAAGCGCCCGGGCGCAGGAGGCTGAAAAACATGTTAACCGAAGCGTCGCGCACGCTCAGATAATACGAAGCGCCGTCCTGCCATTGGTGGCCCGACACGACGTCGCGCGGCTCAAAACCGGCGCCGCGCATATCCTGCACGTGGACGTATTCCATCTGACGGTCTACCCGGATTTCAACGCGCACGACGAGCGTTTGCCCGACCTGGAGCGGCGTTGAGCTGTCGACTTCACGCAGAGATTCACCGTCGATGGACTTGTCACGGATAAAAAGCCGTTTGCGGATGGACAGCGGTCCGTCGTCCGCGGCAGGAATTTTGTCGAGGTCCTCAAAATACTGCCAGTACAATCCGGCCCAGCCGGGCGTCGTACCGCGGTTGTCGATTTCAAGTTCGCCCTGACGCGGGCTGATTTCTGCTCCGCTCCAGTCGACGCGCGTGTATTCGAGGCCGGCAATATATTCGGCATCGTCGTGCGCTTCGGGTTTAAACTCCTCGCCGCCGATCTGCACGCGAACGTCGCCGCGTTCCACGAGCATGGCGCCTCCGCGCTCCAGCATGGCAAAACAGGCCAAAGCGGTGGCGCGCGTATTGCCCCAATGCGTCGTGCGTTTGCGCTGCAGCAGCCACATTTGCAGCTCGGCGACGGCCGCCTCATCCTGCGCCACCTCACTGAACAGCTCAATCGCGGCGGCTTGCGACTCAATGCCGGAGTTATACCAATACCAGCCGCCGTCGACTTTCCAGTACATGCCGAACTCATCCGACTGCACGGCGCGTTCGCGCAAGGACTTAACAATGGCTTGCGCCGTACCGGCATTGTCAAGGCGGTTCAGGGCCAGACCGATCAGCGACTGCGTCAGGTTGCTTTGTTTAAGCCAGTGCAATTGCGACTGTTGCAACCAGAAGTCCCACGACTCGCTGAAATCCCGGCGCACCTTGTCCTGCGGTTTGAAGGAACGCGTGTAGAGATAGAGCGCGGCCGTCGGATTCAGGTAGTTGGCCGCCGAATCAAAGTCCTGCATGGCGCGCAATTGACGATAACTGCGATTAAACTCCTGATCGAGAAAACGGAGCGCTGAACTGTACATCGAGTTGACTTTGCTCAAGGTCTGATTGTCCTGCAGAGCGTCGGCTTTCATCAGATGGCCTAGGCCGGAAGCGATATGCGCCGTAATGTAAACATCCGGGCGACCGCCGTCAAACCAGGGCCAGGCGCCGCTGGAGAGCTGCCGCTCGGACAAAGTGTTAACCGCGTGCAGCAGGCCGTCATTCAGCTTCTGCATGTCGAACAACAGCGCAATCCGCCGCATCTGTTCGCTCTGGCTTTGGCCTTCAAACAACCAGGGCGTAGCTTCGAGCAAAAGGGACTTGAGGTCTTCATTGCGCTCCAGCGGCGACTTAACGTGTCCCTTGCGGCGCCATTCGTCCAGCACAGTTTTAATGCGCGGGTTGTCGCGCAGGATTTTGCCGGCCAGCGCATTGGCAAAGAGACGGCTGTAGATTTGTTCGGAGCATTCGCGGGGATATTCGATCATGTACGGCAAGGACTGGACGACGTACCAGGTCGGATTCTGCGTCAGCTCAAAACTCAGCTTGCGATGTTTAAGCGTCGACGACTCCCCGGCTTTGAGCAGGTGCGGCATCTTAAACGTCTTGTTTTGACCCGGACGTACAAACATGGCCAGCGCTTCGGTCACCAGACGGCGGTCGGGCAGGACGGGCAGCACATTTTCTTCGGCATCGGTGAAGTCGGCCGTCGAAGCTTCGAGTTTATAGGCGATCATCTCGACGCCTTGCGGCACGTTGACTTTCCAGCGCAGGGTCTGTGCGGCTTTGGACGCGACTTTAAACTCCTGCTGCGCAGCGCCGGAAGGCGCGATACTGATCGGCTCGCCCGTCAGGGCATTTGTCAAACGCAGGACGGCGCGGCCCTCGACACTTTTGTCGAGCATGTTGCGCACCTGGACGGGCAACTCAATTTCATCGCCTGCGCGCAGAAAACGCGGCATGTTGGGCAGCAACATGAGCTCTTTCTGGGTGACGACTTCGGTTTCCAGATAGGCGCCCTGCAATTCGGCGGTGTGCGCCAGAGCCATAAAACGCCAGCGCGTGAGCGCGTCGGGCATCGTGAACGTTAAAACAAACTCGCCCTTGTCATTCGTGCGCACCTGCGGCGCAAAAAAGGCCGTCTCCCGGAAGTCGCTGCGGACACGAGCGGGAGGTTTAACAGCACGGGCACTCACCTGCACATTGCCAACCTCGACCTTTCTCTCGATTTCTTCAACTATACCGCCTTCCACATCGCCATATTCAGCTCCAAGCCCGCCTGTCACTACTTTATCTGCCGACATCCTGCCATCGTCGGCAAGAGCTGACTTAGCCTCGGCGGGCGCAATTGGATTGCGTTCCAGCAACGTCAAATTTCCGGCAGCTTTCCCGTAGCCAATAGAATTGCGGAAGTATGTAAATACGCGCGGCATATTTAACAGTCGGTCAATGGGCAACTCGCCCGCCTGAAAAGCGTAAGGCAGCCGGAAATTGGAAAACACCCTGGCTTCGGCCGTCGGAAAGTGAAATGCGTTTAAGTCAAAGCCCGCAAATCGGCGCTGTTGATTCCAGCCGAAAATCGACTCACCGGCAAGCGCAGCGTCGTCGGACGCCCAGGAGTGATCGGCAAATTCATCGAGGGATGCATCATACATTGCGGCGAGCAATTCCGCCACGACCGCTTCACCGCGATGACCGGAGACCGTCAGCTTCCACTCTTCGGCCGCGCCGGGTCTGGTTTTGTCTCTATAGGTCGCCAGATGCAGTTTAAGTCGTTTGTTGCTCCAGGGCACGTTAACATGCTTGCTGCCGCCATAGGTGCGGTAATCGCGTACGGCGTAAGCCTGAATTTCGATACCGCCGCGATGCTCCGCCCCGACGGGCAACTCAATCACTTTTTGTTCGTTGTCGAGCGTGATATCCCGCATCATCAGTTCGTTGCGATCCGACGAGATGCGCAGGAAAACACGCATACCCGGATACGCCGAAGAAAGTGTTAAACGCAGGGTATCGCCGACTTCAACGGTGGTCTTTTCAACACGCAAGGCAAAAGGTTCATTCAGCGGCGGACGCGACTCCGAAGGATCGTACAAGGTTGCCGTTTTTTGCACTTCAACTTCGCGGCCGTAGACGTCGCGGCTGCGCACCGTAATGCGGTACACGCCCGGCTCAAGCTTCCCCGGCGCCACGCGCGAACTGCCGTCCGCCTCGTTGTTGAATTGTGCCTCCAGGACCCGATTCTGAACGGGCCAGGTTGACCTGTCGTCTTCGTTGATCCAGGGATCGTTCGGCAGAACCTCGAGATGTTCGTCAAAACTTAACACACTGGTATCAGGGGCATTCCAGAGGCGATCGCGCAAAATGCGATCCGGGCTTCTCAGCTTTTCCAGCACCAAGGTCCCTGCGGCGGCCACAGGACGACCGTCCAGATTTGTCGACCGAATTTCTATGTCTTTCAAAAATCGCAGGTCGATGTCGCCGCTGAAAGAGGGATCAAGTTCGAGGGCGCGTGCGCCTATCTTCACGCTGTAGTCGGTGGTTCGCGTCTCCCCGGCCGGATCGGTGGCCTGTACTTCAACCAGGTAGTTGAAGGCGCGTTCGACTCCGGCGGTCTCTTCGTAGGGCGCTGCGGCGTTAAACAGAATGTCAAATCCGCCGGCCGAGTCGCTGACGGCCGTACCGGAAGCGATCAATTCCGGTTCATACGAAGGTGCAATGCGCCGGCGACCGGATGCATACCTCCACCAGGGCCGCCACAGCGGCATCCGTTGCACTGTGTAACTTATCTGCGCATCGGCAATGTCGAAACCGGCGAGGCCCCGCACGTGGCCGCGCAGTGTAACGTTTTCGTCAAGTCGCCAGGTTGAATCGTTCGGCAGTACTTTCACTTCAAAGCGCGGACGTTTGTACTCTTCGATGTTAAACGACACCGAGCCGTTTTCAACGCGAATTGTATGTCTTCCCGATAACGCGCCCGGCGCAATGAAACTGCCGTGGAAGGATCCAAACTCATTGGTTTCAACCTGGAGTTTGGCGACTTCGCGTCCGTTAACATCGTTGAAATACACCCATTCTTTATGGCCGACCGCAGCGCGGCGTTCTTTTTCGTCCTGACTGTTGACAAAGGAAATCCCTTTGAAATAAATCGGCTGTCCCGGCCGGTAGATGGATCGATCGGTAAACAGCGAGGTTTCTATTCTCTCCGGCGTCGCGCGCCAGTTCAGCATACCGTAGAGCGATTGATTGCCGAAACTCAGCGTGTCATTGTCCTTTATCAGCACCAGAATGCAGGAATGATTGCCGGCCAGCTCGCCAAGCTCCACTTCCCCTTTAGCGTTACTGCGTCGGTTTAATATTTTGCGCAGCGGCGGCTCCTGGTAGTCATTGTACAGGCGATCATAGTCTCGTACATAAACCAGAGCCTCAACATTCGACAACGCTTTACCATCCTTTGCATCTACGACGCGCAGTGTACCCGCATCTGACTGCTCACGAACCTGAACGGCTGCAAGCTTGCTGGAAAACACCACCGACTGAGAAACGGCAGCCGAATCGATGTTGAAGTCGGATCTGTGAGAGGCGTGCACCACGTACATCCCGACAGGCAATCCCTCAACGGCGGTTTCAGCAGACTGAGGCCGAAAGTCTCCCTTGTTGACAATATCGACCTGCACCTCGCGGAGCGGCTTGCCGCGTGTGAAGAGTTTCCTGTTCCGGTAGTTGAACTCGACTTCCCACTGACTTTCCATGTCAATGCGATGCACGCGCAGATACAGCGTGTCCACGTTTGTCGATGTGATATTTATCGGGAAAGCTATATCGGGTTCGATTCGGGTAGGAATTTCGACGCTGACGCTGCGAGCCGTGATCCGCTCCATCAGGTGGCGGCACTCGGCAGCCCCACGCGTTTCCGGCAAAAAGCGCAATACGCGCCGACACTCCTCTACCGCGGCGACCCGGTCGTCCATCACGTCGTGCAGATGCACCGCCTTTGCGGACAAGGCCAGCGAGGCAACTTCAGCCTCGGCCGCCGCGCCCAATTCGGTCAACCGCGTGAGATAGAGGGAATCTTTGTTCGGTGCGACAAGATTTTGGCCGGCAAGCTTTATTCTGTCCAGATCATATGCCTCGACGCAGTTGCTGCAACCGTCGGCTGCGTGGCGGCGCATGAGGCTGCGATACTCATTTAATATGACGCCGACCGGGTGACTTGAATCAAAACCTGAATTCATGAATTCTTCGCGCGGAGCGAGGGCTGCAAGTCCGACAAACTCACCAAATTCAATCGGGCGATTCCAACGCTCCAGGCAGGAACGCAGGAACTCAATCTTGCGATCGGCCAGAATATCGTGAAGCGTCGGGCGGCGCAGGTCACCGTACTCCGCAGTGTCCAGCACAGCCATATAGTCGCGCGCGCGGTACCCAAACAAGACGTCGGGCTCCTGCAACGACCGCTCATAACTCGCAAGCGTTTCGCGGTAAAATCTGGCGGCCGACCAGGTTTCGGTATCGCTGGAGGTGTCGCCCGGAATGTCCGTCCTTTGCCGGATGCGCCAATGCTGATCCTGGTACAATCCCCAAAGCGCCGAGGCGTAAACGGCGTGCAGGATAGCGGAGGCGGGTTGAACGGCGTCGCCCTGCATGGCCCGAACAGTGTCGAGGATGGCCGCGTCGGGCACTTCACTGAAGCTCCCTTCCAACATGGCGAGTTGCACCCGTAGCCGTATCTGCCAGTCGATGTCCTTTGTGCGCTGGGCATACCGAAGCATCCGCTCCAGATATGTCGCTGCCGATCGCGGTTGGCCCGCCTGCACGAGCAGCGAATCGCTGAGGTGCATAAGACTGTCGTAATAGCTCACATCGGACCGATCAACCGGTTCTGTTCGACTGGGAGCAGACCACATTGCGGTCAAAAAAAGAAGGCAGAGCAGGCCGGGAACTGCGATCAGGAGGGAGACTTTTTGTGTTTTCATGCCGGAGTATTCGCCCGTATTGGCCGATTATTGATTCTGTGAACACCATGCGCCGCAATCTACCCATAGTTGTTTGGACAGCATGACCTGACGCTCGCTCACCATGTCAAAACGGCGGTTTGTTTGCCTGAAAAAGCCATTTTCATGGTCGTCACCGGGAAGGAACGTGAGATTTACAAGAGAAAATCCACGAACATCGGAATAAAAGGGATGCGGAATGTGTAGGAAAAAACACATACAATTGGAGCGGAAGGATATAGCACAAGCAACAGAATACTCCGCACAATTGCCGAATTCGCGCCTGACAATAAAAATGCCCGTGTAAACGGGCATGGCAATTCTCGCGCAGGTTCGCGCCACTATTGTTGTTACTGCAACGGCATTGAAGCGCCGACATCCTCACGCAGCCAGGTTTTGCAACAGTTTGCGTTTGGCCACGGGATAGATTGTTTCTACAAAAGGAAAGTCCAATTCGGTCGCAAAGGAGTAGGTCGCGGGGTTCGGCAGATCCGGATATTCGCGTAGCAACTCCAATTTGAGCGCTCCGGGCGAGCGCAGGACCCTTGACGTCTGTACCGTTCGGATAAAAACTGTTTTCAATTGCCGATAGTGTTCGTCCGAGGAAGTATAGAGGGAGAGCTCATAGCGCAGCAAATGGCAGCGCTGTTCGCGGGCGTCCGGCACAAAAACATAGCCTTCAGCCTGGTAGCGCGGAAGCAATCCAACGACGTTCAGCGTAAGATTGCGTTCAACAAATTCGTATATCGTTCTACCTTCGTCGATTTTCTGTTTAAGTATGGGCATCGCCCAATGAATCAAAGAACGTACGTTGGCAATGTGTGAATTTTCGGGTTCGTCAAACTCGTAGAGCAAGCGCCGCGTTTCAAGATCAACGCCTTTCATTGTTTTTGACATCATATCGCGCACGGCGTTCTCCGAGCTGACGATTGCGTTTAAGTTGCCGTAAAGATCTATCAGAACGGCGAGGTGCGGATAGAGCCGCGAGCGCGCAAATTGCTCGTCGATCCGCTTGAATTCATGCATAATGCGATAACGCGTCGCTTCGGCATCGCGCGCTGCGGCGCAGAAAGCCTCCAGGTTTAAAGCAGCCATTGTTCCATCCTCCCGATCGTTTCACGAAAAACTCCATGATTACTACCTGCAATTCCCAGCGTTTTGCGCTGTTGAACAAATCATATAAATCAGGAACGATTAAAACAAGGAAAAGTCACAGCCCCATGCGGTTACAAACGCCGAATGATGCATTTTTGTTTAATCAGCACTCACAACGATCGGCTGCCAACAGCGTGACAAACAAGAAAATCTGCTGGGTGTGATCAGGAGAAGGAAAAGAGGGAGTTACTTGCGGATTTTGCGATCGGGCCACATTACACAAGCGGGGAATTTGCGAGTATTCGGCACAGCTTTTGCGAAGTAATCAAACAGCCGACGTCGGATATTCAGCTACACGGGTGGAGAGAACCGGACTGATGGTGGCCGATGCATCCAGAGAGAGGATATATTGAAATACGACTTCTTATGCAAATTTCTCTCTTGATGCAATCGGCCACTTTCGTTATCTTTGCATTGTGTTGGTAAAAACAGATCCTGACAATCTGCCAACCACGGGATCTGTTCTCGACGAAGTGCCGTTGTCCCAAAGCCACACGTGCTGTTACGACTTGATCGCGCTCAAACTGGGAGTCTCTCGGAAGAGAGGATGAAATCAGAATTCCTGGCGGGGGTCGATAATTACGATGCGCTCCGACGTTCTGGATTTCAAGCGAAGTTGATTCCTGTTTCGACGAAGGCTCACATAGCTGGATTTCGACACTGACTTCAACTTCAGGATTCCGTCAACATGTCCCTGAGCAACATCGGACGACGCGTCCACACGACTGTTAGACTGAAGATTTTGCACGATTCCTCCTGGGTTTGAGAAAGAGAAGACTAAAGGAGCGATACGAGCAATATAGGCGCGGCAAAAGCCGGAAAAGAGGCAGTTTTCCGCTTCCGGTAACATGCGAAAACACAGTGGGACGCCTCGGTCACAAACGGCAAAAAACGGGCAACCTTCGATTTTTCAACGTTTCGGGCGATTTCGGTCGAATCTCTTGAGGTAAAAGCATGGAAATCATTCGCGAAATTATCCGCGTAGCAACATCCCACGCTTCGTCGTCGGTCAGGATAATGGACCCCAACGTCGAGCAGAACGCCCTGAACCACTATCTGTTCCACGGCATTAAAGAAGATCAGTTTGAAACGGACGACGATGCCGCGCGGGCTTTGTTCGGTACAGATGCTTCCGACAAACGCTATACGACGTTGCGCGCCCGCTTCTCCGAGTGGATGGTCAATACACTGTTCCACCTGCACATCAAGCAGCCTGAATTCACTCCGTTTCAGGAAGCCCTGTACCAGTGCAACCGCCGCATTTTCCTTGCCAAAACGCTGGCAAGTTTTGGTGCGCGTTCCAGTTCTTCCTGGTTTGCACGGCGCGTGCTGACGCGTTCACAGCGCTACGACCTGACCTCCTATCGCGTTCAGGCGCTCGAATTGTTGCGCGAACACGCCTCGCTCACGGGCAGTGAAAAAGACTTTGAAGGCTACTGCGCGGAAATGCACGAAGCCGCCGATACACTAATGAAAGAAATGCGGACAGATGAATACCTGTATCGCATCTACCTGCATTTTTCGCGATCCTCCGAAGTGGACAGCGAGATTCGCAAGCTGGCGGCCGCGTATGTCAAGGAAGCCGGAGAGATCTACCGCCAGCGCACGACGCGTACAATCGCGCTGAACTACTTCAGACTGCGGTCCATTCAGGCGCAGATCGAAGGCAACTATGCCGATACGATTGAGGTCTGCGGAGAGGTTGAGCAGTACTTTGAAGAGAACCCGCGCTTTGCCAGCAAAACGCGTCTGGCCGAGTTCCTGCTGCTGAAGATGACCAGCTACTTTTATCTGCGCGATTTCGAGGCCGGCAGCGCCAATGCGGAAGCGTCGATTGCTTTCTTCAAGAAAGGCACGTACAACTGGTACATCTTTGTTGAATACTACTTCCTGCTGGCCATGCACACGGCCAACTACGTCAAGGCGGCGGACATCTTCCGCGAAGTAGTCTACCACCAGAGTTTTCAGTCGCAGGCGCTGCATCGCATCGAGAAGTGGCGCATCTTTGAGGCCTACCTGCGCTACGCGCTGGAAATCTCAGGCCAGGAAGACGCCCTCGATCCCAAATCGAGTCTCATGGCGCGCAAATTCAGCCTCTACAAATACCTGAACGACACACCGGAATTCGACGAGAAACAGCGCGGACGCAACACGGCAATCCTGAGTATTCAGATCCTGTTCCTGCTGGAACGCGAGGATCTGGACATCCTGCGCACGCGCGCCGCGGAACTGGACCGCTACGCCAGCAAACATCTGCGCAAAGAAGACAATTACCGCAGCAACTGCTTCCTGCGCATGATTCGCGTGACTGTCGACAAAGAATTCGACTATACGCGCATAGAACAACTAGGACGCAAGTACATCCGCAAACTGAATGCCACGCCGCTGGTGTACGACGGCAGCTTCAACACGCTTGAAGTTATCCCCTACCAGACGTTGTGGAAACGGGTACTCGAAAACCTTCAGAATATCGAGTCGGTCGCACTGGCTCCCGAGGGCGAAGAAACGACCTGAAACGGCGTTCGCATCGCGCCTGACCGGTAAAAACTCAGCACCCCGATTCGCCCCTGCGCGGATCGGGGTGTTCTGGTTTTAAGCGCGATTCATGGCTATCGGATTTGCCGACGGACTCCGCTGCCGCCGGTGGCGAATAATCCAATTTTATAATTGCAGCTTAATTCCATATTTTACCTGAATCTGGATTAACATTCCATCAGGATTAACGTCAACGACCCAGGGAACGGCGCCCCTGTTTCGCCAGACGTGGCCTGATATATCGACATGGTGTACTGTGATGCCAACCAACACTGTATTCGATGAGAATCTGCTGCGGCGTATGAGCGCCAAAGCGAGCGAGCTCTATCTGCGCGATCACCATCCCTACGAACTGGCCTTCCTGTTATTCGGCGCTCTGCGGGTATACCGCGGCCGATTTACCGACAAGTACCGCAGACAGGTAGACTTCTTTGCCGAGCTTTTCAGTCTCCGGGATGACTTTCATATGCATTCAAACAATGCCCAATTCCGCACGGCGCGAATGACAATCATCCGCACGGTGATGGAAGACGCGGAGGTTGACGTGTCCGGCAAGTTCGAACTCGTCCGGGTGCTCAGCGACGCCTACGAACTCATAGATCATCTGACGCAGCTTTACGGCATTGCCGTGCGTCCGGGTCGTGAGCACGTGTTGGCGGGAATTGTCGACGCGGAGTCGCTGGCAGCGTTTGAGCAGACGGGCGAGAGCAGAAGCGGTGATGCTTTTGTTTAAATGCCGACCACAGGACGGCGTTCACGTGGAAATTCAGTTTTGGAACTCATGACAGCTACGAACCGGCGCTGCCGTGTTTGTGTTCGTTCTGGAGATCTTTCAGCCGCGCCAGGTCCTGCGCCAGGTCAATCAGATTGCGCGCCGTTCCCTGTCCCATTCCGAGATAGACCTGTTGCCATCGCTCGTTGAGTTTAACTTCGGCATTGGCCGCAAAAAACAGCAGCGCCTCACGCAGAGCCTGCAAGCGCTCACCGAATTCTTTCTCGACAACATGAAATTTTTCGTCCGCAGGCGGGGTTTTGCGCAGAACGCCGTAAACATTCCAGCAGGCTTTACCATTGAACACCAATGTGTTAAACTCGTCGGCAGCAGCGGTGATGGCGCCGATTTCCAACAGAGCGCCCAGATCGTCGCGTTTGCGCAGGGCCCCGTCGGTGACTTTGTCCAGATGACATAACACGGCTTCCGATTCGGCTGAAATTTGCATGGCGCCCTCCGGTGATTATGGATGCAGCCGTTCAGTAGACGACAGTTGTCAACACGGCGGAAAAAATCGACTCGACTGAATCTCGCGGCGGCACCGGCCGGTTGAAATCGGCCATTTGCACCAGCGCTACCTCGTAAAAATTGTTTAATGAGGTCTTAAAGACCGAAGCGAGGTTGAAGGTGGCGCCGTTGTTGTCGCTGAACTCATAGATGCCGAAACGGCGCGCACCCAGTTCGCGCAATTCGATCTCACCCAATTGTTTAACTGCTCCAGCCGTTTTGCGCTCGCGCGCCCGGAATCCGGCGCGTGCGACGCCCAGCAGCCCCTCATTCTGGTGCAGGTCGATCAGGTTTTCGTTGGCGCGCAGCTCGGAAAACACCAGGCTCAAAGTATAGTCCGAATTCGATGCGGCCGCAATGACGTTGGACGAAACTTCCTTGCCGATGTCGACAAAAAACCAGTCCTGCGGCAGGCGCACGACCATGTCGCCCTGCTCTGAATACACGATTTCATCGGACATGGCAACACCGGCACGCGGGCTGACATCGCTGCTGCGTTCCGGTAATGGGGCCACTTCGCGTTTAACAACCAAACAGGACGGCAGAGCCAGAATCATACTGAGCGCGCAGAGATGCGCCGCCGTTCTGACAGCCAGTCGCTGATTCTTGCGCCAAAGTCTGGTAAACTGCAACAGCATACTTATCCGCATCTGTGTTTAATGCACTCCTGTCAGTGCGTCTTTCCGTCATCAACATACTTTTCCCCCGCCTCGACAGCCACGGCCAGGGTATTTTCTTCCGGCACGAGCGGACAGCTGTAGCGCTCATTGTACGCGCAATAGGGATTGTACGCCAGATTAAAATCCAGAGTGTACACGTCGGAATCCACCTGCTGTTCGATATCCAGATAACGACCGGCGGCATACGTCTCCGCGCCGCTGGTCTTATCCAGAAAAGGCACAAAAAACAGGCTGCGGTGCGGGCCGTCCGGACGCTGATAGGCCGCCAGGGAACAGGCCGTATTGTTCACGGTGAAGTGAAACTCGCCCGCGCGTTCGTATTTGCGCACGTCGTTGCTTTTTGAGGTTTGCAGTTCCAGGAGGGGCGGCTGCGCCGCCGCTTTAAAGGTCGCCTCCACACAGTAGTCGGCAGAGGGTTTGTAGTAACTCAGGCCTTTGAACTTCGCGCGTTGCGCCTCGGGAATGGGCGAAAATTCTTCCGACGCGAATGCTTCGTCTTTTTCGCTGCGCATGGTTTCAATCGCGGCGGCGTCAAACGCGCCGTCGGAATTGCCGCCCGACGAACAGGCCGCGACACCGGCCAGACACAGCAGGCATAGAAGACTCACAACCAGACGCGAGGCTGAACTCTGCATGACAAGCAAAAAAATCATAGGAAGTTTTTCCACATCATGGATTCGACCGGCTTGTTGGTCGATTGATTGTACTTGGCCGAGCTTTTTTTGTTGTAGGGCGTCAGGATTTCACCATCGACCCTGAAGTAAATGAGCTGTCCGACGGGCATGCCTTCGTAGACGCGCACGGGCAGCTTGACCGAAATTTCGAGCGTCCATGTGTTGCAGAAACCGACGTCGCCTTTTCCGGCCGTGGCGTGGATATCGATGCCCAGGCGCCCCGTACTGGACTTGCCTTCGAGAAAGGGCACGTGCTCGTGAGACTCGGTGTACTCCTGCGTGACGCCCAGATAAAACTCATTCGGCTGCAGCACCATGCCCTCGGGCGGGATGTCAAAATGACGGATGCGGCAGTGTTTGCGCGCGTCCAGTTCGTCATCCACGTACATGCCAAGCGTCTTGCCCAGATGCACATCGTAACTGTTGGAACCCAGGCAATCGCGATCAAAGGGATCAATTACGATAGAACCGGAGGCTATGCCCGCGAGAATCTCAGAGTCGGATAATATCATAGTTCTGTCGAGAAGAAGCTGTGCAAAGCGGCGACATGGCCGTCAGGGCCGAAGAACGCGCCGCCGATAAAAATTCAGGATAATACCGACCATGAGCATGTTCATGATCAGAGCGGTCCCTCCCGCGCTGAGGAAAGGCAAGGGAATCCCCATTACCGGCATCAATCCCAGGGCCATTCCTATGTTAACCGTCGTGTGATACAGCCAGATAACTGCAATTCCGATGACAATCACCGACTGAAAACGCTCGCGTACAAACTGAGCGACAGATATGGCGCGCAATATGAGCGCCGCCAGCAGACCGAGTACCAACGAACCGCCGATGAAACCGAATTCCTCCGTGGGCACGCAGTAGATGAAGTCCGTACGCTGCTCGGGAATATAGCGCAGCTGCGTCTGGGTGCCCTGCAGGAACCCCTTGCCCGTCAGCCCGCCGCTGCCGACGGCAATTTTGGACTGGATCACGTGATACCCCGCTCCGAGCGGGTCGGCGTCGGGATTGAGCAGCACCTCAATACGGCGCTGTTGGTGCGGCGGCAGCGCTTCAAAGATCACATCTTTTGCGAGCCCCGCACCGACGCAAAGTGCAATGACAAGCGCCGTAAAGACAATCCTGCGCCGAAAGAGCAAAGCGGCAAGCACCGCGACGGACGCCGTGACGTAATAGGCCGTATCGCCGAAAAACGCGGAAAGCAGCACAACGACCGGCGCCACCACGCTGAAAATGACAAACAGATCGGCGCCGGCCCAGAGCACAACACCGATGAACATCATCATAAAGACCGAGCCGGAACCCGGATCGGGTTCAAGCAAAACAAACAAAAGAGGCAGCGCCACAATGCCCGCGGAGATTCCCAGGTCGCGTATCGTGCGCAGGTTGACGTGCGACATCGATATGAATCGCGCCAGAGCAAGCAATGTGCCGAGCTTGGCGACCTCCGACGGCTGGAATCCAAACGAACCGATATACAGCCAACTTTTAGCCCCGCCGCCGCTGACGCCCAGAACTTTTAACATCAGCAGTAAAACTATGCTGACGCCATACAGCACGTAAGCCATGTTAAACAGCATCCGCTCGGAAACGAACATCATCAGAATCATTCCGGCGAGCCCGACGCCCGCGTAGACCGCCTGGCGCGTAAAGTACGCACTGGAATCGGCGTCGAAGGTGGCGCTGTAAATGGAAACAAGCCCCACGGCGATCAGGGAGACAGCCATGAGAAAAGTGGCAACGTCGAAGGCGTCGACGAAGCCGCGCTTGATTTCCACCGTTTCAATTCGGGTTGACATTAAAAGTTGAATCCGCGGAACAAAGAGTGTTAGTCGGGACTACCGCCCAGAATCAGTTGTTCGACGTGGCGGTAGCGCTCCACCGTGCGGTCGATGACTTCGGTCGGAAGCGCTGGAGCAGGCGCTTTTTTATTCCAGTCGAGCGTTTCGAGGTAGTCGCGCAGGACCTGCTTGTCGAAGTTTGTTTGTTCGGCGCCGGGCTTGTAGTCGTCGGCCAGCCACATGCGCGAGGAATCCGGCGTGAAGGCTTCGTCGATCAGCAAAATCTCGCCGTCGTCCCTGCGACCAAACTCCAGTTTTGTGTCGGCCAGGATCAGCCCTCTGCGCGCCAGCTCATGGCTGACGAAGTTAAACAATTTCAGCGTGGTGTCGCGCAGATACGCCATCGTCTCGGTCGAGCCGACGGCTTCCGCCGCCTGCTCAAAGGAAATGTTCTCGTCGTGGTCGCCGTCGGCCGCCTTGGTTGCGGGCGTAAAAATCGGCTCGGGCAAACGCGAGCCATTTTGCAATCCCGGCGGTAACGCCACGCCGCAGATTTTGCCGGTTTTGAGATATTCCTTCCAGCCGGAACCGGCCAGGTACGCACGCACCACACATTCGACGGGAAAGGGATTGGTCCGCCGCACCAGCATGGAACGCCCTTTAATCACCTCGGCTGAAGCCTGAAGTTCGGCCGGAAAATCTTCCAGCGCCGTCGAAATCAGGTGATTTGCGATGATGTGACGCGTTTGCCTGAACCAATACGCACTGACGCTCGTCAGAATTGCGCCTTTTCCGGGAATGCCTTCGTTCATCACAACGTCGAAAGCGGAAATCCTGTCGGAGGTCACCAGCAACAGGCGTCCGTCCGCCAATGTGTACACATCGCGAACTTTTCCTGTGCGCTTCCCGACGGTCCCCGGGAGGTTGGTTGCCAGCACTACGTTCATAGCTGTGTTTCGTGCTCCGCCTTTTATTGGCGTATGATGACAAATTCCACGCGGCGGTTGCGCGCGCGGCCTTCTTCGGTATCGTTGCTTGCAACAGGTTGGCTCATGCCGCGACCAAGCGACTGCAAGCGTTCGCGGTCGATGCCTTCCTTGACCAGAAATCCCTCCACCGCTTTGGCGCGACGGCGCGAGAGCAGCAGGTTTAGACGCTCAATTTCCTTCTTTGAACCGGCCGCGACCCAGGTATTGTCCGTATGGCCGACAATGCGCAGCCGCACTCCGGTGCTCCCTTTCAGACTGTTGGCAATGGAGCGCAGCACGACAAATGCTTCCGGGCGCAGCTTATCCTCACCCACATCAAAAAACAGGTTATCCGGCAGGTCGAAGGTCTCCTGGCGACCGGATCGCGTCGTCTGGTCGAATTTGTTTGCCAGCACCTCCTCAAACTGAGCCTGATCGTGTTTGGGCGCTACAGTGCTGTTGTCACCGTCGCCATCGTCGCCGCGCTTGTCGCTGTCCTTGTTGTCACCGCTGCTGTTGTCGCCGTTGCTGTCATCGCCATTGCGCGTATCGCCGTCGTCGCTATGCTTGCGGTTGTCGGCAAATTTGCCGTCCTGATTGGCGGCGATGTCCTCAAATTTGCTACGGATTTCCGCTTCCTGATCCTGATTTTCTTCTTCGCGAATGAACACTCTGGCGATCTCGTCGCCAATGGTTCGATCGTACTCTCCAACTGCCAGCATGGGAATGTCGCGTCCCGGTGCGTCAATCGTTACCGTCACTTCGTGCAGCAGCGGTTTGTCGGGCGGCGCCCAGGAAACGCGGTAGTAATTGCGCAGACTAAGGTAGAGATCGCGGAAAATGGCCAGCAGTTCATCGCGCGAGTACGCTTTGTAGAACTTGCCGCCGGTGCGACGCGCCAGTTCTCCGAGAACGTCGTCGTTGGTATAACCAAAACCAATCGGATAAACGCTGACCTCATTTTTGACGGCCAGGTCGTAGACAGCCAGAGCGTCCTCGCGCGAGTAATTGTCTTCCCCGTCGGTAAAGATCACCAGCACGCGCGGGCTGCCGGCCGGCTCGTCGTCGATCTGTTTAATGCCCGCCAGTGCGGCATCGTAGAGCGCCGTGTAGCGTCCCTGCTCGTCCAGTCCACCCTTTTCTTCCAGCGCGTCGTTGAGCACCCGTTTGTTGTTCGTGATTTCGGCGATGACGTCGGGCGTATTGCTGAAGGTCAGGATCGCCATGCGATCGTAGGATCGCTTCATGGAAACAAAAATCTTCGAACCGTCAATAAGCGCATCGATAGCGCCGCCCATGGACCCGCCGTGGTCGAGTACCAGTGAGATTGCAAAGGGAATGGAGTCGCCGTCGGAGTATTCGCGCACCACAAAGTCGTCGACGTTGTGGATGTTGCGGTAGGCGTCAAAATAGGAGAGTTCTTCGCGCACCTCGCGCCAGTGCGTCTGGTAGGCGTCTGCGCCGCGGAAGTGCGGCGGCCCCATGCGCGTCACGAAGTTATTCTGGCTGTCGAGCACACGCACAAAAGCATGCACGGAATCGGGATAATGTGTGTCGTCGATTTTCCAGACGTCGGCGCGCAGCGTTTTGCTGTCGACCTGATCGATTGGCAGCGTGCCTTCCAGGTAAACAGTCTCCGTCTGCTGTTCGGTGTCGGGATTGACCGCGTAGTCCTCGCGGCTCAGTTCAAATTCACTGCTGCGCCCTGAAGAGCAGGCCGCGGCGCAGGCAGCAACTATGGCGGGAAGCACGATTCGGAGAATGGAGCTGAGAGAAACCTTCATTGTTCGATGACCGGCAATATTACAACTTTACCCCCATTGCCATTCCGTCGCCGACGGGCACAAGACAAGCCTGCATTCCAGGGTGCTCGGCCAGAGCGCGATTGAAAACCTGCATGCCGCGCACGTCGGGTTCCTCAATCGATTCCTGACTGATCTTTCCCCATGCAAGGGCATTATCTCCGGCAATGACGCCACCTTGGCGCACCAGGGGGTAACTAAGCTCCATATAGACCTTGTATTGTGGTTTGTCCGCGTCGATAAAGACAAAGTCGAAGGGCGCTTCGGCGCCGAGGTTGCGCAACGACTCGGCGGCATCGCCCTGGATGACGCGAATCTTGTGGCTCAGGCCGGCCTCTTCGGCTTTGCGGCGGATAAATTGCACCGATTGCGGTTCGAGTTCAAGGCAAATCACCATACCGTCTTCGGGCAGCGCACGCGCCATACCGATGGCCGAGTATCCCGCCAGCGACCCGATTTCCAGCACGCGCCTGGCGCCAATGCTGCGCAGAAACACCTGCAAAAATGCCAGCTGTTCCGGCGAGATATGAATCGGCGGTATCTCGGCTGCCTCCGCATCGCGGTTCAGATTCCGCAAAAAATCGTCTTCCGCCGGAAACAGACGGCAGATGTAGTCATACGTATCTTCCGTTAACGGAGTGCCTTTCATTCTGCCTTCTGCCCTTATTATGGAATAATATTAGTGGTCAGGGTCGCGAGCCCAGACGGACGTTGGTATTGAGGCCGTATTTGCGAACGTGGTCGACGAATTTTTCGAGCGCCTGCATGGTTTTCTCGATGCGTTTGGCCATCTCTTCATCGTAGACGAGCTTGTTGGCCAGGCCCTCGGTGTTTTTAATGTCGTCAATCAGTCCGGAGATGTCGGCCATAAGGGAGTCCGCACCGCCCAGCGTCCGTTCCACGCTGCCCAGAGTCTTGTCCGCATTGGCCGCCAGCGTGTTCAGATTTGTCAGCAGCGTGTCGACCTTGGGTGAATTGTCTTCAACCGCCGTGTGCAGCTCCGACACGAGAACGCGCGCATCATTGAGCAGATTCTCGACTTCCGGACGAGTTTCAGCCACAAAGTCTTCCATATCCGCCAGCAGCGAGTTGGCGCGCGAGGCCGCCTGTTTAATGTCGCCGACAAACACCGAATCAGTAACAATTTCCTTGGCCGCACTCGTGAGCGTGTCGAGGTTGTCGACCACGCGCACGACCACCTGGCTCAGTTCGCCGGCTACGGCGATTAACTGCGAGATGTCGAGCGCTGTTTCGCCCACAAGGCGCTGCGACGGATTGAGCGGTTCAGCCGCACCGCCTGGATCGATTTCGAGTTTTTTGCCGCCGGTAATTTCCAGCATGGTGATGCTCGCTGCGGCATCGGCGTTCAGGTCATCGATGCGATCGAGGACGGCCTTCACCAGCACGCCTTCGTCGATATTTTTAACCGAGACTACCTGACCGCGGCGCACGCCGTTCACCGTCACCGGGTCGGATGCATTCAGTCCGTTGCTGCGTGGGAAGACAATCGAGATTGGCGGCGCACTGCCCGTCACGGCCCAGCCTTTAGCCAGACCAATGCCGACGACGGCAAGGAGAATCGCCACAATACTCACGACTCCGACTTTGATTTCAGTCGAGCGGGATGTTCGCATTCGGGATGAGGTTCGTCCAATAACAGAAAAAGCCCGTTGCGGGCTTGCCACGATGCCGGATTAGCTGACAAAAATACGAATTTCAGTGGGAATTAAAACGGCAAATCGTCGTCGAGGTTTTTGCCGTGGGACGATGAACCGGCGGTGTATCCGGCCAGCGGATGACGGTCGTTCAGGGCGTCGTCGCCGCTCATACCCGTCCGCGGCCCAAGCAGCAGCAGGTTTTCAGCCACGACCTCGGTGATGTAGCGTCGTTCGCCGCTGCGATCTTCAAATGAGCGCGTCTGAATGCGCCCTTCAACAAAGACACGCGAGCCTTTGTTGACCAGTTCCTGGATGATTTCAGCCAGCTTGCGCCAGGCCACGATGTTGTGCCAGTCCGTGCGCTCCTGGATCTGTCCGTCCTTGTCGCGCCACACTTCGGAAGTCGCCAGCGGAAAGGTCGCTACGGGGTCGCCCTTGGATGTATAACGAACGTTGGGATCTTTACCGACATTTCCAATCAAGAATACTTTGTTGAGACTCCTGGACATAGCCCATCCTACCAGAAATTATCCGCCATTAAACTTTCATCATTGTCCATCGACCCAGAAGCAGATCAGGAGAAATGCAGTGCGATCGGCTCTTTCGTTCAATCCGGGCAAGTATAGTGATTTTTTCACACAAATGCCAAAGGCGCACTTGCCGTACTATTTAAAGCAAAACAGCCGGACAGAGGTCCGGCTGTTCGCAACGTTTTTACTCAGGATTACACGTCGACCCGATAAGCGCCGACGAACGATCAGGAGGTGGCGCGGCGGATTTCCGAGTTGAGTTCCTTGTTGATCTGGACCGCCGTCTCGCGAATCACTTCCGGGCGATTGAAATATCCGGCATTGATCTGCGATTGGATTTGCGCCAGCGACTCATTGCGCTGGTTTTCGCGAATGTCCTGTGCCTCGTTGGACAGTTCGAGCGTATCGCGGCGTTCGCGCGCCTGTACTTCGTTGGCCGGTTGCTGGTCGTCCACGCGCGGCGCGGACTGCGAGCCGATTTTAGGCGCCTGAAGGGGATTTACGGGATTGACATTCATGTCGATTGCCCCCTTGAATAGAGCAGAAGGTATTTGCGTTTGTTAAGATCGACGAGCTGGTCGTGCACCTGTTTGCGCATTGCGGGCAGATCCCGCAGCAACTGTGCATCGCATTCTTCCAGTTTGCGCGCGCGTTCCTGCCACCGGGCCTGAAAGGCCTGATCGGCAAATTCGTCCGCGTGCGCTCGTCGCCAATTGTCAATTTCCTGGAGGATGTCACCCCTCCTGGAGTATCTATCGGCAATTTCCTCAACAAATTGAGGATTTTTTTTGCCAATCAGACAAAAAAGTTCTTCGCTGACGACCTGAGCGGCGTCAAACATGGCCAGAACGCGATGCTGCGCATCAGACTTTGGCATCGGTCACCTGGCCCTGCTCAAAACTTTCCGTGATAAATTTTGCGATGCGCAGCGACTCTTCCGCCGGAATTTGCCGGATCACTTCCTGCGTATTGACATCGACCACCGTCATCACAATTCGGCGCGTCGTTTCATCGAAGCGAAACTGTACGGTTGTGTCGTTGCTGAGCAGCTCCTGAAGCCGTTCGGTGATCTGGCTGTAATCCGTCGTGGCCGCCTGCGGTTCAACGGATTTCTGCTGCGATTCGGTCCGATTGTCTTTCTGCACCTGCGCATTAACCGACCCGGAGTCGTTCTGCGCTGTTTTAAGCTTGCCGGCTTCGCTCTCGTCGCCGACGGTGTTGCGCGTGGAATCAAGCGCTGTTACGACGAGCGGCGAGATTCCCTGGATGTTGTCTATCATAAGACGCTCCCGTCTTTTAAATAAAATAGAGCCGAGCACTCGTTTACTGGCGAATCAATCCAACGTTTCGTTTTTCCTGTTCCAACGCAGTTTGTTTCTCAATTACCGATTGATGTTACGCGAGGGTGCTGTTGGCACTGAATGATGAAATCAATGAAAATTGCGCCTGGGCCTGCGAGTAAATCAGTTGATATGACTCGTACTGCTTGCGCAGCGCCTCGGCCTGTATGTCGACCCGCTTTTCCAGCGTATCGACACGACGATCGATATTGCGTATCTGCACGCTGATTGAATCCTTGCGCGCAGTGATCAGCCCGTCTTCTCCCAGCAAACTGCCCAGCCGACTGTTTATGTTGTCGGAAAAGGCCGAGACCAGGTCGGCGACGGCCTGAGCGTCCTGCTCCACCGCGTCTTCCAGTGCCGAGAGATCAGAAAGACGCAGTTTGCCGTCGGTATCAAACGTGATGCCGATGTCGGACAGATACTTGAACGTCCCGCTCGTCAACTCGCTGCTGGCCGCCTGGCGGATGGAGGAACGCAGCGAACGCAAAGCCACGTCGCGTCCCGTATCGCCTTCGGGATTGTTCAGCACTTCCAGCAGATTGTTGTACTTTTCGAGCAGCGGATTCAGGTTGTTGCGAACGCCGTCCGGATCCGTCTCGCTCGTGATCGTTATCGCCGCGTCGCCGGCATCCTGCGCCTTGCGCAGCGTGAAAGTCAATCCTTCCACCACGTCGTCGATCACATTGGTCGAACGCGCAATGTTGATGCCGTTGAGCTGAAAACTGGCGTCCAGTTCGTCCGAGTCCGACGTGCGGTATCCTGCCGATGTGTCGTCGAACGCCGTGCGGTTGTTCGCATCCGCAAACAGCGCCGCATCCAGCCCCAGAGGTGAAAGCACGCTGTCCGTATCCGTAAATTCGATGCGGTTTTCCGCGCCTTCCGTACTGGTCGCAAGTGAGAGACGCACGGTCGACGAAGTGTCGAACACCACGCCCGCCGAAACGTCCAGATCGTCCTCCGCATTCACCGCGTCCGCGATTGCCGCCAGCGCCGTCTGGAAGTCCTCCGTCCCGTCGAACGTCACGTCTATCGTGCGCGTCGTTGCGCCGATCGTCAGGTCGAAGGAAAACGTGCCCGCCGCATAACCGGACGCATCCGTCGCGTTCAGGCGGTCGCTCACCAGAATGTCGTTCGTCGCCAGACGGTTGACTTTTATCGTCGTCAGACCCGAAAAGGCGCCGGCCTCCGCGGAAGCCGTTACGACCGACGTGTCGGACGAGCTTGCTTTTTTGCTGCCGAAGCTGTCCAGCGAGATGTTGCTGCTGCTGAAATCGGCCAGGACGTCCGTCAGACTTTCCAGGCTGGAACGCAGGGAGTTGAAATACACCTGGTTCTTTTCCAGCGTCGACTTGCGCGCATTCAAATCATCAATGGGCTTTGCCTGCGTCCGCCGGTACGCGTCCAGCAGCGCATTGACCGGCGGTTCAGCCGAGTCGGTCAGACCATTTGTGATGCCGAGGGCGGCTCCAAGCAAATCGGACATGGCAGCCTCACTTCAGTTTAAATGCGTCGGCCCAGGTGTCGCGCAGATCGCGAATAATGCCCAGGGCTTCATCGTAGCGCCTGGCCATGATGCAACTCTGGCAGTATTCGTACATGCGGTACAATCGCGTCGCCTGGTCTTTGTACTCAAAATCGAGCGCGGACATCAACTCAGTCAATACCCTGTTCATCTTGGCTATGTCGCGCTGACGCGCGGCAACGATGAAAAGATCGTACATCTTAAGAATGATCTTTTCCGCACTCCACTGCTGAACTTCCTGTTCCATGTAACCGGAAACGGCCTTGCCGGAGGCGCCGTCTCCGTATACACGCCGCGCTGCGGCCTGCTGCGCTGAGGTCATACGTCCTGTACCTATGTTTTCGTGAGAATGAGCCAAGGAAGCGGGTTTCCCTGAAAATGACGAAGGCGGACAGATCACTCCGCCGCCCTCGTCAGTATCTTAGTACTGCCTGGCGGCACGCGCGGTCGATCCTGCGAATCCGGCGCGCCCCGTCGTCATCCGGCTATTAACCGAGCAACTGCAGGAAGGTGTTCGGATTCTGGTTGGCCTGCGCCAGTGAGATGATCGAGGTCTGTTGCAGAAACTGCGCCTTGATCAGTTCGAGTTGCTCCAGCGCCACGTCCGCATCTTCAATCCGCGAAATTGCAGCGTTGAAGTTCGTTATCTGCGACTGAAGCGCCGTTTCCTGCGACGTCAGACGGTTCGTCACACCGCCGATAAACGACGCAAAGTTGTTCACGTTGTCCAGCGCGTTGGATATGCTCGTCAGCGTCGCGCTGATCTGCGACGTCGAGAAAATGCCCAGGTCCGAACTCGCAACCGAGCTGAGCGCCGAAAGGTCAAGACCTGACACGCCGGCAAAACTCGTGTTGCTGGACGTGCTTACGTCGGCGTAGAACGAGTTGCTGGACGACAGGTCGAAGGACAGCGAAATCAGCGAGTTGTCGGCGCTGAAACCGATCACAAAATCTTCGCTGAACGTTCCGTTGATCAACTCCTGGCCGCCGAACACCGTCGAGTCGACCACCGTCTGAATCTGGTCCGTCAAACGCGCCGCCGCCTGTGCCAGCGATACTTTTTCGTCCGTTCCCAGAGCGCCCGATGCCGCCGAGGAAATTGCGTCCTTGATTTGCGTCAACAGATCGTTGACGTTGTCGAGACCATCCTGGGCGATCGCCGCCACGTTTTTGGCGTCGCCGACGGCGTTGAGTGCGCTTCGCAGCGACCCGACGCGCGAGGCCAGCGAACGCGAGGTGATGTATCCGGCTACATCATCTGAGGCTGAGTTGATGCGCTTGCCCGTCGAGAGGCGCAACTGGCGCAGGGCAAGGCCGTCATTGGCGCGGGAGAGCGCATTAAAAGCATTTTCGGCAGGCGTATTGGTTCCAATACGACCACCGCCGGATATTGCAGTGGGCATATTATCCTCCGCGATTCATCCATAAATTCAACGAAGGGCATCCTGCCTGGTATGAATCCGATAGTGGTATCGGACGCCGCCGCAATTTCTTGAGATTTTTTTTCCTTCCCCCTTGAATTTTCTTGTTTGGCCCGCCGTTCCGGCTGCGAAATTGAAGTTCAGCGCCCCCGAACCGCTGCAAAACTCCGCGTTTCTCACGCGCCGACGAACAAAAAAAGGCTGTCCCCCTCGGGAAACAGCCTTTGTATTCAGTCGGTCCCGAAAGCCCTCGTCGCTTACTGCAGCAGCTGCAGGAAGGTTTGCGGGTTGGCGTTGGCCTGTGCCAGCGAGATGATCGACGTCTGCTGCAGGAACTGAGACTTGATCAGTTCAAGCTGCTCAAGCGCCACATCCGCATCTTCGATACGGGAAATGGCCGCGTTGTAGTTCGTAATCTGCGATTGCAGCGCCGTTTCCTGCGAATCCAGGCGGTTTACCACACCACCGATGTACGATGCCGTGCGGTTCACGTTGTTCAACGCGTTCGACAGGCTCGTCAGCGTGGCCGAAATCTGCGACGTTCCGAAGATGCCCAGATCGGTCGACGAAACGGAGTTGAACGACGACAGGTCCAGTCCGGTAATACCGGCGAAGGTCGTGTTGCTTTCCGAGTTGACGTCGAAGTAGAAACTGTTGCCCGATGTGGTCAGGTCGATCTCGACCGACAACAGCGAGTTGGTGGCCGAGAAACCAATAACGAAGCTGCTGCTGAACGTACCGTTGATCAGCTCTTCGCCGCCGAAGACCGTCGAGTCAACAACCGTCTGGATCTGATCGACCAGGCGGGACGCAGCCTGCGCCAGCGAAACCTTTTCGTCGGTTCCAAGCGCGCCCGAAGCCGCCGTGGAAGCGGCGTCCTTGATCTGCGTCAGCAGAGCGTTGATGTTGTCCAGACCGTCCTGAGCGATAGCCGCCACGTTTTTGGCGTCGCCCACGGCGTTCAGCGCCGAACGCAGCGAGCCGACGCGCGAAGACAGAGCGCGGGACGTAATGTACCCGGCCACGTCATCGGATGCGGCGTTGATGCGTTTACCAGTCGACAAGCGAAGCTGGCGAAGGGCGATGCTGTTGTTGGCGCCTGACAGAGCGTTAAAGGCGTTTTCGGCGGGAGTATTGGTGCGAATGCGTGCACCACCGCTCAATGCGCTAGGCATGACGTACCTCCATGTACCTCAAGTTTGCGATATCTGAAATGGCGGAACTTCCGTGCTTCCCTGCACCGTCGTGTTCCGTCTACAGCAGTGATCGGAATTCTGCACCGAATCTTTAGAAAAAAGTTTCCACCGCCGCGCCGAAAATGCCGGACGGCGCACCAGCTGAAACCGATGCGCCGCCCGACTACGTGAGACAGATTCATCACTCAACGACAAAACTGCCGCGCTGGAGGACTTCTCCCTTCCGCTGCAACTGAAAGCAGTAGACGCCGGGGCTGAGCGCCGCGGCCGCCAGTTCAAAGTCCGGCCCGCGCGCCTCAATGCGCGACGCCTCACGGCCCGTCATGTCGACGATGATCAATTCGCCGCCGGCGGCCGCACGCGGACCGAAGTGCAGGCGGCCCTCCTCCCCGACCGGGTTGGGGCGTACCGGGGCGCTGTACGGCGTTTCCACTTCGTCGACCGACGTGGCACGCAGCGGCCGACGGTAGACCAGACCAAAGTCGCCGAACACGTATTCCACCTGGCGGCCATCATCAATGAGACAGGCGGTAATATCGCCGCTGATCGGGCTGCTCTCCTGCCGCCAGGAGCGGCCGAAGTCATCGCTGACCAGGAGCTGCCCTCCCCCTGCAACGGCAAGTCCGTGACCGTCGGCTCCAAACGTCATGTCGTAGAAAAATTCGCCGTCGTCGGTCTCCCAGGCGGTGTTCCAGGACTCGCCGTCGTCGTCTGAAAACAGGATAAACTGGTAGGCGGTGACGGGCACTGAACAGCAGACTGTTAACTGCCGCGGACCGCTCGGCGCTATTTTGCGGATTGCCGTCGTGTCCCCCAGATCAAACATTTCGAACCAGTTCGCACCGCTGTCCGTACTGCGCCACAGGCGCGTCATGCGCAGAAAGTTAAATCCGGCCGCGGCATGCACCACCGATTCGCCGGAGTGTTTAATATCGCGAAAGACAATCTCGTCCGAGCCGGTGTTCATCCGGTCCCAGGTCGCCCCGCCGTCGACGCTGCGCAGGATGCGGCCGTCATATCCGGCGAGCAATCCCTCCTGGTCGTTTCTGAAGTTAACCTGATAATACAGGTAGGCCGCGTTTGGCCCCTCGTCAAACAAAAATTCGTCGTAGTTGTTAATCGCCGATCCGCGCAGCAGCACTGCCGCCTCGTTGACGGGGTCGCGTCCGGAGACCAATATTTCACCGTTCTCCAGAACGTCGATCGAATGCAGAAAACGCGAAGCGACATAATTTGTCTGCCAGTTTTGACCGCCGTCGGGACTGTAGACCAACCACGAATCCGGGCCGGGCGTCCAGCAGGCCAGGTATATCCCGCCCGCCGCGTCAAGCGCCGCCGCCTGGATTGATTCGTCGAATGACGGAATGTTAACAGCTTTCCACTGAGCCCGCACAGGCGAAGCCGGTACAAACAAGAAGGCTGTTAAGGAAATCAGCAAAGCCCGTCCGGGCGTACACAACGTCATGCTACGCATGGGAATCCTTACAGTTGAGTTCCGAACCCCGGCTGCCGGTTGTGGCGCAGGAGTGCAGCGGCAGTTGCCCACAGAGTTGTACCGCGGGCGACAGCAGCTCAAAATGAGGTGAAGGTTCCAACTGCGTTCAGGCTTTTTTGTTAACAACGGGACCGGATGCGTCACGGTCCGGCCCCGTCGATGGAAATCGCTGATTCGTCAGGCGCGAAGCCAAAAAGTCAACGCACCGCAAACGACCCCGAGTCGATGATCTTGCCGTCCCGCAGCATGTGAAAAACATACATGCCGGGAGTGAACTGCGCGTGATCAAGCGCGAAGTCGCGAGCTGTGTTCCCGAGTTCCCGCACCAGCCGACCGCGGACGTCGTAAATGCGCAACTGCACCGGACCATCGGCCGCAACCGTGGTCTGCAGACGACCGTTTTCCGTCAGCGGATTCGGTATGATCTTCGTCGCGCCGGTCTGCGCCGTGGTTTCGTCCACGCCGGTGACGGATGCGTCATAACGCCAGCCTACCCCGCCGGAGCCGAACATGTAAACGGAGTAGTTGCCGTCGACGGCGCATCCGCCGAGCGACACGGCCGTCTGACGCGGCAGCTTCCGCCAGGTCATGCCGAAGTCGTTCGTCACGGCACACTCACCGGCGTCGCCGGCGGCAATACCCACGCCGTTGGGCGCAATTTCCAGATCGTAGAAAACGGGATTGGCGTTGTCCGTATCTTCAAACACCTGCGTCCAGGTCTGGCCGGCATCCTGTGAAACGCGGATGTACTGCACGCCGTCCTCGCTGCCGGTCATCAGCGCCGTGTTTTCGTTGAGCATCTGAATTTCGGTGATGGAGTTGGCCGAGCCGTAGTCGTGCAGGATCGACCAGGTCGCACCGCCGTCCGTCGTGCGCCACAGTTCCGTCATCTGGAAAAAGGACGCGCCGCCGGCAGCCAGAGCCACCTGATCGCTGCCGATCGTAATGTTGCGGAAGACCGTCGTCTCGCTGTTGGTCTCGCCGCGCGTCCAGCTGCCGCCGCCGTCCGTCGTGTTCAGAATGGCGCCGTCGTAGCCGCACATGTAGCCGAAGTCGTCGTTCAGAAACTCCACGCGGTAAAAACCAAAAGAGCCGGTCCCCGCACCGTCAAACACGTCGCCTTCGAGGTCATCCAGCCCGGTGCCGACCATGAGCAAACCGGCGGATTCGGTGAGCGTGTGTCCGCACACCAGCAGCAGTCCGTTATCCAGTTGTTCAAGACCGAACATGAATGTGTTTTCGATTGTTATGACGTCCCAGGACTCGCCGCGGTCCGGGCTGTACGCCAGGTAGGACGTCGCGCCGTTCCAGCCGAGAACGTGCAGCTGGCCGTCGGCCGTGCCGGCCGCGTAGTAGACGGGTGATTCAAAGCCGGAGATTCCGACGTTGGTCCACTGCGCCTGTGCGTGCGGCGCGCCGCACAACAGCAGCAATGCAGCCGCACACAGCAAATTCACACTGCGCAGCAGTCGTAGAAATGATTTCATGGTTGTACCCTCATGACAATGATAGTTAAAGCCGGAAGAGGAGTGTCCGGCAGCCCCGAGGGTAAACTTACGGCCGGCGCAATGCGCCGCGAAGAGCATTTAAAGCAAAAATGAGGATTCCAAGACGGGCATTTTGCCCTCCGGCCGGCGGGACGCCGATGAACAGGAAGGTCAGCAAAAAGGGGCAGAAAGGAGGAAAATCATTTGCTCTGGTGTTCCCAGCGCCAGACCAGTCCATCGTCGGGATCGTCAATGTCCGTTGTGTGGACAAAGCTGCATTTGGTCAGCACGCGCGTGGAGGCGCTGTCTTGCGGCAGCGTGTGGGCAATCACCAGCCCGACATCTTCATGTGTTTTGGCGTTGAAGGTCAGTGCCTTGACCGCTTCCGTGGCAATACCACGGTTTTGATAGGAAGGCGCAACGCTGTAGCCCAGCTCTACCCGGTAGTTGCGCGGGCGTCCCTTGTATCCGGCGGTTCCCACCACGGCGCGATCGCGTTTGTGCACAATCAGGTACATCCACCATGGCGCAATATCCGGATCGCTTTCGAGAGCTTCCAGCGTGGGGTACAGCGCTTCGGGAAAGGCCAGATAACCGTCGACGAGCGTCATGTCAAAAACCTGACTGAAAGCGGCGCTGCCTGAAAGCATGGCACGGATGTGATCGGGCCCCGCGGGCAGCAGTTGCAGTCGTTCGGTTTCTAGAATCGTCACTTTCGGTCTCCGGGCAGGCAGGCGGAAATGCAAAGCGCCAAAGCTACGCAGCCGAGCGCGACCGAGCAAATGTTTAATGCAGGCGGTGCGGGCGCGGCGGAAAATCTCGGCTCCCGTCTTACGTCCCCGCACAGTAATCTGCCGCCCAGGGCGGCCAAACAACACGTACCGGTGCGCGCCGGCGGCGCTGCGCACCCGAAACATCCCCGGTGACCGTATGGCTTTGTTTTCCTCGACTGCGAATGGAAGCATCCCCGAAGTGGAACTGCGCAAGAAAATCGGTAAAATCGTCGATCCCGACCTGGGCGCCAGCTTAAACGACCTTGAGGCGATACATTCATTGGAAATCGAGGGACGCAAGGTCAAGGTCTACCTCAAGCTGGTGCAGCCGCTGCATCTGGTGGCGCGTACGCTCGACGATCAGGTCCGCGAGGCGGTTCGGCAGGTCGCCCCGGAAGCGGCGGTACAGGTATTTGTGCAGGAACACGCGCCGGAACAGAAACTCACAAATCCGCACCTGCGCGAGGTCAAGAACCTGATTGCGGTGGCGTCCGGCAAGGGCGGCGTCGGCAAATCGACGCTGGCGTCCAACCTGGCGGCAGCGCTTGCCAAACAGGGAGCTTCGGTGGGACTGCTCGACGCGGACGTCCACGGCCCCAGCGCTCCGACGATGTTCGGTTTGCAGGACGAACCGCTCAAGGCCGGCAAACGCGAAGACGGCACAATGATCGGCTACCCGCACGAGCGCCACGGCGTTAAACTCGCGTCGATAGGTTTTGTCATGGGTCGCGACCAGGCCGCCGTCATGCGCGGACCGATGCAGGCCGGGTACTTTTCGACGCTGTTTGAACAGATCGAATGGGGACCGCTCGACTATTTAATTTTCGACCTGCCTCCCGGCACGGGCGACATCCAGTTAACACTTTCGCAGAAAATTCCGCTGACCGGCGCGGTGATTGTCACAACGCCGCAGGACATTTCACTGGCGGACGTACGCCGCGGCATCGCCATGTTCAAAAAAGTTAACGTGGGCATCCTCGGCGTGATCGAAAATATGAGCTATTTCAATTGCCCCAAGTGCGGCCACCGCGAGGACATTTTCTCGCACGGCGGCGGCGATCATATCGCGCGCGAGCTTGGGGTGCCGTTCCTGGGCGAGCTGCCGCTATCGACGCCGGTGCGCGAGGGCGGCGACAACGGCAAACCGGTGGTGTTAAACAAAAATGCCAAGGCCGAAGCTGAGGCGATTGAAAAGCTGGCGGCGGCGGTCACGGCGGGCACGCGGCGCGCCAACCTGGCGGCGATGCAGACGCCGACGGTACAGATTTCACTTTAAACTACTTGCACATGTGCATACATCAGGAGGCGATATGAACGAGACGCCTGTCGAAACGCGCATCGAACACGTCCTGGACTCCCTGCGGGAATATCTGCAGGCCGACGGCGGCGACGTGGAATTCGTGAGTTTCAACAGCGTCACGGGCATCGCCCACGTCCGTTTAACCGGCGCCTGCCGCACCTGCCCCATGTCGCTCATGACTTTACGCGGCGGCATCGAACGCATGTTAAAACACTCGATCAGCGAGATTGTGCGGGTTGAGCAGGCGCAATAGCGCTGGATGACATTAAACACTCTTGCGACTGAGCACAAGTTTCCGACAGCCTGAGCGCTTCGCCTCCTCGCTGACACTTCGGCGGCTTGCTTTTTCTTTTTGCTCGTCAATGAATTTAACGCCGCGGGTGTGCGGGCCGCGTTTCAGACCACGAGACTTTGAGCGCTCAATTTGTCAATAATGCATGAGTGACGGGAGCTTGCCGCGCAGCGGCCAGGTGACCTGCCAACAGACATCAAATGCCAAGCTTGTTAACAGTGCCGCAAGTTCCCTGGCCCTGCCGCCTGAGCGGCCGGATGACAACCTGAAACTGACTTAAAACACAAAAGCCGGCGGGTTTGAATCTCACCGGCTTTTGTGTTTATCACCGAGTTAAACAGCGACGGCGGCGCGCCGGCATTTACAACCTGGAACCAACTTTAAACTTAACGCGAAAGAATCACCGAACCCGTTGCCGACTCACCGTTGGCGCGCACCTGGAAGGTGTACATGCCGTTGATGAGGTTTTCAGCCGGCAGGTTGACGCGGTGCGCACCCTGGGACTGACGACCGGAGAACACGGTGGCAACTTCACGTCCGAAAGAATCAAACAGCACGATTTCGACCTGTGTCTGCTCGCTCAGCGAATAGGAGATCGTCGCTTCTGCCTCAACCGGATTCGGCGCGACGCGCAGATTGTAAATCGTGCCGAATTGGCCTTCGATCGGGGACGTGTTGTTGGAGCCTTTTTGCTCTTCGTATTCGCAGAACGGCACACAACCGTAGGTAAGACACGGCCAATTGATGCTCAGCGAAGGCGTACCGCAGTCGTCCGGCGCGGGCGTAAAGGTTTCAATTGATTTGGGTTGACCGGTCTGTGAGTCCCAGCAAACGACTGTTTCCTGCAGACAGCAGAGCAGATCTGAGCATTCTGTTATTTCGAATGTCCACGGACCGGGGTCGTTTAAACACAATTCATACTCAACGCACGAACCCCAGATACCGGCATAAGTTTTAGTGCCGGAACCAGTTTCACAGTCATAGACGTCTTTTGCGGCCTGCGTTGGCAGGTTATTGTAAAACTCCTCGAACAGGTCTTCTGAAAGCTGCGTCTGCAGGTCGCGAAAGTTTTGACCTATTTGCCCCCAATTGGTGGAGCCGTCTGGATTCTGCGTGTCATCAATCAAGTCCTGGCAATCCGGGTCAGCGCTGGGCGAAACGCTGTAGCCGCGCACTCTGACTTCAACCAAAACACCAAAGCATTCACGCACCTGATAGTCGACAGTGACAGGACAGTTGGGATAGTTCGGCAGGTACACAATTCTTGTGTCCCAACTCCACGCTTCCGGATCGCAGTTGTTCGGGTCGCAGGCTCGTGCCGTTTCTGTGTTAAAACTATAAATCATGGCACAACAGCAAATCATGACAAGTGATCGTAAGATGTTACTTTTCATAGTATAATCTCCTGATAAAATGTAAATGGGAAAAGACGTCCCCGTCGCCGCCGCACTTAACTTGCGGTTGCGAGTGATCATGGAGTACCGCATTGCTTAACATAATCAGGCTGATTTGGCAGTGGCGCCTGATTATACTCGAAGAACGCGTCCTCAGTTAACTACGTTATTTCACCGGCTGTGATCGGCGCTTAAAAACGATACAAGAGCCTGTGCGGCTCAGCCCAGCTTACCGGTAAACGAAGCTTCCTGTCACTTCCATATCTTTGGTCGAAACCAGGTAGTAATATGTTCCATGGCTGACATTCAGATCTGACAGTTCAATCGGAATATTCTGCCTTCCCGCTTCAAGGTGGCCAAGGTCAATCTTGCTGACTGTACGCCCTATGAGGTCGAGGACTTCCAGCGTAGCCGGTTGCGCAGTTTCCATCATGAATTCCAGGCGTCCATGATCCGACACCGGGTTGGGGAAAAATTTGCCTTTCCTGCTTCTTGGTGTTGCCCTGTCTACTCCTGTTGAAGTAAACAAATCCAACTCTGCCAGGAACATTTTAGCGCCGCCTTTGAGGCCGCCGATCAAAAAGTTGTTGTTGTCCAATTGGTACATGCTCATCACTGCGTCGCTTTCACCTTCGACACCGATAAAACCATTCCAAAGATATTCCCCTCCGGAGTCGACATGCAGAATAAATCCGTCCGAACTTCCAGGTTCAATCACGTCGCGTGAGGAATTATAGACTCCTGCAGACCCAAAAGCAACGATTGTCGATTCACTTGTTTCATAAAGATTGCGGACACCGGCAACCTCCCTGACAGCATGCATTTTGTGCCATACAACCTCTCCATCTGCATCTACGCGAAGTAAAGAAATGCGAATCAAATCATCTTCCTGGCTTGAAATATTGGACGCCAAAAGTAGGTCTCCGTTCTGCAGCAGGATCATGTTGCGCACGTAGTGATTCGTTCCCAAGCTGTAGCGTTTATCCCAGACCAAACTCCCATCGGCATCAAGCTTGGTAAGACTCATTATTTGAGCGCCGCCCAACTGCCCAATTTGTCCGCAGAAAACAAGCGATCCATCCGGCATTCCAACGGCTTTCCAAAGTACCCAGGCCGAATCAGGACTGGGAGCCAGAAATTCTTCATAGCGCTCAAAGTTGGCGTTAACATCCAGATAGCCGACAGCCAGCATCGGTGGATTTGAACCAAAGCGTGAGCTGACGACGCGATACCCCTCGTTTTCAATAGCTACAGCCTTGGAGTTCGACAGGATATTGCCGAATTCGGGATCAAAATTATCGGACTCCACCTCACCCGATTCTCCGACATCTACGATATATGTTCCTTTGGGCGTTCCTGCTCCAACGCTGATTCCCTGCAACGCGACGAGCCTGTATTTGTCCTGCTCAATTTCAAAACAATCAAGCGGCGTTGTATAAATCTGATCAGTACCAATCTCATGTGTCCAACGCAGCTCTCCGGTTGCTGAAACTTTACTCATGTGGCTCATGCTGCCGCCCGCACTGGCTACTCCGGCGACGAGAAAGTCCCCGTCCGACGCTGATGAAATAAACTCGGCAGACATGTAACCGTGATCGCCGGCATAAGTTTTTTCCCAGACAACTATCTGAGAAGACGCGACTACCGGCATCAACAAAATGGCTAAAGCAGTACAAATGCGGGCAACAACAGCAATTTGGAATTCAGGATGGCGAATAGCGAGTGGTTTCAACCCAAATGTGACACACATATCTATTTCCAATTGTAGACAATCTGCACAGACCGGCATTGGCCCCGGCCCATTACAGTTGCTCTCGGTAAACATTGCAGGGTCGTCTCGATCGACCTCAAACTGGCGGCAAAACGTGTCTGCATTTTTTCAAACTGGTATCGAAAATATTATAAAGTTTACAACTATACAAATAACACAACTCTTACGTTTGCCCGAGTAAACCGCACATCCTACGTATATACCCTGAAAACGAGGTTTTTCTGGAAACGGGCATTCAAATTTATCTCAAATTTTCTATTCGCGAAATCACAACCAGCGCAAAATCAGGAAGATCGGACACAATTGGCACGAGCAGCTAAAATTTCATCCGGAAATCTGAGTACAAAGCAAAATCAGTTTTTCACGCCTTCTGAAAAGAGTTTCAACAAAAATAAGCCGACGAATTTCAAACCCGTCGACTGTTCTGTTTTACTCTGCGACTTTAACACTGCTGCCGTGGCGCTCAGATGTTTCACTCACGTATGTATTGAGTTTTAACGCGAAAGAATCACCGAACCAGCTGCCGACTCACCGTTCGCGCGCACCTGGAAGGTGTACATGCCGTTAATGAGGTTTTCAGCCGGCAGGTTAACGCGGTGTGCACCCTGGGACTGACGACCGGAGAACACGGTAGCTACCTGACGTCCGAAGGAGTCAAACAGCACGATTTCGACCTGTGTCTGCTCGCCCAGCGAATAGGAGATCGTCGCTTCTGCCTCAGCCGGATTCGGCGCGACGCGAAGATTGTAGATTGCGCCGAATTGGCCTTCGATCGGAGACGTGTTGTTGGAGCCTTTTTGCTCTTCGTATTCGCAGAACGGCACACAGCCGTAGGTAATGCACGGCCAGTTGATGCTCAGTGAAGGGGTGCCGCAGTCATCCGGAGCGGGGGTGAAATTCTCGGTCACCTTGGGAGAATTCGTTTGCGAATCCCAGCAGTAGACTGTTTCCTGAAGGCAGCAAAGCAGATCAGAGCATTCGGAAATCTCGACAGTGAAAGGACCTGGTGAGTTAAAGCAAAACTCATACTCAACACAGGACCCCCAAACGCCGGTATATGTTTTACTTGTTGTACCATTTTCGCAGTCGTACGCATCCTTTGCCGTCTGGTTAGGCAGGTTATTGTAGAAATCGATGAACAAATCCTCTGTCAACTGAGTCAGGACATCACGAAAGTTTTGACCTATTTGTCCCCAGTTAATTGAACCGTCAGGATTTTGTGTATCATCGTCGAGGTCCTGGCAGTCTGGGTCGTCGCTGGGATTGTAGCTGTATGAGTATACTCGGATCTCAACGATAAAACCTGCACAAGTCCGATATTGGTAACCGACATCTACTGGACAATTGGGATAGTTTGGCAGATAGATCGTTCTGCTGGCATGGGTCCAGGTTCCCGGGTCGCAGCCCAGCGGGTCACAACCAGCTTGTGCTGTAGGTGCGCTCCACCCATGGATCACGAAACATGTTAACAGGAAAGCCGTAAAATGCATGAAATTGCGTTTCATACAATAATCTCCTTGAAAAAAAGTAGAGGTAAATGAATTCAGTGATCGCCCCCGCCTCAATGCAGACTGAAACGAGTGACCAGTAAATCCGATTAGTGACAAACAAGCTCGGACAAAATTGGCAGTGGAGTCCGAAGCTAAATGAACATACACGTAAAACATTAACTACGCATCAGCTTTAGGCGTGATCAGTGCCTGTTTGCCAATACTCAGTCGTAGTCCTGATTAATAATTGATTGAAATTTACTGTTTAACAAAACTTCCCAAGAATTCAACCAGGTCAACTTTGACCTGGTAGTAATAACATCCTGCGGACAATTCTGCGACTTGTAATTCAACTTGTTGCTCTCCAGCCGCCAGATACCCCAATTGTTGCATGGCAATCTGACGCCCTGCGGCATCGTACAATCTCATTTCAGCATTTCCGGCTTTTGCCAATTGGAACTCAACAACGGCCTGACCAGAAACAGGATGAGGGCACACAACCGACAACGCTCTACCTTCTTCTGGCTCATCTTCAACACCGGTAAGTGTAAAGATATCCAACTCTGCGAGAAACATATCGTCGCCGTTACTGATACCACCAATTAGAAAGTTGCCATTGTTTAACTCCAACAAAGTCATAGTGGATTCATTAGCTCCATCTTCGCCAAATTCCGTTTTCCACAGCAAAGTCCCATCGGCATCCAGATGCAGTACAAAAGCGTTCATACTGCCTTCGCTCAGTGCGGTGCGGCCATCATTGTACATCCCACTCCCGCCGAGAACCACAAGTGTACCGGCACTCGTTTCAAAAACATTCTGAACGCGGTCCAGTTCTCGCAGGCTATAATTCTTTTGCCAGATTATTTCGCCGTCCTCGTCGAGGCGCATCAGTGAAATCTGAATCAAGTCGTTTTCATCAGTCACAACATTGGAAACAACCAACAAGTCGCCATTTGAAGTTTGGCTCATCGTTCGCATCCAGTTTCTCTTTCCAGGGGCAAATCGCTTGTCCCAAACAAGTGAGCCGTCAGCATCTACTTTTGTCAGAGTCAGGAACTGAGTAGCTCCTCCTGGAAGTTCAATTTGCCCCGCCACTGCCAATCCACCATCTGACAGTTCTGCAGTAGCCCAAAAAGTCTGCATTGAATCCTGATCTACCGGCAGGAAGTCAACAAACTCCTTTAGATTTGCGTTGTTGTCAAGGCTTCCAACTGCAAACATTGGAGGATTTGAACCAAATCTAATACTTACGACTTTAATCCCATCGTCTGAAATCTGGACTGCTCGGGAACCTTGTACTATGCTCCCGGATTGCGGATCAAAATTTCCAAATGTTGAATCTCCCTGTTCGTTAACATCCAGTACGTATGGAGCTTTGGGCATACCGCCACCAATTCCGACGCTGATATTCTTCAGCGAGACCAACCGGTAACTCCCGGAAGAAGTTTCAAAACAATTCAACGGGACGGTAAGAATTTTCTCGTCACCAACAGTATAAGACCATCGAATATCACCAGAGGGGGATACTTTACTGATATGGGTACCACCTACTCCGTTAAGACCCGCAACAAGAAAATCTCCGTCCGACGCCGGTGCAAGAAATTCAGCACTAAAGTAACCAGCATCTCCAGCGTAGGATTGTTTCCACACAAAATCCTGACATAAGAGTGGAAGGGAAGAAAAAACAAAACCGACGATGACAACCAGGCTATTAATATAGGTAGTGTTAGGCTTCATAATCCAATGGTTGAAAATGCACGAAATCAATGGTTATTTGTAAAAAAAACCGAGTAGTTCTGCGAATCGACGATCTCGAACAGATCAGCTGGGGGAATACGGTTGCGAACTTCGGCTTATGAAATGGGCGGCAACACGAAGTCTGTTTTTCGATTCGGACGGCAATTTATTACGAATTGCGCAAAATACAAATCCCACAATTTCTGCCGGCATCGAAGAAATGAATGCGTACGACTTAATTCGACTCTTTTTGCGAAATTTGGCCAATTCCCGAACATAAAAAGAATGCTTCTCCATTTGAAAAAGACTGACACATCTAGTGTCGCAGCCCAGTTGTGGACGATTGTGCGCAGTCATCCGGCCCGCTTCATCACCAAATGACGTCTGTAAAACCAGTCCGCTCGTTCACTTCTTGACAGAACCTGGAGTACACATATTTTCAGTTGATTGTCGATTTATTCGGGCATTACTTGACATTTCTATGTTGTCCCCTCATAAATCAAAGGAACTTGACCAGTAGCGGCAAGAACGTGATCGATGAAGTAGTTTAGTTCAGTTTGGATCATCACGGCTGTGGATGCGCTCTCCCGTCCTGAACCGACCTTGCACAATTGCAAAAAGGCTGATGATCGCCCGTAATCATCAGCCTCTACTACAAAAAAAACAATCAGGTTGATGTAATTGTTTTAACGCGAAAGAATCACCGAACCAGCTGCCGACTCACCGTTCGCGCGCACCTGGAAGGTGTACATGCCGTTAATGAGGTTTTCGGACGGCAAGTTGACGCGGTGCGCACCTTTGGACTGACGACCGGAGAACACGGTGGCAACTTCACGTCCGAAAGAATCAAACAGCACGATCTCGACCTGGGTCTGCTCGCTCAGCGAATAGGAGATCGTCGCTTCTGCCTCAGCCGGATTCGGCGCGACGCGAAGATTGTAGATCGCGCCGAATTGGCCTTCGATCGGGGACGTGGGACTGGAGCCTTTCGACGACTCGGAATCGCAGAACGGGACGCAGCCGTACGTGAAACACGGCCAGGAGCCGGAGAGAGTTGGAGTGCCGCAACTATCCTGTGCAGGCGTAAATGTCTCCGTCAGATTGGGACTGTTTGTTTGTGAATCCCAGCAGTACGTTGTGGTTTGTAGACAGCATAAAAGGTCTGAGCACTCATCCGATATTGTGACCACCCAGGAACCGTCGGGCAAGTAACACACTTCATACTCAACACAAGAGCCCCATACACCTGTATAGGTTTTGGTTGTTGAACCTGTGTCACAATCAAATTTGTCCTTATCTGCTTGAGACAGTAGGTTATATTGGGCGACAAAAAGGTCTTCAGTTAACTGTGTCAACAGCTCCTGGAAAGTCTGTCCGATCACTCCCCAGGCTGGGTCTCCGGTTGGACCGGTATGAACACTGTCCAAATCGGCGCAATCCGGATCCGCCGATGGATCAAAAGAATAGTTTGTGACGCGTATTTCTGTAATAATACCGCTACAAGTTCTATATCTATATCCTACATCAATTGGACAGTTCGGATAATCAGGCAAGTACACCGTTCTGGTCGTAGATGTCCAAGATGCTGGATTGCAGTTGAGCGGATCACAGTCGGCACCGGCCTCAGGGCCAGTGAAACACTGACTTACAACAACGACGGCAAGTATCGCAATCATGCGACATAAGACGAACTTCATTTCATATTCTCCTTTTAGGAAATGGTAGATGGTAGCGCATCCATGTGCCGCAATTTGGCACCGGACGGCCTGTTGAAGAGCTGGAGTGAACTGTTTATCCACTCTGGGGAAACAACATGTGAATCAGAAGAGGATTCAACTGCATGCAGGCGAGCTGTTTTCTACCGGGTTGTCACGGTAGAGGACGTCGTCAACAATTAAACAAAGCGTGATCAAGGCTTCGTTTAAGCTTAAACAAATGCAATTCTCGGCAAATAGGAGCAAATCCTTCTTACAATCGAACAAACGATCCCGAGATATTCAAATTATCGACACTCACCAAATAGTGATATGTTCCTCTGGCAAGATTGGTCGTTGGCAAATCAATTTTGTGCGATCCCGACGGCAGATACCCGACAGACGAATATGAGCATACGCGCCCAAGATGATCAATGATTTGCAATTCAACCATCCCGGCCGAATGTAATTGAATTTCCACCGTTGCAGCACCGGCTACGGGCTGCGGTACAATCGTACTTGTTGGAGAACCATCTCTCATTGACTCAATGTTCGTAGTCTTAAACAAGTCAATTTCAGCAAGAAACATATCCGTCTCTTTCCAGAAGCCGCCGAGTAAGAAATTGTTGTTCTCCAATTCCAGCACAGACATGGCAGCATCGTTTTTTCCTTCAGCGCCCAAGCTTCCTTGCCAGAGTTCTTCTCCATCGGCAGCTACATGCAAAACAACCGCATCGTAACTCCCTTCCTGCAAACTCTGTCTGCTGCTATTGTAGAATCCTGCGGACCCAACAAGCACCAGAGTCTCCTGACTCGTTTCGTAAACGGATTCCAGATTTGAGACATCTCTCACCGGATAGAACTCTTGCCAATATTGCTCACCGTTCTGATCGAGCTTCATCAACGCCATTTGAATTCGATCATCACCTTCAATTTTTACATTAAAAGCCAGAATAATTTCTCCACTTTGTGTCACGATCATCATCCGCATCCAGTTTCGCAATCCTGGAGCAAATCTCTTATCCCATACCAGCTGATCGTCCGCGTTCAATTTGGACAGAGTGAGTAGTTGCGTCTTTCCACCCAAAATTTCCACCTGTCCAGCTACCACAAGTGATCCGTCTCTCAAAGACCGCGCAGCCCAGAAAGTTCGTAACGAGTCTGAATCAATCGAACTATAGTCCTTGAACCCCAGCATATTGGCATCTTTGTCCATCGTGCCAACAGCCAGCATCGGCGGATTGGCACCAAGTCTGCTGCCAACTACTTTGATGAATTCTTCTTCGACTGAAACTGCTTTGGAACCGCTAACCTGATTACCTGATTTTGGATCAAAATTTGCAAATACCGAGTCGCCATCGACGCTCAAATCTATGATGAACGGCGACTTGTAGCCTCCTCCACCAATTCCGATCCCAATATTCTTTAGTGCAACAAGCCGATATGTGCCGTCTACTCTCTCAAAACAACCTATTGGATAGGTCAAGGTTTCTTCAGACCCAATTGTGTATCTCCATTGGAACTCACCATCACGTGCTACTTTGCTCAGGTGGGTAACGCTGTTATTTATGATTCCGGCAACCAGGAAATCACCGTCATTGGTGTGCGCAAGGAAGTTCGCCGCCATGTTGCCTGCATTGTATCTGTATGTCTCCTGCCACACAACTTCGGGTGACTGTCCGGCGGCTGTAGTCACAATCCCGGCAATAACAAGAAACAGGCCAATGATAGTCGATTTCAACGTCGTAAACGAAAGCATATTTGTAATGTAGTTGATGTGATCAGAATGTACGCCAGGTGTTAGCTGATTGAGTACTACTGCACTCAAAACCGCCACCAAATAATACTCCCCTCCACTTGTGGGATATGTCAGCGGCAACGGCGTCAATATATCGGCGTTCTAATCAAATTGCAAATATATTTTTGTAGGATTTCACGCTCAAGCAACCACGCAGCGCACTCCTACGAAATATTCTCAACTGGACAGTGAAACGACATCGGTCCAGACTGTGCAACGGCAAGTCTTTCTGCGCGACACCAGAGAGCTCGCCTCCCTTTCACAAACAAACACGACAAAACTGATCGATGGACACAATCTGTCCACCGACTATATCCGAAGAAACTCAACTTTAACAACGCCTCAAACTCGTTGGACTACATTAACGCGACAGAATCACCGAACCCGTTGCCGACTCACCGTTGGCGCGCACCTGGAAGGTGTACATGCCGTTGATGAGGTTTTCAGCCGGCAGGTTAACGCGGTGCGCACCTTTGGACTGACGTCCGGAGAACACGGTAGCGACCTGACGTCCGAATGCGTCAAACAGCACGATTTCGACATGGATCTGCTCGCTCAGCGAATACGAAATTGTGGCTTCGGCTTCTACCGGATTTGGAGCGACCTGCAGGTTGTAGGTTGTGCCGTATTGACCTTCGATGGGGGACGTGTTAATGGAACCCTTGCCGCCCTCGAATTCACAAAATGGCACGCAGCCCCAGGTGTAGCATGGCCACACAAGCGTCGATGTGGGTTCACCGCAATCATTTGGCACTGGGGTGAACGATTCGGCCACAACAGGCTCTCCCTTCTCTGGATCCCAGCAAAAAGTTGTCTGCTGCAAACAGCACAAGGTATCAGAGCATTCAGAAATTGAAAAAGTAATCGGCTCTGGAAAATTAAAACAAACCTCATACTCAACACATGATCCCCAGACACCGGACACTTGCATGGTCATCCCGTTGCCGCAGTGGAAAAGCTCCTGCACAGCTGGATCAAAGCCTTCATAAAGTTCCACGAACAGGTCAATCGACAGTTGTTTAAACAAATCGCGAAAATTTTGACCGACCGTGGCCCAGTCGGGTGAACCGTCCGGATTCTGTTGATCGCTGTCGAATGCTTCACAGTCTGGATGATCACTCGGCAGAAAACTGTAGCTCGAAATGCGGATCTCTACTACCTGACCATTGCATACTCTCTCACGATAGCCGACCTCAATTGGACAGTCGGGGTATTCAGAAAGGTAAACAACTCTGGTTTTCCAGGTCCAGCTTTCCGGGTCACAATTTAACGGATCACATGACTCTGCATGAATTTCGCTCAAGCACAGTAAAAACAGGCAGATACCGGCAAAGAGAAATACAGGTCTAAAGGTTTCTTTCATTTTAAACTCCATTATTTATACAATCGGGTTATATAGAACAAAACAGGTAAAGGCACACCCCGTCGCCCACAGGCTTATTGTCACACCGGAGCCATTCCAGAGATTCAATTGTTAAAGCAGTGAAGTAAACCATCAACGGTCTTGAACTGCCAGGTGCTATTGACCCTGCACAGCACAACAATACTCAACACAATGCAGCCCCAATTGGCCCCCAGCATAGGAAAGCTGCAACCCTTACCGGCAGACGTCATTGTGCAAACAGCAACAACAGGCTGACATTTCAGTCAAAAAGTGTCAGGTGAGTGTGCATTCTACCTGAGACATCCGATTTTGCAAGGCATTCTACAATCGAACAAAACTGCCGTAAAACACATTGTTATTGGCGACTATTGCATAGTAGTATGTGCCCGCCGCGAGTTGGCCAACAGGCAAGTCCACATGCTGCGATCCGGCTGCCAGCTTACCAAACATTTCGTGCTGGACTTTTTGGCCGGTCGCATTGTAAATTTCGATCTCGACGTGCGAAGAATGTTTCAAACTGAAGTCAACAGATGCAATCTGTTGAACGGGATTGGGTGCAATGCTGTGGTTTTCAATCACCAAATCTGTTTCACCGACTCCGGTGGAAGTAAAAATGTCCACTTCAGATACCAACATTTGTGTACCCTTTCCTACGCCGCCAAGTATAAATGTGCCATCTTCCAATTGAAGACCGGACATTAAAACATCCGAAACATTAGGTACACCATACGTTGTTTGCCACAGAACTGCCCCGTCGCTACCAATGTGGATGATTAACGCATCGCTGCTGCCTTCTTTCAGTATTTTCCCCGATTCACCGTAGATGCCAGCAGAACCGAGAATTACAAAGGTGTTTTCGTCAGTCTCAAGAATAGCATGCACACTCTGAATTTCTTTGGCGGCGTAGTATTTTTCCCATACGAGTTCTCCGTCGGAAGTTAACATAATAAGTACGATATAGAGCGTATTGTCGCCTTCTTTGTACGCATTCCCCGCCAGAATAATATTGCCGTTGCGGGCTAGAAGCATCTTTCGCGACCATGAACGGACTCCTGGTGAAAAGCGCATGTCCCAAATGAGTTCCCCTGCCGGGTCGATTTTCATCAGACTGAAATTTCCGCGTTTGCCCGGCGCTTCAATTTGCCCCATCACCAGCATCGCATCGTCGGCCTGAATCGCTGATTCCAGCAAGACAATGGCGGAGTCGCCGCCAATATTAAGAACCTCTTTTTTCTCTGCAAACGCAGCATCGTGATCAAGCAAGCGGAGGGTGATTTCCGCCGGATTTGTGTTGAGCTTCGGACTGGCAATGCGATACCCGTCCGGTTTGTCGTACTGGAAAACAATTGAGTTGTAAAGAATATTATCAATCGCAACGTCAAAGTTGGAGTTGATTTCCTCCCCTTTGTCATTAACATCAACGATGAACGGCACTCTTGGTGAAAACGGCCCAACCGAGATGTTTCTGAACGCCTCCATTCGGTAAACGCCAGGTTCTATCTCACGGCAGAAACGAGGAATGACGTAGTAGTCTTCATCACCCGCTTCGTAGACCCAACGAACTTCACCCGTTGGCGATAATTTTGTCAGGTGAGCATATATCCCACCGCTGCCATTTCCGCCGGTAGTCAATATGTCCCCGTCGGAAGTACGCACCATATGCGTGGCCGACTTGAAGCCAAGTTCCGACTCGTAGTTGAGCTCCCAACGCACGTCCTGCGAATAGAGCGGAACCGCGACCAGTCCCAACACCAAACATATCAGAATCTGTTTAAAATGCCGAGATATGCAAGAAGTTGCATTCAGGTGTGGCTCTGCTCCACTCATATTCCATCTCCGTATGCGTGCAAGCAGCCGGCGTCTTGGGCGGGGCGTCCGCTGAAAGTCAGTGAGAAGTGATCATCAATTAATGGAAGTTTGGCGGCAGTGCAATCACCATTAATTGACTTGTGTTGTTGGCAGTCGCTCTTTAAGGAAAGAGCTGGCCCGAGTAGATACAAATTATCGACTTCAAAGTCAATCACTCATTGCAATCACTTCATACTTCTCAACGATGGCGTTACCTGCCTTTTTGGGCTTGATTGCACTAAGAATCACACGCCACAAATCCGTGCCAACAACTGATGCAATTGAGATATCCGGTTTAGTCTATTACTTCCAGATTAGTGGAGATTGTGTCTGACGGTAAAGATGCTTCGCTACTGTGACTTTGCCTCAATTCAGATTCCTGACACTTCGGCAAACAGGGAGCATCACCGCTACAGCGACTACTCCGGCATCAGTATCAGCTTTCGAACGGCGGTGCAATCCCGAGAGATGCTGCCGTCCGGCGAATCTGTGAGGCGCAACACCAGCAACAGGGGCTGCCCTATGGCCGGCACCCCTCCCCCTGCGACTGGACTTAAGTGAATTAGTTGTTTATCGAGCTGAATTTGGGGTTCATCAAATTTCGCAGCAGTTGGACCTGATGAGGCAAGTAGTCGCCCCAGCAGGTCAAACAAGTCAGCGCGCAATACCGATCTGTCAAGAGTGTTCAAACCTGGTCCCATCTGGACCAGAACCTGAATTCCATCCACGACGGTTATTTCAATATTCTCAATTGACTTGTCGCACAGGTCAATTTCTTCGCCCGATTGATCAACCGGCTCCCGGACACCGCGCAGTTCCAGTTGAGGATCGTAATTGCAGAACGGGAAACAGCCGTAGGTCAGGCATGGTCCGAAATACTGAACTTCGGGCTCGCCGCAACTTTCGCCTTCGGCGGGAGTGTAGGTTGAAATTTGTTCAACCTCTCCTGAATCAGGGTTGTAACACAGCTCCAATGCTTCAGAACAGCAGATTGCGTTGTCACATTCTATCAAATCGGCGGAAAATGGTCCTGAAGACCAGAAACACACCTGAAACTTCTGGCATGCATCCCAATAACCGCGATACAATCGATATCCGTTCGGACAGTGGTACTGTTCCTGCAGAGCCGACGGGAGATCATTGTAGAATTCAAGGAACAAGTCAATTGTCAGCTCACTGAACATGTCCTCAAATGTCGTTTTCAACCTGTCAATTCTGACATCGCCCTCCGGACTGACGAGGTATCCGTAGAGTTGCTGACAATCGGGGTCATCGTCCTGTTTCAGAGTAAATCCAGCCAGCCGCAGCTCGGTGATAGCTTGATCACAAACACGCAACTTGTAGACCAGCTCAATCGGGCAGTTTGGAAAGTCGGATAAATAGACGACTCGCGTCTCCCACGTCCAGATTTCAGGATCACAATTGTGTGGATCACACTGCGCCTGAACTGAAAATGAAAACAAGAGTGAAAGGGCCCAAAAACAGACAGTCGCCGCTGCCAGGGCAAGGGCGACTGATTTTTTTATTGAGATTCTACATTTTGATAATAATATGTTCCGATGGAAAGTCTCTTTGGTAGAATTCTCGGAATTTACTACCCGCCAATACCAAACCGACCGTGAGTAGTCAGATTGAATTTGCTCTCCGTCTAACGACAGCCGGTATTGCTGCGAGTGAAGATACATCTTTTTGATACCTGTTCAATTTGAGGATTGAGCACCATGTCCAGGCGTATCGTTTTTTTAATTGCGCCCAATTTAAGCAAATAACATTAAAAACAAATATATGTAACGAATAACACTTCGCCCATCAAGCAATGTGGAGAATACGTAATGAAAGGCCAGGAATAAGATCTGAACGGATGAGACTGATGCTCTACCGTATATACCCGTTAATACCATGAATATAACATGCTACATATTATTCAAGAATATACTAGCACAATATGTCAACCTGACGAGACTTCTATCAATTAATGCAGTAGTGATTGATTGACCAATACTGGTTAAAAGTGCGATTACCGGTATGGAATTGCAGTTCTGGCTATTTGTAGCCAGCGCAACTACTACGTAGTCAGTTATACGTATTTTTGAGGCTCATTTTATTGCTGAATCACACAAAAATACGGACTGATCCTCACACCGGTCCCAACCTCGACAATTTCCGGCCGGATTTCGGAAAATCCACGCCCATGGCCACAAAAACTACCAGGCCGAAAAAAAGTGCGATCAGCACCGCTTCCCACGAAAAACTCATCGGCGGCAAGGTCGTTCCGGAAGCAAACATCGTCACAACTATGCCGATGAGCACACTCGCGACCGCCGCCCACTGATACAGTCGCAAACCACCCCACCACGGCGTCTGCGGCTCGCCGCGGTACGCCTCTTCGACAAAACGCGAAATGCCCGCCAGAATCAGGTACAAACCGACAATCAGCGCCGCGTCGACGGATGACCAGTACAATCGCAGCAGTAAAAAGCCTGTAACCACGTTGGCTATAATGGAATACAAAGGCGTCGCATGCAGCGGGCGGCCGCGCAGATTCGACATCGTGCAAACACGCGATTTTGGATGAAAATGACGGATTCCCAGCTCCGGCGTCGTCTCCTTGCCGTGACAGCAGCCCTGAACAAAACAGCGCAAACGACCAACGGCCTGGATCCAGGGCGCCGCCAGAACAAACGCTCCGGTCAACACCATGAAGTCGACATCCGTACATACTGAATACACCAGCGTGCAAAACAATCCGGCGACCATGCTGCCGTAATAACCAAAAGGTCGCGAAAGCCCGCTCGCTCCCTCCACCACCTGTGCCCAGATTCCCGCGCCAAGGATGGATGCAATTCCCGTTATCAAAACCGCCGGTATGTAGTCCGGCCCCAACACAAACGCAATCAACAACACCCCCAGCATCGTGCCGGCTCCGGCGTATTTCGCATAGTTGATGATCCGGACTGGACCGATCCGCCGGCTGCTCCAGGAATTTGCGACGCGCTGACAAAGGTCCAACGTCCGACGCCAGATGACGCTGCGTTTAACCGTCGCAACAAACAGAATAAACCCACCCGCAACATCTATCAGGCCGTGCATTCCCGTTGTTAAACAACTCAGTCCAATTGCACAGGCAAGCGTATACCACACCACTTTCATACGCGGCCAGACCAAAGCGTATGCCCAGGCCGCTATAAATGCAAGCGTCACGTGAAACGAGGGAAAAGCCGCCGTCGGTGCGTCGTACGCGCGCTCGAACATTAACATGTCGCCGAGCAGGCCGGTCGGCTCAAATGCTTTGGGCGCTGCAATCAGCGGAAGAATAAACATCAGGAAAAATCCAACCGCCGATGCAAACAAGACCGCAGTCGAAAATGAACGCAATTGATCGCGCCGGCGCGCCACGACCGGGAATACGGCTACAAACACGTAGGCAAAAGCGTAAAACAATTCAGTCCATTCAAGAACCGGGAAGTGCGCTTCAAACGGCAACAATGTCGAAATCGCTCCGTCGGGCACTCCGATAAATATCACCAGCTCATACACAATCAACCAGGGAATCAATACAAGCAGATAGACGTTAATGCGATCGCGCAAAGAAGCCGGGGCAGATGAAGCCAGCGGTAAACTCAACAGCTTTTCTGTTTGCCGCGGACCGAAACGTTGTTCAATGGCTTCGACCTCATAACCCAACAGAAGTGCAAGACACGACAGAACAAACACCGGCGTGATCAACCAGAATGCCGCGGCGGATTCAAAGTACAATGAAGCTCCAACGACACTTAAACACGCGCCGACGTAGATCGGATGCGCGACCAAACGATAGAGTCCGCTGTCGACAAATTTGCGCGGCGGATAAAGATTCATCGGCAGCCCTTCACCGCGGCGCATGAGCTGCCACATGGCGACCAGCATCAACGACGCGCCCACCGCGCTTAAACAAAGCCCCAACAACGGGACAGACGGCAGGGGCAGCGACACCAGCGATTCGGCAGCGACAGACCAGCAAATCAACAGAAAAGGCAGAGCAATTACAAAGAGCGCTCCGTACAACACAGCGCCAACGTTCAGGCTGTTTTTCATTGTTACCGCCATTGTACTTTTTCGTGAATTGCCCAGCCGCCGACCGGCGATGCCGATTTACAGCTAAATGTGCCGCGGCTGCGCCACTTGCATTCATGGGCGTTTAACATTCTCATGGGAATGCTCTGTTTAATCAGCGGGATTTTATCGAAGACCGTTGTGAGCAGCGTTCCCTCGCGCAGCGTTAAAGAGTCGGTAAAGTGCAGCTCCCAGTCGTCAAGCCCTGCGCGGACAGACCGATCGCCAATCTGAGCGCCGTCAACCTGCCGTCCGTTGCGGAACACCAGGTTCAGCGGATGTGGGCCGCGCCACTCGATCCAGACAATTGATTCATTTTCAGCCAGGAAACGCCCCCAGCGCAGTTGTTCTATCGGCAGACGCCAGGGTTTTATCGTCAGATCCAGACACTCCGTGTATCCCGCCCCGCTTAAACGCCTTGCGCCGCCACTGTTAACTTCGGCATGGGCCGCGGGCTGTAAACAGGTCCAGTTAACTTCTCCCTCGGCTGTTTGCAGCAGGCGCTTTGATACAAGGTCCCTTTTGCTTGTCCACGTGCCGGAAGTGTCAAGCGACGGGCAGTCCCAGGTCAATGTGCGCGGAGTCCGAGGCGCAAAGTGCGGCGGCGGCGTGCGCACAAGTCTGCCGCGCGTGCCGAGACTCACATCCTGCGAAAAACGCAGATCGCCGACGTAGTTGAACGCCAGGCGCCCCCAATTCAGATGCGCGTGGTACATGATGCGGCCGTTCCCGGCTGCGTCGACACAGTCCATATAAAACTTGCGAATCCTGAAGTTCGCAGTCTCCTCGCTCTGATTCATGCCGGACCATTCCCCCGGGAGTAGTGCTTGATATGACAACAGTTGACTCATCAACGATTGGCGACCCTACGCAGTAAAATGCAAAAAGTTCACAGCATTCATTGGATCGGGTATAGTTTTCTCGCGCTGCCAAATGACCGACATTTCATTGTCAGGCTGAAAACTGCAAAACAAACAAAAAGGTCAGAAAGCGAGCCGGAACGGCGCTGCAATCAGATGGCGGTAAAAAGGCCCGTTTAATCCATCGGGTGCAGTGCTTTAAAATAAACAAGGGAGCTCCGACCGAGGTCGAAACTCCCTTTCTCCAGTGCAAGGCTCTCCCACTTTCAGGAGGCGCCCGGAACCGTGTTTAACACGCGGTCAGACCGCTTAAACACTGCTCTTAGCGCACAATGTTAATCGTTTCCATTACCGCGGCGCCTTCAGCTTCAACAGTGAAGAAGTACGCACCGACAGCCAGGTCGCTCACGTCCAGGTTAAACTGGTACACACCTTCCATGCGCTGCTCGCCGTCGACGATGGAGATCACCGTGTTGCCGCGAGCGTCAACCAGTTTGATCGTGACAAGCTGCGTTTTGGGCAGGTTGTAACGGACCCAGACATTGTCGACGGTCGGGTTCGGGAATGCGCGAACGGTGACGTCGGAGGAGGACTGAGCGTCGACGATGGACTCGTCAATCACGTCGGAAATGACGCCGTACTGCGAAGCGGCCGACCAGTTGTTGTAGGTCAACCAGTTCTGGCCCTGTCCAAATGCGCCGATGTACGGAGCTTGAACAAAGAAGGGATCTCCGCCAGGAACGTCGGCCACGTTGGCGGCATCCAGAGCCGGGCTGCCCGCAACCGGACGCGGGTCGAACATCCACATGGCGCCGCGTGCATCGATATTGCCCAGCATCGGGTCTTGAACCAGGTTGTTGTTGGACGTCAGACCGTTGATCAGCGCCGTCTGCCATTCGCCCTCGCCCGCAACGAAATCGGCCGGCGTATTGCCGTCGCCGAAGCCCCACCAGATGTTGTTGCGGAAGGACAGTTGGCCGTTTTCGAAACGCTTGCGGCTGTCTTCACCGTCATTCAGGTCTTCGACCGACAGAGCTTTGCCGGGGAAGTCCGTGATGATACTGTTGGTGTAGTGACCGCCGGCGTTGTCGCGCATGTTGATCGCGATCGTGTTGTCGTCGTTTGTGCTGTTTACGCCGGAACCGATGTACGTGGCGTTGTAGATGTTGGGCTCGGCATAGGGCTGGCCGTCTTCCGGCTCCGTGCCGCCGTCGTGTTCACCTGCGGATCCACCGGCATTGGCTTCGTTGTAGTTCAGCCAGAATTGGCCTTTACCGCGCCAGCCTTCGTCGTAGTCGAAGCCGTCGTCGCCGCAGAAGATGGCGGCGGCGTATTTGACCTGAGCCGTACCGCCGAACCATTCGATGCCGTCGTCGAAGTTCGAGAAGATTTCGATGTATTCGATCGTCGTACCGGAGCCGACGGCGCCGAGCGTCAGACCGTTGATCTCGTTGTTACCGCCGATCAGGCTGCCGCCGTGACGGATCGAGATGTAGCGCAGGATACCGGAGTTGTCATTGTCATTGTCGCCGCCGTACTCGGTGCGAACCGACTCGGGCACGCCTTCGACGTTGCCGGTACCGGACGCCGTGTTGGTGCGCGCGTTACCGAGAACGATCAGACCGCCCCAGAGCGAGCGAGCCATGGTGGGAATGTCGGCCGGATCGTTGACGTCGTCGCCCTCAGCCGTGAAGATGATCGGTTTCTCCGACGTACCGTTGGCGTTGATGCGGCCGCCGCGCGCGATGATAAGCGCACTGGCGTTGGCGCCCTGACCCGGTTTGGCCTGGATGACCGTACCCGGTTCGATGGTCAGCGACTCACCGTCTTCCACAAAGACAAAACCGTTCAGCACGTAGGTGTTTGTCGCGGACCACAGAACATCGCCGTTCATGTCGCTGTCAAAGACGTTGACAACTTCCGGTTCGACGTCCGTGTTGGAGATATAGCCGTATTGATCCAGCGCCGTCCAGCCGAGCGTCCAGTTTTGAACGCCGTTGAACGCACCGACAAATCCGGCGTTGTCGAAGAAACCGTCGGCCGGAACCGCAGCGGCATTGTCGGCGTCGATCGCCGGGCTACCGGTCGCGGGACGCGGGTCGAAGGTTCTGTCGTCTGTGCGGCTGATCTTCGTCAGCATCGGGTTCTCAACCAGGTTGCCGCCTTCCGCAAAGGCCGTTGCCAGTGCAGCGCCGAATTCGCCGTCATTCTGGATGATGTCGTTCAACGTGTTGCCCGCACCGAAGTCCCACCAGATGTTGTTCATGAACGTCAGTTGACCGTCTTCGTAGCGCTGGCGGCTGTCCTGACCGTCGGCCAGATCCTCGATATTGACGCCCGTACCCGGGAAGTCCGTAATGATGCTGTTGTAGTAGTGGCCGCCGGCGTTGTCACGCAGGTTGACGGCCAGTGTATTGTCGTCATTTTCGCTGTCGACGCCGGAACCGATGTAAGTCGCGTTGTAGATGCGCGGCTCGGCATAGGGTGTGCCGTCTTCCGGCTCGGTGCCGCCGTCGTGCTCGCCGCCGGAACCGCCGGCGTTCGGGCCGTGGATCGACAGCCAGAACTGGCCTTTGCCGCGCCAGCCTTCGTCGTAGTCGAAACCGTCGTCGCCGCAGAAAGCGGAGATGGCGTATTTGACCTGAGCCGTGCCGCCGAACCACTCGATACCGTCGTCGAAGTTCGAGAAGATCTCGATGTGCTCGATCGTCGTTCCGCGACCTACGCCGGCGAGCGTCAGACCGTTGATCTCGTTGTTGCCGCCAATCAGGCTGCCGCCGTGACGGATGGAGATGTAACGCAGGATACCGGAGTTGTCGTCGTCGTCCGGACCGCCGTATTCCGTGCGCTCGGACTCGGGCAGACCTTCCACGTTGCCTGTACCGGAAGCGGTGTTAACAACGGCGTTGCCAAGAATCAGCAGACCGCCCCAGAGGCCTTTGGCCAGTTTGGGAATGTCGTTGGGATTGGTGACGTCGTCGTTTTCAGCCGTGAAAATGATCGGATTGGACGCGTTGCCGTCGGCAAAAATCTTGCCGCCGCGAGCAATGATCAGCGCACTGGCGTTGGCGCCCTGACCGGGTTTGGCCTGGATGACCGTACCGGGCTCAATCGTGAGCGACTCGCCGTTTTCAACAAAAACAAAACCGTTAAGGACGTAAACATTATCGGCCGTCCAGGTGACGTTGCCGTTGATATCGGCATCCGTTACCTGAATTTGTGCAAGACTGAGAGCCGGCACAAACAGACAGACTAAAACCAACAGTAGAAAGCGATGCATAAAGGAAAACCTCCGAAAGGGTTCGAGACAGGCGTTAGTATCTATCATCTTTTGCAGTCAGTTCTGAATTTCAGGCACAGAGGCTCCCTGCGCTTGTTTGTGCAAGCGTGAGTTCACGTGTTGTTTTTCAAGCGCCGTGTTGTGTTAAAGCGGGAGCGAAAATCTATGCGTTAAAGCTTGTCCCGGCCTCGGAGGGCATCGCTCCGCGGCGGGAATTTCGACGATGCGGCTTGTTCCGGAAAGAGTGCGCACCGTCGAATTTCCCGCAGTCCCGATCGACTTACTGGATCGAGTAGCTGATTCCAAGGTTGAAGTCCTGGCCGAGGGTGTAGCGCTGGAAGTTGTAGCTCGTGCCACGGTACTCCTGCGTCTCTTCGTAGGAGGCGTCCAACAGGTTGGAGGCGCTGCCCTTCAGGACAAGCTCGTCCGTAATGTTCTGCGAAAACGTCAGGTTCAACATGCCGCGCGGCTGTTCAAACACGTCCGGCGTGCCTCCGAGCGTTACAGCGGCAAGGCGCTCACCGAAGATGTTGTAGCTCAACGCGACGTTCGTGCCGGATTCGAGGTTGCTGTAGGAAAGATCCATGTTCAGAATGTAGGGCGACTGGCCGTACATCTGGCGCGTATCGGATGCTTCGGGATCCGAGGCCTTGATCACTTCCAACTCGTCGGCTTCGATGTCGACCCGCGACTGCACCAGCGTGAAGTTCATGCCGATCTGGAAGTTGGACAGCATCTCGCTGATCTCGTCCAGCGACTTGCGCGCTTCAAGCTCGGCGCCGTAGACCGTCGCTTTGTCGACGTTCTGATATTGGACTTCGCCGTTTTCGTTCAGGATGACGCGTTCGATCGGATTCGTGAAGTCTTTGTAGAAGCCGCTGACCGCCAGGATCTCACCGGGGCGGACAAACCACTCCCAGCGCAGGTCGTAGTTGACGACCGTCGTGCGTTCCAGTTCGGTATTGCCGGTTTCGATGTAGTCGCCGATGAAGTTGAACGAGGAAAAAGGCGCCAGTTCGCGGAAGGTCGGACGCGCCAGCGTCTGCGTCGCCGCGGCGCGAATGTTCATGCTCTCGTCGAGTGCATACACGATGTTGAGCGAACCCAGAATGTCGGTCTCGTCGATGTCGGCGCGCTCGGCGTCTTCATCCGCCGTGAACACCTTGATGTCGGTCGTTTCCAGGCGTGCGCCGCCGATGAACCTCAGTTCTTCCGTCACGGGCAGATCAACCATGGCGTAGGCCGCGTTGACGTTTTGTTCGCCCTTGTAGCTGTTCTTCGGCTCGGACACATCCTGAATGTTGTTGCCCATCGTGAAGAAGGTGCCCGACGCGTCGATGATGCCGATGTTCTTTCCGGAGACAAAGTCGTTCGGCGAACCGTTGTAGGGCACGCCCTGGGAACCGCTGTTGTACTGGAAGCGACGCTCGTTGAAATCGCGCGTGGTACTGCTGTACAATCCGCCGATTTTCACCGAACCGGTTTTGCTCGTCCACGTGTCGATCGTCATTTCGAGGTCGGAACGCATTTCCAGAATGTCGTCTTCCAGATCGCGGAAGTAGCGCGAAGGAGCGATGTAGTTTGTCGCTGCAATGCGGAAATTTGTATCGGTCGGGTCGTCTTCGTCAACCGAGAAGTGATTCGAGAAGAAGCGCAGATCCGGTTCTTCCTGCGTCGATGTCGTTTTGGAGATATTCCAGTTCAGGCGGATGGGCGTTGACTCCAGCTCGGGAAAATAGTGTTTACCCGCGCCCTGAATCGCCAGAACGCTGCGCTCGTTGTAGAGCAGCGTGCGCGTCTGGAAGGTCTGCGTCGCCGGATTCTGCAGCGTCGAGTAGAAACCCTGCTGAAAACGCGCCGTCGACGTACCGCTTTGACTGAGCATCACCGTCGAGCTGACTTCGTGGTTGTCGGCGGGCATGTAGGCGATCGTCGCCAGTCCGCTCATCAGCGCTTCGGAAGTTCCTTTTGAATCCGAGAGTTCGGCCTCGCGGTTGAGCGTCAGCGCCGTCGGACCGGTCAGCTTCCAACGACCGGCTTCTCCGTTTTCGTAAAATGAGAAGCTGCGTTTGTAGGTCACGCTGCCGAGCACACCCAGTTGGCGGCCGTTCAGATCCGCGTTGGTGCCGATTGCCAGCGAAAAGCTTTGATTGACAGGCGCGCTGCCGGTTTTCACTTCCATTTCAGGGTTGAATTCGCGCGTAATCTGGTCGAGCCGATTCGCGCCTTCTTCGTCGCTGAACACGGAGTTGACTTCGGGAAAATCTTCTTTGGCCAGGTTTGCCACCGATCCGGGCAGCTCGCGCGTGCCGTCGTCGCTGCCCAGCCAGTCGCCGTCGCCGGTGCCGTAGGTCAGGAAGTTGTCGTTCAGCGAGGCCTGCGAGTCAAATGTCGTACTCGCGCCCAGTTTGAATGTGAATTGTTCCGGGAAAGATTTTGTGCCGATGTTCACGCTGCCGCCGGTGAAGTCGCCGGGTTTGTCGGGCGTGAATGTTTTGATCGTCACAATGTTGTCGAGCAGGTTGGTCGGGAAAACGTCGAGCTGGACCGCCTTGCGGTTCGGGTCCGAACTCGGCAGCGCCGATCCGTTGAGCTGCACGTTCGAATAGCGATCGCCCAGGCCGCGGATGTAGACGTATTTGCCGTCCACCAGCGAAGCGCCGGTGATATTGCTGACGGCCTCGCCGGCGTCGCCGCTGCCCGTCTTTTCGATGCGGTCCACGCCGATGGCGTCGCTCATGGCAACCGCTTTGGAGCGCTGCCCCAGCAGAGCCGACTCATTGTTGCGCAGCACGCGGGCGGTAACGACGATTTCTTCCGTCGTCACATCGTTTGTCTCCATCGCCACGTCGACCCTGGTGGCATTGCCCTCGGTCACGACAATGTCTGTGACGTTGTAGGGCGCCAGACCGACACTCGAAATCTTCAGGGCATGAGTTCCGATCGGCACATTTTTGATGGTGTATTTACCATCCTGGTTGGAGAATCCACCCAGTTTGGTGCCGACGATAAAAACGGTGGCGCCGATCACCGGCTTGCCGTCCGCCTTGTTAACAACAGTTCCTGTAATGATGCCGGTGCCTTGCGCAAAGGCCGGGATTCCTGAACACAGAAATGCCACCACTAGAATTGCCGTTGCGGCAATCCTACTGAATCGTACATTCATAAGAGAGCTCAAGTAATTGTGTTTTGGGAGATAAACAATGTTTCAGCTTGCATACTGGAGAAAAGCAATAGGAGAGTTGCTATATTTCCAGTCACAAAATTACCGGGGCTGATATTAGCGCCATGTTAAATATTGTTTAACAAAATGGTGCCCGGCGCCCTGCTGATGCGGGTTTATGCGAATTTGAAACACGCGCAATACAAGCTGAAATCCCGTCGTTACCAGCGCGGTATTCAAATGGCAACACGTGGGCAATTAAACAAAAACAAATCGATAACAAATTGGCCGGGTTTTGCGCCGCAGTGGCAGGAATTGCGTCAGACGCGCAGCGCGACCCTTAAAAACAGGCGGGATAACATGGTGTTAACAAATTCTATTTTCGTAACACGCGACCGGTTCGACGACGTCGAACCGGACACACAATGACAAACAAAAAAGTCAGCAAGCCCCTATGCGAGCCCTTGGGAGCGAAGCATAAAGGGGCCAAATCCAGTCGTACAGCGCCTCAGCGGCCGTCGATCGCCTCGGTAACCGCGTTGCGAAGTTGTGCCAACGGCATCGCGCCGACGCCCTGCCACAGTATGTGTTCACCGTCAAAAAGGATGAGCGTGGGAATCGACCTGACGCCATAACGGGCGGCCAGGTCGGGTTTTTGATCGACGTTGACTTTGGCCACGACAAAACGGCCGTCGGCCTCGCGCGCCAGTTGTTCCAGCGTCGGGGCCAGCGCTTTGCAGGGCGGGCACCACTCGGCCCAGAAGTCGACCAGAACCGGTTTGCCGGCGGATTTCAGCATTTCGTCAAACGAAGCCGGAAGAGTTGCAGACATATTGAACTCCGGAGTATGTACGGCCGCGACGCAGTTCGCCGGCATGGCCATGGTGATTCAAATAGGTCAGTTGTTCGGCAGTTTGCCCCAGGCCAGAATGCCGCCGGAAACGTTGACCGCGTCGATGCCTTTGTCGCGCAGAAAGTTGCAGGCGCTGGCGCTGCGCGCGCCGCTGCGACAGTAGATGTAGAGTTTTTCGCCATCGGCTACCTGCAGTTCGGAATAACGTCCGGGCAGGAACCCCAGCGGAATGTGAGCCGTGTCGGGGATGTGGCTTTCGGCGCGTTCCATCGGCTCGCGCACGTCCAGAATTTGCAGTTTTTCACCCGCCTGGATTTTTTGACTCAGCTCCGCCGCACTAATGGTTGGTACTGACATGACAACTCCCGTATTTCGTACTTCTGCCCGATAAATATTGCTGGAAAACGTATCAGCGGCTCAACTATTATGCCCGGGCCGCCGGGCCTTCAGGCGTCGGTTTTGCGCAAAATCATCAACAATTCTTTGCCGGCACGGGCCGGATGTGATGCACGCGGCGTCTCGCGATGTATCGCCCGCAGTCCGTGGACGGACCATTGTCGTTCGTACTCGTCCGGGTCGATCGCAAAGGGCGGTCCATCCTGCGGCTTTCCGAGCGGAAAAAGCAGGGCGGCCACGACGGCGCCGGGACGCAGCAGGGCGGCCAGAACGGCCAGGTATTCTTCACGGCGGCGCGGATCAATGGCGCAGTACATCGTGTATTCCAGGACGATATCTACCGGATCCAGATCGGCCGGCGTCAGTGCAAACACGTCGCGGCACAGGGTCGCCAGGCGCAACTCCTCCCCTTCAATGCGTTGCCGCAGGTTGGCGAGCGGCTCGGGCGCAAAGTCCAGCGCCGTCACGCGGTAGCCGTGGCGGGCAAACATTTCGGGGTCGTGGCCGTTGCCGCAGCCAGGCGTCAGGAGGTGCGGGGCCTGGTTGGGCTCACCGGGAAACGGCAGCAGTCCGCGCGCAAGCGCATCCTGGAACACGGCACAGGGTGCGCCCAGATCCCACGCGGTTTCACCCTTGCGATAACGACCGGCCCAATAATCCGCTTTGCTGACTTCTGTTTCCTGCATCCCGGCTTCCTTTTTTATCGTCCATTGCGCCTTGTGTTCGCGCGGGAGCGCCTCGCCTGCGGCGGCCGCACAAATCCGCCTCACCTCTCGGTGGGCTTCCTTCTTTTGTTTGTCACGGAGTTATCCGTGGTCGGCCGTCGCAGCTGTCACAAGCCTTCCGCGGCCCGCGCCGCAAAGCGGCGAATTACGTACATTTGCACATGCTCAACGCCATTCGAAAAATCGGAATTGCGCTCGTAACCGTCGGCTACAGCCTGGCGGCGCTGCTGGCGATGCCTTTTGACCGGCGCGGCCGCAGTTATATTGTCCTGGCGCGCAGTTGGTCGCGTGCGCTGCTGCGCATCGCGGGCATCCGGCTGCACGTTCATGGCCGCGTGCCACAGGCGGCGGCGCAGCGCCGACAGAGTTTTGTCTACACGGCGAACCACACGTCCTACTTTGACATCCCGGTCATCCTGGCCGCGCTGGACGACGACGTGCGCATCATTTACAAGCTGGAACTCGAAAAGATTCCTCTGTTCGGATTTCAGTTGCGCAAATCGCCGTTTATCGCCGTGGACCGCTCCGATCCACGGCGCGGCATGCAGAGCATGCAGCAGGCCGTGGAAGTCATCCGCGCCGGCGCTTCGGTGCTGGTGTTCCCGGAAGGGCGCCGCTCGGAAGACGGCATGACGGCCGAATTCAAACGAGGGGCGTTTATGCTGGCCTCGCGCGCGGGCAAAGCCGTGGTGCCCGTGGCGATAGCGGGCAATCACAGCGTCATGCCGCGCGGCGCGTCGACGATCCGCGGCGGCGACGTACACGTCTACATCGGCGAAGCGCTGCCGGCGCTGGAAGCCCCGGACCGCGCCGCCGAACAGGACATGATGCGCGCAATCCATGCTTTCATTGATGCGCGCGTGCGCGCACATTCCACGGCGGCGGCACACGACGCCTCCGTACAGCAGGACAGTTGACGACTCCACGGGAAACCCATGAATCCGACTCTCTCCGCCGTGGCGATCATCCCGGCACGCTACGACTCCTCGCGCTTTCCGGGCAAGCCGCTGGCGCAGATCAACGGCAAGACAATGATTGAGTACGTCTGGCGTGCGGCGATGGCAGCCGACACGCTGTCGGCGGTGTACATCGCCACGGATGACGAGCGCATCCGCGCCTGCGCCGCCGGCTTCGGCGCGCAGGTTTTAGAACCCCACGGAGAATTTGCCTCCGGCACGGACCGGATTATCGGCGCTCTGGCGCTGGTAGACGCTGCGGCCGACATCGTGGTTAACATCCAGGGCGACGAGCCGCTGCTGCGCGGCCGCCTGGTGGACGAGTTGGTGCAGGCGCTCGCCGAACGTCCGGCCGCGTCCGTCAGCACGCCGGTGCGCCGCATCGACGCGGCGGCGGACATTAACAATCCGGCCATCGTCAAGGTGGCGCGCGCCGCCGACGGACGCGCGCTGTATTTTTCGCGCAGTCCCATTCCCTGTCGCCGCGACGCGGAACGCGAAGTTGTTTATTGGCAGCACATTGGATTGTACGCCTACCGACGCCGCGCGCTGGAGCGCTTCGGCAGCCTGGCGCCCTCGCCGCTGGAGCGCGCCGAACAGCTGGAGCAGCTGCGCCTGATGGAAGACGGCGCGCACTACCACTGCATCGAATGCCGGGACGAGTTATATGCGGTCGACCTGCCGGAAGATGTCAAGCGGGTTGAGGGGATATTGAACGCGCGGCACTGAGACTGAAGACACTATATCCTTCTGGTCCGCAGTGTCAGCCCTTTAACGAGCTGATCAATTGTCAGTTCACATGAACTTGCTTCGGTAAACTCTGTTGTTGAAAAATCCGCACGACTCTTGAATTCTTCAGGATTGACCGACCACCCTTCGACCTGACAGAATAATCCATATGTTGTTTGATATTTGTCGTCGATTCTTTCCAGAGCAATCCCTCCAACATGTTCGTCGCTCAAGTCAAAGGGAAGAAACAAGGTGTGACCACTCTTCATTTTCGATACCTGTTCGCGGCACCTGGCCAGAAAATACAATATTGATTCTTCGGGGCCTGCCAATTCATCGGTGGTCGCGCGGAAAGCAAGCAGAAAGTAGTAGGAGTCGAGTATATAGCACTGTGCATCAAAACACAACATGATGTCGTCATGTGATCTGGACACTCCACTTGACAGATACGTGACAGAGAACCCGCCGTCCTGGGAATTCCGCTCTATGCGATCATGACTTGTCACTGGATGCATCCTTTAACTGAAGTAGTCAACAGGCTATGACGACTCGGTTTAAACATCCACATTCTCCGGGAACTCAATCTCCCGACTTTTGCAGCTCAATTCAGAGTGTCGTATTCCCGGTTCACAAAACGCCGGATAACATAGCCACCTGTGACAAACGCCGGGCACCTGCACCGCGACTTAAACACAAAAGACCTCGTGCTCAACAGCCTGCACATGAGCACACAAAAACCAACAAAAAAGTCAGGGAGCCTGAGATGCCGCAGGCAGCTCAAAGCGCTCATGCCGCCGGCAAAAACTCCACAACAAAAAAGCGGCGAACCGAAAACATCGGCCCGCCGCTGTGTGTTAAACCACACATCTTGTATCTGATCTGAAGACCGGCACTTAACGCCGCAGTGGGGACATAGTGTTCCACCTTAAACTTCAAAGGGGACTTTCCATTTCAGGCTGAGGCAGGACAGTGATCAAGTCCAGTTCGAAACAGACTCTTGGCCGGCCGACCATGTTTGTTGAGTTTGATCCGCTCACGCGCTGCGATCCAGCGGCCTGCTTTGTGCGCCCAACTGAACGCCGGCGTCAGCAATCCGACGAGTTTGGCAACCCGGTCAGGATCTCGCAAATGTGTTGACTCCAGGTTGACCCCTCGTGTATTAAGGCACCCAAAGAGCGTTTCAATTCCCCGGCGTTGCCGGTAAAACTCGATGGCCTCAAGGTTATCCTGATTTGATGCGATTAACAGATAGTCGTCTTTCAGGCGCATGCCCGTCACCCAGAGTTTCACGCCGTGGATGGAGCGCTGATGTCCAAGCCGCATGGCCGTGTCCAGATCGAGGTGCACAAACAGACGGCGTACCTGTACCAGACGCCCCTTTGATGCGACCTGTGCGTTTTTCTTGAAGCGGATATAGAACGGAATGCGTTCCTGCACCAACCACTGAAATCAGCGCTGTCCGATAAATTCGCGATCGGCAACCAGCGCCTGGATACTGTTGGCTGGAACGATGTCCAGCAAGAGTTTCATCAAGCGAATCCGCTCGTCGGTTGTGCTGTGACCTTTTCCCGGCACCGTAAACCAGACGAGGGGATACGCGACGCCATCATCGACAATTCCAGCCATCAACACATTGATCCAGCGAGACCCGGACTGCCATTCAGTACGATCAATCGACACCGTCAGGTTGTCCTGATTCGGCATCAAATGCCAGACAATTGCTCCGATCACACGACAATCAAGGGGGAACTCAGCCATAAACCGCTGAATGCGCCGATAATTTGAGCTTTGTTTGCAGGCAGGGTTGAGACTCAATGCAATTTTTACGAAATTAACCGTCGGGGTTTTGATCAGCGCCAAAACAAAGAGCGTGATAAACTTCACGCGCGCCTTGCGGTACGGCAAACACCGCTGAAGTACTGGAAATAGAGCATTGAAAGAACTCATAGCGTCGTTTTGAATTGTGGATGTTAATTGTTTGGTCACAATTCATCGGGCCAGTGATTCGCCTGCGCCTTCCTTCAGATTCCACCTCGCGATGGACACCCCTGGCATCCGGCTCGTTCTTCCCCTTGCCGGGCGAACACGGGACTTCCACCCGCCAGACGTGCGCCCCGCCAGACGTGCGCCCTGCCGGGCGCACAACAAAAAAGCGGCGAACCGAAAACATCGGCCCGCCGCTGTGTGTTAAACCACACATCTTGTATCTGATCTGTAGACCGGCACTTAACGTCGCACGAGAATCGCCAGGGTCGTCCGCGCGCCGCCCGCCTCCAACCGACAGTAATACGTGCCGCTCGCCAATGCCGCAAGATCCAGCTCCAGCGTGTTAACACCGGAAGCACATGCCTGCGACGGCATGTTAAACACAACATTACCGCGCAGGTCGAATACACGGACCGCTACGCGCTGCGGCGTCGCCAGATCGAAGTTCAAAGTTGTGAAGCGCGGAGTCGGGTTGGGCTGCGCGCTGATGGACGCGCCGAAGATCTTCGGTGTTTCAGCTACGTCGCTTGGTTCGCCGAAGCCTTCGCCGATCAGCTTGATTGTGCCGAGCTGCTCCGGCTGCTGCCCGAACCGGTAACGCACCGCCACGGTTGCGGTATATTCGCGCGCTTCCGTGGGGGCGAATTCAAAGTCGACGCCGCCCGTCGCACCGGCATCAAGCGTGCCGGGAACGCTGTTAATAGCACCGGTGTAACGAATAATGCTGAAGGCATCATCGGTCGGATCGTCGATTGCAATGATGTCCGCATCCACTTCACCTTCGTTGTTAATCCAGCCGGTGCCGTAAATGGTCTCGCCAATCTCAATGCGGAAAAAGTCGCGGTCGACAAACGTCAGCCCCGTCGGAGCCGTGTAGGCTTTCAGGACCGTGTAACCGGCAACGGGTTTGCCGGCCGTACCGATCAGCAGAATATCCGAGAAGTTGCCGGTTTCGCCGGCTGTCCAACGGGCCGTCAGCTCCAACGTGCCGCCGGCCGCCAGACTGTAAGGCAGAGTCGGCCGACCGACAAGCTCAAAACCGAGCGCGCCATCTGTTAACTCGATCGACTCGATCACCACGGGATCGCTGTCGCTTGTGTTAACAATTGTTATCTTCGCTTCTTTTACATCGCCCTCGACCGTCTTGCCGAAGTCAATTTCACGCGTCACGTCCAGATTGGTCTCCTCTTCCGGCGCATAGGTTAACTCCAGCAGCTCGGTATTGCCGCGGCGGTCGATCATGGCCAGGACCACGCGGCCATTTTGCGAGGCGTTCTGTACCGAAGCCGTCCACTGGACACGGTCGATTGTTCCCGGCACAAAGTCGTCGATTTCGAGCTTGAAGTTTTCGCGCGTTTCCGGGATGATGCGGATGGCCGCCAGGCCGGAAGGGTCTCCCTGGTCCGCCACGTCGATGATGCGACCGCTGCGGAGCAGGCCGCCCGAGGCCAGCCATTCGTTCTGCGGCGGCAGGGCGTCGACGCTCTCCAGATCGATCATGCGCGCGCCGGTGCGGAAGGCGTAGGTATTGTAGTCCTCCGCGCCGTAAGAATACACGGTAAATGGTTCACTCGCGCTGCGGATGGTATACACACCGGAGGGATCCGGCAGGGCGAGGCGTTTTTCGGCCCAGGTCTTGCCGTCGCCGATCGAGGGAAAAATCGAACCGGGCGCGCTGCCGTACACATCGGCGATACTGACCCATTCGATAACACCGCCGTCTACCATGCCCAATTCCAGATCGTCCGGCAGCGTGCCGTTGTCGTCCACCACATAGATAAGGCTGACCCAGTTTTGCGCAAAACTCAGCTGCGCTACGCCGGGAGCGTTAAACCAGACGTAGTTAACATATTGATCGACCGGCACGAGTTGAATAGCGTAGGGATCCGAGGTGCGGTTGTCGAGCTCCTGCCCGGGGTTAAACACCTTGATCGAGATCGGCTTGTCCGCTGTAAACACAATCGGCTGTTGTTCGCCGTCCAGCGCCTGACCTTCAAGGAATCCGACGCCGGAGACGCCGCCCCTGCCGGATTCGATCAGGCCGAAGGGTTCGCCGTTGCGCCTGACGTTTGTCTGATCGTCGGCTGCGAAAATTTTCATCCACGAATTCTGACTGCGTTCCATTAACTGCGGGTAGTGGTAGCTCGTGCTCCAGGCCGAGATCGGCGTTTCGGCCGAGGCGATATAGTCGCACCAGCGAATTGAGGTCGGCACGTTGGCGCACTGGTTGCCGGAAACGACGGAGACGGGCTTTGTTGAGCGTACGTAACTACCGCTCACATCGCCTTCGGCGGTGACGCTCGAGATTGCGATGACGTCGCCTTTGTTCAGAGTGTAAGAGCGGGTATCCCCCGCCTTCATCGCGTTGTTGGCAGTCGTGAGAGCATTGCCGCCCAGCGTAAAAAAGACCCTGGTATCCTCGGCCGTCGCGGCGATGGTCACTTCACTCGGAAGGTTAAAACCGGGGTACATGGAGCTCATGTCGGCCATGGAACCGACGACGTATTCGGTGCCCAGGGCGGAAGTCGGCGTCAACATGATGGCGTCGCTCGTAAACTGAAAACGCGTCACGGCGTAGGCCACGATCGGCTCTTTCGCGGTCACGATCACGGCTGCGCCGGTGTACAGATCCTGCGCGGGCGCAACCTGGTTGGGGCTTTTGTTAAAAGGCTGGGCCTCCGCCGGCGACAGGCTGAAGTAAATCACGTCGTTAGGTACCGTGCGCTGTGTTTTGACAACGCCGCGGCCGGGGATCTCGACTTTGACCTCGGTTGCATAGGGCGAGGATACATAAATGACAATATGGTTGTCGTTGCCCCCCTGTTCGTAACAGGGCGGCATGCTGAAGACAAATTCCGTCCCGGCGTTGGCGTTATCCAGCAGGGACGGCATCGTATTCTGCGCGGCCAGCGGCGTCGACAGACACAACATTGAGAGTACAAGTGTTAACAACATTTTCATGACCGTCTCCGGATTCGATTCTGATTCTCGCGAAATCACTTTTTCAATGCCCGAGGCATTGTCTCGTGGAACTGACTTTAAAGGGCTGTTGTGGTCGCATTCGGACGGCATGCGATGTGGGGCGCTTCGGCAGTGAACTGCATGCCGAAGAAAGGCACTGAATTGCCGGGGGTAGCGTGTACCAGGTTCAGACGTGTAACTACCACAAAATTGCATCCACTTGCAGCAGACGTGAAAATTTTCAATTCAGGCGCGACTCCGGGACCGCCGCATTCTTTACCGACAGACAAAGCCACTTTTGTTTGTCACCGGGTTTGAAGTCTCCGAACGCGAAGTCTTCGAGCTCAAATCCAGTCTGTCAACACTTCGGTGGCAAACCCCGTGACGAACAAAAAAGTCAAAGAGCCTGAGATGCCGCAGGCAGCTCAAAGCGATCATGCCCCCCGGAAAAAAGTACAATCGGCGCACCGATAAAATCGGCACGCCGATTGTTTAACAAACCCGTCTCAGATTCGCGCAGGAGTTAACGCCGCACGAGAATCGGCAGCGTCGCCACGGCATCCTGCGCATCCAGGCGACAGTAGTACGTGCCCACGGAAAGCCCCGCCAGATCGAGCTCCAGCGCGTTAACGCCGGCGTCGTACAAACGCGGCTGCACGGTCAGCACCGCAATGCCGCGCAGGTCGTAGAGCGTGACGGCCACCGTTCGCGGCTGCAGCAATTCAAAACTCAGGCTCGTCTGCAGCGAAGCCGGATTCGGATCGGCCGTAATGAGCGGGCTAAGAATCTCGGGATTCTCATCCACGCTGCTGGTCGTGCCGCGGCCCTCGCCCTGCAGGGTCAGCGTAGTAATGCGCGGCTCCTGCTGCCCGAATGTGTACTCAACGTCAACCGTCGCGCTGTAAGCCTCCAGCGTCGTCGGAGTAAATTCAAACGTGATGCCCGCGGCAGCGCCTGCGCCGATAGTTCCCGGAACGGACTGCAGCGCGCCGGAAAAACCCTCGATCCTGAATGCGGCATGGTCCGGCGCCGAGACGGACAGAATTTCCGCTGCGACCGGGCTGTCGATGTCGAACGAGACTGTTCTTTTCGAAGGCAGGCCGACCGTCACCGCGCCAAAGTCGGTCGTCGCGGCAAGCGACAGCTCGCTGGCCGCCGTCGTGGCGTTCAGGTCGCAGGTCGCATTTACGGGTTCGCCCGCCGCCGTGACTTCCAGCTGTTCCTGGAACTCACCCACGCCGTCGCCCGTGAAACGCACCGTCAGGTCGAGCGAGCTGCCCTCTTCGCCGGCCGGAGCCAACACAAACGGCAGAGCCGGCAGATTGGCAATTTCAAACTGCGGCAGAGCGGCCGCCAGGCGGATCGATACGATGGTCAATTGTGCGGCCGGTTGTGTGTTCGTGATCGTGACGACGCGCTCGACGACGTCGGCCGCGATGGTCTCGCCGAATTCCAGCGCGACCGGAGTGATTTCCACCGGCGCGCGATCTTCGACGGAGTACTCGACGTCAAAGGTGCTGACGTTGCCGCGACGGTCGATCACCGCGATGACCGCGGCGGCGGGCTGACCCGGATCGACGACCGAGGCCGTCCAGTTGACGCTTTCTTTGGTTCCCGGCAAAAACTCGGCGACTTCAACCTGCATGTTGACCACCTCTTCGGGTACGGGACGCACGGCGGCAATGCCCGCGCCCTGGTCCTGGATACTTCCGGACTGCTGCGGCCCCCGATCGGCGACGAAAACGTTCTGCGGCGGCTCCGTGTCGGAAACCGTCTGATCGTTCATGCGCGCGCCCGTGCGGAAGCCGTAAGTGTCGTAGTCCTGCGCGCCGTAGGAATAGGCCGCAAACGGATCGCCAAAACTGCGCAGCGCGTACACGCCGGCGGGATCGGGCAGTTCAATGCGTTTCTCCGCCCAGCTTTTGCCGTCGCCGATGGGCGCAAAAAAGCCGCCCGGCGCACTGCCGAAGGCATCGCGCACTTTCCGCCATTTGAGTTCGCCGTCCACAAACCACCCGATTTCGAGGTCTTCCGACACTTCGTCGTTGGCGTCGGCCGCGTGCACGATGCTCAGCCAGTTTTTGGAGAAACTCAACTGGGCGACGCCCGGCGTGCAGAACCAGACAAAGTTGACGTACTGGTCGACGGGCGTTATCTGAATGGAAAAAGGATCGGAGGTCAGGCCGTCGAGTTCCTGGCCGGGATTGAAAAACTTGACCGAAATGGGTTTATCGGCCGAGAATACGATGGGCTGCTGCTCGCCGTCCATGGCCTGGCCTTCCAGGTAACCGCGGGTGGCGCGCCCGCCCTTGCCGAATTCGAGCGTGCCGTAAGCCGCGCCGTTGCGCAGGACGGTCGTGTTGTCCTCCGCGGCGACAATTTTCATCCAGGAATTCTGTTCGCGCGGCGAGAGCTGCGGAAAGTGATAGACCTTGCTCCAGGTGTGCAGCGGCGGTTCATTGGACACGATGTAATCGCACCAGCGGTTGTCGATCGGCACGTTGGCGCACTGGTTGCCGGACATGACGCAGACCGGCTTGGTGGAACGGACGTAACTGCCGCTCAGGTCGCCGCCCTGATTGAGGGTGGAAATGGCCAGCACATCGCCTTTGTTGAGTTCAAACTCGCGCGTATCGCCGGCGCCCATGCCGTTGGTCGTTTTGGTTTTGTTTGTTCCGCCGACTGTAAACCAGACCGTCGTGTTGTTGGCAATCGCCGTCACGGTGACTTCGCTCGGCAGATTCAGGCTCGGAAACAGCTCGGTCATATCAGCCATACTGCCGATGACGTATTCTGTGCCAAGTGCGGCGTTCGGCATGAGAATGGCGCCGTCCGAGGTAAAGCTGAAACGCGTCACACAGTAGGCGATGATCGGCTTGTTGGATGTAAGGTGAACCGCAACGTCTTCGTAGATTTCCTGCGCCGGCGCCGTCTGGCTTGGAACCTTGTTAAACGGCTGCGCTTCCCCCGGCGACAATGAAAAGAAGATGACGTCGCCGGGCGTCGTGACTTTCTCTTTCAGCACGCCGCGGCCGGGAATCGACAGCTTGACGTTGGCCTCGTAGGCCGAAGATACGTAGATAACAATCTGGTTGTCGTTGCCGCCCTGCTCGTAGGCGGGGGGCATGCTGAAGTAAAACTCGGTGCCGGCGTTGGCGTTGTCCAACAGGGACGGCATGTTGTTCTGCGCCGTCAGTGGGGACGCCGCCAGAACCGCAAACATAAACACAAACATTACTCTTTTCATACTGGCTCTCCGCAGGTACATTTGTTGAATTCAATGATCCGGATGAGTCCGGCCCCGCTACAGTGCAGGAGGCGGATTCAGGGGGTGTTAACTGAACGCACTCGTGGACGGTGCGTTTATGGGACATTCGAGCCGGGGGGGTGCATCGAGTGTATGCGCGGCGCGATTTTGCGCCGCTTTTTCAAACCAATGTTGTTTTGCTCCGCGGCCGAAACCGCCGAGCTGAATACCGGGCATCAAGCCACGGTTCGTCCAACACCTGAGCCGGACAAAAATCTCAGCTTTTTCCGGCTCCGGGACGGAATCGAAGATTTTGAACGCGACGCCCGTCGACGAGCAAAAAAGTCATGGAGCCTGAGATGCCGGAGGCAGCTCAAAGCGGTCAGGGGCGACGTAAGTTTTCATGTAAAGAGCGGCAAACGCTTGTCCATGTGCAACCACTCGCACGCATGCGGAAAGCGCGCCGGCTCAACGCAGCAGCACCAGCGGAAACACGGCCGAAGCGTTGGGCGCTTCCAGATGCAGAAAGTACGCGCCCGCGGCCATGCGCGCCATGTCGATTTCCACAACGTTGTCGCCAACCTCAAACCTGCGCGACGGAATGTTAACAGCTGTACTCCCGCGCAGATCGTAGACTTTCATCGATACCGCAATCGGCACTTCCAGCGTGAATCGCACGGAGGTACGCGGCCCGGATGGACTCGACTGCGTAGATGCATCCAGGTTGAAAAAGCCCGGCCTCTCATCCACGTTGCTGACTCTACCCTTTCCTTCGCCGGACAAGTTAACCTTTGCCGTGCGCACTTCCTGCCGACCAAAGCGGTACCGCACGTCCATAGTTGCGCTGTACTGTTTAACTTCCACGGGCGTAAACCTCACCTCAACTCCACCAGCGGCTTGCGGCGGAAGTGTGCCGGGCACCGACTGCAGCGCACCGGTATAACGCGCAATGACAAACGCCGGATCGTCGGGCTGGGACACGGACAATATCTCGGCTTCCACCGTGCTCCGGATGTTAAACAAACAGGTTGCAGTATCTGTGGAGTCAATGACGGTCGGCTTAAACACACGCGGCTCAATTTCGAGCGTCGTGACGTTGGTTGTTGCAACCAGCCTTGTATAAGGCAGTTCATCCTCCAGGTCCGTGGCAATTACAATGCGGTCATTGAAATCACCGGCTTCGCGACCGGTAAAACGAACGTTAAGTGCAAGTGAGTTTTCGTTGCCGTCGCCGGCGGGCGGCAAGGTTAAGGGCAGAGCCGGAAGGTCGACAAACTCAAAAGCCCCGCTTCCGGACTCCAGTCGAATCGACTCAATCCGGAGCTGAGCCTCAGTGCCGACATTGGCGATGTTAACCGTGCTGTCAACCACGTCGGCCGCAATGATCTGTCCAAAATTGAGCAGCGGCGGCGTCACCTGCAACTCGCCGCGCGGTTCAATTAAAAAGTCTATGTCAAAAGTCGCTGAATTACCGGCGCGGTCGATCATCACTACGGTCGCACCGGCGGCCTCCCGCGGGTCGATGACCGTTGCGGTCCAGGCTATTTCGTCCAGTGTTCCCGGTAAAAAGTCGACAATGTCAAAGTTCAGGTTAAACGCCGATTCCGGAATAAGGCGCACGGCGGCCAGACCCGAGCCGCCCAGGTCCACGATCCCGCCTGTCTGTTGGACGGAACTGGCGAACGTCAAGACATTCATCGGCGCACGGCTGTCCTCAACCGAAAGGTCGATCATGCGCGCGCCGGTGCGGAAGGCGTAGCTGTCGTAATCCTGGCGTCCATAGGAGTAAGCCGCAAATGGTTCGCCGGAACTGCGGATGGCATAGACGCCGGAAGGATCGGGCAGCTGCAGGCGTTTTTCAGCCCAGATCTTGCCGTCGCCGATAGAAGGAAACAGACCGCCGGCCGCAACGCCGAAGAGATCGCGAATTTTGCTCCACACCAGTTCGCCGTCATGGAACACGCCGATTTCCAGATCCTCCGACACTTCTTCATTGGCGTCGACGGCATGCACGAGGCTGACAAAGTTTTCGGCAAACTGCAACTGGGGCGCTCCCGGCGCGCAGAAAAGCACAAACCTGGAATATTGGGCCACGGGAGTAATCTGCATTGAGCTCGGGTCGGCAACTTTGTTGTCCAGTTCCTGCCCCGGCGTAAACAACTTGACCGAGATCGACGTGGAGGCCGTAAAGACAATCGGCTGCTGCGCACCCTCCAGAGCCTGTCGGTCCATATAACCGAAGCCGGCCTGACCACCCTTGCCGTCGCGCAGGGTACTCAGATACTCGCCGTTGCGGTAGACCTGAGCACCGCTTTCGGCGGCAAAAATTTTCACCCAGGCATTTTGATCGCGTTCGGCCAGCTGCGGGAAGTGACAGGCCGTGCCCCAGGAATGGATCGGAGCTTCGTTGGACACGACGTAGTCGCACCAGCGCTTGTCAAGCGGCACATTGGCGCATTGGTTGCCGGACAGAACGGCGACGGGTTTGCTGGAACGAATATAACTGCCGCTCAGATCGCCGCCCGCATTGGAGGTTGAAATCGCCAGGACATCGCCTTTATTAATCACGTATTGTTTTGTCTGGCCGGACTCCATCAGGTTGTTGGCCACGGTGGCGCTTGTACCTCCCAGCGTAAACCAGACCGTGGTACTGTCTGAAACCCCTGAAATCGTCACTTCACTCGGCAGATTCAAGCCCGGATACATGGCGCTCATGTCGGCCATGCTGCCCACCACGTACTCGGTTCCCAGCGAGCTATTGGGCGTGAGCATTGCGCCGTCGGTTGTAAACTGAAACCGCGTCAGGCAGTATGCGACAATCGGTTTGTCGGATTGCACGATCACAGCCACCCCCGGGTAGAGCGTTTGGATCGGAGCAGGCTGACTTTCATCTTTGTTAAAGGGCTGCGCCTCCGCAGGCGACAAAGTGAAGTGGGTCACCTTCCCGGGCAGCGTCCGTTTTGTTTTGGAGACTCCGCGCCCCGACACCCTGACCGTCACTTCGGCTTCATAAACCGAGGCGACAAATATGACAATCACATTGTTGCTGCCGCCCTGCTCGTAACACGGAGGCATGCTGAAGATGAACTCGACGCCGGCATTGCCGTTGTCCAGCATGGACGGCATGTCAACCTGCGCCACAGCCGGAACACACGCACTCATCGCAACCAGCACCATCGCAACAACAGCTCTCATATGCCTCCTCCGCTTCCGGATCCGCTTCCGGATCCGCTTCGACGCATTGACACTTTTGTCTGTATGACCTGCGCCGTCCACCCGCGGCCGGCTTCTCAATCCGCTTTTGTTTGTCAGCGGGATTCCAGCTTTCCGTCTTCGGGCGGCCGCAGGTCCTCGCGTCCGCCGCATTCGAGTGCATCGACGCGGCGGAACGTCGCCAGTCCGTTGAATCTACGTCAGAACGTCCAAATTCTGTGCCAGAAACCGGCAGCACCGGCCCGGGTTACAGTAGCTTCAGCGCAGCGCGGTCAGTCGAAACTGACCGACGGCGTCGCCGGCAATAATTCGGCCAAAATACGAGCCGATCGGCAGGACGTCGAGCTGAAGCCGCACCTGACTGGGCCCGGCCCGCAGCACACCGAGCCTGCGGCGCATCACCTCAATTCCGAGCAGGTTGTACAGAACGAGGTCCGTCTGCGCGCTGGATTCGAGCTCAAACGACAGCCGGACGCTCTCGGGCGACGGGATGGCCAGGACATCGACGGTGTGTAGAACATTTCTCACTGTAAATTCCGGCCTCACATCCGACGCCACATCCAGCGCCTGCCCGTCCAGCATAATGCACACAAAATTGCCGATGTTGGTGCTTATCCAGACCAGGGCCTGTTTGTGTCCGGCACCCTGCGGCTCGAAGCGGAATGTCAGCTCGATCTCGGCTTGCGGCGTCAAAGTGAAGGGAATAGACGGCACGCCTGATTCCAGTGCAAATTCTCCCTCGCCGCCGATGATTTGCAGGTCCAGGACCTGGATTGTTTCGCTCTCGCTCAGGTTCTGAATGGTCGCTGTACGCGTGCGCGTCGACTGCTGCTGCGTTGCGCCAAACTCGACGACGGCGGGCGCAGCGCCCAGCCCCGGATGTTTGGGCGTGTAGTGAATCTCCACACGGCGCGCGTTGCCGGCGCGGTCGACCAGAACGACAACGAGGCGTCCCTCGGCATTGATATTCTGCGGCACGGCCGTCCACTCAACCGCGTCCGTCGTGCCAGGTGTGAACTCGGCGACGTTGAGCAGCAGATTGTAGCTTTCATTCGGCTGGATGTTGACCGCCGCCAGACCGGACGGAATCGGCCGGGCACTGACGTCCATGAACTCGCCCTGCAGGAACGAAGGAATGTCCGTCGTAAAGATGTTGATCGGCGGTAGCTGGTCGTCCGTAGTCAGATCCTTAAATCGCGCAGCGGCGCGCATGCCGTAGGACTCCGCCCCGGAAGCGCCGGTCAGGTAGACCGCAAAAGGATCGCCCAGGCTGCGAATGGCGTAAATTTGAGCCGCGCTTTCAACGATCAGGCGCTTTTCCGCCCAGGTTTTGCCGTTGACTTCTCCGGGGAAAATGCTCCCCGGCGACGCTCCAAAGCTGTCGGACAGCCTGTTCCAAACCACGTTTCCACCGATGCGCACCAGAATTTCCAGCTCCGGCGGCACGACGCCGTTGTCGCTCAACGCGTAAATGACGCTGAGCGAACTGCGCTGAAATCGCTCCGAAGCGTTGTGCGGCATGTTCAGCCAGACAAAGCGACTGTATTGCTCCACCGGAATCAGCGGTATGGCAAAGGGTTCCGTCTGGACGCCGTCGCGCTCCGTGCCGGGATTTAACCAGGTGATGTTGATTGTTTTGTCGGAGGAAAAATTGACGCCCCGTTGGGAGTCGTCCAGCGAAACGGAACTGTGAAAACCGACGCCCTGCACTCCGCCCGGGCCATCGATGTTTGTGAAAGGCACGCCGTCGCGCAGCACTTCCGTATCGTCGGCGGCGGCCATGATTTGCAGGTAGGCATTGTCCTTGCGCCCGAGAATCGTCGGAAAGTGATATGTCTTGCCCCAGGCGTGCAAGGGCGTTTCGCTGCACATGATGTAGTTGCACCAGCGGATGATGGTCGGCACATTGGCGCATTGATTGCCGGAGTAGACAGCGACGGGTTTGGTGGCGCGCACATAACTGCCGCTCACATCGCCTTCAAGTGTTGCAGTGGCGATGGAGAGAACGTCACCGGCATTCAGCGTGTATTGGCGCGTGTCCCCCGTTTTCATGCCGTTGGTCGTTTCCGTCAGTGCATTGCCGCCCAATGTGAACCAGACAGTGGTGCCGTCTTCAATCGCCGTCACGGTGGTTTCACTGGGCAACTCAAGTTCATCGTACATCGCGCTGACATCGGCATAACTCGACACGACATACTCCGTGCCCAGCGCGGCGTCGGGAATCAACATGGCTCCGTCGCCGGTGAATTCGTACTCGAGTTCAACGTGAGCAACGATCGGCAGATCGGAATGGACGCGCACGCCCGCGCCGGCAAATACATCCTTTGCAGGTGCTTCATCGGAGGGATTTTTGACAAAAACTTCTGCCTCCGCCGGAGACAGATGAATAACGGAAGTTTCGCAGGCAACCGTGCTGATCGAACGCACGAGGTTCAGCGCTTTGATCTCGACAGTTACTTCCGCCGACCACGGCGCAGACACAAAAATGGAAATGCGGTTGTCGCTGCCGCCCCGGGCATAAGCGGGCGGAACACTGAAGGTAAAGTCCGTTCCGGCGTTCGCATTGTCGAACATCGGCGGAAAAACTGAAGCGGGATTCTGGGCAATCAGACCGGGGCAGGATGCCAACAGGCAAAGAAGCAGGATACAGCAGGTACGCACGAGGACAATCCTGTTGAAAGTGATCTTAAATCTATCGCCTAAGCACAACAGGTCAGACCGACGCAAACGGGGCAGCGTCGTCGGAACAAACCACATGAACTATTAGTGCAGGCGATGTCAGGGGGGCTCTGACCAAACCAGCAGGTGCCGGATGATTGTCGGGGGCGTAATCATCCATTGTAATCCGGAACAAACAACGTCAATTTACGTGCCGTTATTCGCAAATCACAAGTCAACGCACGATGAAAAATGTCACAAAACTGCGTCCGCCGGCATGCGTCAAAACCAGATTATACATGCCGGGCGGGAGCGCCGCAACGTCAAAAACTGCGGTGCCGTCCGCGCCCGAGGCCAACTGCGAGACAGCTGTCGATCGTCCGAGGCGGTCAACACAAGAATAAGCCGACGAACCGGCAACTTCCGGCCCGCTGACAAACAAGAGATCATCAGTGGGGTTTGGATAAGCGCGCAGTACAAACGGTTCCGTCAGGTCGGAATCGGTATCCACGACATCGGTGGCTGTTTCAATTCCACGCCCCTGGAGGAATATGATGCTGTCGACGCCTTCGGCATCCGACTGCACGGTGAGTTGCGTCGTGTGAGTGCCGGTTGTACGCGGCCTGAAACAGATGTCGAGCTGCATGCTTTCCTGAGGGTTCAGGACCTGCGGAAAAAAGGTCTCACAACCGCTTTGTGCAAAGATATAGGAGTCGTCGTCCACATCGGTTATGCAATAGACCGTTAGTAGCTCCGAACCGATGTTTTTGACTTCGACTTCCTCACAAACAGAGTCATCGATGAAAACGTCGCGAAAGTCGTGGTCAAAGGCGAGCACGACGGGTTTGCCTTCAATGCCGCGTTCCACCTGCAATTCGAGCGGAACGCGCACGAGTTCGCGGCAGGTGTCGCCCACTACCAGCGTGTCGTAAACAATTCCGACCTCTCCGGCCAGCGCTTCGACCTTGATCGGCAGATTCTGGCTGGCGCCGAGCGAGAGCGGCAGAGCGGGTTTGTCTATGATGCGCATGCCGCGGTTGCCGTGCAGCAGGTAGAGATAGTCGATGCGCTGCACGTCGGACGCGTTATTGCTGAGCGCAAGAGAAATCAATAGTTCGTCGCCGGTCTGCAGATTCTCGCGCAGGACTTCCGTCGGCGTGACGTCCAGTTGCGCAGCTGCATAGATGAACTGGTGTTTTGCGCGCGTACCGGCCTGATCAAAGACTTCAAACTCGGCGAACGCATCGAGACTTTTGTCGATGACTTCAACCCTGAAGCTGCGTTTCATCACGCCGACAACGGGATCTATGACCAGGGCGTCCGGTGGATTGATCGCGACGTTACTCAATGTTCGGCTGTTGGTGCGCATTAAGGCCAGCGGAACAGGGCCGCCGCCGGAGACTTCAATCTCTGCGCTGAAACAATCCGCTGCTGTAGTCACAAAAGTCGGCAGGTCGGGAGCTTCGGCCGCCCGCAGCGGAAATGCGGTGCGGCCCAGCGGAATACCGTGAATGCTGTTGCCGCCATAGGTGTGCAGCATACCGACAAACAGCGCATCGCCGGAAATGCGTTTTGTACCGGGCCCCAGATGAATGCGCGAACAGCGCAGACCTTCATCGCCATATGGGATCCTCATGAAATCCGGGTCGATCTGTGCAATCGGCTGGCCGTTCAGCCTCAGGTCTTCGAGAAGATTTGGATTGTCCTCAGTGATAATGTCGATAACCGAAAGCCCCGTGCCGCTCGGAATATCAACGACCTCCACAGTGGATGCGAGCTCAAACGGCGTCAGAGCAACCATGAAAGGATTGTAACCCGGTGCGCCGTCCCAGTCGGAGGAGTAGGAATACATCATGACCTGAATCGGTTTGTCGGCTTCCCAGAGTGACACGCCGCGGATGGCGTCGGCACGCGGCGAAGCTTCCGGCGCATGCTCGCCGAATTCGGCAAAATCGCCGGCGTCCGTGATGGTAAATTCGCGCGAGGATGACTCTTTACCCGTCGAATCATAGGTGCGCAGCTTGACGGTTGTATTGTCTTTCGCGGCCACGACGCGGAAATAGTCGCCGAATCCGACACGCAACAACTCGCGGCTGACAAAACGCCTCCCCCAGTATTCAAGCGGCGGCAACATCTCAACCAAAAAATCGCGGTCACCGGCTCCCATGGCCAGCGGCACAATGGAGCGCATGTGAAAGGAAATCAGGCCGATGGGATTGGAAGCTGTTATCTGCGTGCCGGAAAGATCAAATCCTTCGCTGAGTCCGTCGCCGTGTACCATGTATGTCTGGCCGCGCTGCAGCACGACGTCGTACTGCATGCCGGGGGAGTGTCCGTCGGTCGTTTGACCGACGCCGCGCGCTTCAAGATTGATGCGCACCTCCGTGTTGTCGTGAGCCGCCACAATGACAAATCCGGAGCCGCGCCGTTTGATCGGATCGGCCTGCTCGTAGTACGCGATGTGCCGGTAGCTCCGCCCCCACATGTGCACCGGAATCGCTGTAAAGGCGTCGGCCGAAAATGATCGCGCCGAGTAGAGCCGCACGGTGACGGGCTCGTCGGACTGCACATGAATCCCCTTTGTCTGCGCCGTGCCCGTCTCGCGAACTTCCAGATCCCAAGGCAGCTTGCCGTCGATTGAACTGATACGCGTTGCGGATCCCGCGGGAATCACCTGCTCAAAACTTGCGCCGATCCAGGGAATCTCAACGTGAATATTGGCCTGCTTCTCAAGCGCACAGATGACCATGGTCAGTTCGATCTCGCTGCCGAAGTTAGCTTCTTCGTTGGGTGGAATCGCCAGCCAGTACTCGTAGCCGCCGGCGAGTTTGTGCGCCTGACCCGTCGCCCGGAACGGCAGGACAAACAGTGCAACCGCCAGGAGCAGCAGAGCACCGACGACTTTACTGCTGAAAGCTGAAATCATGTGTAGAAGGAAGTTTCTGATGGCGCAACTCTCGCATTAGCTCTTATTATTTCCTCAATGACAAACAAGCACCGCGGAGGTCTTGCTTTGGCACGCGAATTTTACCAGTGAAAAGCATGCAGCGCAGATTCAGGAAACCATCGGGTGCGGATGGGATACAGGTGAGGTAACCATATTGATCGTTTACCGGAGACGAATTGCGCGTCGCTGTACGCTACGGCCATTTTTACAAACGAGGAAATATGTGCCGGCCGGCAGATCCCTCGTTTGCAGATTGAAGGTTTGCAATCCAGGCCCAACATTGTCGCTGCGCAAAGCAGTACAAACCCGCCCAAGCATGTCGCACAATTCCAGTTCAACCGTTCCCGGATGCGGCACTACGATCCGCAGGGAAGCATTGCCGCTGATCGGATGCGGCACGGGATCGAGAATGTGTAGTTCTGAACTGTTAATCAAGTCGTCTTCGCCGGCGCTTGTGGGCCGAACGCCGCGGCCTTGCAGCGTAAACTCCTTGTCGCCTGCGCCGTCGTGCTGGAGTGTGTACACCCGGCTGTACAGTTCGGGGCTGGTGGGTGCAAAACAGAAAACTCGCAACTTCAGAGTGTCGCCGGGCGGCACGGAACTCACAACGTCGCCACTGAACTTGTCATCTCTCAGGTAAAAAGCCGGTTTGTCGTCGGCGCGAAATTGCTCGGCAAGATCTTCCAGATCGATATTCAACGGTAGGTAACCTTCGTTGTAGATACCGATAAATTTTTCATGACAGCTCTTGTCGCCCACATCAACATCGCCAAAGTCGAGATCCCTTATGGCTGAAGCGCGCGGCAGGCCGGCGCGACCACTCAGGGCCGTCGCAACAAATGCCCGGCAGTGCGAATTGATCACCAGCGTGTCGACGTCGGCTTGTCCCCCGCCGGCGTTTTCGCGCACCGGTTTGTAAACGACGTGTATTTGTTTGGACTCACCGACAGGCAATTCAAAGGCCACATTATCAGCAGGAGCAATATAGAAGAGATTGCTTCCGCGCGTAAACGAGAAGCTGTTGATCGGGAGCGGCGCAGTCGATACGTTGGTGATTTCCAACACAAACTCGGGCCTGTCATTGGTGCGTACCACGCCGAAATCATGGCGGTGCACGTCGGCACGTAAAATCTGATTGTCGGGCTGGTAGACGTAATTAATGGAATCAACAACGACGTTGCCTGCGCGATCCCGCACAAGAAACACCGCTTTGCCGTTGCGCTCAATGTCGATCGGTTTCAGGCTGAAGTCAACCTTGTGCTCGCCGCGATAAGCTTCCAGCACGGAGGGATCGTTCAGTATAAACTCAAAGTTGTTCGACAACTCGGGAATCAGTTGAATGTCGGAAACGCCCTGATCGATCTGACGCTTGGGGCCCTCCACATCGTTGACGGTAAGTTCCGTCGCTGTAAAGTGAAATTCAGCGCACTGCCGGCGCATCGAAAGAACAGGCGGTACGGAGTCAGGCTGATCAACTTTGTAGGCAGAGCCAACCAGATTGGCGCCGTAGTGGCCATTATCAAAAGAACCAAACAGCATAACGGCATAGGGCGTCTGACTGTTGATCGTCTGCACGTGTCCGGCCCTCGCAACCAGGCTCATATAGTGAATGTCAGTTTCAGGCACTCGATTGGAATAGAAGCGCGCATCCAGTTGACCGAGCTCTTTGCCGTCAACCATGACAGTCTTGAGATCGCCCGGCGTTTCTCCTGAGCTATTGACCGCAAACACGTGAATCTGACCAATTCCGGGCGGAACAAAGAATGATGTCTTGCCCGTGACGTATTGCTCCAACGGCGGAACGTGCGCCATAAAAGGGCTGATTCCACCGGATGAATGGGATACGCCATACTGCATCAGCAGGGTAGGTTTGCTGGAAGTCCAGATGGTAATGCTTCGTTTGACGTTGCCTGAACTCTCCGGATCGAAGTCGCCAATTTCACTCCATTCGCCGGCTTTGCTGAGCACACCTTCACTTCGGTCGAGGATCGACCCGTCGAACAAATCGACTCTAAGCATGAAGTAGTCAGTATTGTCTTCGGCCGCGACTATTCGGTAGAGGTTGTCGACACCTGGGCCGGCGGGCAGCTGGGTCATCATTGCGACGTGCGATTTCCCCCAGGAGCTCACTGGCGGCAGCATTTCAATCAATGCCGACGGAGAATCATCGCCGGCAATAATCGGAAGCTTGCTCCCAAAGTGAAATGCGCTTACCGCAATGGGTTTATCAGATTTTATTCGAGCGCCACTCAGATCGGCGGTCAGGACTGAATCAACCGTGGCTGTGGCCAGCGTATAAACCTCGCCGGAATCGAGCATCACGGAATACCGCTCTCCGGCATATCGATTGTCCATAGTTTTAACAATCGAATTCGGTCGCTGCGGCAGCGAAATCTCGACCATGGTGTTGGGTCTGGTTGCCAGAATCAGGCAACCGCCATTACGGCTTTCCGTCCCATCCAGATAGGAGTAGTACGACAAATAGCGATACTCAAGTCCGAGCGTATGTTGCGGCAAGATGCGACAACTCTCAACGGATGCACCAATGAACGAGTAAAGAGTAACCGTCACCGGGTGCTCCGCACTGAGACAGACTCCCTTGCGCAACTTGTTGCTGTTCGCTATTTCACTGCGATTGATCCAGAACTCTTCTTCAAGGTCATTCCCTGAAGAGAACACCGTCACTATGCCGGGTTCCACGATTTTTGATCTGTCGAATGAGGGGACTTTGGGGTAGTAAACGGAGACTCTGGTCTGGTGTTCGCTGGTAACGTGAATCTCATAGCGAGCCGGTATCTGACCGGTATTGATGTTGCCCGGCCTGGGAATGGCGATCCAGAATTCGGTTCCGCTGGTTCCGCTCTGCACGAGATTATTGACATATGCCGACATCTGCGCCGGGGGAATTGTCTCATCCCCCGCCGTAGCAGTCGTTGCAAGCGTCAACAACCCAAGTACAAAGTAGTGGATTCGCATGTCCCGTAGCAGCCCGCTGAATGTTTGAATCTCCCGGTCGAGCGCCTGGCGTCACTCAGGCAGAAATGCAGTGTGTATGGCCGACCGTTGTGTACCGGCGGAATTTATAATAATTCAACATGAAAGTAAACCCCACAGGCGGAATAACATGAAAGAAAGTGGCGGGCTTTAAATCAAAAAAAGGCGACCGCTTTGCAGCGACCGCCTCTGTTTCGTTCGTTACCGAAGCATTTACCGGACGACCTGCAGCGGCAGTCCCGCGTTAAACGAACCGGCTTCCAGGCGGTAGAAGTAATGCCCAACCGGAAGCACGGCCGTGTCTACCTCGATGCTGTGTTGTCCTTCGGGCCGATCTTCATCCAACACAACGGCCACGAGGTTGCCGCGGGCGTCATAGAGTGCAATGCGAACGTGCTCATTGCCGCCGAGCGCAAATGGAATCAGCGCTTTGGCGTCAGCCGGATTCGGACGGGCAAAATCAAGGCGGTAGCCCGGCATGGATTCATCCGTTACACTGACTGTTTTCGTCGCCTTTCCGCGCCAGGTCATCGCAATCGATTCGTCGGCACTGGTTTCAAACACAATCTGCACCTCGAACTCACCTGCTTCCGTCGGGTCAAAACACATGCCAGACACGTGGAAGACATCGCCGGGTTGCAGCGCGAGGCCGCCGTCGGGAATCTGGAGGCTGCCTATGTCAAAAGGCACTTCGGACCAATCCGCTCCCTGAAGCGTAAAGCGCGTCAGCGTCACGATTTCCGTACCGTAATTGCGCAGGCCAAATTCCTGGCCTTCATAACACACCGGATCATTGCCGACTTCAATTGTACCTGCATCCCATACAGCCAGATTCTCAAATGCGGTATTGGCGGTAACGCCGCGACCGATCATTTGGCCCAAATTGTACTGGAAACACTCGGTGGACGCAATGACGGAATCGCGATCAGGCATCGTGTTGTCGACGTCTTCGCGCGTTGGTTTGTACATGACTTTCAGTTCCTGGCTGCCGAATGCTTCGATTGTAAAGGGCGTTTCGGGCCAGTCGATTTTGGTAAAGACCGTTTGGCCGGTGAGGTCAAGTTCCAGAATCTCAACCGCTTCAGCAGTCGGATTCTCAATGTCAAAGGAGCGCTCGCGCTCCGTTTCCAGGCGCACAGGGCCAAAGTTCACGCGCGAAGGGGACATTTCGACGATTTCCGTCGAAGCCGGAATTTCAACAGAATCGATTGTGATGTTGCCTGCGCGATCCAGAATTGCAAACAGGCCTTTTGCCGGCGAGAGGTGGCCGCCGGGCTGCGGGCCGATGCTGAAGGAATATTGCGTTACGCCGTAGAGATTCAAGATGGAACGCGGCGTAATGCGCGTAAACTCGGCATTGACACTGCGGTCGGCAATAAACTCAACGGCCGCGATCGACTCATTGTCTTTTGCAAGAATGGTCGCAACGCCGCAATCAATGCCGGTCGTAAAGGTCGGCGCTTCCGTGTCGTTGGACTCCAGGTGATTGACGGCCGAAGATACCGGCAGACCATAACCACCCAGAGTGAATCCACCGCCACCCGGTGCAACACGACCATAGAGATAAGCAATGTGTTTGGCGTTTCCGTCAAGTATGTAGCGACCCGGCTGCACGTCAATTTCTGTGAAGTACCAGTTTGTACCCGGCACGCGGTTGACGATAAACGAAGGATTGCTGGTAACCAACTGCTTGCCGTTCAGTCGGACTGAACGCAGTAACAGCGCTTCTTCGTCGTCGGGGTCTCCTTCGGCAAAGATGTTGAGTTTTGAACCGGACACTTCCGCCGGAACGCTGAAGAAGGAACTCTTCAGGCCTTGGTCCAAAGGCGGAACCAGTGTCATGTAAGGCTGGCCGGAGTTAAAGTTTTCTCCAAAAGAATACTGCATTACGAGGACTGGTTTGTCGGCTTTCCAGTATACCATGTCCTGCAGAAAACCGCCCGTCGTCACACGCGGATCGGCTTCGTCAAACTCTTTCATGTCGCCGACTTCTGAGAGCAGGCCGGACTTGGTGCTGACAACCTGACCGTTATTGTAGGAAAACGCTTCGTACTTGGTGTTGGGCTGCGACGCAATGATGCGATAGTAAGAGCCCTGTCCAGTGTTGTTAAACTGGTAGGACGCAAATTCGGTCCCCCAGGCCGTTACGGGCGGCAGCATTTCACAGAGCGCACCGGTCGACGCAAAGAACGCGGCAGCCGGCAGCGCGGAGTTCTGGTGGAATCCAATAACCGCAATCGGTTTGGTCGAAGTAATCGTTGAACCGGTAAGGTCGAACTGGCCCGCATCGGCCTCGCCGGCGCTGATAACGGCGTAGGCTTCTCCCGCCTGCAGCGAGATACTGCGACTATCGCCAACGGACTGGCCGCCCACGGTCTGCCCTGAGGAGATATCGATACCATCCAGCGTGTAATTGACGGACGTACCGTCCTGCGTGGCCACGATCAGGAAACCGCCGCCGATATCTGTGTTGAAGCCAAAGCCCGGATTGTCGTAGTAGCTGCAGTTGATATAGTACGTGCCCAGAAGGTGGGTCGGGATAACGGCAAATGCATCGGCGGCACGCTGCTTGGCAGTCAGCACGGATACCGCGACCGGGTCGTTCGCCACAATGTGGATACCCAGCGCTTCAACCTGTTCGCTGTTTTTCACTTCCCAGGCCCAGTTGGCCAGATTGTTGTCTGAAGAAAGGATCGCGGTCTCGTTGGCTTTGACTTCTTTTTGAACAGGCGAGCCGCCGCCGACAGTCAATTCGATTTCCGTGTCGACAGTGGAAGAAACAAGGACGTAGAGATTTTCAGAGCCGCCAAATGATCCTTTTGTGGGCGGAATGGCAAACCAGAAGTCGGTGCCGGTCATCCCATTGTTCAGGCTTCGCTCAATCGGCGGAAGGTCAAACTCCTGAGCGAATGTCGGCAACGCGCTGAAAATCAGCAGCGCAGCAAACAAAATGGAAGACGTTGAACAAACAGCTTCAGACAGTCGGGGGTAAGCCTGTTTCATTGGAACGGTCCTTAGAAAGAGTAACTGGGGATTTATTACGTGTATAGAGTGTTCACAGCACCGCAGCGCCATACACAGGCCGGCGACTGCGTCGAAACCTGGATCTGTCCGTCTTACGGATCGGCGCCGCAACGGCGGCTAATGTGTGTGTCTGGGGAACTAGTACCGTTCAGTCTGCGGGTAGCTCCGCGGGAGCCGCATTCGAGTTTAACGCCTCAAACAACGGTAATCTGTCGGGAGCTGATAAGTCACATCATCGGATCGCTGGAGGATGCCCTGGCCGCGTCGCGCACCAGAATCAATGTCGCAATAAGACACAGCAATCCTCAAGGTGCAATCGACACGGAAAAGCTCGCGCCGTCTCCAAAAAAAAAGAGCGAGAATCAATTCTCGCTCTTTTTGTTACGACCAGGGAAATTCATCGGCCCCGGAGAGCCGGAGTCCCTATAACATCAGTTGTTCTTGAAAGCACTCAGCGGCGTTTGAATCTGAATCTGAACGGTACGGTTGTAGAAACGACCTTCGGGCGATTCGTTGGTATACAGCGCATCGTCCTCACCGACGCCGTCGGTTTCAAACGTTTTGAACTTTTTGCGGTTCGCTTTGATCGAACGTTCGACCGTAGCGGCACGACGTTGCGACAGGCGCTGGTTGACCTCGTAGAGACCCACAACATCCGTGTGACCGACAATGTTGACTTCCGAGGAAGGCAGCACGCGATCGAACACAAACTCTTTCAGAATTCGCTCGTTGAGAACTCCGGCTTCATCGCTGTTAAACTTGAACAACACGAGGTTGTACTTTTCAAGCGTTTTGTCGCCATCGTCGCCCACCAGGTCGTCGCGCGTCGAAATCTGCTTGACCAGAATGGTAATCGGATCCGATATACATTCGCGACCGTTCTTGGAGGTCACGACCAGTCGCGCCTGGAAAGCCGACTCATCGCCCTTCTTGGGCAAGAGGTCATTGGAGTCAAACCAATCCCACTCGAAAGAGGCATCCGTCGTACCAATGTCCTTAAGGGTGTTCCACGGCTTGTCTCCGTGCGTCACTTCGATGCGGCGTTCGGCGACGATGTTGTCGTCGATGCCGTTCTCCATCACGAAAGTCATTGTTTCAGGCGACGGGAAGAGCGTCGGATCCGTGTCAATGATCGGCTTGACAACTTCCCAGTCGGTTGAAAGGAGTTCAACACGACGGTTCTCCTGTTGCCCCATGCTGTCGCGCACGTTTGAGGGAAGTTGAGGCTTCTCGCCCCACTTCAGATCAAGGCGCGATTCTTCGATTCCCCAGACATCTTTGAGGTAATTGTAGACGTTTTTGGCGCGCGTCTCGGCAATCTTCCCATCCTGTTCTTTGGGGCTGACAGTACCGATATATCCGACCACCTGCAGTTTGGCGGACGGGTTCTTTTTCATGCGGTAGCCGTAGATGTTGAGAATGTTGTAGTACTTCTCAAAAGTACCGCCCGGAATGTTGTTGTCGTCAAAGGCGCCAACCTGCGAGGGCGAATCAAAAAGGATATAACGCTCGGGAATGTCGGAACCGCCTTCATCAAAGAAAATGTAGTTCAGCAGCGGATACAGGGTACGCGTCTGAATTTCCTGCATCACAAGGCCTTTGAACTTACCGAAATCCGGATCGTTAGGATTATCCTTCGAGTAATCCGAAAAGTCCATTTCGGCGCGCAGTTTGGGACGTTGACCAAGGCGGATCACAACGGGGTCGAGCTGAATAGTCTTTGAAGCTTCGTCCTTGTCTTCCACTTTGGCCGGTTTGTCGACGACGAGTTTGGTCGACACGGTGCCGTAGGCGGGATTGGAGGCCGAAATCTCAAACGAGACCTGCAGGATCGAGTCTTTGGCATCGCCGAAATCCAGCGGGTTGATCTGCTGGCGGTAATCGCCGCCGTCGCCCGCAATGTCGCCGCTTTTGCGATCACGTGTTACGGTGTTGACAACTTCAACGGTAGCCGGGATGGACTCGCCGGTACATTCGTCCAGCACCTGTACCGTCAGCAGCTGCGTGCGGAAGAAGGTCGGCACAAATGCCATGAAAATGTCATAGTCGCCCTGGAACCCACTGATGTCCTGGCGACGCGAGGCAAAGTAGAGGATGTCGCCCGACGCCGGAGCCGAAATAAAGAACTCGTCCTGCTGCGTGTTGATGGGCTGCCCGATGTTTTCGGGTGCAGACCAGGCGCCGGATTGATTGCGGCGCGAGATATAGAAGTCAAATCCGCCAATGTTCGGCTTGTGGCCTTTGGAGGAAATGAACAGCGTTTCGTTGTCGGCGTTGATGAAGGGCGACCAGTCGTCCTCATCGGTGTTGATTTCCTCGCCGAGGTTGACCGCTTCCTGCCACTCTTCAAATTCGAAGTCAAAATCAGTGTACCAGATGTCCATTCCACCGACACCGCCGTCGCGGTTGGAAGCAAAGTAAATGCGGCTTTTGTCCGGAGCAATCGAAGGCTGAGAGTCCCATGCCTCGGAGTTGACCGTCCGTCCCAGGTTCTTGGGCAGGCCCCAGGTGCCGTCTTCGTTGATCTCGGAGATGTAAAGGTCACAGCCGCCGATACCGTCTTCGCGGTCGCAGCCGGTGAACACGAGCATCTGCTGGTCGGCAGAAATTGAGGCTACGCCCTCGTTGCGCGGCGTGTTGGTACCCTGACGTCCGTACGGGGAGTTGGGATCAAGGTTGACCGGCTTGGCAAAGACTGTATCGTAGTTGTCCGGTTTCGTCGTGAACCAGAAGTCGTGCGAAGGATTTTCATCCTTGTCCAGTACGCTCCCTTCACGGTCAGAAACAAAGTACAGCGTTTTCCCGTCCGCGGAGATCGTCGGGGCGTAGTCGAGTCCCTCGTAGTTAACGATGGGTCCCAGGTTGATAATCCGGATGTTCTCGTTATAAAGCACTCCGAGATTATCTTCTTGCGGTGCGCCGGCAATCGCGGCTCCATACAGATAGAGCTGGGATTGGGCCGCCCTTGCAGTGGCCAGACCGGCTTGATTCGCGCCTGCCGGCGATTCGGCACACAAAGGCGTTACATACATCAACAGAAGCACCACAATCGTGGACAGGAGTAGTCGCATACCCACCTACCAGGCTATGAATGAAACATTGTTATGATCATCGGAATCGTTTTCTGTCTTTGGTCCCTGTACCTGGGCGTACAGCCGCATAATATATGAATTTAACATTACAATCGCCCAAGCCGGGAGGCGCGGAGCCGTTGCTTTTTTTGCACAGTTCGGCGCATTCGAGCGGCTGCCGTCTTCGGCGGCCGAAGTTTGGTATCTGCCTTTGGACTGTCGGCGCTCCCATTGCCAATACGACGCGTCGTGATACGAGTATCCGGCGACGTCTCTATGATTGATTGCCGTTGCTGCCCGTACTAAACGAAGGAACAGACGCCGCCCCATCGGAAATCGACTTGAAAAATTCGAACATAGCGAATCGGGTAACAGCACAGATCAATGAAGTTATCATTTACCGGCGATTTTTTCAACAATACCGCCACATTTTAGCGTTCAGGCCGCCGAAGTGGCGCTTGCAGGAGTGCCTATCGTGACCTGACAACCAGCGACCTAAGTCCGGGCACTACGTCTCAGACTTTTTTCCCAAATCGCAATATTTCGCTGTTTTTACAGTGTTTTGCGGAATCCAAAAAGCAATTGACCCGACGAAATGGTGAAATCCTCGCCGCGTTCCGAAATGGTTGAGAACGGAATACCGAAGTTGAACATGGGGATAAAGGCAAAGTCTTCAGAGAAGTGAATGTTGATGCCGATCATAAACGAGGCGTACATCTGGAAAGGGTTTAAATCCTGAATCTCGCCGTCTTCCACGGTCTGCGTCAGGCCGCGCCCGTCCAGACCGATGTCGAGCAGTTGGCCGTTGTTCGGATCGCGAATGGTGCGCTCGGCCAATTGTTTTTCGCTGACAATATTGGCTGAGTAAATGTACTGGCCAGAGAATCCGGCCTGAAAAAACATGGCTTTGAAAGGAGTATACTGCAGATAAGGAGTCAGAGCTATCGCCGAGATTTCGGTGCGCGCTTCGTGGCGAAAACGAACCGGCACTTCAAAACTACTGCCGTCATTGGTGTTTTCGAGTTCGACGTATTCGTACTCGACGAACTTGGCGGTTATGTCCCTGGCTTCGTGCGTCAGGCGCAAACCCCATGCAAGTTCCCTGGAAACCTGTTTTTCCGCAAAGACGCCGAGAATGAGTCCGCTGCCGCCACCTTTGCTGAATTCACAGTCGCAGGCGCTGTAAAACTTACCACCCTGAGAGTTAAACGATGCGCCGATCAACGCGCCGACCGACCATGGCCAGGTCTTGTTGAATGACGGTTGAATCGGAGTTTCCTCGTCGCGTTCCGGCCGTTTGCGCCTGGTCTCGCCGTCATCACTGTCGCCATCCTGCGCAATGACAAACAAAGGAGAAAACATCAGTCCGGCAAGCAACAGGAGCAGTGGAAATTTTTTCATATCGATTAACAGAGTTTGTAAGTTATCGCATTTGACGAACGGTGTCCCGGACAGACCGGCATTTCGAGCGTCAAGTTATCAAAGCGAAGCATGGCATGCAAGGTATGGACATAGTACCATCGGATGCCGGGCAATGGACACCGGACGGCTGCCGCTTCCTCCCCCAGGGCATTAACCCAAGCAACCCGCGGACGATACATGTCTGAATTAACAAAGTTCAAAAAAACGACGACTGATACAACCGAGGGCCGCTCGGCGCGCACCTACGCCTGCGACATTCTGGCTGCCGTGGCCGGAAGAGACGCCTATGCGGACAAACTGCTGGATGAGGCCCGCGCACAGCTTGAGCACTCCCGCGATCGCAATCTGCTGACCGAACTGGTCAAAGGAGTTCTGCGGCAGCAACGCCGCCTGGACTGGCAACTCCAGCATCACAGTAAAACGCGCATTCGCAAACTGCCGCATGCCATTCTGGCCGCCCTGCGCACCGCCTTGTATCAGCTGGAGTTCATGGACAAAATTCCCGCGCACGCCGCAATTCACGAGGCTGTGCGTTATGTGCGCCGCCGGGCGGGCGAACGCCTGACGGGCTTCACAAATGCTGTGCTGCGCGCCTGTGTTGCAAAGGGAGCGCCGACGCCCCCGTCAGATCAGACAACGCGTCTGGGCGTCCTGCATTCACATCCCGACTGGTTGGTGGAACGCTGGCGGCAGCGCTTTGGTGCGCAGGAATGTGAACAGTTACTCCAGGCGAATAATCTCAGGCCGCGCCAATGTTTGCGCGTCAACCGCTTGCGCAGTTCAACCGAGGAACTGCTGGCCGAATTGCGGTCGCTCGGCCTTGAGGTCGAGCCCGTCGCCTTTCAGTCGGATTGCATTTTTCTCGATTCGCCCCTGGCGCTGGACGATCTGGCCGCGTTTCGCGACGGTCGATGCACCGTCCAGGACGCCGGCGCTGCGGCCGTTATTCGTCTGGCTTCGCCGCAGGCCGGATGGACGGTCTACGATCTTTGCAGCGCGCCTGGCGGCAAAAGCACGTATGCCGCCGAGTTGATGAACGACAAAGGCGACGTCGTTGCCCTTGATCTGCATGCCAACAAACTGCCGCTGATCCACAATGCGGCGCAACGTCTGGGGCTTAGCTGCATCCGCACGCTGGAAGGCGACGCACGCTCAATACGGTTTGATGCGCCGGCAGACCTCGTTCTCGTCGATGCGCCCTGTTCGGGACTCGGCACGCTCTCCGGCAAACCCGAGATTAAATGGCGTCGCGGGCCGGATGATCTGGCGGGACTGGCCGCTCTGCAGACCGACATTTTGCGTCACGCCGCCTCTCTGACGGCGCCCGGCGGCGTTCTGGTCTACAGCACCTGTACTACCGAACCAGAGGAGAATCGCGAAGTAGTCGATCGTTTCCTGCGCGAAACACCCGATTTTGCGCTCGATCCGGCCGAAAACTATCTCCCGGCCGAAGTCTGCCGCGACGGCGCGCTCGAAACACTGCCCCACATCCACGGCTGCGACGGAGCATTTGCGGTACGACTGCGCCGTGGGTGAATTCACGGACCCAAAAATTTTGCAACCGTGTCAGCGCGACTACGTAGCTTTGCGGTCGAGCCGCGGTCCCGGTGTTCCGCCGCGGTACGCATCAGTAATCGCGCATGATCAAGACAGCCATGACAGTATTTCTTCTCGTTGGTCTGTTTGTCAATCTGGCTCTGTTTGCCGCGCCGGCTTCCGCACAGGAAGTCGACACGCTGCGTTCGGAGACAATCGCCGCGTTTGCTACTCCCGCCACCAACACCATCAAGCGAACGTATGAGGTCGGCGCAGGTGAGTTTATCGTCCTCGACACCGACTTCGGCGACATTACGGTCGACAGCTGGGACCGCAACCAGGTAGAACTGGTCGTTGAGTTGACCGGCAATCAGGATGAAATTGGTCGCTTTGCACTGTCGATGAGCAAGTCGGGCCCAATCATTCACGTCAAAGGCACGCGCAAGGCGCGCAAACTGAATTTGCAGTGGGGCTGGTGGAGTTTTGGTGCAAGGTTCAAGCTCCATGTGCCGCGCGAGTTCAGCGTGACCGCCAAAACACGCGAAGGCCGAATTGTGGTGCGCAATCTCAGCGGCATGATTAAACTGGAAACTCTCGCCGGCAAAATCATCGGCAAACACCTCACCGGCGAACTGGCCGCCAACTCTTCCGGCGGCGATATAAAAGTCAACAATGTCACCGGCTCGATCACTCTGATCAGCAACACCGGCGACATCGACATCGTCGACGCCTTCGGCGTCATAAGCATGGCCTCCAACACCGGCGACATCAAACTCTCCAATGCCAAAGCCCAGGTCAACGCCAACAGCCGCGAGGGCGACATCGAGGTCAACCTGTCCGGCAAAAACCAGGGTATAGAATTAAACGCCGACAGCGGCGATATTGATATTTTCCTCTCCCCCACCGTCGCAGGCAATCTCGACGCCATCACCAATGACGGTCGCATCTCCATGGATGCACGCGAGGGATTCAACGGCAATATCAAACGCCGCCACGTTTACGGCATTCTCAACGGCGGCGGCACGATGATTCAGGCCAAAACCATCAGCGGCAGCATCAACATCGAACGTCGACAGCGCTGAGACTATTCACGACGCTCTTCCCGTTTAACCGACTTCCAACCACGTTGAGATACATGAACCGCCAGCCTGATTTTCTCCGGCCGGCTTTCTGCGCGCTTTGTCCTGACCAGCATGCAAAACATAACAACACGCGTTGAGAGAGCTGTTTAAACGCGGACGTCAGGCCGCCAAACCGGGAACCTTCCCGGTCGGGTTACCGGGGCCTGAGGCTGCGTGGTATTTTTTCAGGCGGTATGGCGGCGGGTATCGGGTGGGCCCAGGATCGTCACAAAAGTGCGCCCCAATGCCCACTCCGCCGACAAAGTTGATCTCATAGAACCTGCAACCCTTGAGCAGGCCACGGACTCCTGAGTGAAAAAAATCCGACGATGCGGTGGAATATCCGTAGCAATCCTGCACGATCTCAGTTTCGATGTGCCCGAATTCGCGCATTCACACCGGAATTCGGCTTGTGATTGTGCCGAGAACGACGCGACTCTCAACCCAATTGCGGCGCATGAAACCACACCGGCGCCGGACCTGACGCAACGCCAGGTCTTTAAGCCTCAAACACATTAACTAACAAGAAAGTCAGAAGAGCGGCAAAGCGACAGCGCCGCGACTCATGCCGAATGCAAACGAGTCAGAAGTCTGCCGGCAAGCCAAAAAACTCAATCCGCTCAGCCCTCAAAACGCGAGACAGTCTTGACGCCCTTAACAGTACGCAGAACCTCAAAGATCTCCTCCACCCGGTTAACATCCATCACATGCACAGTGATGACGCCCTCAAACAACGAGTCATAGGAGTCGATGTTAACACTGCGGATATTGGTGTGGTCGCAGGATAAAATGGCGCTCGTCAGGTCGTTTAACATCGCAGGACGGTCTTCGCCCGTCACCTTGATCGCCGCCATAAAACTTTTGGCCTGACGCGACGACCACCGCACGTCGACCAGACGCGGTTTAAGCGACTCCTGCATCGAAGCGATGTTTTTGCAGGTCGTGCGGTGTATCTTGACGCCGCCGCCCACCGTCACCACGCCGGTGATGTCGTCGCCCGGCACGGGATTGCAGCAGCGCGCATACGAATATTTAAGCGGCGCATCGGAGCCGACGATATACACGCCGTCGGCTTCCGTCCTCGCCGTGTGTTTAAATTTGTCGAATGTGATCGCATCCTGCTGCGCAGCATCGTCCTGCTGCGCCTCCGGCCGTCTGGCGCCGCCGGCTTTGTTCCAGCGCTCCATCACCGCAGCTTCCGCCGCCTCCAGCGTCAACTTGCCCGTACCGAGTGCAAAAAAGAACTCGGCTTTGTTCATGTAGCGAATCTGCCGGACGATCTTCTCCAGCTCATCGTCGTTAATATGCACTTTTAACTTGCGCATACGGCGCGCCCACAGCTCGCGGGCGTCGGCAATTTGCGTGCGGCGTTCTTCCTTGAAAAACTTGCGAATATTGGACTTGGCTTTGTGTGTAATCGCAAATTTTTCCCAGTCCTTGTTGGGGCGCTGGTTCTTGGAAGTAATTATCTCAACCTGATCGCCGCTGTGCAACTCGTAATCCAGCGGCACGATTTTCTGGTTAACTTTTGCGCCGATACAGTGGTGGCCAACCTTGGTGTGAATTGCGTAGGCAAAGTCGACGGGCGTCGCTTGCTGCGGCAGAATGCGCAGCTCGCCCTTGGGAGTGAACAGATAAATTTCGTTTTGGTACAGGTTTAACTTAAACGACTCGACCACCTGTTCGGGAGCTTCATCGCCCGCGCTGTCGAACACATCGCGCACCCAGTGCACCCACTCTTCCAGCTCCGCGTCCTCGATGTAACTGTTGCCGCTGATTTCCTTGTAGCGGAAGTGCGCCGCCACACCTTTCTCCGCCACCTCGTGCATCGCGCGCGTGCGAATCTGCACTTCAACCTTGCGCCCCTGCGGTCCAATTACCGTGGTGTGCAGCGATTGGTAGCCGTTTTTTTTCGGCACGGAAATGTAATTCTTGAAGCGCTCCGGCACCGGGGTGTAAATATCAGATACAATGCCGTAGACGGTAAAACAATCGTTTGGTTTGGGCGTGTCCAGAATAATGCGCACCGCAAAGAGATCGTAAATCTCCTCAATTGTTTTGCCGCGGTTAACAAGTTTGTTGTAAATCGAGAATATGTGTTTGGCGCGGCCGCCAACCTCAAACTTGAACCCCGCCTCGCGCAGTTGCGCCTCAATCGGCTCCGAAAACGACCGGATGTATTTCTCACGCTCCTGGCGTTTAATATTCAGCGAGTTTTTAATCTCGTCGTAGGCCGGGCGGTTGGTGTACTTAAACGCCAGGTCCTCCAGCTCCCATTTAATTGACCCCAGACCAAAGCGGTGCGCCAGCGGCGCGTAAATTGTTAACGTTTCGCGCGCCAGGCGTTTCTGTTTTTCAGGCTTTAAATACTGCAACGTGCGCATGTTGTGCAGACGGTCGGCAAACTTGACCAGAATGACGCGCACATCGTTGATGAGTGAAATCAGCAGCTTGCGGTAACTGGCCGCCTTGGTGATTTCGTGGCTCTTGAAAACATCCGTGATTTTTGTGGCGCCGTCAACGATATTCGCCACTTCCTCGCCGAACTCCTGGTGGATGTCATTCTGGCTGAATTCCGTGTCTTCCACCACGTCGTGCAGCAGCGCCGCCGCCACGGACACGTCGTCCAGCGGCAGCTCCGTCGCCACGATCTTGGCCACCTGGATCGGATGAGTGTAATATGCCTCGCCCGAGGCGCGCAAATCCTTGCCGTGCGCCTGAACACAAAAATCAAAAGCCTTGCCGATCATTGCCGCGTCCACGTGACGCAGATTGCGCCGGCAGGCTTCCAGCAATTCTTCGCGATGCCTGCTGATGTCCGCATCCTGGTCGGCAGCTGCATGTTCACTTATGTGTTCCGTCACGCTCATAGCGGCCAAATCTCACCAATTTCCGTGCTAAAATCAAGATGTATCACCCGCAAAACCGTTCGCACGGCGCATTCCTGCCCGCTTCGCAACCCGGCCCAGCATATGCCGACGTTTGGAGCGCCGCCGCATTTTGCCCGAAATTTCCTCCCGATCCGGCGGCCGCCGCGCCCTAAAGTGCTTCCTTTTGTGCGAAAATTAGCTCATATTCGTTGTGATGTTCCGCTGAAAAGCAGCCATGAGCGATCAGACGACACATAACGACAGTCCGACGAACCGTCCGGCCTACGCCGGGCGCACGATCTACGACGAGTTGGCCGAAGTCGGCGAACTCGATACCTTCCTGCGCGAATACCTGCAAACCAAGTACGAAAGCGACGCCGCATTCCGCGAGGAAATGCTCGACACGATGTTTCGCAAATCCCCCGGCATCGTACCGGCCGTGGAGGACTTCCTCCTGGAAAAACTCTGTTCCAGCCTCAGCTATTTCCTGGAATACACGAAGCCATGTCGAAACTAGAATCCAACGCCATCAGCGCCGAAGTCGCAGGCCTGTTCGATACCATTCGCAAACAGGCCCACGACTACTGCCGCCTGATGGAACAACTCGAACAACGCGCCGACGCAATGACGCGCCTCGGTGAGGAACTTCGCGCAGAGTTCAGCAGCCTGGCCGAGGCAAACAGCACCACACTGAGCCGCGTTGAGGAAACCACCGAAACCACCTTGCAGACCATCCGCGAAAAATCGAGCGATATCGAACGCATTCACGCCGAATTGAGCAGCATCGAAAAAACGCGCGACGCCATCGTCGGCGCCAACCGCGATATCAACGCTCGTCGCGGTGAAATCGACAACCTCCTCAAGACCAGCCGGCAGAGAATCAGCCAGCTCGTCGGCGACGGCTTCCTCGATCTGGAGAAAAAAGTCGCGCTCCAGGTTCAGCAGCTGCGCGAGGAACTGCACCGCCTTGACCAGCGCCAGATTAACCTGCTCGACAAACACCGCCGCGAAACCAAGATGATCCAGAACGACATCGACGAATTCAAAAGCAAGGTCACCGAAACCAAGTATATCGTCGACGAAACCACGAAAATCGTCGAAGTCATGATCGATGAGGCCAACGATGAGATGGAGCGCAAAATCGGCTCCGCCCGCCGCGAAGTCGAAAAAATGATCATGGCCGTCGAACTCCCCGAACACAGCTCCGATGCCGATCACGGCAGTCGCATTCAAACGCTGGCCAACGAAAACAACGAGCTCCGTCGACGCCTGGGCGCACTGCAAACCCGCGTCAGCACCCTGCAATTTCTGGCTGTGGGCTGCGGCCTGGGCGCCATCATTCTCAGCGCTATTATCGCCGCATACTTCTGATGCTGACCAGAGCTTTTTAAATCCGCTTTTGTTAACCTTCGATCGACAAATGAAAAAACCCGCTCTGCTATGAACAGGCGGGTCTTTTTGTTGTTGATGTTCAGGCGGGTCCGTTCGCAGTCCGTCGTCGCGGCCGGCAGACTATGCGTCGACGATCAGTAATTGGCCGTCGCTTTGACCGCTTCCACCACGTCTTTTTCCTGCAGCAGGATAGCGCCTTCAAGCTTCTGCGCAAAACCGACCGGGCAATCTTTCGACGCCACGCGGCCCACCGGCGCATCCAGGAAGCTGAAACACTCGCTGCTGATGGCCGCGGCAATCTCGCCGCCGATTCCGCCGGTCAGGTAGTGCTCGTGCGCCACCAGCGCGCGGTTGGTCTTTTTGACCGACTCAAACACCATCTGCCGATCCCAGGGACGCAGCGTGCGCAGGTCGATCACTTCCGCATCGATGCCGGCTTTTTCTATCTCTTTTATTGCGCGCAGGACTTTGTGCAGGGCGTTGCCGTACGTCACGATCGTGATGTCCTTGCCGGCGCGGCGGATCTTGCCCTTGCCGAATGGCACGATGTAGTCGTCGCCCGGTTTTGATTCCGACGTCGGACGGAAATTGTAGAGCGCCTTCGGCTCCAGATAGAGCGTCACGCCGCGCGAGCGGATCGAGTTGCGCATCAGGCCGACCGCGTCGGAAGCAAAAGCGGGGCACACGACGCGCAGACCCGGCAGATGCGAGAAAATCGCGTCGAGGTTCTGCGAGTGATACAGGCCGCCCTGGATATAACCGCCGCTGGCCAGACGGATCGTGATGTTCGGCGAGAACTGGCCTTTTGTGCGCCAGTAGTCGTGCGTGCACTCGATCAGCTGTTCCATCGCCGGCCAGAAATAGTCGGCAAACTCGGCGCCTTCGACCACCACGCGGATATCGTCGTCGTAGCGGCAAAAACCGTTGGCCGTACCGACGATCGAGTCTTCTGCAATCGGCGCGTTGAAGATGCGCTCGTTGCCGAACTCGTCCAGCATGCCTTTCGGCACGTTGAAAATCCCCTGTTTGTTGACGGACGCGACGTCCTGTCCCCACAGGTAGGTCTTGGGATTGCGGCGGAATTCCTCCTTCATCGTGACGTTGATCGCCTCGCGCAGGGTCAGCTGTTCGCCCTTCGGATCGTTGCTGTAGTTCGCTTCAGACGTATCGCTGTAGTCGACGACCGACTCCGGCACGATAAACTGTTTCCACGAGTCCGGCGCGGGATCGGCGGCCGCTTCGGCCACGTCGGCCGCGGCAAAGATCAGCTTTTTGTTCTGCTCTTCAATTTCTTCGATCTCGGTTTCCGTCAGCAGCTTGCGGTCGATCAGCATTTTGCGGTAGCGCGCGAGCGTGTCGCGTTTGGCCATCGCGTCGAACTCGTCCTGCGTGCGGTACAGTTCGTGGTTGTCGGAGTTGGAGTGCGAGCCGATGCGGTCGCAGTCGGCGTGCACAAAGGCCGCGCCGGCGCCGGACAGCACATAGTCGCGCGCTTCCTGCATGGCGCGGAACGACGCAAAGGGGTCGAGGCCGTCGCAGTTGATAATTTTCAGGTTGCTGAAGCCGCGGAAGTTGTCGGACACGCGCGTGTTGGCGGTCTGTTCACGCACCGGCACGGAGATGCCGAATTTGTTGTTCTGAATCGTGAAAATCACCGGCAGTTTTTCGAGCGTCGCCACATTGACGGCTTCGTAGAAATAGCCCTCTGAACAGGCCGATTCACCGCCCGAATAAATCGAGAACTCGTCGCCGCCGAGTTTTTTAATGGCGCGTCCGGTTCCAACCGCGTGCAGCGAATGGTTGCCCGTACAGGACGAGCCGTTCTGAATGCCCACTTCCGGCTTGGCGAAGTGATTGCTCATGTGGCGACCGCCGCCGGCGACGTCGCCGTCTTTGCTCAGACCGTTGAGAATCAGTTCTTCAACCGTCAATCCCGCCGACAAACAAGTAAGCATGTCGCGATAATAGGGAAAGAGAAAGTCCTTGCCGGAGCGGAAAATCTTGCCGATTGCCAGCTGGATGCCGTCGTGACCGGCATAAGGCGCGTGGTAGGACCAGCCCTTGGCCATCTTCAGGTAGAGCGCGGCTTTCTGGTCCAGGCGACGGCCCAGGTGCAGCCGGCGGTACCACTCAATGATAGTTTCGTCGTCAAACCCGGTGGTGTCAAACGGACCGGTACGATCGCCGAATTCCGAGTGGTCTGCCGACGCTCCGTTGGCTGACGACGACGGCGTCGCCTCTTTGGACTGATCAGAATTGGCGGTGGTGCCGTTGCTGCGTTTTGCTTCTTCCGTCGTCGCGTCGCCTGCGTTTTCCGCCGCCGTGCGCTTCGTTCTGGTCGCCTTGGCCATAGAGCATACCCTTTGTGTAAACGTGTATGTGTTTCCGATAGAAATTGCGAGCAAAAGTCCGGGACCCGGTGCGCAGGCCGCGCGGGCGGCGCTTTGCCGACGGCCGGAGACCACGAGGCGGTCAGCCGGGCGCATCGCATGCGAGTCCACAGAACAGGGAAATTACGATAAATGCGGCAAAAATACGATGTGAAGCAGACGACGAGTTGAACCTGAGAGGCGTGTGAAGGCGGGGGAAAACTCTTTGGAATTCGTATTTTGTGCGGCTGTACGCCGGGCGGCCGCCCATCGAATCGAAAACAGGGCCGTTTCTCCGCCGAGTACCGCAATCAGAGCTTCATTTCTGCCGCTTAACGCAGAGACAACCAAGGGTCAAGAGCAAGGGGTTTGCATGTCAAGGCCAATCGGATCGCCGATCAAAGACGATTTGAACTACAACACCAATGTCGACGCCAACCGCGAACAGTGGCGCATGATCGCCGGCCGCGCCGCCAAAATCCGCGAGGGCGGCGGTGAAAAGTCCGTCGCAAAACATCAGGCCAAGGGCAAAATGACGGCGCGCGACCGCATCCGCGCCCTGCTCGACCCAGAGAGTTATTTCCTGGAAATCGGCTTGTTCGCCGCCGACGGAATGTACCGCGAATACGGTGGAGCGCCTTCCGCCGGCGTCGTGGCGGGCATCGGCATCGTCCAGGGACGCGAAGTCATGGTCGTGGCCAACGACGCGACGGTGAAAGCCGGGGCCTGGTTCCCGATGACGGCCAAGAAAAATCTGCGGGCGCAGGAGATCTGCATCGAGAATCACCTGCCGATCATTTATCTGGTCGACTCCGCCGGTGTCTTCCTGCCCATGCAGGACGAAATTTTCCCGGACAAAGAGCACTTTGGACGGCAGTTCCGCAACAATGCCATCATGTCGTCCAAAGGCATTCCGCAGATTGCCGCCATTATGGGTCCCTGTGTTGCGGGCGGCGCGTACCTGCCGATCATGAGCGACGAAGCGCTGATTGTCGACGGCACCGGCAGCCTCTTTCTGGCCGCCCCCGCCCTGGTGGAAGCCGCGATCGGCGAAAAAGCCGAGACGGAAGAACTGGGCGGCGCGACGATGCACACCTCGCTCAGCGGCGTAGTCGACTACAAATGCGCCAATGACCAGGAAGCGATCGAGACCGTCCGCAGCCTCGTCGACAAGTTCGGCCCGGCCAAGGGACAGAAGAAGCTGTTTGACCGCGTCGAGTCGGCCCTCCCCGCCTACGACCCGGAAGAGCTGTGGGGCCTGCTGCCGGCGCAGCGCACCAAACCCTACAACATGCGCGAATTGATTGCGCGCATGGTCGACAAGTCCGAGTTCGACGAATACAAGGCGGATTACGGCAAGACAATTGTCTGTGGTTATGCCCGTATCGACGGCTGGGCCGTCGGCATCGTCGCCAACGATCGCGACGTCCTGCGCAATGCGCGCGGCGAGATCCAGGTAGGCGGCGTGATTTACTCGGACAGCGCCGACAAAGCGGCGCGCTTTATTATGAACTGCAACCAGCGCAACATTCCGCTGGTCTTCCTGCAGGACGTCACCGGTTTTATGGTGGGCACGCGCGCCGAGCAGGGCGGCATCATCAAAGACGGCGCAAAGATGGTGAATGCGGTATCCAATTCGACCGTCCCGAAATTCACGTTTATCATCGGCAACAGCTATGGCGCCGGCAACTATGCCATGTGCGGCAAGGCTTACGATCCGCGATTCATCTTTGCCTGGCCGGGCGCTAAAATTGCGGTGATGGGCGGCGCGCAGGCCTCCAGGACCCTGCTGACCATTCGCACGGCCTCGCTCAAGAAGCAGGGCAAAAGCATGACGGACGAAGAGCAGAACGCCATGCTCGCGGAAATCCAGGAACGCTACGACAGCCAGACCACGCCGACATACGCGGCGGCGCGTCTCTGGGTGGACGGCATCATCGCCCCGCCGGACACACGTGCAATTATTTCACGCGGGATCGCCTGCGCCTCGCACAATGACGCGGTGCCGCCGTTTAATGCGGGCGTGCTGCAGACCTGAGGCACAAAAACAACAGAGCTGCGGCGCGTTGAGGCGCCGCAGCTCTTGCGAAGCCTGCCCATTCATGCCGCCGCACCTACCGCTTTCAAGCCCCGAATGCCCGTTCAGCAGGAATTGCAAGAACAAAAAATGTTTGGCACGGAAGTTTTTCGAGCTGTGAGGGCTCACAGCTCATACGTAGTTCTACGTATTTTGCACAGGTTTTCAACACCCAAATCTCAAGCACGCCCTCTCTACCCCCCTGACCGCTGTCCAAAAACAACAACAGCCGCTCCGGAATCCGGAGCGGCTGTGTGTTTAATACACCCGTACAATGGACCGATCTTCCAATCAGGGGATGTCGTCCAGGTAAACCGCCGGAAGCAGGGGCAGCTGGACCAGCGGCAGATCGGCGTCGTAGGTCGTGTTGATCATCGTCAGCAGTTCATTGGCAACCACGCCGTAACCGCGTGAGCAGGGATGAATGCCGTCCAGGCTGAAGATACCGCCGGAAATAAACGCAGAGGTCAGCGGTGAAGAGCCGACCATCGGATAACCCTGGGCGTTAATCCGCGCAAATACGGCATTCGCGTCAAAGAGCGACACGTTGGCGTGTTTGGCCACCGCCGCACTGATCGACTGGTTGTACGCATCGATGTGCGCCTGTACAATCGCAGTCTCAGCCGCGTCCAGTACATAGCGATCCGGAATCGGCACCGCGCTGCCCCACCCCGCCGCAAGCGAGTCGGTCGGCAAGGTCAGCAGAAGCAGATCGCCCTCCGTGGCCTGTTTGATGCCGCCCGTGGCCGCAGTGTTAACATAGACCGGGCCGTTTTGTCCGGCCTGGAAAGAAATTCCGAGCGTCTGATATGCCGGCACCGCGTTTAACTGCGAAGCCGTGGCGGCATCCAGCGGCAAAATATTCCAGGGCAAGGTCGTGAAAAAGGGCGCCGTCGGGATGTCCGGGATGTTAAGTACAATGACTTTTGTGTTCGGCATCAGCTCGGCAACTTTGTCCAGCAACTGATTGTACAGCGCGTCGAACGCCTCCGGCGCCGTGGGCTCGCTCAACCCGCCGCTGCCGTCGCCGCCGGTATTGGCCCACAACAGAACATCGTTGTTGCCGGTCCAGATTATCAGGACGTCCGGCTGGAGGCCGGCGGCCTGCGCCACCAGCGAGGCGCCGAAGGCGGGGTTGCGCGCCACCGGAGCCAGAAACGGATTCGGATGAACCGTAAAGTCGCCCTCGTACATCATGTCCGACAGCAAGGCGCCCGGAACGCCGAGTACATTATATGCGCGCGCCAGATCGAGGTTCGACGGCGGCGTCAGCTCGGTTCGGCGCGTCGAAATCGGATTGCCCATCGCGTCAAAACCGTGCAGGCGCACGCGCGAAAGACCGGCGCCCGGATCGGGAACCTCCGGATACTCAAAATCCGTGATGCCCATCTGCTGCGCCATCAGGCTCATAAAGCTGTTGGCGGAAGCGCGCTCGTAGACCGCGCCGTCCTGCATGCCGGCAATTAAACTGCCGCCCAGTCCCACGAGAACCGGCGGATTTGCACCGCTGTGCAGACTGCCGTATTCCGAGGTGGACGACGGGTCCGCCACATCCGGATCGCAGGCAAACAAAAGTAAAGCGCCGAGCGTAGTTAAACAAAGTGCGGAGCTCAGACGCACGAATTTTTGGCGTAAATGTGCTGCTATTTGCATCATGTATTTTCCCGATTGTTTAATGCAGAGTTAAGTCAAAATGCCCGCGGCATTTCACTGGAAGGTGTAGTTAAAACCGATACTGCCGACGTTCGCCCAGGCATTGTAAATGCCGTCGAAATTAACAGGGCTGTTCTCCACTTCGCGCTGTGCGCCAATGATAAACAGTGCGCCGATGTCCATGGTTAAACCATCGACCAGCGACACGCCGTATCCAAGTGAAAAACCATAACGGTCGGCATCGGGAAGAATCGGCTGTGTGTACATAGCGTCGACCGGTACCGCGTCGTAATACACGCCGCCGCGCAGACTGGACGTCTCCGTCAGTTGGTATTCCGCCGACAGCTGGTAAATAAACGAATCTTCGTAGTTGCGAGGACTGTTCAGCGTCAGTGAAGTGGACGGATTGCCCGGCGCTTTTTCAAAGTTAACAGAAAGCGTGTCGTACGACGACCAGCCGACAAAATCAACGCCCGCCGCAATGGCCAGCTCCGGCGTCACCTGCCAACCCACGCCGACGCGCAGATCAAAGGGCAGGTTGATCGTCGTTCCGCCGGCGCCCGCCTGAAACAGCGGATCCAGACCCGGATCGTTGGTAAAACTCGACTCGCCTTCGTATTCAAATTCCAGATTGTGACGATAGGACGCACCGATATACCAGTCTTCATTCGGCTGATACGTTGCGCCGACATTAAACGAAAAGGTCTGGTCGTCGCCTTCCAGTTCGACCGTGGGGCGCGGCTCAAAGGAGATGATACGCTGACGCAACAGGACTGTACTTGTGGCCCACACCGCCCCGACACTCACGGACAGTTTGTCGTCGAACATTTCGTAGGCGATGTTGGGATTAATTGCAATTGTCTCCAGCGACGCGCGCAGAGCCAGCGCTTCGCCTACCCAGCCTTCCGGCCATTCCGTGCCGAGACCAAAGGGCACAAACACGCCGAGGCCGAGCGCAAAATCGCTTTCCTCATCGTGCCAGACGCCGTAAAAATGCGGAACGACAAATACTTCGTCTTCGAGTTCCGTGGTGTTAAACTCATTGTAGTTCGCAACTCCGGTATACTTGGCCCCTGGTGCAATAAACGACGCGCCGCCCGTCAGGTGAACTCCACCCGGCAATTGCGTCATCCCGGCCGGATTGTAAAAAACCGTGGACGCATCAACGCCCCGCCATGCGGTGTTAAATCCCATTCCAATGGACCGGGCGGAATTGTCATTCAGTTGAAATCCACCGGCGAGAAGAGGACCGGCACTTATGGCAAACAAAACAAGTGTTAGCAGGTTTTTCATGTAGACCACTCGCTTAGGTTTAAAGAATTTCCGTTAAGTTGCCCATAAATTCCGAGACTAGCCAGTAATTTTTTGCTTCACATGCACGCGGACGAAACGACATCCGCCTTCCACTTTCCGATTTTACATGTTGCAAAGCTTTGCCCTGACTTTTGCTCTTGTCTGTCTTGCAGTGTGCGGCTCTCCGCCGCTCAACGCCGTGCAGTCCGAACCCGACTCCGACTGGCCCGAGTGGCGCGTCCGCGCCATCGAGTATGAAATTGCCGCTGCGCCCGGTTTCCCTTCGCCGGCGCGCGGAACCATTTCCACTTCGACGCTTAACGATCTGCTGATTTTCCGCGAAGGCGACATGGTCGACTCGTTGACCTTGCTGGAGGCGCGCTGGACGCTGCTGCGCTCCGGCAAGTTCAGCGACGTTCAGCTCGAAATCATTGAATTTGCGCCGCGCGAGGCCGACATTCAGATTACCGTGCAGGAGCGCCCGCTCCCCCTGCCCCTGCCGCACATCAATATTGGCGGAGAACAGAAAGACTTTGGGCTCACGCTTGTCCTCCCCGGCCTGCCCTTTGTCGCCGATGAAACGCGCGCCGGACCATTTGCCCTCTCGCACCTGCACTCCTCGGAAAACGACAAATTGGACGAAACGGCGGCCGAACTGTATGTCCCCCTGCCCGCAGGTCTGGCCGCACAGGCCTCTGCCCGCCTGACCGAGTTCGGCGACGCCGATTCAAACTCAACGACGTTTGCGTGGTCGGCGGCCCTCGCTCTGCCCTACTCCTCGCCGTACGACCGATTGAGTTTTGGCCTCAGAGCGGAGGGCGATCACGGCCGCGCTTACGACTACCGGCGCACGCAGCCGAAAATCCAGGATCAGCGCATCAGGCTGGAGGCCTGGGTCAACCGCGCTTTTGTCGAGGAGGATCGCTTTTTCGCCGGCGCTCTGATGGGATACCTGCCGCACGTGAACAACAACAACGAATGGCGCGGCGCCGCAGAAGGCAGCGGCTACTTTCTGGTGGGGTTTTCATCGCTGGCGCAGGACTTCGGCAGCGCCTTTGTCGAGGCCGATGGGAGTGTCACAACACCGCTGGGCGCGCGCGGCAATGTCGCGTTCGGCAAGTTTTTTCCCGTCGGCTCCACGGGCGAGCACTTTGTATATGCCGGCGGCTCGGCTGCTTCCAGCACGATGGTAAACAAAAAAATGTATTTGTATGGGATGTTTGGAGCGGGCAGCGGATTTCGCGACGGAGCTGCGCGTTATACCCACCTGCGAACCGAAGGTCTGGGGCATCTTGAGCTGACTGAACACGTCGTGCTCGCCGGTCGGATTGCCCAGCAAACCTCGTGGAACTGGCCGGCGCAACGTCAGGCCGTGCTGGATAACCACGCGGGGCTGCGCGCCTACGACGCCAACCTGCTCGTGGGCGACAACACACTGCTGGCTACGCTGGAATTGCGCCTCAATCCGATCGTCGGCACGCCTCGTTTGGGATTGGAAGCCGCGGCGTTTTACGATGCGGGAGTCGTGTGGAACCTGGATCAACAAATCGCCGATCAGCGCGTCCATAGCGCCGCGGGAGTTGGACTGCGACTGCATCACGACTGGCTGAGCGGTCGCGACGTCCTGCGCCTGGACCTGGCCTGGAACATGGAAACGTCCGAATTCGGCCAGATAATACTTTCCACACGGATGCCTTTTTCTTTGTTTGGCTCGCATGAATTTGAACTCCCGGCGCTGATAGGCGCTGAGTTCGACCGTCGCTGACAGCCGGACACGGCAAGCCCGCAATTGAATTACTCACTCAAAAGCACAAGAATCTGCAGGAAGCTATGAAGTACGGATTTGCAACGACCGCCATTCACGTTGGACAGGAACCCGAAGAACGCACGGGAGCCGTGACGGTACCGCTGTACCAGACCTCGACATACGCGCAGGAAGAAGTCGGCCGGCACAAGGGATTTGAGTATTCACGCACGGACAACCCGACGCGCCGCAGCTGGGAGACGAACATCGCAGCGCTGGAAAACGGCGCGCGAGGCCTGGCCTTTGCAAGTGGATCGGCGGCGCTGGACACGCTGCTGCGGCTGTTCTCGCAGGGCGATCACATCGTCGCGGCCGAAGACATGTACGGCGGCACCTTCCGCCTGTTTGAAACCGTGTTTCGCCGCTTTGGGCTGGATTTCACCTACGTGGATATGCGCAATCCGGAAAACGTCGCGGCGGCCATCAAACCGAACACGCGCATGGTGTTCTCCGAGTCGCCCACGAATCCGATGATGAACCTGACGGACCTGGCGGCGGTGGCCGAAATTGCGCACGCGCACAAGACGCTCTTTGTGGTCGACAACACTTTCATGACGCCCTGTCTGCAGCGCCCGCTGGACCTCGGCGCGGACATCGTCATGCACTCCGCAACAAAATACCTCGGCGGACATTCCGACCTTGTGAGCGGCCTTCTGGTGACAAAAACGGAGGAGCTGGGCGCGAAGCTGGCGGTGCTGCAGAATTCCATCGGCGCGGTTCCCGGGCCTTTTGACTGCTGGCTGTGCCTGCGCTCGACCAAGACGCTGGCGGTTCGCATGCAGCGGCACAATGAGAACGCGCGCGCCATCGCGGCGCACCTGGAATCGCATGCCGCCGTGCAGAAAATTTACTACCCCGGCCTGGAATCGCACCCGCAGCACGACCTGGCCAGACGCCAGATGAACGGCTTCGGCGGCATGATTTCGATCGATCTGGGCAGTTCGGAGAAAGCGCATGCCTTTGCCCGCAGCACGGAACTCTTCCTGCTGGCCGAATCGCTGGGCGGCGTCGAATCGCTTATCAACTACCCGGCGTCGATGACGCACGGCAGCATTCCGCCCGAGAACCGGCAGCGACTCGGCATCACCGACGGTCTGATTCGCCTCTCGGTCGGCATCGAAGAAAAAGAGGATCTGATCGCCGATCTGGACAAAGCGCTGGCAGCCGGTTGATCGGCAGTTTTTGACCGGTAACGGATTGAAGACCGACAGAAGCTTAAAACAACAGAGCTGTGAGCGCCAGGCGCTCACAGCTCTTTCTTGTTCATGTATTCGGGCCTTTTCAGCCCAAATCACCGCCCCTTCGGCTCACCGCCGATTGTTCAGTCGCAAAACCAGCACATAGCTGTCCACCAGGGTATCCGAACGGTAAAACGTCAGACGCGAGTGCGCCACCAGGTCGGGATGACTGCGCCGCAGATCGTCGAATGCATTGTCGATCTCCGTGACGTTGATGCCGTGCGGGCCGTAAATCGACGCCGAAAGTTCCGGGTATTCCTCCAGCAAGCGCCCGGCGCTCTGGTAGGTCCCCGGCCCGTGCATTTCCTCCAATTCCGGACGAGGCGCCCGCATTGTGCGCGGAATCCAGCGCAGCTGCACCACCGACGTGTCCACACCCAGCTCCGTCGCGATATTCGCCTTGACCAGGCTCAGCGAGGAACGCGGCAGCGCCTTATCCGCCAGGTAACTCACCACCGTTATCCCGCGACCGCTCAACGGCGCTATGCGCGTCGCAAATCCAAAGAATTCGGCCTCTTCAACGGCCGTGACGGACACCAGCGCCTCGCGATAGGCGTTTTCCAGGCCGCGCAGACCGCGCATGAAGTCGGTTTCCAGCACGGTCGGTCGCGACTGATTTTCGTCTTCGTTTTCGCTGACGGCGCCGACGTGGCCGCGGCTCTGCACGAGGATCAGGTTCGTGGCTTTTTCCAGACGCGCAAGCGCTTCGTTTTCAAATTCGTTGATGTCGTAGTTGGTAAAATACTGTTTGGTTGAAACGCGAATGCGCACCGTAATTTTCTTCTCGCCGCGTTCAACGTCCAGCGAAGTAATTGAAGACCGGTCGCGCACTTCAAAACGCCTGGCCAGTTCCTTGATCGTTTCCTCAACGGCATAGGTCTCCGACACGTCGTTGACCGCCCGCTGCAGGGGTATTATCACCGCCAGACAGAACAGGGCCAGCACGACCACGCGCGCACTCGCCGTACCCGCCGTACCCAGAAAGCGCGTCACACCCAGCGGCCGCAGAATGCGCGCCAGCACGCCGTGCGTCAGCTCTTGTTTCTTCCACTCGCGGATGTAGTCGGACGCCTCGTGCCGCACGACGCCCAAGGTTAACAGAACAAGAACGGCGCCGAGGAACAGCGCCACACAGACGGCGACGACCGACAACAGACCGCCCGAAATCAGCGGCAGGAGCGCATCGGCTTTGTTGCCGGAACCAAGTCCGTAGCCGACGACGGCCAGTGAGGGAAACACCAGCAACGCGACGATGGGCGACAGCGCAAAAATCTCGACCTGACGGCCGCGCAGCATCACTATCGGAACAAAAATGCCGACGATAAATGCCAGCGCAAAGTCCAGCAGCGTCGGCTGCATGCGATCGAGAATTGACTCAGGCACGCCGGTAAACGGCACGGAGGCCGCGACGATCGCACTCAGAAACACGATAACGCCGGCCGTCAGGAGCAGCTTGACGAAGCCCTTCAGGAACATGTAAATGTCGCCTTCGGTCAGTGACATGCCGAGCGAGTTGAACATCGACAGAATCGGCGAGAGCAACATACCCGCCAGGACCACCTCCGAGCTATCCATCATCAGGCCGAGGATGGTAATCATGGTCGTGGCAAAAATCTGCAGCCAGTAGACGAAGTTCGTCAGGCGCAGGGAACGCGTGGAAACGTAGTCGATGTCGCGAAAGCGGCGTGGTTTTATCCGCAGCAGGTTGACGATGCGATCGTGGAAGCTGCCGTGGTGTTCGCCGTCCATCCATTCGTCGGTGTCGGGTTCTTCCGCCCCCGGTGCGTCGGCGGCGACCTTGCGGGCGTCGGCGCGCGTGACTGTTTCCACGTCGCGAGCGACGGCTTTGTGCACTCCGGCCGACAGATTCGGGTCCGGTTCCGGGATTTCCGGCGCGTCGTTTTCCTGCGTCGTTTTTGTATCCGGTGATTCCGAACCCGATTCCGATTCTTTTGTTTGTGGCTGTGTGCCTTTGTCCCGCGTTGTGGCATCGGCGGCTATGCCTGCGCGTTCTTCGGCTGAAAGCTCGCCGCCGCCCAGTTCTTCATCGGTCTTTTTCCGCTCATTTTTAAGCGAGGTGCTGTGCCGGCGCTCCGCTACAGCCACCAGCCCGGTCATGATGATGTTGGTCAAAAAGATCACGCCGAGGGCGTAGAGCGGAAAGTACTCGGTACCGTTGATGCTGAGGTCGAAAATGAAAAAGGCCACAACGGCCGTTGCCAGGCCGCGCGGCATCATGCTGTGCATGATCAGGTTTTCGTAGCTCGTAAAACTGCGGTTTATCTTCTGAAAGATCCAGACGCCTATAAAGCGCGCAGCAACGCACATGAGAGTAATGAGCAGGATCTGAATCATGCGATCAAATGTCAGATCGTCAAGATTCAGCAGCAGGCCGAGCAGCACAAAAAAGAAGACGCGAACGAGGAATGACAGCTCGATTGTGATGTTGTGGACAAAGTCGTCCAGCGCGAACTTCGTGGCGTCGACGCGAATCCCCAGCATGCGGCGGATTCCGCCACTGACGCGCTGCAAGGTGCCCTCCACATTGGCCAGCACCATGCCGAAGAAAAAGACGGCAATCACGCCGCTGGCGCCGATGATCTCCGCCAGCCAGTACAGCAGAAAAAGAAAACCGAGCGTCAGCATGTAAGAAACGGATTCGCCGCGCAAGCTGCCGATCACCCGCGCCCAGATGGCTCCGCCCACGACGGCAAGCACGATGGCCACGCCGATAAGCTGGACAAAATCGCCCAGAATCGCCACCGTATCGGTGGTCTGCGTGGTGTACACTTCAACGCCGATAATCGCAGTGACGATAATAAGAACGTCGGCCAGGGCCGGCTCAAGGAACATGATCGTCTTGAACTGTTCGCCGACGCGCAGCTTGTTGACAATCGGCAGAATAATTGCCGGACTTGTACCGCCGACAATGCCGCCGAGCAAAAGCGCCTGGATTGTTTCCAACTCCATCACGTACACGGCAAACAGCATCGTGAACACAACGGAAAGCACAAAGACGGTCACGGTCAGAAATATGGACTTGCCCAGCTGCTGCACAACCGTCCGCAAGTCCAGGTCGAGACCGCCCTCGAACAAAATGATAAGCAGGGCCACCGTGCCGAAATACGACGCATAGCCCTGGATTTCGCCAACGCGCTCCGCGCCGATGATCGGACCCAGAACGGCTCCCAGAATCATCAGCAGCAACACGGAAGGTATTTTCGTGAGTCGGAACAGAATGTTCCCGAGGAATCCGGCGACGATGATACCGCCGAATACCAACATAAAATTCAGTAAGTCTGAATCGTGCATGAACACCAGGTAGTTTGTGGCCGTTGGATGGACTGTCGGCAGACCAGACAGATCACAGTCCGGCAATTAGTCGAATCACGCGCAAAAAGCAAAAGAATAAATCACTTGCCGTAGCTGTATTGAAGTGAATTGTCTGCAAACGGCGACAAAAACCGAGAAATCATCAGGTGCGGAAAACCTGGCCTTTCCAGTGAACGTTGCGGGCCAGGAGTAAAAATGGAATCACGAGCTCCAGCAGCATGAAAAACGGCACAGCCAGAGGCAGCGCCGCGGCAAGCCGCAGTCGCTCTAAAAGTCGCAATGACGGCAGCAAGACCAACGCATCGCCGGCCAGACGCAGACCGACCACCAGCAGCGGCGCCGGCCAGAAGTCGACAAAAAAGGACGAAATAAAGGCCAGCCACAGAGCCGTCGAGGAAAGCACAAAAAAGGTGGCGCGCCAGCCGAGTGCACGGCCGCCGTTGGCCCAGCGGATGTGCTGCCGGAAAAATTCGCCCCAGTCCGCTGCCGGATTCGTGGTTACGGCCATGTCGCTGCGGCAGGCGTAGCGAATGCCCCAGGAACTGCGCTCCACGGCCTGCATCAGCGCCAGATCCTCGGTGACGGAAAACGGTATGTTGGCATATCCGCCGATCTCGTCATAGGTCGCCCGCCGGATCGAAAGATTGTTGCCGAAACATCCAACCGGATGATTCAGCCCGACGCCCGCCATTGCCAGCGTGTGGTTGAGCGACCATTCCAGGGCCTGCAGCATCGTAAAGGGCGTGCGCGCATCGATGACGGTAAAGGAGGCCACCAAGCCGACGCTTTGCGCCGCAAAGTAGTCGACCACGCCGTCGATCCAGCCACGGGCCACACGGCAGTCGGCATCGGTCATTAATACAAGTTCGCCGCTGGAAACGAGGATGCCCTGGTGCACCGCGCGCGCTTTGCCGTGCAGGCCGGGAATCTCATGCTCGCTTTCCGCCGTGTCGTGCACGAGCAGCTGCGGAAACTCCCGCTGCAATCGCGCCAGAACAACGCCGGTGCCGTCGCTGGAGCGGTCGTTGACGACGATCAGCTGAAAATCGCCGCGGGTGTAGTTGCACGCAAAAACAGAACGGACACACTCTTCTATGTTGTGTTCTTCGTTGCGCGCCGGCACAATAACGGAAACGGCAATGCGCGCATCCGGGCCGTGCTCATCCATTTTGCGGTGCCGCTCGATGATGGCGCCGATGGAGGAAACGACTACCCGCAACATGTACACCCCAATTCCACAAACCATTGCCCAGAGTGCGAAGGACACGATACTCACCTTTGCTGGTCGGCGTTTGATAGTGCGACGCAAATTTACGCCGCATTCATCAACATCCCAAGGCGCATTCCATTGGGTCGGGCGCAGGCATGTCGGCTCAAACATTTGCCCGCGGCGATCGTCTCGGCCCTCGTCCTTTTATCATATACCCGGTGCACAAGAGCCATGAATTCCGACGACAGCGACGCCTCCACAGACCCTGATGAACGCACTGCACATAGCGGCGGAGAAATGATCAAGACAGCGCCTTCCGGTGCTGCGGCTGTGCCGAAACGACAATTCAGCGGATCGGTCGACCTGCTGGGCGGCAACATCACGTCCAGCCTGTGGATGTTCGCCATGCCGATGATTTTTTCGTTCATGATTAACAGTCTCTACGGCTTCGTCGATCTGTACTTTGTCTCGCAGCTTGGCACGGACGCCTCGGCGGCGCTCGGTTTCGGCAACACGACCTACTTCCTGCTTTTTACGCTGATCAGCGGTTTTGCCAACGGCACGGGAATTATTGTGGCGCGTCGCTTCGGAGCGCGGCAGATGGAGCAGGCGCGCGAGACGGCGTTGCAGTCGGTGGTATACTTTGGACTGCTCGCCTTTGCCGTCGCCCTGCTTCTCTACCTCAGCCTGGACGCACTGCTTCTGGCATTTACCGCCGACAAACACGTGCTTGAGCTTACCCGCAGTTACCTGGGAGTAATTATCCTGGCTTCTCCGTTTAACTTCATCTTTTTTCAGATCGGCAGTATTTATCGTTCCATCGGCAATTCGGTTTTCCCGATGGTTTTGTTAATCATTGCCGCCGCCATGAATGCGGCGCTGGATCCATTTTTAATTTTCGGTTGGGGACCATTTCCGGAGCTTGGCATCACGGGCGCGGGCATCAGCACATTAACGGCGCAATTCACGTCTGCGCTGCTCGGTCTGAGCGCTTTGTTTTTAATGAACGGCGAAGTGCGTCTGCCTTTCCGATTTCCGCGCATCAAAACCGACATACTCGCCGCGGTATCGCGCATCGGCGTGCCGGCGACTTTGCAGATGACCGCCGTCAGTATTTCCCGCATGGTCATTTTTAACATTGCCGGCAACTTTGGCGCCGACGTCTCGGCTGCATTCACCATCGGCATGACGATCGACTTTTTTGTCTTCATGCCCATTTTCGCGATGGGCGTCACGATGCAGACCGTCACCAGCCAGAATCTCGGGGCCGGACAGGTTAAACGCATCTGGCAGTATTTCCGGACGATGTCGATGCAGAATCTTATGTTAATCGGCGGTCTGAGCATACTTGTTTACATCTTTGCCGAGCCGATCAGCAGCCTGTTTTCACAGGATCACCTGGTGATTGAAGAGAGCGTTCGCTACCTACGCATAACCACGTTCTCCTATCCCTTCTTCCTGATGGCGATTATTTCTTCCCGTTTACTTTCCGGCGCGGGATTTGTCATTCTCAGCATGTGGTTGGTCGCCGGTTCGCTGGCCGTGGTACAGATACCGCTCGCGTTGTTTCTCGCATTTCCCATGGAGCTCGCGCAGCAGGGCGTGTGGTACGGAATATTAACTGCCTATATCATTATGGCTGCGCTTGGTTTTACGGCTGTCAAGTTAAGTCCCTGGTATCGCGGTCGGGTGTAGCGCGTTATTCCCGCACCTGGATATTTCTCTGACATGACTTTTTTGTTTGCCACCGTGCGAGAAGTTTACATCTGTGCAGCCGTCTGGCGGCCTATGAGTTTACAACTGCGCGCCGGTCTCGATTAAACGCGGCCGGAAGTTCAACAGCGGCATTAATGCGCTACGACTTTCTGGTCAAACGCGGGCTTGTCACTTGCAACTCCTCTTCAGTGACTTGCGCACCTGGTGCAAAAACAGGGCAAATTTATGCCCTGAAATTCAGGTTGTTTCTTTTGATCTCCACTCATCTGCATGCCGCTGCACAACACAATGGACACGCAGTCTTCGGCTCGGCGCGGCAAAACATGCGGCCAGACTTCGCGCTTTGTTCTCAGTGACAAACAAGAGGAAACAGCAAGCCGCAGAGCGCAGCGGCAAGCGGCGAAGCGCTCATATCGGGAAGGTCAGTAGTTCTGTGAACCGGAAAACAATCCGGATTGGACAGACAGTGTGAAAGTGCGGATCAATCTGGGATAAAAACCCGGATTTCCGGCCAATATCGGAGAATACGCACTGGGTTGGTTCGGAATCAGACCCAGCCTGAAAACTACACACCAGAATTTTACCCCGGGAAGCCACACAAAAATATTTGCAAAGAACTACGTGCTGAATTATGTTGCACACCTGGTGGAATCATCGACTGTTTGGATCATGCAAGATGCCAAATCTGTACAACCAGGCAATTCACTTTGGCGGCCAATGCGCCTGATCCCGGCAGCAGAGATTCCCGAGCTACAAAGTTTTAGTCGGCCACAGGGTTAAACGCCCTCACTTTAGTCACAATCATGTCCGTCACGGACGGGGTTAGGAGCCGTCAATCACAGCCGAAATTACCATTTCGACTGCGGTGTAAAACTCAACACAAAAGCAGCATGCAGGCCCGGCAACGACCGTTAACCGGACGCTACCCCCCTGGCACGGCACCGCACTTGCTGTTTAAATAGCGACTTAACATTTCTGCGCGCTGTGAAACCGGCGCGCATGGTCCCCTCTGGCTGAATATTTAGTCAGGGCATAAAATTCACGCTTGGACACTGATTTGGTTTGCCGAGGCGCAAACCGAACAGCCAAACCTTTACCCGCCCGAAACCGCGGGTGGATCACGGTACCAATTTGCCGGTCGCGCAGTTAAACGCGGCGGTGAATGATGTATCCCGAATCGGGCAAAGCAAAGGATCAATACACTTAAACTTCATCAAAAATGGAGAAAACATGCGAACATCAATTGTTTCGCTTAACGGATCGCTGCTGCAGCGGTTCATTGGAATTGCCGCGGCGCTGCTCGTGGTTTTGCGTTGTGCGCCGGATGCGAGCGCGCAGGGATGTACAAACGTTTGCCCGGGAGCCCCCTGGGTTACGAGCGTGTTCAAATACGAATTTTCACCGGGCTGCTGGGTCGACATCGCCTACCGTTGGCGGACCTGCACACAGGTCCCGGATTTCGATCACGAGGTCTACATCGAATCGGTAGAACTCGCAACCGAGTGCAACGAGTGCCGGACGGCCTTCGATGCCATGGGAATTTCGGGATGGATTCGAATTGCGCGCGAGGCGGTCAGCAGCGCGACCGACGCCCTGGACCTTGATCCCGGCGACCTGACGATTGCGTGGCCCAAGTGCTGGCAAAAGACCGGTTACTCGTGGGCCGGTTGCAGCGACGCGACTTGCTGCGAGCGAGTTATCACGGCCTGGACGCCGGGCAACAACGGCACGACCACAACTTCCGATCCCGGAACCTGCACGCCGCCCTGCGTGGACACCTGCCCGTAAACGCAACCTCTGGAACGATTTACAATGGAGATACAGATGAAGAACACAATTATTCTCAGTGTACTGACCTGTCTGCTGCCGGCGGCAACGCAAGCTACGGGACTTGCAGCGGACGAGCTGCGGTTTCACGTTAACAGCAAAGCCCAGGTGCAGGTTTCGACGGACGCGGGTTTCACATGGACTGGGCTCAACGAGTACCTGAATGTGGAAAACACAACCGACCTGCGCTACCATCTTGACAGCCAAAGCAGACTGCACTATTCCACCGACGCCGGATTCAGCTGGTACATTCTGGACGAAACTGTCCGGAGCCGCCCGGAGCTGGAAGCGGCCGAGGTGATGTCCATGCCGATCGAAAAAACCAGGAAGGATTATCCGCTGTTTCTGCACATCACCGGCGACGGCTCCGCATGGGTTTCGCTCGACGGCGGCTACGAATGGTTCCGCGACGAGACGATGGACCGCCAGGGTCACAGTACTGCGACGCCCGAAATCCCGGCGGACGGCAGTACGATGTTGCGATTTCAACCGCATCCGCTGGAAGGCAACGCGGCGGCCATCCTGGCGGTGCGGGAAGAGAACCTGGTGGCGCTGACGCTGTACGACTTCAACGGCCGCAAGGTGGCCGTGCTGGCCGAGGGCATTTTCGCCGCCGGCGAGTACCGCTTTCCGATCGAGACTTCGGCGCTGCAGCGCGGCGTTTACAGCTACAGCCTGCAGGTGGGCGACACCTACGAACAGGGCGCGGTAACTGTGGCGCGCTGACCTTGAATGCGTACAGGTACGCATTCAGCTCTACCATTTAAAACAAGTGAATATCAATTTTGGAGAATACAATGACATCAATATTCAAACAATGCGCGGGCGCGTGGCGCTTTGCGTGCATGCTGCTGGCCGTAGCGGCTATCGGCATTATTGCGGACCAGAACACAGCCATGGCGCAGTGTGAGCCGGCGGGACCATGTAATCCCCATATCGCAGAAGCTCGAATCCGCGATATCGCCGCGGCAAACTGCCATGTCAGGGTTTACTATCGCATAGTAAAGTGCAATGAGGATTGTCACCTAATTATTGACAGCCTTGTGTATCCGACCTATGCTGGTGATTGTTCCAACTGCATTCATGATCTGACGCAGGCAAACATTGACGCCATCGTTCGCCAGATAGTACTGCATGGAATGTATTTCGGGCCATGCGGATTGAAGCCTGAAGGCAGCCTGAAAGTTCGTATGCCTGCCTGCTGGAAACAGAATTCAGGCTCCGGCACCGGAGGCGGATGGACCAATATGGGGGCATGCGGACCGGTTCCATGCTGCATAGTGACTTATACTATTATTGAAAGTGGTGGGCTGAATGTAGGATTGGTGGAAACCAGTCGTACAACAGATCCGCTTGGACCGTACGATTGCTCGAGCATGGGCGGCGGGTGCCGAGACATCTGCAATTGAAAACTCATGTAATTGACCTGCATCAATAAACACGGTCGACCGGCTTTCAATAAAGCCGGTCGATCGTTATATTCCTCCACGCCGCCAAAGCAAAAAGACAGACTACAGTTGGAGACTAATGAAATGGTCCGAGTAAAAACCTTTTTCAGCATTCTCCTTTTAACCTATTGCAGCACGATCACTCAAACTGCTTACGGACAATTGGAGAGCAAACACTGGTACTTCGGCAAGAATGCCGGCATTGTCTTTGAACAAGATGGCACTCACGTTGCCACTGACGGCGCCCTCGTTTCCACCGAAAACTGTACTGCTTATTCTGACCCCTGCACCGGCGAGTTGTTAGCCTATTCAAATGGGGAATCGATTTGGGGTGCCGATCACGAATTTATTGAAAACGGGCAAGGTCTGTTGGGATCTTCCACCACCACTCAGGGAGTATTAATATTACCATCGCCATCAGAACCTGACCGACTTTACCTTTACAAGTGCGGGCCTTCAACGGCAGCTTTTAATGAAAATGATCCACGTTTCTTTGTATCCATTTTGGATAAGAGAGGGACGGATGGAAATTGGCGTGTGTGGATCAAGAACAAGTTTGTTCAGGATTCAGTGGCGGAAAAATTGACGGCCACATTTACTTGTGATGGAGAAGGTTACTGGATTGCGACTCATCACATTCGGCTAAACAAATTCTATATTATTCGGCTAGATGAGCGCGAGAAGTATGCAGACATTGTTCAACAACAAAACATTGGGTTTCAGCCCGCGGATGTCCCTTCAATTGACGGCAGGATTAATTGGCATTTTGACATTGGAGGAATGAAATTCTCTCCAGATGGAAAATCTCTGTGTCTTGTGTCTGGTGATAAACACTATGCAGAAGTCTTTCAGTTTGACAACAAAACAGGCACCTTGAGCAATCCGATTCAAATTAGACGAGATGATCCAACATTTCGGTTCTATACCTGTGCATTTTCACCAGACAGCAAGAAACTATATTTGACGATGGATGTCCGTGCCGAAAGCGTATTTCAATACGACTTGAGTTCATTTGATGAACTTTCTGTGAACGACTCCGAGAGTATAATCAGTCTACCAAGACCGATTGGTCAATCCAGACCTGGGATGCAAGCTGCCCAACTTGGATTGGATGGAAAAATCTATATTACCGACAACGACTTTCATCTGGATGTGATAAACAATCCAAATCTGCCGGGCAAAGCTTGCAACTATCAGGACAGCGCCGTTGATTTGATGGGACGAGATGCGTTGGCCTCCCTCCCCGCCTTTGTCAGCTCCTGGCTCTCACAGCCGCCGGACGCCGGGCTTGAATGCGCCAAACCACACGTCAAGTTCGAAGCCGACACGGTTCTCTGTGCCGGTGAGTACCTTAAACTCAATGACTTAACGCGCCGCAATCCGGCTAACTGGTCATGGACCTTTGAAGGCGGCGAACCCGCATCTTTTGACGGACCCGAGCCGCCCGAAATCCTCTATCGCAATCCCGGGCTGTTTGCCATCAAGCTCATAGCCGAAAACGACAACGGCGCCGACAGCGGCGAAGTCGTCGTGCGCGTCAACCCCAAACCGGCCCTCGACGCCGGACCCGATCTGACCGTCTGCCGCGGCGAGAGCGTGCAGCTGCTCGCGACGGGGGCGGAGCGCTACGAATGGCGCGCCGATGCCGGGATTGGAGATGTCAACAACCCGCAGCAGATCTTCACGCCCGACGCAAACGGCGAGTACGTCGTCTGCGGCTGGAATGAGTTTGACTGCATGGACTGCGACACCGTGCTCGTCACCGTGGCGGACGTGTTAACAGCCGAAGCGGGCGACGACGTGCAGATCTGCCGCGGCGCGTCCGTTGTGTTAAACGGGAGCGGCGGCGCGGAATATCTGTGGACGCCCGCCGCCGGACTCGACGACAACCGGGTTGCAAATCCAACGGCCAATCCGCAGCAGACGACGCTGTACCGCCTGCGCGTCGGCAGCGGAGCGTGCCAGGCCGTCGACTCCGTGCTTGTTGAAGTCCTGGATGTTCCGGATGTAAACGCCGGACCGGATCAGACGATCTGCCCCGGCGAGTCGGCTCAGTTAACGGCAAGCGGCGCGCAGCGCTACGAATGGTCGCCCGCCGACGGACTCGACGATGTTAACTCGGCGACGCCGAATGCCGCACCGACAGAAACACAAACCTACCGTGTGTTTGGATTCAACGACTCCGGCTGCGTCGACAGCGCCTTTGTGACGGTTAATGTTGTTAACGAACTCGACGTTCAGGTCGAAGTCCCCGAGCCCGCATGCCGCAGGTCTGTCGTCCAACTCACAGCCTCCGGCGCGCAGACGTACAGCTGGGAGCCCGAAGGTTTGTTCGACGATGCAAATTCACCAACGCCGCGTTTAACATTGAATGACAATATCACCGTCAGTGTGACCGGCCGCAGTGGCGGCTGCGAAGCGACCGTTGACGTCGAACTCGAAGTCCTGCCCGAACCGGTGATTAACATCGAACCCATAACCGAGATCTGCGCGGGCGAGAGCGTAGAACTGCAAGCCTCGGGCGCGGCGACATTTCGCTGGGAACCGGCCGACGGCCTCGACAATGTCAACTCGGCGACGCCGACAGCAAACCCGGATAAAACAACGGTGTACACCGTGAACGGAACCGACAACAATGGCTGTGAGTCGCAGGCTTCCGTGACGGTCAACGTGCGCCCCGCCGCCGAACTGGAGTTTGAAGTTGTACGACTCAACGACCGACCGGCCACGCCGGGTGAAGAACGCCTCGTGCAGATCCGTTTAAGCGGCGACGCAAACGACATTGAAGAATTAAACATTAATGAACTGTCGCTTTCGCTCGAATATCCGCTTAACGGCCTCGTCCTGCGCCGCGGCCACGAAGATGTGCTGCCGGGCTGGACCTGGACGGCAAACCCGGATCTTGCGGCCAACACGATTGAGTTTAACGGAAGCGGGACGACGCCATTAACAAGCGGCGCCCTGTTCCAACTACCGCTGACGGTTTTTCAATTTCCCTACGACTCGCTGTTTGCGCACATCGAAATTGCGGCGAGTTCGCTGAGCGGCGCGTGTATTGATGTTCGATTTATTCCCGGCGGCATCCCGCTCAGTCCGGTTTGTTTAAGTCAGTCGCGCAACATCGGACTGACGGGCATCGGCTTTGGACTGCGCACGCCGAGCCCCAATCCGGCTTCCGGCAGTTTTGACATTGAGTTTTCAACCGGTTTTGAGGTTAACACGACCATCGAGATTTACAACACGCTCGGCTCACGCGTCGCCGTTGTGGCGGACGGGCCGCTGACGGCCGGTGAATACGTGCGCCGCGTGTCGAATCTGGCGGCGGGCGTGTATCAGATTGTGATGCGCGCCGGGCCGTATAGTGCGAGTCGAAGTGTGCTTGTAGGGGAGTAATACCAGGGACTTAAACATTGGAAAGTGGATGGTGGCGCTGCCACATATCCACGATGACACTGCGTTTGCTAATCAGGAATATTCCGATCAGAAGTCTGAATATGGCCAGCAAAAATGGGAACAGCAGAACATTGCGACCACCCAGGATTGCCTGCGCTTGCTGGGCCGCATTCTCGCCGTATGCAACCAGAGTTTGCACCAGACTGGCGGCGGCGTCAACAACAAACAAATATCCAATGAACGCCAGAGCCAGCATCGGCATGATTTCGCGCCACAAGCTACGCGGCGCGGCCGGAGCGCCGGAGTCACCGCTCATCCCTTCGAGTCGTACGCCGCCTTTATGGCCAATTGCCGGTTTGAACATCTCGTGTGAAAAAACCAGATACTCCGCAATGCGATTGCGCGCCACGACAAACACCACACCGGCCGCGACTTTCACCAATGCGTTAAACCCCAATGGAAATCGCCCTATGTCAAACCCGGAGGGTCCGAACTCACCCAGTCCGGCAAAGTCCCCGAAATGAAACAGCAGCACAAGGACTTCTTTGAATTCAGAGACTATCAGAAATACGCCTGTCATTGCGAATAACGTCGCCACGGTAATAAACAGTTGAGTCTGTTTGATTTCCATATTGGATTCGCCGTAGTAATTACCGTAACGAAATGTTGTCTTTTTGCCGCCGTCGCAATGACTTTCGATGCATCAATTCAGCGCAGGCTGGAATCGCCCCATACTCTATTCCATGCCTTTATTATGCCGGAATACCGGGTAATTAACAGGAAGGCGACAAGTAGTTTGACGACGCCCTCCAGGCCCGTTGTAAATTCCGGCCCGACCAGGGACAGCGACGGTTCCAGCGAGCCGGCGTCTCGTACCAGCAGAACCTTGGCAAGAACGCTGATCACCGACACCAGGCCACCCGCCGCCAGATAAAACCCCAGAACGGCGATTGCGACCTTCGGCGCCGTACTGCCCCACAACGTGCGCATCGTGCCATCCGACCGAAAAACTTCGTCATCCATATCTGAGATATGATCATCCGCCGCCGGACCTGCAACGAGTTCCTCGGAAGCCTCTGCCGCTTCGACATCATTCTGAACGTCGACCTGACCTTCAACTTCCGTTGATTGCTCAGTCCCGTCCCCCGCCGCAATATTGACAAACTCCACATAGGCCAGCTTTTCGGCGATGTTAAACCGCCGAAGAATGAGGATTGAACCGACCAGAACAGTTGCGAGCGGCAGGGCGATGCTCAGAAAAAAGCCGCCAAATGAACCGCCCATTGCCCCTCCGTACTCCAGAACAAACAGCGGCACGACAAAAAACTGCGGCAGTACGTCGACGATGAGCAGAATCCCTGTCATGGCTATGACGATCGACAACAGCACAAACAATTGATCCTGTTTCATAACTCACCTGACTGTTTTTTTTTGCGGCAATTACTGCCGAACGTGTTCTCTTGCAGTCGCAAGATAGACATTCTGTCGGAACAAGATAAAAGATGGAGTTGACGTGCACTGGCGGCTGTTCAAGCACGACCAGACGTACGGCGCTCGGTTGCGGTCTTACTCGTCGGGATTCATCTGATCTCCGCCGTGGGTGCGGTCGGCATCGCCCACCGACGTCTCGTGATCCTCGGCGGCCAGGCCATCTTCAGCCGCCTCGCTCTCAGCGGCGAACCACTGTTTAAGACGCTCCGCCGTTCTGCGGCCAACCAGCGACTCGATCGCGACAGGGTCGGCCTCTTTCAGCCCCTGCACCGAGCCGAATTCAGTCAGCAGTTTCTGCGCCGTTTTGGGGCCGACGCCTTCGATGTCCGTCAGCATCGTTTTAAGCGTGCGTTTGCTGCGCAGCGAACGGTGAAATGTAATCGCAAAGCGGTGCGCTTCATCGCGCAGTTGTTGGATCAGTTTTAAACTCGAAGATGTTCGCGGCAACATCAGCGCTTCGGATTCGCCGGGCAGAAAAACTTCTTCCAGGCGCTTGGCCAGACCGATGATCGGGATCTTGCCGTACAGCCCCAGGTCCTGCAGCACGCCGACGGCGCTCGAAAGCTGCCCTTTGCCGCCGTCGACAATGATCAGGTCCGGCGCTTCCGTCGCTTCGTTGACCATGCGCGTGTAGCGTCTGCGCACCACCTCGCGCATCGCCTCAAAGTCGTCGATGCCTTCAAACGAGCGGATTTTAAACTTGCGGTACTCGGACTTGCGCGGCTTGCCGTCGATAAATACCACCATCGACGAAACCGTCTCCGAACCCTGAAAATGCGAGTTGTCAAAACACTCGATGCGCCGCGGCGTTTTGTTTAAGCGCAGGTCGCGTTGCAGCGACATGACCGGGCGCGGCACAGCCTGATCGCGTTTAAGCCGCTGCAACTCCAGCTCGCCCAGCAGAAAGCGCGCATTGGACTCGACCATGCGCACCAGGCTCAGTTTCTCGCCGATCTTTGGAACAGTTAACTGCACCTTGCCGCCGCGCTGCTCGCGCAGCCACTTCTCCAGCATCTCAACTTCGTCCAGCAGATGCGGCAGGATGATTTCTTCGGGGATTTCTTCGTTGTTCAGGTAAAAACGCTCAAAGACGGACTGCAGCAGCTCCACCGGCGTTTTGTCTTTGTGGTTAAGCACATGAAAATGCTGCTTGCCGATCAGCTTGCCGTCACGCACCTTAAACACCACGGCGCAGGCATCTTTTTCGTTGCGCGCATACGAGAGCACGTCGCGGTCAATCGGGTCGGTGCTGACGACTTTCTGTTTGGCCGAATACTCGCGCAGTCGCTCCAGGCGGTCGCGCACGACGGCGGCCTCCTCAAATTTAAACTCGGCGGCCAGACGCCCCATCATTTCGGTTAACTCGTGCTCGACGGCTTTGGTCTTGCCCTTGAGCACCTGCACCGCGTTTTTTATCATGATGTTGTAGTGCTCGCGGCTCACGTAACCTTCACACGGACCTTCGCAGCGTTTAATCTGAAAGTCGAGACAGACGCGGAATTTGCCCTGAGCAATTTTCTCATCGGTCAGGTCCAGATCGCAGGAGCGGATCGGAAAGAGCGATTTGATCGTGCGCAGCACGTACTTCATCGTTTTAACATCGGTGTACGGCCCCAGGTAGGTGCTGCCGTCGCGGATCAGTTTGCGCGTCGGGAAAATGCGCGGAAAGGGTTCTTTGGTGATGCGGATGTACGGATAACTCTTGTCGTCGCGCAGACGGATGTTGTACTTGGGTTTGTGTTCCTTGATCAGCGTATTTTCAAGTATCAGCGCTTCCATCTCGGAGTCGGTAACGATGATCTCGAGGTCGCGGATGCGTTTAACCAGCGCAAGCGTCTTGGCGTCGCCGCCGCGACCGGCGTTGAAATAGGAACGCACGCGGCTGCGCAGACTCTTGGCTTTGCCGACGTAAATGATCTCGCCCTTGTCGTTGCGATACATGTACACGCCGCTCTTGCGCGGCAACGAGTCGAGTTTGTCGTTCAGACTGAGCCCGCCCGCGGATTCCGCGCTTCCCCCGGGCGCAGATTCTTCCCGCGGCCGCTGTTCTTCCTGTTCGTTGTTTGTTTCGCTCTGCGACATATTCTGGCTGTCGTTTCGTATGATTATTTCTGTTCACCTACAGGTCGCCGCGGCGCGGGCGCAGAACAAGCTCTTCGACGACGGCGCGCCGCGAGGTTTCCAGCATCTCGCGCACGGCCTGCGCCACGTCGCGCGGCTCCATCATGCGCTCGCCGAATTCTTCGAGCATGTCGTCCGACCAGATCGCCGTGGCCGTAGCGCCGGGGAAAATGTCCATGATGCGCACGCCCTGCTCGCGCACCTCGGCGCGCAGCGAGCGGTTAAACGCCAGCGCACCGGCCTTGGACGCGCCGTAGGCCGTGCAATTGGCGAACGAGGCCTGCACCGCGATTGAGTTGATCGTCAGGATGTCGCCGCGGCCGCGTTCGATCATGTCGGGCAGCACGGCGCGCGTGCAATTGTAGACGCCGCGCAGGTTTACGTCGATCATCGCGTCGAATTCTTCCGGGCTCAGTTCAAGCATGGGTTTAAAAACACCCACGCCGGCGTTGTTGATCAACACGTCAATCCGGCCGAATTCGTCTGCGATCGCTTGCGCGCAGTCTGTAACCGAAGCGCGGTCGGCGACGTCGCAGGAAAAGATTCCAACGTCCGTATGCTCGCGCAGCTCGGTCTGCAGTTCCTTGACATCTTCAGCTCTGCGCGCACTCAGCGCCAGGCGTTTGCCGGCTTCTGCCAATTCGCGCGCCACGGCGGCGCCGATTCCGCGGCGAGCGCCGGTTATCCACACAACATCGCGATTGTCGGTTTTCATAGGCGTCAATTTTTCCCTGTTGTCCTCTGTGTTTCCATGCCAGTTTCGCACGGACGCGATTCTTATTGCAGGCGGCGACGTCTTCGCGGCGACCTGACGCGTCCAACCCCGTGACAAACAAAAAAATCATGCGGGGGTCGGCAAAGAAAAAAAAGCGGTCGCGGCGCTATTCAGGCGCCAAAAGAACGATAAAAGGCCGTCAACGTGAACTCACGGCTCCCGAACGGGTACGGGCTGTCAAAGTGCGGAGGGGCGCGGACATTGAGTGCACTGCAACGTGACTTGCGAATAAGCGAATGTCGCCGTAGCTTTGCAAGTCTTTGCCTATCTCCGAATTTCTCAAAAATTCCATGGATTCCAACACGTGAACTGGGACAGAGAACGCACTGTCGAAGATTCCGCATTGCAGGCTGAAATCCAGGCTGCCGGTCCGATCCCGAAGCACATCGGCTTTATTATGGACGGCAACGGGCGCTGGGCGCAGGAACGCGGCAAAATGCGGGTCGAGGGGCATCGCGAGGGCATTGAGAGCGTCCGGGACATCGTCAAGGCCGCTTCCTCGCTGGGGATCGGGTATATCACGCTTTACGCATTTTCAATGGAGAACTGGCGGCGTCCGCAGGCCGAAGTCAACGTCCTGATGGACCTGCTGGTTCGCTACCTCAAATCCGAACTGGACGAACTGCACGAGAACAACGTCCGCATGCTGGCAATCGGAAAATTGAACGCATTGCCGAAACGCGTGCAACGAAAACTGTTCGAGTGTATCGACATAATGAAAGACAATACCGGCCTGAACCTGACGCTGGCATTGTCGTACAGCGGCCGTTGGGATATCGTACGCGCGGTGCAGACAATTGCGCTGGACGTGCGCCGCGGCAAGGTGTCGCCGGAGGACATCACGGAAGACCTCGTTTCTTCCTATCTGTTGACGTCCGAACATCCCGACCCCGATCTGATCGTCCGCTCCAGCGGCGAGATGCGCCTGAGCAACTTCCTCCTGTGGGAGTCGGCTTATTCCGAGATTTACATCACGGACAAATATTGGCCCGATTTTCGTCGGCAAGAACTTTATGATGCGATCAGGGATTATCAAAAGCGTGAGAGAAGGTTTGGCAAAACTTCGCAGCAAATCGCCCAGGACTCCGCTAACAGCGGCATCGTCGGGCGCATCCTCGATAAGTTCAAGTTCTGACGCACACCGAAACCCCGGCAAACCCGCCGTACCTGCGGTACTGCTTCTGATTTCTTGTTTGTTGTTGGGTGTGGTGTTCTCCGCCTCCGCGACGGCCCAACAGGGCAAATCCTACAAGATTCTCGACATCCTCGTCGAGGGCAATCTCTACGTGGAGCGCGCCACGATCATCGCTATCTCAGGCCTGCGCAAAGGCGATGAGATTGTGCTGGGCGATGACAATATCATGCAGACCGACGCGCTGCAGGACGCCATCCGCAGCCTGTGGGGCCGCAAGCAATTCAGCTCGGTCGAAATCCTCCCCGACAAAATCACGCCGCTCGGCATCTTCATCAAAATCCGCGTGAAGGAATTTCCTCGCCTCGATGAAATCGTCATCGAGGGTAACGAGGATTTTGACGACCGCGAGATCCGCGAGGAAATCGGCAAGTTCCGCGGCGACATTTTGCGCGACAAGGACGCCTTCGACGCGGCTGAAAAGGTGCGCAAACTCTACGTCGAAGACGGCCGCCCCTTTACGAAGGTGCGTGCCGAAGTCGGCGAAACCGACAGCAGCAGTTTTGCTTCGCTCTTTCTGACCGTCGAGGAAGGCGCCGACTTCTACGTGCGCAGCATCGATTTCAGCGGCAACGAGTCCTTCCCCGACAGCGAGCTGGAAGCCGCGCTGGATGACGTACGCACCAAGAGCTGGTGGCAGATCTGGCGCTCCGACAAATTCGATCTGGAAGAATACGCCGCCGCCAGGGACAACCTGCTGACTTTTTACCGTCGCAACGGCTTCGTCGATGCGGCCATCGTCAACGACTCCGTCGGCTATGACGAGTTGGATGAGGCGGTGGACATCAATATCGAGGTCAGTGAGGGCGGTCAGGTCTACGTGCGCGAGATTCAGTTTGAGGGCAACCTGGCCTATCCGGACGACCTGCTCTACCGCCGCCTGGATTTCCAGAAGGGCGACGTATTCGACGAGGAGCGTTTCACGCAGAACCTGACGGGCAACGAAAACCAGACGGACGTGGCTTCGCTTTATCTGGACAACGGGTATCTGACGGTGGAGCCGACGCCTGAGCTGCGTCGCTTCGGGCCGGACTCGATGGACATCACGATCAAAATCATCGAGCGCAACCGCTTCAAGGTGCGCCGGGTGAACATCCAGGGCAACACGAAGACGCACGACAAAGTTATACGCCGCGAGCTGTTCACCCGCCCGGGCGAGTACTTCAGCCGCTCGGCGATTATCCGCAGCATCCGCGCGCTGGGCGTGCTGAGTTACTTCAACCCCGAGGCGCTGCAACCGCGATTTGACCGCGTCAACAACGATCAGGTCGACATCACCTACACGGTGGAAGAGCGATCGAGCGACACGTTCAACGCTTCGGTCGGTTTTGCCGGTTCGTTTGGTCTTACGGGATCGATCGGCATCACGCTGAACAACTTCTCGATCACCGAACCGCTGACAGGCGGCGCGGGGCAGCAATTCCGCTTTGAGTACCAGTTCGGCGGCTCCAACAGTTTGCAGACTTTTACGCTGGGATTCACGGAGCCCTGGCTGTTCGACGATCCGACGACGGTGGGTTTCAACCTGTTCCGCACGCGGCAACGGGCTACTTTCGACATCCGGCAGACGGGTATCTCGATCAACGCCGGCCGCCGCGTCTTCTGGCCCGACGACTTCTTCCGTCTGGATTATCAGTTCCGTTTCCTGCAAAACGAAGTTTTTGACGACGGTCTGGGCAACGACCTGGGCACGGACACGGAGTTCAGCCTCCGCCAGTCGATCTCCCGCACGAACCTGGACAACCTGATCTTCCCGAGCGAGGGCTCGCGTTTCAGCTTTTCAAACACGCTGGCGCTGGGCGCGCTGAACATCGGGACGACGGACTACCTGCGCACGGACGTGACCTATGAAATGTACAATCCGCTGATGCAGATCGGCGGGCAGAATCGTCTGGTGCTCTACCTGAGTTCAAATGCCGGCTACATCGCGGGCATCAACAACGACACAACGATCCCGCCGAACCAGTTTTACCGCATGGGCGGCAACGGCCTCGGCGGTTTTTCGGTGACGCCGCTGCGCGGCTACGAAGACGAACAGATTGGTCCGCGCAACGAACGCGGCCAGATCACGGGCGGCAAGTTCATGCTGCGGCACATCGCCGAAATGCGCTTTGCGCTCTCGCTGGACCCGATGCCCATCTACCTGCTGGCTTTTGCGGAAGCGGGCAACGTCTGGAACGGCGTCAGCGAGAGCGATCCCTTCCAGCTGAAACGCTCGGCCGGTCTGGGCCTGCGCATTCTGTTGCAGCCGTTGGGACTGCTGGGCTTCGACTACGGCTACGGCTTCGATCCGCCGGTCGGTGAGATCGGCGACCGCTCGGGCTGGCAATTTCACTTCCAGTTCGGACGTTAATCAGGAAGCGCAATCGCGCACGCCCACAGCACAGCCCGGCACATTGAGCGTAGACGCGCGGTCGGCGGTACACACGGGACTCCTGACTCGAAGCGCAGGAGCGCCGTTCCCGCATTGGCCGTCGCAGGTCATTTTCCTATATTTGCAAGATTATACGCTCAGTGAACTACTCAAACATGGATTTCCGAGGAATTTCAATGAATCACGGATTAAGCGCCCTCCGCGCTGTAGTAATCCTCGTCTTGTTTGGCGCTATGGCCGCTCCGGCTGCGGCGCAGTCCGGCAGCCTGCGCGTCGGGATTATCGACGCGGACGCGATCATCAAGGAATTGCCGGCCGCTCAGGAAGCCGACAAGGCGCTGACCAACTTTGCCCGCAGCATCCAGGACAGCCTGGCCGCGATGGAAAAATCGCTGCAGGATCGCCTGACCAGTTACCAGCAAAAAGAACAAATGATGACGGCGGACGCCAAAGCGAAGGAAGAAAACGACCTGCGCGCCATGCAGCAGCAGATGCTGCAGTTCCGTCAGGTAAAATCGCAGGAACTCGAACAGCGCCGCGCCAACGTTCTTGTGCCGCTGCGCGAACGGATCGACGCCGCTGTAAAAGCCGTGGCCCAGGAAGAAAAACTCAACCTCGTGCTGGACAAGTCGACGACCGTCGTGTATTACAACGACAAAAACCTCGAGATCACCTGGAAAGTACTTGACCACCTGAACCGTGGCGAGGCCAAGGACGGTCAATAATTTTACAGACTTTGAGCAATCGGCGCCCGAGGGCGCCGTTTTGCATTTTATACCAGGCCGGTCGCGTGTAGATTCGGCGAAATTCCGCTAACAATTCCGTTCAATCTATGGTCTATTGATACCCTTTTCGGCCCCGCGGCGCAATGACGTCGCCCGCCGCGTACTCAGGACAATGACATACACAGGTATCGATATGAATACTGTCGCACTGCGCCGCTTCGGCGCACTGATCGCCTTTGCACTGCTCTGTTCCGTGACGACCATGATGGGACAGACCAAGGTGGGCTATGTATCCACCGACGTGATCCGCGAGCGTTATCCGGATGCGCAGCAGGCGGATCAGCGCATCAAGACCATGACGGATGAGTGGAAAAAGGAAATTGAGGATCGCCGCGCCGAAATTGAAAATCTGCGCGACGAGATCCAGAAGCGCCGCCTGATCTGGAGCGATGACGAACGCAGCCAGAAGGAAGAAACGCTGCAGAAAAAGATCGACGAACTCGACGCGTTTTCGCGCGGCAAGTTCGGCCCCGAGGGTGAGTTCGACCGCCTGGTGCGCGACATCTATCGCCCGATTGAAGAAAAAATTTCCGCGGCCGTGGAAGCTGTTTCGCGCGCAGACGGATACGACATTATCTGGGACAAAAGCACGCACAACCTGCTGTACGTCAATCCGCGCTACGACATCACGGTAGCCGTGATGGAACGCCTTGAGATTCCGGTGGAAGACCTCAAGGCCCAGCAGGAAGAGCTGCTCAAAAACGCTCCGGCGGAACAGGAACGCGACAAACCGCGCCGCCGCGTCCGCCGACCGCCCTCAGGCGACCGAGACAACAACTAACCCGCTGTTTGCCGGGCAAAGGTTCTTAAGCGCGCATGTACAAACTCCAGAAAACCAGCGCTGAAATCTGCTCGATCCTGGGCGGTACGCTCGAAGGCCGCGACGACCTGCTGCTGCACGGTCTGAACCGCATCGAAGCCGCCGGCCCCGGCGAAATCAGCTTCCTCTCCGACCGGCGTTACCGCAAGTTTCTCGACGTCACCCGCGCCGACTGTCTGCTGGTGACGCCGGACCTGGAAATTGAAGGCGGCGCACCGGCCGCGTACATCCGCCTGGCCGATCCCTACCGCGCCTTTATGCAGCTGGCACGCATCTTCTATCCGGAAGACAGACCGGAAGCCGGGCTGCGACACCCCTCGGCCTCCATCGATCCAGGCGCCGAGATTGCTGCGAGCGCGGCTATCGGAGCCAACGTCGTCATCGGAGCCAACTGTCGCATCGGCGAAAACAGCGTCATTCACGCCAACACAACCCTTTATACAAATGTCTCGATTGGCGCGGACACGGTACTGCACGCCAACGTGGTCTGCCGCGAAGGCACGCAGATCGGCGCGCGCTGCATCATCAACCCTGGCGCGATCCTCGGCGCAGAAGGATTTGGCTTTGTCGAGCGCCCCGACGGGTCCTTTGAAAAAGTGCCGCAGGTGGGTTCCGTTCTGGTGGAAGACGACGTCGAAATCGGCGCAAACACGACGATCGACCGCGCGACGCTGGGCGTGACGCGCATCGGGCGCGGCGTCAAGATCGACAACCTCGTGCAGATAGCACACAACGTCGAAGTCGGCGAGAACTCGGGCATCGTCTCGCAGACCGGCATTTCCGGCAGTACCAAACTCGGTAAGCGCAATCGCATCGGCGGCCAGGTCGGTATCGTCGGGCATATACAGACTGCCGACGACGTCTACATCGAGGCGCAGTCCGGCGTGGCGAAGACGTTGACGGAAAAGGGGAAATATTTCGGCTCACCGGCCATCGATCATCGCGAACACGTTCGCCAGATGATGTCGCTCAAACATCTGCCCGACCTATTGAAACAGGTCCGCGCGCTGGAGCGCGAACTTGAAACGCTGCGCGCGGCGCTGAATCGCGACGACACAGTGTGAATTTTTCCTGCAATTTCAAGCGCAAGGTCTCCGTTATTGGCTTTTGTTGCCTAACTTTGCGGTTCATGTCCAACTTTCCGGCTCGCTCATGCACTCCAAGCAGCGCACGATAAAAGATGCGGCTTCTTTTCAGGGTGTCGGTCTCCATACCGGCAATGAATCAACGATAACCTTCCATCCGGCGCCCGTCGACTATGGCTATCGCTTTGTCCGCGCCGATCTGCCGGACGCCCCGGAAATTCCGGCGTTGGTGGATCACGTGGTGGATATTTCACGCGGTACCACGCTCGCAATCGACGACGTCAAGGTCCACACCGTCGAGCACGTGCTCGCGGCGCTCGCGGGTCTGCAGATCGACAACTGTCGGATTGAGCTGACCGCCAATGAGCCGCCTGTCGGCGACGGCAGCGCCATGCCATACGTGGAAGCGCTGCAACGCGCCGGCATCGTCGAGCAGGACAAACCGCGCAAATACTTCACCGTCACCGAACCGGTGCGCTACACAAACGAAGCCAAAGGCGTCGACATCGTAGCTCTGCCGACCGACGACTTCCGCGTCACGGTGATGGTCGACTACCACAACCCCGCCCTCGGCAGCCAGCACACCGGCCTGTTTGACCTCGACAAAGAATTTTTGACGGAGTTCGCTCCTGCGCGCACATTCTGCTTTTTAACGGAAGTGGAATCGCTGCGCGAGCACGGTCTTATCCAGGGCGGCACGCTCGACAACGCAGTGGTTATTGTCGACAAAGACATGACCGACGAAGAGTTGTTAACCTTTGCCAGGAATTTCGGTTTAAAGGGCAAGGTGGTACTGGGCGAAAACGGCGGTTTGTTAAACAACACCGAGCCGCGTTTCAAGAACGAACCGGCGCGTCACAAACTGCTCGATATGCTGGGCGATCTTGCCTTGGCCGGCGTTCCGTTGCAGGCGCAGATTCTGGCCGCACGCCCCGGGCACGCCAGCAATATTGAGTTCGCGCGTTTAATCCGCAAACTCTACCTCAAGACGCGCAACAGCGCACCGGTACGCGTACGTCAGGCCCAGACGCAGGAGCCGCTGATGGACGTGTACAAGGTCATCGACATCATGCCGCACCGCTATCCCTTCCTGCTCGTCGACCGCATCGTCGAGCACGACGTGGACAATGAGCGCATTATCGGTTTAAAAAACGTGACGGTAAACGAGCCCTTTTTCCAGGGCCACTTCCCCTCTCGGCCGATCATGCCGGGCGTGTTAATCGTCGAGGCCATGGCACAGGTCGGCGGCTTCCTGATGTTGAACCGCATGGACGACGTCAAGAAAAAGATGGTCTTTTTCCGCGGCATTGAAAACGCGGTGTTCCGCAAGACGGTTACTCCGGGCGATCAGCTCATTCTGGATGTTAAACTGACCGGCACCAAGTTCCAGGCGTTTACCCTGGCCGCGCGCGCTTACGTGGGCGACACGCTGGTGGCCGAAGCCAATCTTCGCGCCGTGCTGGTGGACAGGTGATTGCCATGCAAGCAAGTACAATACATCCCAGCGCCGTAGTTTCTCCCGACGCACGTCTGGGCGAGGGCGTGCGCATCGGCCCCCACAGCGTCATCGACGGCGATGTTGAAATCGGCGACGGCACGGAAATCCGCAACGGGGTTTACATCGCCGACGGCGCTCGCATCGGTCGCGATTGCCGGATTTACAGTGGTGCAGTCATCGCGACGGAACCGCAGGACTTAAAGTTTGCCGGCGAACGTTCGCTGGCCATTATCGGCGACAGGACCGTCATCCGCGAGTACGCAACTGTTAACCGCGGCACAAGCGCTTCCGGGCGCTCCGTTGTCGGCCGCGATTGTTTAATCATGGCCTACTGCCACGTGGCGCACGACTGCGTTCTGGGCGACAATGTCATCATGGCCAACTCGACGCAGCTCGCCGGTCACGTGACTATCCACGACTGGGCGATTCTGGGCGGCGGCACGCTGGTGCACCAATTCTGCAACGTCGGCAAACACGCCATGGTCGGCGCGGGCACCTACGTGAGCAAGGACATCTGCCACTACCTGCTGGCCGAGGGCAACGATCTGACTTTGCACGGAATTAACAGAATCGGACTGCGTCGCCGTGGTTTTGCCGCGGATATCATGAAGGAAATTGAAGAGTTTTATCGCACGATTTTCCATTCGGGTTTAAACGTCTCGGCCGGTGTTGCGGCATATCAGGAGCGCGGAGCGGCGGTCCCGGAGACTCAGGAGTGCATCGACTTTATCCGGGCGTCCAAGCGCGGCATTTACCGCGGTTGACGTATGTGTTAAACAGGAGGAAAGCCATGTGCGGCCGAATCGCTCAATTTACCACTGCCGACGAGCTGGCCAACCAATTCACGGCCGAATTCCCGCTGACCAAGGTCGACCAACATTACAACGGCGCTCCCACACAGACTTTTGCGGCCGTGACTGAGCGCACGGATCGTCGTATTGAGCTGTTGCGCTGGGGACTCATCCCCTTCTGGGCAAAGGAAAAATCGATCGGCAACCGTTTAATTAACGCCCGCGCCGAAACCGTCCCATCCAAGCCTTCCTTTCGTGCAGCGTTTAAACAACGCCGCTGCATCGTGCCGGTCAACGGCTTTTTTGAGTGGAAAAAGACTGAGGACGGCAAAGTACCGCACTACATCAGCGCAGCCGACGGCAAAGTTCTTGCATTCGCCGGCCTGCACGAGTCCTGGCGCGATCCCGAGGCCGAAGACAAGACTTCCGCACTTAACACTTTCACGATTATCACAACCGCAGCCAACAACTTCATGACGGCGCTGCACGACCGCATGCCGTTGATTCTGGTCGAGGCGGAAATCGACGCCTGGTTAAACAACCATACGCCGGTCCGGGATCTGGAGATGTTGCTTGCGCACGACATTGACAACGAGCTGCTGCAGGCATGGCCGGTTTCGCGCGCGGTCAACAGTCCCCGCAACGACCTGCCCGGGATTATTGAAAAGATTGCCTGAGCGCTTCGCCCCGCTTCGCGTGGCTTGCTTTTTCTTTTTGTTCGCCACAGTGTTTAAATCACTCCAGCAATCCCGTGCGGAGTATTCTTCGTCCCGGATCGCACAGCACTAATTGCAGAGCAGTCGCCAAGCGCACAATTTGCGGTCAGTCACTCCCCGGCAGAAGAATACGAATATCTGAGTGTTGCACTCGATTTGGTTAACAACACGTTGACAACAAGCATTTGCGACATTAACACAACAGAGCCATGCCTTGCCGGCACAAATGGACATGAGCTCCGGCATTGATTCTCCGCGAAGTCATTTCCTGGCTGTACCGCAACGAAGATTTCCCGGCAGGCTGAGTCTTCTCAGATTTGCGCACATGCCATCCGGTCCGGATGCGTGCCCCACTTCAACTTTCAGCTTTGGAAGGTTCGCGATCCATCCCCGACCACCCCGGTGCATTTTTCAAGCACCGGCAGGTTTGGCTGCTACAGCAGTCGAAGGCAGCAGAAGCATGATTTCAATGTTCAGCGTCACGGTGCAATGCCTCCTGCACTGACTGATTGCAGAAACCAAATCCAACAAGAAACGCGGCAAGCATTTTACCGGCCTGGTGTTCCCGTTCAAACGGGTTGAAGCCGCGTTCAACTACGATTTCCGCATCGTTCAGTTTTATCCGCTTGTGCGATCGCGCCGCTCTTGTTAAACTTCCCACGATGAAACGCGCAGCATGCGGCGCGTGATTCCGCGACGGCCTTCACTCAAAATTTCTGCACACAATGCAGGGTGGGAGGAGTGTGTCTGGTGCGCGGAGGAATCGACCGTGGAGGCGGCGGGGTGGTCCCCTGATCTAGCCGAGAGTGCGGCCATTTTAAACAAACTCAACGTCTTCAGACTAAGAGCTCAGAGCACGATCCGATTCTTCGGCGAATGCCACCGACTTCCGGCTCGACCGTCCCGTTTAACTACTTCCCCGGCGCGTTCAACCACGTTTTCAACCACGCTTAGTTTTATCCGCTTGTGCGATCGCGCCGCTCTTGTTAAACTTCCAACGATGAAACGCGCTGCCGGCGGCGCGTGATTCCGCGACGGCCTTCACTCAAAATTTCTGCACACAATGCAGGGTGGGAGGAGTGTGTCTGGTGCGCGGAGGAATCGACCGTGGAGGCGGCGGGGTGGTCCCCTGATCTAGCCGAGAGTGCGGCCATTTTAAACAAACTCAACGTCTTCAGACTAAGAGCTCAGAGCACGATCCGATTCTTCGGCGAATGCCACCGACTTCCGGCTCGACCGTCCCGTTTAACTACTTCCCCGGCGCGTTCAACCACGTTTTCAACCACGCTTAGTTTTATCCGCTTGTGCGATCGCGCCGCTCTTGTTAAACTTCCAACGATGAAACGCGCTGCCGGCGGCGCGTGATTCCGCGACGGCCTTCACTCAAAATTTCTGCACACAATGCAGGGTGGGAGGAGTGTGCCTGGTGCGCGGAGGAATCGACCGTGGAGGCGGCGGGGTGGTCCCCTGATCTAGCCGAGAGTGCGGCCATTTTTCAACGTCGCACGCAAGACCACGCCCCAACTCGTTTATTTCCAACAACTTAGCGCACCACTCCTTTTCACTTCGCACTCGTTTACCGGCTCCCGACCTCAATATTTTTCACTGGATGTGAACTCGGTGAACTGATTCTCCTGTTTGCTCATGGTTGACTTCTCCAGAAGCTGCCACTCCAGAGTGAGCATGGCTGACTTCTCCAGAAGTTGTTTCTTCTGATCTCTGCCCGTTGACTACTCCATGACCTGGCACTCCAGATTATTGCCCAGGCAACAATCTGGAGTGCCGGCAAGCTGCCGGACTGCACGCTGGGCACTGACTTAACACACAGAGTCTTCAAACCCGAAGATTAACAGTATCGTCAGAAGAGCCTTAGCGACAAGTGCAACGCGGAGCTCAAAGCGATCGGAAGTCGAGTGAAAAGCAGCCCCAAATAACAGCAGCAGCCGGATGCAGTTGAGCCCGCACAAAAGCGTTCAACACGTCGGCTCAGAATATTCCAGACCTTAACACAATCAGCTGCGCGTCAGGATCACAACTTCCTGCTCAAGCTGGGCCTTGAGTTCGCGAATCTCTTCGCAGACCGGAATGAATTCCTGCAGGAATTGACGCAGAATGCGGCGGTTCTGATCCTCAACGCTGCCGCCGCCGGAAAGTGAGTCTTTCAGCCAGTCAAAAAAAGTGCGGCGGATGGGCGTGTGCTCCAGCTCGGTCAGCGGATGGCCGAGCAGACGCGGATCGGCTTTTAACTCCGACAACATTGAGGCAAAAGACAACAGGACCTTGAGCTGCTCAAAGCCGTTGGAAACCGACAAAGTGTTAACAAGTGTCGTGTAGGATTTGTTAAAGGTCTGAACCTCCTCCTCCACCCCAACAGTCGCAAAGATCGAAGTGAGCGCTTTGACGTCGTCGCGCTCTACCGCAGTGCGGCCGTTCCAGACGGCAATGGCGCGCAGCACATCCAGTGCCTTGGCCTGCGAACGCGGACTGACGTAGTACTCCGGCATTTCCCGCACCGCTCTGCGATCGTGCGTTTCGCGCAGCATTCGATTGCGCGCATATTCGTAGTGGCGCACCACCAGATTCATAAAGTATAAAACATCGTCGCTGATCCCGACCGCGTACTGTTCATCGCGGCCGGTCACAATCCTGTTTAAGCGCTGGAGCGTTGCAAACGGAATGACCTTGGGGGGCGTCACTTTTTCGCCGCCGTGTTTAAGATAACGGCGCGAAATGCGATACTGCAGAAAGGGATTTTTATCCGGCAGAATGACGGCCTTAAACATAAATCGATCGAGAATGGCTTCCGTGACTTCGTTAACGCGCAGGTAGTTGGTTGCGGCTATGACGGTATGAGTTTTGGCCGGCTGGTTCTGTACGCCGCGGACGAGGGCGCGCTCGTTTAACACGGAGAGCAGCGCACGCAGTGTGAAATCGTTGGCATCAAAAATTTCATCGATAAAAGCAAATTCGCAGTCGACGATGGAGCCTTCGGTATTGTGGAATACCTTGCCCTCCTTGAGCATGGCCACGTCGAGACCGCCAAAATAGGTGTCGGGCTGCTGTTCCTTGCTCGCCTGGACCTTAAAGATATTCGCGCCGTTGAACATGGCGAAGACCTGCTCGGCCAGCAGCGTTTTACCGGCACCCGTGCGACTCTGTAGCAGCAGGTGCTCGCCGGTGAGCAGCGCGAGAAATGCCTGGTGAATGATGGCTTCGCGGTTGATGACGCGGTCGGCGACAAAATCGGCGGCGGCATGCATTCCGGCGACGGATTGTTCCAGCGAAAACACCGCGTGGTCCGCGCCGTTGGCGGCCCTGGTTGATGGCATGCCCGTCTCCTGCATCTACGTGCGTCCCGACGATCCTGTGTGGAAGAAACGACGCAATTTGCAGCGGCGTCGGCGCTTCAATATCCAAGGCCCTGAAGTTAAGAATTTCAATGCAATTTCCACGAAAACGGGTCCGCGGGTGGAGCTCAATGCGCCGAAAAGACCAACATCCGCCTGACAAATACCGCACCGGGGCGGCCCGACAAAATTTGGCGCGCATGGCGCGCGCATCGAGAGCATAGAAAGATTTGATAATCCCGGCGGTAATCAGTAATTTTGGAGACTGTAGTATATACACTTAACAGTTTTCGCCTATTGAAGCTGTGAGCGGACGGCAATGCGTCCGGAGTGTTCAGGCCTCGGAATCCTCATATTGTCAACCCATCAGAATCCCTCTATGAACGAAGGTCGAATCGTACAAATTATCGGTCCCGTTGTGGACGTAGAGTTCCCCGACGGCGAACTCCCGGCTATTCTGAATGAAGTGCGCATCAATCGTACGTCAACCGAAACCGGCAAGGAAGAGGTTCTGGTGTGCGAAGTGCAACAGCACCTGGGCGAGTCCCGTGTGCGCACGGTGGCGATGGACTCCACCGATGGCCTGGTGCGCGGCATGAAAGTTGTCGACATGAAAGCGCCCATTTCCGTTCCCGTTGGACCGGAAGTGCTGGGCCGCCTGATGAACGTCACCGGCACTCCGATCGACGCCAAAGGCGACATTAAGTCCAAGATGCGCTTCCCGATCCACCGCCCCTCGCCGAAGTTTACCGACTACACGACCAAGAAAGAAATGTTCGAAACCGGCATCAAGGTGATCGACCTGATTGAACCCTTTACACGTGGTGGTAAAACGGGTCTGTTCGGCGGCGCCGGTGTTGGCAAGACAGTTGTTATTCAGGAGTTGATCAACAACATCGCCAAGCAGCACGGCGGTATCTCCGTGTTTGCAGGCGTAGGCGAACGCACGCGCGAGGGCAATGACCTTTATCGCGAGATGGCGGATGCCGGCGTTATTGACAAAACGGCCCTGGTGTTCGGTCAGATGAACGAGCCGCCGGGAGCGCGTGCCCGCGTGGCGCTGACGGGCCTGACGCAGGCCGAGTATTTCCGCGATGAAGAGGGCCGCGACGTGCTGCTCTTTGTCGACAATATTTTCCGCTTCACGCAGGCCGGTTCCGAAGTATCCGCTCTGCTGGGCCGGATGCCTTCCGCCGTGGGTTACCAGCCGACGCTGGCCACCGAGATGGGCGCGCTGCAGGAGCGCATCGCTTCGACGATCAAGGGTTCGATCACGTCAGTGCAGGCCGTATACGTCCCTGCTGATGACCTTACCGACCCTGCTCCGGCAAACACCTTTGCCCACCTTGACGCCACGACGGTGCTTTCGCGTCAGATTTCCGAGCTGGGTATCTACCCCGCCGTCGATCCACTGGATTCGACCTCGCGAATTCTGGACCCGACGGTTCTCGGTCAGGAACACTACGACACGGCCGTGCGCGTAAAACAGATGTTGCAGTCCTACAAAGACCTGCAGGACATCATCAACATTCTGGGTATGGACGAGCTGTCCGACGAGGACAAACAGGTCGTGCACCGCGCACGCCGCCTGCAGTACTTCTTCTCGCAGCCCTTCTTTGTTGCCAAACAGTTTACCGGTCTGGACGGACGCTACGTCAAAGTCGAAGACACGGTGGCGGGATTCAAGGCGATTATCGACGGCGAGGCGGACGACATTCCCGAGGGAGCTTTCCGCTACGTCGGTACGCTGGACGAGGCATTCGAACGCGCTAAAACGATGTAATAATCTTTCATGACGGTTTACGTCAAAAGCGGAATTATTAGGCATGCTGACAGGCAAACCTTTTGATCTGGAAATTATTACGCCCGAGCGAATTGCGTTCGAAGGCAAAGTGGAATCGGTAACAGTTCCGGGCGCGTACCGGCCGTTCCAGATTCTGTTTAATCACGCCCCGATTATCGCCGAACTGGAAGTCGGGCAGCTGCGATTCAACGATTCGAGCGACAAACACAGTCTGTACGCCACGGGCGGCGGCTTTGTCCAGGTGCTCAACAACAAGGTGTCGATTGTAGTGGAGTCGGCTGAAGACGCTCACAACATCGACATTGACCGCGCGCTGGAAGCCAAAAACCGCGCTGAAGAGCGGCTGCGCAGACGCGACGAAGTCGACTACCATCGCGCCAGATTCGCGCTGGTACGTGCGATGAATCGCCTCAAAACGGCACAGTACACGGAGTATCAGCAGTAAACGCTGATTCTTCAGGCCAAAAAAACAAGCGAAGTCACGTTCTTACCCGGGCTTCGCTTTTTTGTACACGGTCATGTCGATTGGCCGTCTTCGCCGCTTCCGGCGATCCCTCCGACAACCGATGTGGCGGAGAGTGCCGCGCCCTCAGAGGGGGGCACGCTTTTTTTTTTGCCAAACAGGTGGTGGTGACGTATGGATAGCCTGAATCAAAAAATCGCCCAGGATGGAATTACCTTTGACGACGTCCTCCTGATACCGGGATACTCTGAAGTTCTGCCGCGGGCCGGCACCGTCGAGACCCGCCTGACCAAATCGATCAAACTCAACATTCCGATTCTCAGCGCCGCCATGGACACGGTTTCCGAGTCCGACATGGCCATCGCACTGGCGCGCGAGGGCGGTATCGGCATCCTGCACAAAAACATGGGCATCCGCAAGCAGGTGGACGAGGTTGATCGCGTCAAGCGCTTCGAAAGCGGTATGATCCGCAAGCCGATTACTCTGACGGCCGAAAAAACCGTCCTGGACGCCTTTGAACTGATGAGCCGCTATCGCATCTCCGGCATTCCGGTCGTAGATGAGAATCGCCGCCTGATCGGCATCATCACCAATCGCGATCTGCGCTTTGAGCCGGACCGCACCCAACTCGTCGGCGACCTGATGACCAAAGAAAATCTGGTGACGGTGCCCGAGAGCACGACGCTGGAAGACGCCGAAGACATCCTGCAGAACTACAAAATCGAAAAACTTCCGGTTGTCGATGAGAACTACACCCTGAAGGGACTGATCACCTTCAAGGACATTCAGAAGAAGAAAAAATACCCGAACGCCTGCAAGGATTCGGACGGCAGACTGCGCGTCGGCGCGGCCGTAGGACTGGCCGCCAACACGCTCGAACGCGTTCAGGCCCTGTACGACGCAGGAGTGGACGTGCTCGCAGTGGATACGGCCCACGGCCACACAATCGGCGTGATCGACATGGTCAAGGCGATCAAGAAACAACACCCCGATCTGCAGTTGATCGCCGGCAACGTGGCGACGGAAGAAGGCACGCGCGCACTGATCGAAGCGGGCGCGGACGCCGTCAAGGTCGGCATCGGGCCCGGCTCCATTTGTACGACGCGCGTTGTGGCGGGCGTCGGTGTGCCGCAGGTTTCAGCCATTTTCAACGCGGCGCGCGCGGCGGGACCGCTCGGCATTCCGGTTATCGCGGACGGCGGCATCAAACAGTCGGGAGACATTGCCAAGGCAATTGCCGCCGGCGCCGACGTGGTTATGATCGGCAACCTGCTGGCGGGCCACGAGGAAAGCCCCGGCGAAAAAATTCAGCTGGAAGGACGCGCCTACAAAGTCTACCGCGGCATGGGTTCGCTCAGCGCCATGCAGCGCGGATCGGCCGACCGCTATTTCCAGGCAGACGTCGAGGACGAAATCAGCAAACTGGTACCCGAAGGTATTGAGGGCCGCGTTCCCTACAAAGGCAGCGTGAGCGAGACGCTGTATCAACTGGTGGGCGGGCTGCGCGCGGCAATGCACTACTGCGGCTGCCCGACGATAGCGGACATGAAAGAAAAAGCGCGCTTTTCCCGCATGACAAGCGCCGGCCTGCGAGAATCGCATCCGCACGACGTGATGGTGACCAAAGAATCGCCCAATTACTACGTGCAATCGCGCTAGGCTGAAAACTTCCGGCACGAACTTCAAAATTCAATGGCTGACGCCGCCGAATTCGCAACATCCGGATCGGCGGCGCACGCATTGATTCTCTGGCACTTTTCCGTAAGTTGAACCGCTACAGGAGCACCGACACAGCTCGTGTTCGGCCTGAGCCGCAGCGGCACTGATGGTTCAAATTCAGATAAGCAACATCTCAGGATAAAACATGAATCGCATTAAACAGATTCGGCAGGAGCTGGCCGGAAAAGGGCTCGACGCACTGATTGTCACAAAACTGACGAACATTCAATACCTCACCAATTTTTCAGGCTCGAACGCCACGCTGATCATCAAACCTCGTTCGCTCAGTTTTATCACGGACGGTCGCTACGCCGAGCAGGTCAAAACGGAACTCTACGACCTGCCGCGGCTGAAAACCTATATCAAGCGCAACGTGAGCGCCTGCATTCAGGAAGACAAACTGCTCGCCAACTGCGGCAAAGTCGGCATCGAAGGCCATTCGATGACCGTCGCGCAATTCGAGCAATTCAAAAAAGACCTCAAACCCGTCCGCTTCAAATCTGTGACGGGACTCGTGGAAAAAACCACCCAGGCAAAAACCGAACAGGAAGTAGCGCAGATCCGCGCCGCCTGCAAGATTACGGACCAGGTGTACGAGTACATCCTGAACTTCGTCAAACCCGGCATGACGGAAAACGAGGTCGCCGCGGAAATTTCCTATCAGGGCCGCAAACGCGGCGCGGAGGCGGACGCCTTTGAGATAATTGTTGCCAGCGGCGCGCGCAGCGCCCTGCCGCACGGACGTGCCGGCGCCAAAAAAATCAAAAAGGGCGACGTCGTCACGCTGGACTTTGGTTTCCGCGTCAACGGCCTGCACAGCGACATGACGCGCACCTTTGTCATGGGCCGCCCCAAACCGGAATTCCGCAAGATTTACAATCTGGTCAACGACGCCTTGACGGCTTCGATTGAAGCGTCGGCCGTGGGCATGCGCACGCGCGATCTCGACGCCGTGGCGCGCGACATCATCAAAGCGGGCGGTTACGGCGACGCGTTCCAGCATTCGCTGGGGCACGGACTGGGCATCGACGTGCACGAGGGACCGGGACTCTCCCCCCTCTCGCCGCCGAGCAGCAAACTGGTGGACGGCAATGTCTACACGCTGGAGCCTGGCATCTACCTGCAGGACACATTCGGCGTTCGCATTGAAGACGATGTGTATCTCAACAACGGATCACTGGAAAACCTGACACATTCACCCAAAGAGTTGTTGAGCATTTAACGCCTCCGGCGTCGTCAGGCTGCCAGCCGGCAGCACGGGACGAGCAGCCCGGCGCCATTCCGCCATGAGTGAATCGCGTTCAGTATTGATTGTCAGTCACGACTTTGCGCCCGTCGGCACAAGCGTTGTACAGCGTGTTCTGCACTTTGCGCGCTACCTGCCCGAGCACGGCTGGCACGCAACGATTCTGTGTGCAGCGCCCTCGCCCTACAAAGCGTGGGACTTTTCCCTGCTGAACACCGCCGAATCGCTCGGCATCCGCATCGTCCGCACCGGCGAGTTCCAGGCGCCCGAAGAAAAACAGATTATCCCGCCGCAGAGCAGTCGAAGCGCATTCCGCCGCAAAGTGTCGGACGCCGTTTCCGTGCCGGAGGCCGCCGTGCGCTGGAGCAAGGAAGCTCTGCAGCGCGGACGCGAACTGCTGCGCGGTGAGCGCTTTGACGTCATCATGGCCACCGCGCCGCCCTTTACCGATTTTCTGGTGGCGCGCCAGCTGGCGGAAGAATTCAACCTGCCGCACGTGGTGGACTATCAGGATTTGTGGGTCGACAATCCCTTTCACTTTCACGCCTCGCCGATGCACAAGGCGCGCAATATTGCACACGAAACGGCGGTGCTGAAAACGACGGAGAGGATTCTCGTCACCTCGCGGCACATCAAAGAGTCGCTGTTGCGGCGCCACGCTTTCCTGGGCCACAACGACATTGAAATAATTCCGCACGGCTACGACCCGGCCGATTTTGCGGCCTGGACAGGTGTCAAACCGGACCCCGCGCGTTTTACGATTACGCACAGCGGCAAATTTGTGGAAGACCGCACGCCGAAGTATTTCCTGCACGCCTGGGCGGATTTCCTGCGGGCGGACCCGGCGCGGCGCGATCACTGCGACGCGCGTTTCATCGGCGCGCTCAGTAAAAATGAACGCAAGCTGATCAACAAGTACAAGGTTTCCGGCAACGTCACGGCCACGGGCTACGTGCCGCATACGGAGGCGATCCGCCAGTTGATGGTATCCGATGTGCTGTGGATGATGTGCCGGTTTAACGTGCGCTCGTCCGGCAAACTCTTTGAATACATCGGCGCGCGCAAACCTTTGCTTGTCTGCGCGCCGGAAGGCAATATCCGCACCTCGGCCAAAAACTCGGGCGCGGCGGTGGTGACGGCCCCGGCGGACGTCGATGCGATTAAACAGGCGTTGGAATTGTTTTACAACCTGTGGCAGAACAACAAACTGCCGACGCCGAACGAGGACTTTGTGGAGCGTTACGACCGCAAACTGCTGAGCAGCGACCTGGCGCGCGTCCTCGGCATGGCGATGCGCGTCTGAGCGACCTGTCGCCGCCCCAAATACCCGCGCCTTCCAGCCCGGCGATTAACAAAAGCGGCTTTAAAGAGGACCCGCTTCGGGGCCGAAATCAGAATGCAGAGCAGCAATAAAACACCGCGATCAACACCCTACCCGGCCGCCGCGGTCAGAATATCCGCCAGCCTGCCGGTGAGTTGACGACGATCAAATAGTTTAACATCCTCCGGGTCGGCAATGGGAAGCGCCCGCAGATCCTTGCGTTTAACACAGTCGCAGATGGCAAGCGCAAAGCCGCGAATATCGCCGGGTTCCACAATGCGCGCCTGGCGCTGTTTTGCGAGAATAGACCCGATGTCATTTTTGGGCACCACCGCGATAATCGGCTTGGTACTGCCGATGTATTCAAAGACCTTGCCGGGCGCCACCGTCTCAAAACCGGGGTCGTCCGCGCCGATGTTAAACCAGACCACATCGGTTTTCTGCAGACAGTGAATCGCAATCGGATGGTCGACATAACCGAAATAACGCATGCGGTCGTCGATGCCCATCTGCTCGGCCAGACGGCGGAACTCCGCCTGCATATACCCGACCATGGTAAACAACAAACGCGGATACACAGCCGGAAAATGCAGCTTGATGTATTCGATCGCCTTAAACAAATCCGTCGGCTTGCGATCCTCGTAGAAATTGCCGGAATGCACAAAATGCACCGTGCCGTCATCGGGAAATTCCGGCCCGTTCAACAGCTCCAGTTTAAAATCGTCGGGATCAAAACCCTGCGTGATAACGTCGATGCGACCGGCCAGCGTAGAGTCGGCTTCTGAGTGGCGTTTAATAAAACCGTTGCGCACGAAGTTGTTTGTCGTGATTAAACGGTCGACGCCGAGCACAACGCGACGCTCAAGCTGAATATTGCGGCGGCGATGCCAGGCGGTCCAATAGCGATAATACGGGTAATCCACCCAGGCGTCGCGGAAATCGGCCACCACGGGCAGCCCATATTTTTGTTTAATATCCAGCGCGAGCAAATGGTCCGTAAACGGCGGCGCCGTAGCAAAAACGGCGTCGAACCGACTCATGTCCTGCCCGGCCAGAAAATTCATGGCGCGACGTCGCCAGCCGCCTTTGTTGTCCGGCACAAAGAAAAACTGGGAAACGCGGTTGAGGAATTTGCGCAGGCCCTCGCGTTCCAATGCAAGCGTGCGCCGCGCCTTGAGCGCCGAAAAAATGCGTCCCGGCTGCGTGCGCCAGATATCGAAATCGCGCCCGCGCATGTCGTCCAGCAGCGAATCGTCAAAGGCAAAATACGCGTGCGGATGAATGGTCAGCACCGTCGGCCGCCAGCCGAATTCTGGCAGATACTTGACAAATTTCAGCGGGCGCTGAACGCCGCTGAAACCCATCGGTGGAAAATAATAGGCGATAAAAAGTACAGATCGCATAGTCCAGCCGGATTCATTGATTGGTTTAAGGCACAAATATGGTCGAAATCGAGCGGAAAACCATGATGTGCGCTCATCTGTCAACGTTCCGGCCTGTATAATTTTTTGCGATCTGCTTCGTTTAGGCCCCACAAATCTATGATTCGTCCGTTGGAGGTGCCGGCAGTTGCCGGCTGAGATAAAACTCCTCGAACCTGATCCGGCTAGTACCGGCGGAGGGAAACGGTGATGAAGCTGCCTGTGGGAGCGTTGCAACGCTCCATCCCGCCTGCACATTCATTCCATTCCGGTTTCGACCAAGAGCCCGCATCCGGCGATGCGGGACGGACGTGTATTTTTTCCACAACCCGACTTTGAGAGGTGGAATTATGCGCTTCTTCCCTACACTTGCGGCGGCGCTTCTGCTGCTGCCGGCATCTCTTTCCAGTCTCTGCGCGCAGCAGGACACGACCGACACACGCGACACGCTGCGCAACTATCGCCTGCCGAGCGTGACCGTCAATTCCAATCGCGCCGAACGCGGCAGCAGCCCGGTGACGTTTTCCGAAATCTCCGGCGCGGAACTGCGCAATGCGCACAGCTATGAGGATCTGCCGATTCTGCTGAGCAACCTGCCTTCCACCCTGGTTTACTCCGAGAACGGCAACGGCGTAGGTTATTCCAACCTGTCGATCCGCGGTTTTGACCAGCGCCGCATCGCGGTTTTAATCAACGGCGTGCCGCAGAACGACCCGGAAGACCACAACGTCTACTGGATCGACTTTCCCGATCTGGCGTCCAATCTGGAATCGATCCAGGTGCAGCGCGGCGCGGGCATCGGCGGCTACGGCCCCGCCTCGATCGGCGGCAGCATCAATATGTCCACCACCAATTTTGAGAACGAACGCTCCATCCGCATCTCCAGCGGCGTCGGCCTGCAGGAATACGGTTCGGGCGACGCGCTGCAGCACACGCTCAGCAAACACTCGATTGAATATTCCTCGGGACTGAACGACAACTACGCCTTCCGCGCACGCCTTTCGCGTATTAACTCCGACGGCTACCGCGACCTCTCCTACGCCGAGTTAAACAGCTTTTTCTTCAGCGGCGCGCGTTACGACGAAGACTTCACGACACAGATTAACGTGTTCGGCGGACCGCTTTCCGACGGCCTGGCTTACACGGGCGTGCCGAAGGAATACGTCGACGACCTCCGCCTGCGACGCGTTAACTTCAGCGACTGGTGGCGTCTGGACGACGGCACGGTCCAGGGCGTGGTGCGCCGCAGGGAAGAGCGCGAGCTTTTTTCGCAGCCGCACTACGAGCTGCTCAACACCTGGTATGCGGCCGAGGACTTAACATTCAACAGCGTCCTTTTTTACTACACCGGCGACGGCTTTTTCGACTACGACGCTTCGTGGGCCACGGCCGAGACCTTCGGCCTGACGGCGGACAACGGCTTTCCGGATGCGGCGCCGAGCAATGCGATCATCCGCGCGGACGTGAGCAACCGCCACGTCGGCTGGGTGCCGCGCATGGAATGGCGCCGCGGAGAGGCCGTGACGACCATCGGTGCGGAGCTGCGATTAAACACGAGCGAGCACTGGGGCAAGATCGCCTACGCCGAAAACCTGCCGGCCGGCTTTGACCCGGACTATCGTTTTTACGAATTCGACGGCACGCGAACTGTGTACTCGCTGTTTGTGCGCGAACAGCAAAAGTTAAGCGACAAACTGAATTTCGACGCGGAAGTGCAGGTGGTGTACCACGGCTACGCGCGCGGCGGCGAGAAAGCCTTCGGCACGTTCACGGAATACGGGACGGTCGAGGGCGGCACGGTGGGGAATGGCGACGACCTTTTCAGCATCAACTACCTTTTTGTTAATCCCCGCGCCGGAATTCTCTACACCTTAAACAACTCGGTGGATTTGTACTTCAGCGCCGCGCTGACGAGTCGCGAGCCTCGCATGAACAACCTCTACGCGGCTTCGAACCGTCCATTCGGCGCACAACCGCTCTTTGCCTTCGACACGACGGCGGGCGGCGCGCGGCTGTACGACTTCGACGAACCGCTGGTTAAACCCGAGCGACTGCTGAACTTCGAGCTGGGTTCCAACTTCAAAGCTGATGGACTGAGCGCCGGCGTCAATCTGTACTGGATGGAGTTTTTCGACGAGCTGGTGCAGAACGGCCAGGTAGACGTCTTCGGCGCGCCGATCGACGGCAATGCCGAGCGCACGCGTCACATCGGCGTGGAGGCGGAAGCTGCCGGCATTCTGTTTAACGACCGCGGCGCCGGCGCGCTTCAGCTCAGCGCCAATGTGAGTATCTCGCAGAACACCATCGTCGAGTACCACTACTTCGACGGTTCGGGTGCGCCGATCGACCTGGCCGACAATCCGATCGCGGGATTCCCCGATCTGCTCGGCAACGCGCGCCTGCTGTACACGCTGGGCGACTTCAACTTCAGCGTGCTCGGCAAACACGTCGGCGAATTTTATACCGACATTTTCAAGATCGAAGAAAACAACAACGACGCCTGGACGGTGTTTAATCTCGACACCTGGTACGACATCCACGATGTGGCGGGTTTACAGACGCTGCGTCTGCGCCTGCAGGTCAACAACCTGATGAACGAACTGTACTCGGCCGGCGGCGTCGGCGCGCAGTTCTTCCCGGCGGCGGAACGCAACTACTACTTTGCCGTTTCGATGCAGCTCTGACCTGACCCCGCACCGGCCACAGGCGGCTGCCGCAGATCGATTTTGTATATTGCCCTTTCGTGAATTCCGTTCATGAAAGGGCTTTTTTATGGCGCGAGTACGCATTGACCCGCCGGAGCAGGTGCTGTTTACGACGGAACTTGTGGTGCGGATTGACGACGTGAACTACGGCGGGCACATGGGCAACGACGCAATTCTGCGCTACGCGCATGAGGTGCGACTGCGCTTCCTGCAACACGTCGGCATGACGGAAATGGACGCGGGCGGCGAAGGCATCATCATGGCCGACGCGGCCATCAGCTACAGATCCGAAGCTTTTCACGGCGACGTTCTGTACGCAGAACTCGGCATCCGCGACTTCAGCAACTTCGGCTGTGATCTGGTGTATCGCTTCCGGCACGCGGACGGGCGCGACGTGGCGCTGGTCAAGACGGGCATTGTGTTTTTCGACTACGACAAACGCGAGCTGCGCCCGGTGCCGGCGAACTTCAAAACAAGACTGAAAATTGTTGTGTGAGGACTGATTGTTTCTCACGTGCGCTGATTGTTAAACCGATTGCTCCGATATTTACGACCTGTTTATACGCCGTTTGCACCCCGAACCGCAAGCTACATTCCAGGGATTCCCTATGCGCAGTCAGAGATGTATAAAATTCGGATTGATGTTTTGCCTGTGTTTAACGGTCCTTTTTGCCGCGTCCTGCGGTGAACGGACGGACGTAGCGCCCGCGTCGGAATATTCCAATGACAGCGTCACGGTCATCGGCGTAATTCGCGAAGGCGCGGCCGACTCGGTGTCGCTGCACGCTGTGATGCATCCCGCCGACGTGATGCGGGAGACGGGACGCACAATCGCCACAGCCGCGCTCTACCCCAATCGCTCCTTTGAAGTGCGCGCCTGGTGGCCGAGTGAAGGCGTCCTGAGCGTTTACTACGGCGGCGAGGCAATCCTGGACGATGTTTACATGCGCGCGGGCGACACCTTGACACTGCGCAAGGAAGGCGATAAAATTGTGGCGGTCGGCACTGCGCTCTACGAGTTTCAACAGCGTTTTAACCGGACTTTTTTTACGGACGCGGATGTTCAGGAGGACTACCGCCGTCGTTTTGCGCTCGAGCCCGCCGTGTTTGCCTCCTACGTCGATAAACGCCTGACGGACCAGGTCGCAATGGTTCGCCGCGAGTACCCGCCCGACACGCCGGACTCGCTGTTCATGCACTACATGATGAACAAAGTCGAATACGGCTGGGCCTACGACCGCCTGCAATACGCCTGGAAAACCAGCCGCGTCAACCAGAACCTGCTGCGCCCGATGAAAGACGAGTACTACGAATTTCTGCACAGCGTGCGCACGGACAACCCCGAGGCCTTAAACAGCGACGAATATGCGGCTTTCCTGCTGGGGTTTACTGAATATCTCTACGACAGTCTGGCGGCGACCAAACCCTATGAGGGCCGCCTGGGTGAAATCACACGCATTATCAACGAAGCCGCCGACAGACTGAAACTGATTGAGAGTCACTTCAGCCCTGAAACGGCAGCGGCGGCAAAGGCGCTTTACCTGCACAGCGAAATCAAGACGCTGGCTTACTTAAACAACTCGCAGGATTCGGCGCTGTACATGCTCGACTTTCTGGAGCCGCGCCGCCGCGTACTTGACTCGCTCTATGGCGCGTTTAAAACTTCTACCAATGACACGAGTTATCTGAACCTGTTGGAACGGCAATACAATGCCGAAGTCCCCGCGGCGAACGAATTGCCGGAGATGTGAACAGACATTAAACAAGCGGCGGCAACAAGGCTCGCACGGCCTCGCTCGCGTCGGCATGAAGAGTTTTCAGATAGGCGTCGTCGCCCTCGCGGCCGGGATAAAACAACTGAGCGCCGGCCGACAGAAACAATTGCACCAGCGCCACATAGTCGCCGCCGCGAGTATCCGCATCGCCGGAAAAACGCGAGCCATGCGCCGCCCAACCCAGCGCCGAGCCATTGTGTGCATTGTTAAAATCGTCGAGCCGCGCGCCGGCGTTTAACAACAGGCCGGCATTGTGCGGCTGACCGAACCAGGCGGTCTGATGCAGCGGTGTCCCGCCGTCCAGTCCCGGCGCGTTGGGATCCGCGCCCGCACCGATCAACAACTCCAGTGGCTCTGAGGCTTTGCGACCGGCGAGGTCGGCCGGCAGCCGGTCTTCTTCCGGATTCCCCGTCCTGACAATTTCCGGATCGGCGGCTATCAACTCGGCGGCATCGTCGAGTTTGCCGGACGTCAACAGCACAGCCAGGCGATCGGCATTGTTTAATGTCGTATCCGCGCCGCGTTGGCGCAAAAGATCGGCAATTTCGTTAAATCCGCGGCGGATGGAGTGTGCGTAGGCGGTCTTGCCGCCTGTACTGAGAGCGTTAATGTCCGCGCCGAACTCCAGCAGAACTTTTATCGCATTGGCTCTTCGGCGACGTGCAGCCACGAGGATGGCGGCCTCGCCGCTTTGTTCGCTGCGTTCGTTGGCATCGCCGCCGGCCTGTAGTTTCCGGCGCAGCTCCTGGTCGCCGTCGCGGCCGTAGTCCCAGTCGAGAAAATGGCAAAGCGTCATGTGGTTTTTCCCTGTATTACAGCGGTTCACAAGTTCTTCCGACGCGCGGCGGAGGCCTCCCAAAATGCTCCGGCGGACAAGATGCAAAAAAATTTCTTTGCCGTTCCGGGGGAATTTCGTTATCTCGGAGCGGATTCGGATGGACCGCTCCCCACCACGGTCGATCTTTGGCCACATATCGGACATTCTTTTGGAGGATTAAATATGTTCAAATTTATCATTCTACTGGCGGCGTTAACATGCACGGCGCACGCGGCGGATTCAACGGAATACTGCGCCGGAATTGTCTATGGCCCGAAAGCCGCTTTCAAGATTGACGCTCCCGAGGGTTGGGTGCTGGACAACACATCAGGCGCAGCGATGAAATTGCATTGCGTTCTCTACCCGGAGGGCGAAACCTGGACGGATTCCCCGGTCATCATGTACGCCAGGATCGCCAGTACAACTCACGAAAACATCAGGGAATTCATCAAGTATTCCGTTGCGGAATTCCGTTCCCAGTCCAAAGACTTCCATTTGAAAGAGTTTAAACGCGGCGAAGTTAACACTCATGAATATATCGTAATGGACTACAGCAACGGGCCGTATGAAAACTACGAACGCGTGGCCTACTTTCAGATGGACAAAGCGGTTGGATACGTCGTTTTTTCGTCCGTCACAGAAGAGGGCTTCGCGGAACATGCGGACGCGCTGCTGCAGTTGACGCAGACGTTCACATACATGCCGGCATTTATCAACTATTCACCTGATTAAGCCCCGGACCGCTTTGAGCCCTTCACCCCATCCTGCGGCTGCGCTTTGGTCTCAGGCTCCCTGACATTTTTGTTAACCATCGTGCCGGAAGATTGTAGACGCAGAGGCTGTTGCCGGAATTCGAGCTTGCCCGTTAAAAAGCTGTCAGGCGCGCGAAGCTGTCAACACATTGATTTCAATGCTGTCGTGCGCCGGAATCGTGCGTCGGCCGTTGTCATCCTCCAGCAGCAGCTGAAGGTTAACGTACATCCGGTCGCCGTGGATGCGGCGCGCCGCGAGTTTGCGAACTGGCACGGAGGCTGAGAACTTCTGTTCTTCCACAGGCTTCAAATGCAGATGCACGTCGCCGTCTATCACAACTTCAAGTTGTTTAACCTTTGAACCAACGCCCGGGTCAAAACGAAAATGCAAGCGGGCGTCGCCGGTGCCGAAAAGCAGTCGATCGCTGTTGTCCTCCACCTGGTGCATGGCCGATGATGGTCCGGAATTTATCAGCAGGCGGCCCGCACCGCTCCAGGGATGCGCTTCCGTCGGGCGGGTGGATGCATCCGGGTCCAGGTGAAAATGCTGCGGCCGCATAACCAGGCGCTCCGCAGAATCGCTCGTCCTGGTCAGCGGAACCGCCAGCGCCTGCGGCGGCGCCAGTTCACAGATGTTGTAGAAATGGCGCAGGTGCGCGCGGAAGAGTTCGTCGAACTTTTCCTTGTTGTCCGCCTGGTGGTCATCGCCGTACCACCAGAACCAATCCGAGCCTTCGGCCAGCAACAGCGTCGTGTAAGCTTCATCGGCCTGTTCAGGGGTCAGCATCGAACGAATCATCTGAAAGACCGAACGAGCGCTGTTTAACAGATTCCAGGCCAGGTTTTCAATCTTCGAGCCAATCCAGATGTCGAAGTCCGCGTTAATCCACGAGCCGGGGTGAATACTGTTTCTTCGATCGCCCGGACGGCGCTGCGCGTTTAACGCCTCGCTGAAGGTCACGGTCCGCAAACCGTCGTGTTCAACGATGCGCGAATACAAAGCGCGCAAAAAAGGCAGCCCGTTGTCTTCGTAGTATTCCCAGCAGTTTTCGCCGTCGAGGATGACCGGCACAATCGCGTCATCCAGCGCCTCTTCCCCGCGCTCGCGCACAATCGCCTCGCGTATACCGTCCAGACGCGCCATAAAGTCGTCCGCGGCTTCGTCGGCCGGACGCCGCGCGTAGTGGAATCCCACCGCGTCGGAAAGCACGTTGTCGCGGAAGAACAGCGTCATGTCGCCGTGCTCCGTGCGGAAACGCTGCGGAAAATACTTCTCCGTTTCGGTCCACTGTTCGCCGAGCGTGCGGCGCAGAATTTGTTCATCCGTAGCCGCCCAGCTGAAACCGGCCTGGCGGAAGGCGTCAAGCGTCGCATCGCTGACGGAACCTTCCGAGGGCCAGACTCCGCGCGGCATGTGCCCGAAAGTCGCTTTGTACATGTCGCGGCCGCGGCGCACCTGTGCATGCAGATCTTCCTCAAACTGAAAACGGCGCGGCGTCGGGGCGTGCGGCATGGCGACGCGTGTGCAATCGGAATCGGCCAGCAGCGGCAGAATCGGATGGTAGAGCGGCGAAACGCTGATTTCTGCCTGGCCGCGGCCCGCCGCCTGTTTCATGGTCGGGATGATGTCCGCCAGAATGCGCGCATGCACGTCCAGCAACTGCCGTTTGTCCGCTTCGGTGAAGTCGCGCCCGCGCTTAAAGAAACGCTCCAGCTTGTGCCGGCGGCGCATCAGCGGACCGACCCAGGCCAGGTTGTACCAGACCTGCAGGTCGCGCCATTCCGCCGCACCAAATTCGCGCAGGGCTGATTCGTCGTCGCGACTGCCCGCGTACAACTCCCTGTAGCGCGGATACGGCAGAACCATCCGATCGACATTGCACAGAAAAAATTGGGCGAGAATCTCGCGTTTGTCGCTCTCCGACAGCGTAGCCGCATCCAGCAGCGTCAGTCGCTGAACCGCGTCCTGCGCCGTCCCGTCGACGTATTGTTCGATCTGCTGCAACAGCGACGGCACCAGATTAAAACTCTGTTTGAGCTGCGGAAATTCGAGCAGCAGCAAAGGCAGGTCCACGTAGTCCTTGACGCCGTGAAGGCGAACCCAGGGAAGACAAAACTCGCCTTCGCTCAGATAAAATGGTTGGTGCTGGTGCCAGAGAAATGCCAGTCGGAGGGGACGCGTCATGTCGGGCGGGAACGAGCAACGCCGGCGAAGCGGGCGCAACGCGCTCCAGAATTGAGTGAGTAAGGTGGAAACGACTGTGCGGCCTTTGATTAGCCGCGCGGCCAAATTACGCGATAAATTGCAACAAGCGAAATACTCGTTTTACATTTGAACTGAATTGATCTGAGGACACGTACAGGACAGGACCGATTATTATGGCCGACTTCAAGAATTACATCAATGGTACATGGCAGGACGCCGCTGCCGGCGCACAATTTGACAATCGCAATCCGGCGGATCGCAACGATCTGATCGGCGCCTTTCCGCAGTCGGACGCCACGGACGTCGACGCCGCCGTCAAAGCCGCCAAAGCGGCGGAACGCGCATGGAAACTGATGCCCGCCCCGGCGCGCGGCGATATTTTGCGTCGCGCCGGCGACATCTTCCAGCGCCGCAAAGGCGAACTGGCGCGCATCATGACGCGCGAAATGGGTAAACCGGTCTTTGAAACGACCGGCGATATTCAGGAGGCGATCGACACCTGTTACTACGCCGCCACCGAAGGACGTCGCCTCTTCGGCTACAACGCGCCCTCGGAAATGCCCAACAAAATGAATCTGAGCTTCCGCATGCCGGTCGGCATCTGCGGCATTATTACGGCCTGGAATTTCCCGATTGCGGTTCCGTCCTGGAAAATCATTCCCGCGCTGGTTTGCGGCAACACCATCGTGTTTAAACCTTCGGAAGAGTCGCCGCACTCCGCCAACATCTTCGCCGAAATCCTGGAAGAAGCCGGACTGCCCGCGGGTGTGTTTAACGTCGTACACGGCGCGGGAGCGGCCGGATCCGCGATTGTCGAACACCCCGACGTCAAACTCGTCGGATTTACCGGCTCGACGGAAACCGGCAAGGCCATCGCCGGCAAAAGCGGCCAGGCCAACAAAAAGTGCTCGCTGGAAATGGGCGGCAAAAATGCACAAATCGTCATGGACGACGCCAACATGGAGCTGGCGCTGGAAGGTGTGCTCTGGGGCGCTTTCGGCACCACCGGCCAACGCTGTACGGCGACGTCGCGACTGATCCTGCACGAGAAAATTCACGATGACTTTCTGGCCAGATTGATCGAACGCGCCAAAACCGTCGTGGTCGGCCCCGGGTTGGAAGACGGCACGCAAATGGGTCCGGTCATCAACGAAAAACAACTCAACAAAGTCGAGTCCTACGTTGCGATCGGCAAAGAACAAGGTGCGGAGTGTGTCCTGGGCGGCCGGCGCAGCGATGATCCGGCGCTGGCCAATGGTCTGTTTTACATGCCGACGATCTTCAGCAAGGTCAATCGGTCCATGCGCATCTTCCAGGAGGAAATCTTCGGGCCGGTGCTGTCGGTGGTTAAAGTGTCGTCCTTTGAAGAAGCCGTTGAAACGCTGAACGACTCGGCCTACGGTCTGTCCTCATCCATCTACACGCAGGACGTCAACAAGGCCTTTACGGCTGTTCGCGATCTGGAAGCGGGCATTACCTATGTTAACGGCCCGACGATCGGCGCGGAAGCCCACATGCCCTTTGGCGGCGTCAAAGGTACGGGCAACGGACATCGCGAGGGCGGCTGGACCGTCTTTGAAATCTTCACGGAGTGGAAATCCGTTTACGTCGATTTCTCGGGAACGCTGCAACGCGCTCAAATTGACAACTACGACGATTAAACAGGTAGTCGCCGGCGTTTTAACAAAAAAAAACAGCACACAAACGAAGCAATGATTACTTGCGCGGCAGATGTGAATTCGGAAGTGTCCCCTCAACCTTCTTCACATTCTGACGACAGTGCTCCCGACGTCGACCTGTATTCCGGGCGCAGCATGCATACTGCTGCTGTTTCAGAATAGGCAGTAAGATCGTCTTTGGCAATCTGCATCGTTTGTGTGCTGTTTAATCCGGTTCCGGACGTGCCACCCCCGTCTCGTTAACTATGTGCCCGGCGCAACGCAAGCCCGTCCACGGTTTGCTGTTATCTAACGTTACGCCGGACAAAGCACATCCGGAACCGTTTTTTCACACAATATTTCAGTTGTCATTTGTTGGCTGTGTGTCGATCGGCTTCCACCGGCATGACAGACGACGCTTCGCGACGGCGCCGCCGACAATGCGGCAGTTCTTCGGACACTTGCCGGATGAAGGATTGTTTGTCGACAATCGCTTCGAAAGTTTTGTGCTTCAGACAAACACACCCACAACGTATCAAATCCCGTGCCACAAATAAATCTGCTTAAATGCAGAAACCACTGCCCTCCAAGTGTCAGGAAGTTTTAACACCTGACAGTTTTACCTGTCAGCCGATTACACACTTTGCACAGAATTGCGGGCGCACTTAAACTTTGCCCGGTCATTCTGCGACAGGCTTCAATGTATCGGACATGAAAGTTGTGCGCCGAATCGACGGTTCGAGGTTCCAGATGCGGTGATAAACAAAAGCGGCCTTTTAAAGTTGTCCAGGCGGGCTGTTGCTGCCTTGCTCTTGTTTGTCGGCGTGTGAGAAATGCCGTGTGGTCAGATCCGGAAAGACGCTTAACGGCGGGAGCGAAAACACGTGGCGGACGGCGATGTTTAAAACAAACGAAGGAATGCCGTTGAGCATTCCTTCGTTTATCGAGGATCTATATTCACAGTGGGCGGGCCTGTACGGCCACTCCACCAATTAAATCCACTGATCTCCGGTGGTGCAGAAAAGACACCCGTTTTTGAAAATAGTTACCGGCTTTTTTAAAAACTTTTCCCCAGCCGCGCAGACGGTTACATAAATGCCGAGAGAATGCGCTCGCGCACGGAAGCGTCGAGCAGGTATAAGAGCGCCCAGAGACTGAATCCGATGCTGAAGGGAATGGCGAAGTTGTCGTCGATGCGCATGCGTGTGGACAGCGATTCGGCAAAACCGCCGAGTATTCCGGCTATGCCGCCGACGAGGTAAAACTGCCAGGGAGCGTGAATGATCCAGCCGACCACCGCGAGGACCACCTGCGCCGTGATCCAGAACGCCACGGTGCCTTCCAGGCTTTTGCCGAGAAAGGGCGTCCGGCCGAAGCGACGCCCGATGAGGGCCGCGGCGATGTCCGCCAGAATCAGGTCGGTAAACGCCACGACGGTGATCACTTTGGGAAACACCAAAACGCACATGAAAGCGGAAATCAGAACCCAGCTGGCGCCGTTCAGGACAAAACGACGATTGTCGAGTTCGTGCGGACGCATGATCGGCCCGAACAGGCGGAACACGAAGTCGGCAAGCGGGCCGCTGGAGTACATTGCAATATTCACCGCCAGGGAGATGGCCAGGATCGTCCCGAGGATGATCAGAGCCGTCGGCTGGTCGACGTGAACGTAAATCAGCGGCATCAGCAGCATGGCCAGATGGATGCCTTTGCGCTGGATTTCCTGCACGTAAGTGATATTTGGAGAATTTTGCATATTTGTAAAATTAACACACAATCGTCGACTTAGAAAATCGAGCGTTATGCGGCACATAGCCCTGCCGGCCTTTGCAAAACTGAATCTGGGTCTCGAAGTTCTGCGGCGGCGCGAGGACGGCTACCACGAGATCAACACGGTGTTTGCGCGCGTACGACTGGCCGACATGTTGCTCTTGTGCCGCAACGACGAAGACGACGACGGAACCATTTCCCTGACCTGTTCCACCGACCTGAATATTCCCGCAAACGAAAACCTGGCCTATCAGGCGGCGCAACGCCTGCAGATGGCGCTTGGCGTCAATTCCGGTGCGCATATCGAGCTGCAAAAACACATTCCGAGCGGCGCCGGGCTGGGCGGCGGCAGCAGCGACGCGGCAGCCGTCCTGCGCCAGTTGCCGAACCTGTGGGATGTGGAAGCGCCCGAGTGCACCCTGCACAAGGTGGCCGCGGGTCTAGGCAGCGACGTCCCCTTCTTCCTGGAAGAGCGGGCGGCCGTCGGCAGCGGACGCGGCGAGCAGCTGGAGCGCTTCGACTTCCCGATTCCCTGGTGGACGGTGATCGCGCATCCCGGCATTCACATTTCGACGCCCCGGGCCTACAAGGCGCTGGGCCTGCCCGAAGGCGCGAGCGGACGCGGCCCCACCGATTTCCGTTCCGCCCTGCTGGAAGCGCGCGCCAACCCGGCTATCCTGCGCGACCGACTGCACAACGACTTTGAGTCGGTCGTATTCAACGAACATCCACATGTGCGCGAACTGCGCGATCGACTCTACTCCCGCGGCGCTCTCTACGCGGCCATGAGCGGCAGCGGATCGGCCGTGTTCGGCTTTTTCAGCGACGCCGAGACTGCGCATGCCGCCGCGGCAGCGCTGAACGAAGCCTTCACAGAGGTCTGCGCTCCTTTTGAGGACAATTGACCCGGCGGGCCGCCTTCAGCGAAACCCCGCGCACATATGGCGGACGCGCATCACCGGAAAACGGCGATTTTTGCGTATTTTTGCGCTGTGATCCGAGTCTCAATCCAACATTCCATCCGTGTATGAATATCGTCCTCGCCTCCGCCGAAGTATTTCCCTTTGCCAAAGCCGGAGGGCTGGCGGACGTATCCGGCTACCTTCCCAAGGAGTGGGAAGCCCTCGGCCACCGCTCGCTGATCGTCATGCCCAAGTACGGCGACATCGACGTTGAAAAGTTCAAGCTCAAGCCAATGAACCTGACGATAGCCGTTCCGATGGGTTCGTGGACCGAATTCGCTCAGATCTGGAGCGCCACCCTGCCCGACTCGACTGTGCCTGTGTACTTTATCGAGTCCGCCGACTACTTTGACCGCCAGGGCATTTACGGCAATCCGGACGGTTTTGCCGACAACAACCGCCGCTTTGTCTTTCTCTCGCGCGCCGTTTTTGAACTGGCGGCGGCGCTCAACTTCAAGCCGGACGTGATTCTGGCCAACGACTACCACACGGCATTTACAATGCCTTTCCTCAAGATTCACTATCGCGATCACCACTTGTTTCGCGACACGGTCGGCGTGCAGAGCATCCACAACATGGCATTCCACGGTGTGTTTGAACCGCAGGAAACACTCTACCTGGCGCAGATCGGCATGGACCAGTTTTATTCCATGAGCTGGTTTGAGTTCCACGGCGCGTTAAACACGCTAAAAGCCGGCATCATGTTCGCCGATAAAATCACGACGGTCAGCCCGACCTACGCACTTGAAATCCGCTACTCGGACCAGGGCCACGGTCTGCAGAACGTGTTGCTGGAACGCGCCGGCGACCTTATCGGCATTCTCAACGGCGTGGACTACAAGGTCTGGGATCCGGAGACCGACGACAGTATTTATGTTAACTACACGACCGACACGGTCGAAAAGAAGTGGGAGAATAAATACGAGTTTCTGCGTCGCTCCAACGTTCACGAAAGTGAAATCTACGCGGACATGCCGCTGATCGGCATGGTTTCGCGTTTAACAGATCAAAAGGGATTTGACGTAGTCCGCGACGCAATCGAGTATTTACTTCACATTTACCCGATCCGGTTTACGCTGCTGGGCAGCGGCGGCCGCGAGTACGAGAATTACTTCCGCGACTTAAACTTGCGCATGCACCCGCGCACGCTCATCCGGATCGGCTATGACGAGCAGCTTTCACACCGCATTGAGGCGGCCGCGGACATTTTCCTGATGCCTTCGCGTTTTGAGCCCTGCGGTCTTAACCAGATGTACAGCCTGAAATACGGCGCCATTCCCATTGTCCGGCGCACCGGCGGTCTTGCGGACACGGTCTTTGAATTCAACGCTGAGAGCGGCACGGGCAACGGCTTCCTGTTCGACGACCTGAACGTCCAGTCGCTGGTCGACGTGATCGGCCGCGCACTTAACGTCTACTACAACAAAGCCGCCTGGAAAAAGGCCATGCGCAACGCCATGACGGCGGACAACTCGGCGCGCAAATCGGCCAGGGCCTACCTGGAAGTGTTTGAATGGGCCAGGCGCGGGCGTTAAACAAACGCATCGAACGCATGTACGCGCGCTATACACTTTTGCTCCCTGTTTTGAACTGACGCCTGAGCACTTCGCCTCCGCTTGCAGCGGGCGGCTTGTTTTTTCTTGTTGTTTGTCAGCGGGTTTGAAACAATTGCGCGCTATGGGTTCAGCCTGTTTCACCGGGCGCCGTCAGTCACGCCACGCCGAGTACGTCCTACGGCGACAGGTATTTCGCCGCGCCCGCCATTTTATTATTTGACATTAATTCGATTGAAGACTAAGTTGACGACGCATCCTGAAACACGAGCGCCGCAGCCAGGCTTCATCGTGCAGGATCATCCGACGAAACAGTCCGTTGCCCCCCAGACGACGCGAGTATTCGGCTTTAGGTAGAGGTTCTCATAGATTCAGTGAAAATATCAACTGGACCATCGCCGCTGGTTTGCCATTGAAGAACTTTTCGCCCCGGAATTAAACAGGAAGTCGAGTACCCGGCTCCCCGCTTACAGCAAATCTTCTCACATCTATATCCGCGCGAATGCACGGTCCCTCTGTCGGGATCCGCATGCGGAATATTGCCCAATGTTCAGGTGATGAAATGACAACCAATTCAAGGGCGGCCGAAGATCACGCCGCTCAACGGAATCTGTACAGTTCTATGCCTTCGTTTAACAAGGTATTGATCGTCGCACTATTGATTATTGCGGCAAGCGTTCAAAGCCCCGGGAATGAGACAGTCGTGTTCACGGGTTACTACAACTTCGACAAAACCATCGACTCGCTGATTGTAGAAATAGACAGTTCTTACCATCTCGAGCCGAAACGCATTCACTGGGGCGTCTGCGATTCCGTTCTATGTGATACGAGCGGCTCAACCCTGCCCTACATTCCCGATTCATTGAGAGTCCAGACTTCCACATTGAACTTCCCCGCGTGGAACGACCTGCGAATCGAAGTCGCCTGTTTAAGACTCAATCCCGTCAGCGACAGCCTGCACGACCTCCTGTTTTACTGCAGCGGAACAGTCACTGTCAGTTCAGTCGAAGTCGACACTTCGCGTGTCATCGCCCTCTTCGGGCAGCATGGACTTGACACGATGGCGGTCCTCGACCTGAGCGGCATCGGCGACTCCACATTGGTGCAGACCAGTCCATTTCACGCGATGGAGTATCGCGAACCGACCGAATTCATCGATGAAGAGATTCGCGAGGCCTCCGACAAATCGTCCTGGATCATCAAATTGCTCACCCTGCCGGTTGCGACTGTCGCAGCGCCTGAGAACTTTCCGGACCCGGCGCTGTCCGCCATGCCCGAAGAGGTACAGTTAAATGTGTTCCCGAATCCGGGATCAACGATCACCAGCGTTGAGGCGGACAAGGTGCCGCCGGGAGAGTATACGCTGGAAGTGTTGGCGCTCAGCGGTCAGGTATTGTTCAGGCGCGAAAACATCCGGGTTTCTGCGGACCGCGCATTGCGTAGCGAAGTGCCTCTGGGAGATCTGGCGACCGGATATTACATCCTGCGGCTGACGGACGGACTCAAGATACAACAAGTCATTCCATTCGTGATTGCTCACTGAAATCTCATTCTGTTTTATCGGGATCACATTCATGTTTAACACACAACAACAAAAGCAGACTACAGCTTCATTTCTTCGGAAAGTAACAGGCTTGCTGCTTGTGTTGGTCTTACTGCCGTCGGCAGCGGCAAACTTGACGGCTCAATACAGCCAGGAGGCATATGAAGTTTCCAAAGCGTCGGATCAGTACGACCAACGCGGATTTGCACAGAACGACGTCATCAGCGTCGACGGCAAAGTCGTCGTGGGCAACACAAATGCCGCCCTGTCGTATTCGTATCCGATTTCATCTTTTACGCGCGACGGCTATCCACTGAACGTCTCGCTCAACTACTGCAACTCCGTAGAGTTTACGACATTCAATCAGTACAGCTCCTCCTGGGCGCAGTACAAACAAAACAAAGCCGCCTGGATAATAGGCTTGAACGGGTTTGCCGTTCAGGTACTGGCTACAACCACGCACTTTGCCAATGACCCGGACGGCATGAGCAGCAGCAGCACCCAGGAAGATTACTACGACGCGGATTTCATATGGCACATCCGCGGCTACGATTATTGCAACCGCATGGATGATTTGAACGACAACGACGATCAGGATGTGATCCACATTCTACGCGCCGACGGCGGCGTGTTAACACTGCGCAACGCCCGTCAGGTTAAACATTCGACCGCTTCCAATCTGCACAAGGAAAAGTTCCTCTACACCGGATACTACTACGAACACGGCGTCAACACTCAAGGATATGCAACGGTCGAAATCAACGAGGATGCCTGGCAGTTCCTGCACACTAACTACGGTTATGCCGACGACGATTGGGTGTACGCACCGCGAATCGTTCGATATTATCCCGGCGACGGACTGGAATATGTCTTCTATGAAAATGTCAAACCATTCGGCATGGCCAACTACCAGGGCCTGATAACGTATGGGAACAAATTGAGTGGTCCGACGATCTTCTATTTAACGGAAATCAATGGTACGGCCGGCAAAGTGACGGACATCGAATACGACCGCGCGCCGGACGATTTGTATCGCGATGCGGCCGGCAGGACAACCGTGAGACGCTTTTGGGGACACGACTTCAGTTATCACCCAACGGCCGTCACCATCGAATCCCTCGGCCGTACCTATCGCGCCTGGTACAAGTACGCGGGCGGCGGCACAGCCGCACGCGGCAGCGCCATGTCCTCTGGAATGCCGATGTATGCAGATGGCTTGTACGGCCAGACCGATCCGTATTCGATCGATTCACAACTGGGCTACATCTGGAAGATCGAAGATCCGGAAGAACGCCGAACCACCTTCCAGTATGAATACTATGTCCGTCGTTACACCAATTTTGGTTTCCCGCGCACACCGGACCCGAACGATCCCGACGTGACCGTTCACTTTGTGCATCACCGGCTTAAACAGGTCGACGAACCAACGACTTACCATACAATCTCGTATCGCGGACCGACGGACACGACCTTCGTACAAAACGCCGGTACGCCGATAACATCGTACGAAACGGAACACACGGTGCAGGACGCTCTCAACAACCGGGTAAACGAACTGAAAAAATACACACAGGACGACGAGCTGTTGACAACCGCCAAGTACAGTTTTGAAGATGTCACTTCAAAACTCGACGATCTGGAGGATTCGCTCAGCAACCACGACTCCTGGTTAACAAAGGTCGAGCTGACCGACAACCGCGAATCGAAGACGGCGACGATGCGCTACAGTTATACGCGCTATGACGACATTCCCCAGCCCTTTTCTTATGGTTTCCGCGCACCGTGGCTCTCGCACACTGAACTTAAACGCATGGAGGAAGAGCGCGACACGGTCCTGACGGTGACGGACTACGATCACGTCCAGCTTTCGGCGCGATTAATCAAACCGAAACACACGCTGACGCATCGCGAGAAACTTACCATGGGCGGCGGCTCGTGGACCAGCAGCAAAGTATTGTACGACTATGAAGTTGGCGACAGCGTTCCGACCGATTTCGACGGCGACACCTTGCTGTTAAACAACGAATACGGCAAACTTGTAACTCAGAGGACGGAAATTGTCCTGCGCCCCGACAACAACGACACGGTGCGCACCGTCACAAAAGACCTGCTCTCTCTCTGGACGCGCGACACGACAATGACGCAAACATTCAAGTCCTGGAACAAATTTGCCGCCCTGGCCAAATGGCGCGAACTCGAAGCAAGCGGGAACAACCCGTATACATCGTTTCACCAGATCGATACATTCGACATAGAAGAAACAGTCAACACAACGGTTCGCGCGGCATACATCTACGGTCTGCCCGTGCGCGAAACGGTACGCGACGGCAGTGGTACGATTATCGGCGGGCGATCGGCGGCGTATTCAACCTGGTTCAATACTGTCGGCAACAACATCTTGCATCGCGGGGCTTTGCTTGCCGACTCGGTGATAGGAAGCTCCGACAGCCTGCTCTTAAACAAACGCTACGAGTATTCCGACGGTATTTATCGCAATCTGCCGGCGGCTGTCTACGATGCCAATGGCGGCGTAACAAAACTCCACTACCACTACGACGACGCGCCCGAGCACATTGTGGCGAGCACTGAGGAAGTCCCGCAGGCATGGCTGCTGCGCGACGATGAAACTATCGACACAATAGACCTGAGCCGCAAATGGCAATACTTTGAAAAGCCGATAGCCGAAGATCGCGGCATACGCAAACCGGGCTCCGGCTCGCCCGACACGGACTGGCTGACGACTATCTACGAACGCACATGGTACGGCCTCGTCGGCGGCAGCGTCGACCCGAACGGCTGGTACTCGCGCTACGAATACGACAAAATCGGACGCCTGAACACCGCCTGGGCTCCCGGCGACTTCCCCTCCCGCGAGGACTACACTGTCGAACTGGAAGGCGTCTTTACCGAGCCGCAGATCGGACTGAGCTATTACGTCAGGACCATCGACACGCTGTACTGCGGACCACAGTCTTCGACGCGTACGCACGCCCCCCAGGCGACCGGCAGTTTTGTCGACAATGCCGAACGACTGCGAGCCGCGCGTCCTTTCGACGAAGAAGTCGATTGTTACGACAGCACCGGAACCGCTATGGCCCGCAAACGCGACAAAAGCCGGGACGACGCCGTTCAGGCGACGATTGAAGACTGGAAAATTCCCTACGCTCGCGCGCAAAACTACACGATCACCTATGTCACCGCCGCGGAAGATGACGACCTGTTGCACGCCGCCACGCGGATCGACTCGTGCAAGTTCCGGGCCTACCTTACCGCCGTGGAGGGCAAATGTGTTACTCTGCAGGCGCGCATGTGGGTGCCGATGCGTTTGCCCGGAACAAATCCTGTGCAATACGTCGACACGCTCATGATACTGAAGAACTACACCTTCAACTGCCGGTCCATCAGCACGTCGGGAGGATTCGGTACGGGCGGTGTTAAACAGTCCGGCTCGGACCGCATTCAAAATTTTACGGATGTTATTCCCTACAGCAAGCAGAGCGTTCAACCGCAATGGTTAAACATCCGCATCGAAGGCGCCGCCCTGGACAGCATTCTTGCGCTGCCCGAAGGCAAACAGGTGCGCTGGGAATTCGAGGTCATGTCCTATGGACATTCGGTCGAATTCGCCAACAACGGGGATGACTTTGCCGCGCACTACGAGGTCGGAGGCAAGTTCGACTATATCAATCCCTACAACGACTACACGCTCCGCTACGACCGACTGGATGGATTCGGCGGCACGACCGATATCTACGCCAAGGTGGACGACAGCCTGCACACACACAGCTACGTCGGTTCGGCTTCCCACGCGGGCGACAACAATCGTTGGACAAAAGTGCGGCATACGCACGCCGAAGAATATCGCGTTGTACAAACCGAAAGTTTTATCGGCAATCCCGACTCCCCCACCCGTCGCGATACAATGACGGTGCAGTATTCGGGCCTTGGCCAGGTGACCTTTTCCACCGACCCGCTCGGCAATTCCTCTGAAAATTCCCTTGATTATTTTGGTCGTATTCGGGAGCGGCGCCACGAGGATTCGAGTACGAGCTACGTAGACTACGATTTCGGCAATCCTCCGTCCGGATTCAGTTCCGGCTGGCAAAATTTCTACGGCTGTATGTTTGCCGAAACTACGACCGACGAAGAGGGGCGTCGCAACGCCGCGCTCAAGGACGTGTTCGGACGCGTACGGCGCGAGATCCACGATCTCGACAGTTTGCAGGCCACGACCTACTACGAATATGAGTTGGCGCGCGGCCTGCTGACGCTGGCGATCAACCCCGCCGGCGATTCCACGGAATACGACTACGACCTGTTCGGGCGCGTGCGGTATAAATCGCAGCCGGATCTCGGCACGGTGAGTTACGCCTACGACAACATGGGGCGCATGCGTTTTTCGCAGACTCAGACGCAGAACGACACATCGAGGATCGGATTCTACCAGTACGACGACCTGGGCCGTTTGCGCGTCGTAGGCGAGGCCGAGCTGCTGGACGTGGATACAACCGGACTGGGTGAAGGCGGCGAACCGATTCAGTTTCGCAAGCGCCGAGGCCCGGACGCGCTGGCGACGTCGGGTGCGTACCTGAACCGCATGACGGACGTTCTCGACCCGCGGCGCATCAACAACGGCGCGGCCTGGGACGGCGTGATGGGCTACAATTCCACTCTGAGCGGGACGCCGCTCGGGACGATTCCGACTTTCTGGAGCACGCTCGACAGCGGCGTCTGTTTAACATCGGCTTCGAGTACGCACGTTCACCCGGACGATCAGGCCTACGGCCCCTATCTGCGGCATCTGGCGCAACACTGGGACACCTTGCGACCGGCTTATACCGTCACTGCCGTCAACTTCGAGGACGCCGGGACGTTTCCCGAATTCCTGCGCACCGTAATACACTATGACACGCTGCCGGCGGTCGACGGCGCGGCCTTCCGCGACTTCCCGATTCACACGAAATGGAACGCGCTTGCGCCGCACGGCCTCGTGCGCAACCTGAAAGGCCGCGAATCCGCCGTGGCTTATCGCCAGCACTCGGGCCAGCCCTGGCATTATGTCGTAATGAGTTACGACGAACGCGGCAGAATGGAGGCCTTGATGCGCTACACCGAGAATCTCGGTTTCGACGCCGTATATTACGAATACAATTCACTGAACCAGGTGATCTCCGTCCGCTCCGCCGACCCGATACGCCAGCACTCGACCTGGTACGGCTACGACTGGAACGGACGCGTCGACAGCGTCTGGTCGGACATGGGCGCGCCCGGCAGCGGCCTGGGTGTGACCTCGCCGGCCTTTCCGGCATTACCCGGCAAACCGAGCACGGTTGAAATAGTATATGACTTTGCCGAACGAGGTGAAATGAGCTCCATGCAATATCCGCAGATAGGCATCGACGCGCGCTACGTCTACGACGCCAGGCTGCGCACGGACTCGATTGTCGTAAAGGACACGGCTCAGGAACTGTGGCGCTGGGGACTGACCTATGACAACAGCGGCCAGATAAATTCACAATCGAGCGCATGGTGGAATCTGGGACCAACGAATCAACATTCCTACTCGTACGATGGCCTGCGGCGCATCACCAACTGGACAAGCCTGCAGTTGAGCGCCAATCGCAACTACGAGTACGACATCGTCGGCAACCGCACCTTGAAAATCGACGGCGTCGACTCGACGACCTATAGTTTTGCGGACCCGGTCGGACCGAATCGCCTTTCGGGTCGGTCGACCGCTACGCACAGCACGACCTACACCTACACCCAGGACGGCGCGATGCGAACGCGTTATCGGGTGCAAAACGGCTGCGGGGCTTGTCCGGTCGATCTCGACGAACAATACGGCTACGACATGCACGGCAACCTGACCGAATTCGCGACCCTGGCTTTGTTTAACGAACATGTCTGGCGTTATCGGCATTCACCGTCGGGCGAACGCGAACAAAAACGCGTTTATGAAGAACCGCAGCCGGACAACAACGGGCGCGCCTACCTCTGGGTGTATTATCAACTGGCGGGCAGCCGCCAACTGGCGGTCTGGAACGGACTGCAAACACACGACACCAGTTGCGGCAGCGGCAGCCGCGAAGTCTGGCTTTACGCCACGGAGTATTTAACATACGGCCTTGGCGACGCACATGCGCTGAGCTTTAAACCGAACGGCGGCAAACGCTATAAAATCGCCGATCACCTGGGTTCGACGCGCATGGTGATCGACGAGAACGGCGTCATCCGTTCACAGTTTGAATACGCGCCTTTCGGCGAACAGGTCGCCAACTACGGCACGTCGATGAACGCGCCGCGCAAGGGTTTCATCGACAAGGAACAAGACGTCGAGAACAATCTGAGCGACTTCTCGGCGCGCAAGTTCGACGAAGAACTCGGCCGGTTTACGAGCGTGGATGTTTTGTGGGAGGAGTATCGGAGTTTAAGTCCGTATCATTATGCCAACAACAACCCTCTGATAATTGTGGATCGTAGTGGGCGAGAAATCAAGTTTGTTGGTACGGAAGAACAGAAGGCAGAGTTAAGTTCCCTTGTGGAAGAACTGAGACTGACGGAAAAAGGAAAAACAATTCTGACATCACTTGAACAGGAGGGCTTTGTTGTAAAAATCAGATATGCAGCTTTGGAAGACAATGTTGGCGAACATGAAGCAAATATCACTGGATGGAGATTTAATCCGAATGGCTCGGGAGAAATTCAAGGCGCTGAATACAAGGGAGCAATCATCAAGCTCGATCCAGGGAAACTTGGCACCGACCGAACTCGCGGTGGTGATGGTAGTATTTCTCAAGTAGTGTCCGAACTTGGACATGAGCTTTTTCATGCGACACAGGCACAAGAAGATCCCAATAAATACATTCAAAACCGGGAGGCAGTCGAAGAAAACAAGGTTGGATACAATGATCCCAACAATCCAATTGAAGGACCGGCATTTGAAGCTCAAGCAGAAATATTCGAACAACACAAAACCATTGTCAACGAACGTGATAAAAACAATGAAGATGGAGGTGACGAATGAACCGTCATTTAACGAGACGAACTACTAGCGCCACACAACCAAGGGCAAATCTATGCGGCAGGAGCTTTACAGGCACATTCACGGCAAGCAATGAATTATTGACCGCGTTTATGTTAGCCGTGTTCATTGTGTATTCTCCTGCGACTCACGCAATGGACAAGTCCGAGATGAAGGACATTGCAATCAACATTGCAACAATTCAGTCCGGGGCGGACCGATTGAACGAACTGCATGAACAAATTTCAAAGGCAAGACACGATTTTGACATTGAACACTACGATATCATTGCTCCTTGGCATGAGAAAACCGTCCGAGCGTATGATCATTCGACAAGTGTCAAAGTAAATAATGTAAGTTTCTTTCGCGTGTATGCACACAGAGACAATCATCCATACATCCTGGCGTTTGACGATTCCGGCATCGTTTATCTCCTGCATGGGTTCGAATCCAACGACTTCATGTTCCTGGCTCGTAGAGTGTTCGGAAATGATTTAACCTACCAAGAGGCGATAGAATGCGCAATACTATATCTGGAAACAGCAGACTACAACTACTATAAAAGTGCGGATATTCACACAGACGACAAAGTTTCGGAACTTGCCCCGCAGGTTGAAATCGTTTCCAATGGCATCAAAGTTACAGTATACTCGCACGAGGTGGACTTCGAAAACGGCATGAGTCTGGACAAGGTTCTGTTTAGATACGACTTTACTATTGGCAACGATGCTCAGTTGATTCAAATGAAGAAATTGAGACTTTAGCATTGCCGAGTTTAACAATATTATCAGTCAATTCAGCAATTGACATATGCAATTCTGGCTTTCCAACTCCGACGAGCAAAACCAATGACTCTGAAGAGCCACATAGACAAGTAGTTCAAACTTGTTAGAACATAGGTAGAGAAACGAGTCATCAACAAAGAAACTGAAATGGCCGGAAGCCCGAACTGATGCAAAATGGGTAGAACGTCTGGACAAGGAACTAGCGCAGATTTCCGCGGCACCATACTTTTCTGGACGCAGGGACCGACGACAGTCTGGGATCACCCAACCGCCGGAGGAACATTTGACAAACCCAAGACAAACTATATTGACCAGGAACGTTGGACCATGAAACTGACACTACAATCGCTTTTCATTGTTGCAGCCAGCCTGACGGTATGGCAAGGCATCGGCTATCTCAGTAGCTGCAACGCCAACGCGGAAGTACGAGTAAAAGAATCGGCCGGCATCGCAGTTGACTCAATTGAAGTAAGATTTCTCAATTCCAATTGGGATGCCCTTCATCGAAGTCCCCTTCCGGCATACGCAATATGGGAAGAGAATCCCTCAACCCACAGAGTGTTACATGACCCTATGTTCATCAGTAAGTTTCTCAACTTGTTAAACACAGAGCTGGACTCAACTACGACGCAGGCGTTCGAAGACATACGGCTCGTGGCAAGACTGCATAGTAGCGATGGGTCTCAACAGTTGTTCAAGTATGGCTTTAACTGCCAAATGTACTGGAATGATACGAGCTACTTCTGCAGTAAGGAAGTTCTGGATTTATTATTCAGACAGATGTCGAAAATCAGGGACCCCGATAAAACGGATTCCAGTCTGAGACTTTTCAGCGAGCACCTTTCGCAACTGGATCAAACGATTGCGATATTGCGGAAACGCGTTTCTGTCTGGGACTTCATGCATGGCGACGAGTTTGCGGAATTCCTTGACGATTTTCACAACGATGACATGACGATCAACAAACTCTACGATATGAATGGAAAAGTCATGGGTTTTGAATTTATTGATCCAGGAGATACTATGCATGTGAAAATTGACCGCACATTTCCCGACAGCTTGTCGATCCCTGTATTGTTGAATCAGCCGGATGTCAGATCTGCTCGAATGATCTATGTTGAGAGCCGATGGTAGAAACAAACATGCGATTCTTCGCACAACTAAACCATAGTTTTCGATCTTGAGCGGGGCCGGCGGAAAGCACAATTGAAGTGCGTCAACTGATGCGCGTCAACTCACTCAGACAAGAGTTGAGTATTTGACTGTGACCGCACTTGCTGGTAAATTGCATTTTACATGTCGATTGCAGTAGTGTCACAATAAATACTCCCGATCTTATTATCAGCATGAAGATGGAAAAAACAGTTAATTTCAGGACCAGATGAAAGGATCAATATGTCGTCCTTTTAACAAGCAAGGATATCTTGACAGTGCAAGTGCGCACTCACGGGCAAACTATTAACAAGGTGACTGAAAATGCAGAGTATGGTCGACTATCCCCAAAGGCTCTTCAAGCTCCTCCTTTTCTCTGCTCTGACAATCATCGCTCTGAACTCCTCTCTGTCTGCCCACAGTCTCAGTGACACAGGACTGGATATCTCGACCGATTTGATGTCGGACGAGAGAATGTTCAACATCGGCGTCGATGTTCTGGTCAACCAGTTCTACCACGAAGATTACCGCATTATGCGTCGCGACTTTTTTCCGGGGGGAATTCTGGAAAGCACAACTCCCGTAAGTAGAGTTGCACGAATCCGCATGCGTTATTCCTGGATCGGTAGCGACACGACACAAAGAATTGTCATGCTGAAGTTCTCTGTCGATTCAACTGTCAGTATCCTGGATCAACTGCTGTTGGTCGAGGGCACAGCCGACGAACAGAATATCGATGCCGACATTCTTCCGAGATACAAGATGATCGCCGTCGACAATTTCGGCAGATTCTATTTTCTCCGCGGCTTCGAAGAAAACGATGCCCAGACGATGGTTCGCAATTTTATGGATGAAACACTCGATGAAGAGATGTTTACCAAACTGATGCGAATACACCTGAAGTCGAAGTACTATTCTCTGGCGCTGACACCGGAATACAAGAGAGAAAACCCTCAGATCACGGAGAAATTCGGTGACCTTGAAACCAGCTGCGTGAGAAATGGCGATTCGTTGGAGTTGACGATGTACGGCGATCTGTTCCGGGCAATCTACGGCTGGAACGAGCCGGTCTCTTCCACCATCGTCAAATACAACATCCGCTACAGTCACGGCCAGGATTTTGAATACACCGCCGACACACTCGGCACAATCAACTACCCCAACAGGTATGATTGATCCAGGTTTCGACGACTGTGATTACGTTGTGAGCGTTTTACCAGCGTGGACGCTTTCCGGGAGAAGTATCGCAGTTTAAGTCCGTATCACTATGCGGCGAACGATCCCTTGAGGTTGAAGGATCCGAGTGGGGATGTGGTAAACATTTACTATATGACTTCTGCGCCAACAAATGGGATATTTGAAGCCTTCGGTCACAATGCAATTTCTGTAAAAGTTGATGAGAATTCGAAACTCAAATATTTCCCTGCCGGCGGTGATTTTGTCAAAAGTAATGACGGACTTGTCAGTGAAATGCACACGATTCAGCAATACGTTGACAACGATCGAAAAGTATACAAAATGTCGATCAACTTATCGGCGGAAGCAGAGGAATATCTATCTACCAGAATAGAAGAAATTGTTAAACTAGGAGCTCTACCGCCCGGCGGATGCTGTACGCAAGAAGTCCGCAACATACTGGTTGAGGCATTTGAATTTGGAGATGGATTGACTAAAGATGAAGCCAAGCAAAAAGTAAACTCCATCATTTCAAACACACTCTTGCCAACAGGAACCGAAACCGACCCCGAAGAGCTGGCAAAAAGAGGATATATCCGGTTACAGATATTTTCCGCTGACGACGGTTATTATTTCATTGACAGCTATACACTGAACAAAGAAGAGGAAGAAAAGGAGGAACAAACCAGTGAGAATGATGAAAAAGACAAATAGTAGCAGGTCTTTCCTGAAGCGAACGTTTTTATTGATTGTTGCGCTTGTTTCAGCGCTTTTTCTTTCCTGGGGAACGATCGTACAAATTGAGTACGAACGCTACAACGGGTCTTGCCACGATCAATTTAAGCCTCCAAGATTCACACAACGCCAAAATTACTTGCCGGCCATCTTGTTCCAGATAAAACTCTTGCTATCGGATGAAGAACTAAAAACTTACGCTGTTGGTACAAGAATCAGTTCGGAATATCGCAAATCAGGCCATCAACTCAAGGATGCTTACTTTGCAAAATCCTACTTGTCTCCTGCACAAATAGATAGCGTCTTTAGCAAGATTGAGCAACAGATGAGACATCCCTGATATCGGCAAGGAACCCAATGTCAATATTCATCTGCCAACAACGATGGCCGCAAGTTCGACGATGAACTCGGCCGGTTTACGAGCGTGGATGCTTTGTGGGAGAAGTATCGGAGTTTAAGTCCGTATCATTATGCGGCGAATGATCCCTTGAGGTTGAAGGATCCGAGTGGGGACACGGTGAAGTTCACACGTGCCAATGATGTGCCGGCGGAATCAACAGAATTGGCAAAGGAGGATTACCGAAAATTGAAAAGCAGCGAAGGTCCAGTGTCGGATGCAGTTTCAGGTTTGGAACAATCAAGACATGTTCACAGAATCCATATTGTATCCAGCGGTGGCGACCAGGTAGTAAAACAAAGCCCTGAAAATGCATATCGTCAGGGTGTCGGATCAGGAACAGTGTACCTTTATCCGGTGACGAGAGTGGATGTTTCCCCTGACGGGAATGTCAGTAAAACTCCATCTTTCGTAATAATGTCTCACGAAATGGGGCACATGTATCTGGCGGATCAGGGGAAATCGACCCCCAGGTCCGTCTCGGCCGACCATGATCCAAATTTGCCGAAAGAAGAGCAAAACGTCATATTAAATTTCGAGAATCCTACACGGGCGGAATTTGGGTATCCACCGCGGGAGACCTACAACAATTCCAGTGTTGTCAAGCCAGTTCAGGGCCCAACTTCATATCCGATAGCAACACCATCTGATTATGTTTATTAAACATCGCCGAAAAGCTATGAACATCCTTCCAAAATTCACTTTCATTAGCGTATTTGCATTGATTTCTTGCATCGGGGATTCACGCGACTATCCCGATATGGCGTTTGGAGATTCAGTGCGCATACACTCATTTCAGTATCAAGTTCCGAACAAGATGTTGGAATCGACACAAGACTTTTTCTATTTCACAGACAACAACTATCACCACGCTCTTTTCAGGCAGTCTGGGTTACACAGTCTTGATTCGCAATTAACTGCTACTTCTCATGATTTATTACTACGAAATCGAGGGGTTGAAATCGATTGCGTTGTGAACATCCTACAAGTTGATTACCATCACGCTATGACGCCTCAATTTGCAATGTCAATTATCAATTCAATCGACTCCACGTTTGTGATTGTGTGTTCTCCGGCACACGAACCACGCGTGTGGACGCTCAGCACGCAAAGTAAGCTTAAATCCTGCCGATTAGCTTGTGATGCAGAATTCGCCAGTTTGTTCAGAGATGCAAGCGACGTAGCATGTTTTTATATTGCGGTTTGGAAGCCCGGTCTTGGCGTAAATCGATATGTCGTGGAAACAGTGAATGCAATGGAATACTCCCGGGAAGCACTGGATTTCATGTCGGACGAAGAATACGATCAAACACGACAGATAATGAGAGTAATCAAAGGCTGCCTGAATCTGATGAGAAATTAATTTGCCAGTTCGTACTTGAGCCATGACGGCTATCCCGAAACACGCTAATGCAGAGTCTGTTATTCTTCATCTGCATACCGGATCACAACGATGGCGGACCGTTGTATGGAGAATAGCTTCAAGATATTCGTCTACCCTCATCTCAGGACTGAGCAAACATACAAATAGAGTATGAACTCGACATGTTGAATTCAAGAATCTTCAGGTTGCAGGTCCAGACAAAAGGGAAAGAGTAAAGTGATGAAAATAATCTATTCTGCCGGTTTTGCGCTTTTAACTGTTTTTTTGGGGTTCCACTGTCTTTTTTCACAGTCGGAATCATCTGCGGTACAGCCGGAGATTATCCGGATGGAAGTATATTCCATCCCATGGGATGTATTGACCAACTCTCCTCTGACTGTTGAAGAGGTGATTGGATATACAACCTTGATGGGTATTAAACTGGATATCCGGAGTAAAAGATATTTCCGTCCAATCGTGAATTCGCTGAACCAAACTCTAAAACCGTATGAAGGCAGGACAGAATTCCCGATGGATGCACGCACTGTTGTATTGCTTGTTGATGAGCATGAAAACGCTGATACGGTGTCGTTCAACAACTTCGAAATTTTCCAATACAATTCGGACTATTACCTTTTGGACAGCATGCTGCTCGAGAACCTGATGAATATCCTGCCACAGGACCACGTACTGACTATGCGCAAACTCGAAAAGTACTGGAAAGATTAAGTGATTTGCGGTTGTGCAATCTACATCAGTTTGATTTATAGCTCGTGAAAATGCTTGCATTAAACCATGAAACCAACACTAAAATCGCTTTTCATTGTTGCAGCCAGCCTGACGGTATGGCATAGCATCGGCTATCTCAGTAGCTGCAACGCCAACGCGGAAGTACGAGTAAAAGAATCGGCCGGCATCGCAGTTGACTCAATTGAAGTAAGATTTCTCAATTCCAATTGGGATGCCCTTCATCGAAGTCC
>JAUIKM010000048.1 GCA_030430495.1 bacterium | reverse complement strand
CTTGATTTTCCGAAGAGAATACTGCATCTTTTCCCATTGCGATTGCCGCTCCGTATTGGTAAGAAGGGTTTGACTTCTCCTTAGCATCGGTCGGTAATCGCTATTTTTTAAACATACAGTCTGCCGCCAAAAAAATCATACCACTATCCACCCCGTGGCCCTCCGCCTCACAGCAGAAACACAGAACCACAGGCCTCCTCCTCCACGGGCCGCTCGCGCGTCGCCACCCGCTCTCCCGCAAGTCTAGGCCATTCCGCGCCATTTTCCATGTACAAAAAATTGAACGTAGTCATTTCCGGTGTGAACGGCCATCAGGCGCTGCTGAACGGGAAACAGAACAATGCGCGGCCGCGCTTCACGTCCCCCACTCCGATTGTCAACCGCAGTGCCGAGCCTCCATCGCTCGGCATCCTGCCGCAAAATCGAAAGATTTCCCGCGCATGAAAAACTCCCGCATCCTCGTCCTCGGTGGCACGCGTTTTGTCGGCCGTATGACCGTGGAACTCCTGCTGCAACACAAAGCCAGGCCAACGCTTTTCCACCGCTCGCCCGATCGCAATGCCCTTTTTCCCGACCTTGAACACCTCAACGGCGATCGCGAAAGCGATGCAATCAAACAGGTGCTGGACCGCGACTGGGACCTCGTCATCGACTTCAGTTGTCAGTTTCCGCTGACGCTGCGAGACATGCTGCGGGAGATGCGGGGACGCGTCGGACGCTATATCATGATTTCGTCCATTTCCGCGGTGGACGTGGGAGAAATGCGAGAGGCCGTCACCGTTGATGCGCCGCTTCTGACCTGCAGTGAAGAGCAGAAAGTTGATACTGGCATGGCCGCCTACGGCCCGCGTAAAGCTGAAACGGAACGCGTCCTGTTTGACAGCGGCCCTTCGGACTCCGTGGTGCTGCGTCCGGCCCTGATATTCGGACCGCACGACTGGTCCGATCGCATGTACTACTGGATCGACCGCGTGCGCACACAGCAGCGGGTTCTGATGCCCGCCAACGACGCCGAAGACCTGACGCTGTGTTACGGTCCGGATCTGGCCGCCGCCATTTTGTCCGCCGCCATGGCCCCGCAGCTCGACCGCGTGTACAATGCCGTGACGCCGCCGGACTACAGCCTGGCCGAGATCGTATCGCTTTGTGAAGACATCCTCCAACGCCGCGTGGAGCGCGTCCACATGCCGGCGGAATTTCTGGCGGAACACGAGGTCAGACCGTGGATGGACCTTCCGCTGTGGTTGAACGGCGCCAGGCTGAGCATTGATCCGGGGAATTTTATTCGCCACTTTCTGCCGCAAACGCATTCGCACCCCGAAGCTATGCGCGCCGCCGTGGACGACTACGCCGGGCGCGACTGGCCCGAACCGCGCTACGGCCTCAAAAAAGACCGCGAAGCCGAATTGCTGGAAATCCACGCGGCCGGTCTTTGAGACCTTCGAGCCCTGTAACAGAAAAATAGTCACTGAGCATCCATTCTGCTGTCACGGAGAAGTGCCGCATGAAAGCTTCAGACCTCTTTGTCAAAGCGCTTGAAAACGAAGGCGTCGAGTACGTCTTCGGAGTGCCGGGCGAGGAAAACCTCGATTTTGTCGAGTCCCTGCGCGAGTCGAGCATCAGATTGATTTTAACCCGCCACGAGCAGGGCGCCGGATTTATGGCGGCCACATACGGACGCCTGACGGGTCGTCCGGGCGTCTGCCTCTCCACCCTCGGCCCCGGCGCAACCAACCTGGTGACGCCCGCCGCCTATGCCCTCCTCGGCGCCATGCCCATGCTGATGATCACCGGCCAGAAGCCGATCAAACACAGTAAACAGGGCCGCTTTCAGATCGTCGACGTCGTTGCCATGATGCGGCCGCTGACGCAGTACACGCGCCAGTTCGTCGACGGCAACAACATTCCGCCGGGCGTGCGCGAAGCCTTCCGCATCATGCGCGAGGAGCGCCCCGGACCGGCGCACCTGGAGCTGCCCGAGGACATCGCGTCGGAACACACCGAAGCACAGCTGATCGAGCCGGAATTTGCGCGCCGCGCCGAAGCCGGCCGGAAGGCGATTGAATGCGCCGTGGAGATGATCGAAAATGCGATGCGGCCGCTCATCCTGATCGGCGCCGCGGCCAACCGCAACCGCACCAGCTCCGCACTCGAACAGCTGATCGCCAAAACCGGCATCCCCTTTTTCAACACGCAGATGGGTAAAGGCGTGATCGACGAGAACCACGAGCTCTACATCGGCACCGCGGCGCTCTCCGACCACGACTACATCCACTGCGCCATCGACCGCGCCGACCTGATTATCAACATCGGCCACGACGTCATCGAAAAGCCGCCCTTTTTCATGCGGCATGGCGACGGACGTAAAGTTATACATATCAACAACTTCTCGGCTTCCGTGGACTCGGTCTACTTTCCGCAGGCGGAAGTTGTCGGCGATATTGCGGACGCCGTGGAACGCATCGGCGAGCGCATTACCGTGCAGCCGGACTGGACCTTTGAATACTACATGCGCGTCAAACACCAGCTGGATGAACACATCGGCATGCTGGCGGCGGACAACTCTTTTCCGGTCAAACCGCAGCGGCTGGTGGCCGACATGCGCGCCGTTCTGCCAGACGACGGCATCGTCACACTGGACAACGGCATGTACAAAATCTGGTTTGCCCGCAACTACCGCGCCACGCTGCCCAACACCCTTCTGCTGGACAACGCGCTGGCGACAATGGGCGCGGGTTTGCCCTCGGCCATGGCCGCCAAAATTGTGCATCCCGAACGGAAAGTCGTGGCCGTCTGCGGCGACGGCGGTTTCATGATGAATTCTCAGGAAATCGAGACGGCCGTACGCCTGGGGCTCGACCTGGTCGTGGTCATCTTGACGGACTCGGCCTACGGCATGATCAAGTGGAAACAGGAAGGCATGGGTTTTGACGACTTCGGCCTGGACTTCCGCAACCCCGATTTTGTCACGTACGCCGAGGCCTACGGCGCGCAGGGACATCGCCTCAACTCCACGGCGGAACTGCGCGACTGCCTGACGCGTCTGCTCGACACGCCCGGCGTTCATCTGCTGGACGTGCCGATCGACTACTCGGACAATCATCGACTGCTGAACGAAGAATTGCAAGCCAAAACCTGTCTGCTGTGATCCAATTGTTGAACCTACAATTTGTTTAACTCCAATACATGCGGGATTTCATGAGCAACACAAAAGCTGTCTACGCGCCCTACGACGGTCGACACATTGCCGACGTGCCGATGGTCGACGCCGAGCAGGCCGAAACCATGCTGCAGGAGGCCTGGGAACTTTCGCGCGACCGCGATCGCTGGTTGAGCACCGACAAACGCATCGACATTCTGCGCCGCGCCGAGCACATCATGCTGGGCCAGGTGGACGAACTGACCAGGCTGATGGCCGAGGAAGGCGGCAAACCGTACAAAGACTCCAAAGTGGAAGCCCTGCGCGCCATCGACTGCGTCCGCGTGGCCATCGAAACGCTGCGCACTTCCGGCGGCGAGGAAATACCAATGGGCGGAACCAATCGCGCATTAAACAGACTGGCGTTCACGCAGCACGAGCCGATCGGCGTGGTAATGGCCATCAGCGCCTTTAACCACCCCTTTAACCTGATCGCGCATCAGGTCGCTCCCGCCGTCGCCGTCGGCTGTCCGGTCATTGTCAAACCGGCGTCCAGCACGCCGCGCTCCTGTTTCAGGTTCGTTGAAATCCTGCGCGAAGCCGGCCTGCCCGAAGAGTGGTGCCGTGTGGCCGTCTGCAACAACCAGGTGGCCCAGTCGCTGGCCACGGACAAACGCACCTCCTTTTTAACATTTATCGGCTCCGCGCGCGTCGGCTGGATGTTAAAATCCAAACTGGCGCCCGGCACGCGCTGTGCCCTCGAACACGGCGGCGTAGCTCCGGTTATCATGGAAGCCGATGCGGACATCGACGACGCGCTTCCCCTGCTGGCCGTCGGCGGCATGTATCACGCCGGTCAGGTCTGTGTGTCCGTGCAGCGCCTCTACGTCCACAATGACATCTGCGAACGCGTCGCCGCTTCACTCGTGGAAATTGTTAACAAGATGAAAGTCGGCGATCCGCTCGATCCCGACACCGACGTTGGACCGCTCATTTCAACAGGCGATGTGGACCGCGTGCACGAATGGGTCACTGACGCCGTCGCCAAAGGCGGCAAGCTGCTCTGCGGCGGTCAAAAAATCTCGGACACCTGTTACGCGCCCACAATCGTGTTAAACCCGCCGGACGACTGCACGCTTTCAACCGACGAGGTTTTTGGCCCGGTAATCTGCATCTACGGCTACGACGACCGCCGCGCGGCAATAGATCGCGCCAACGCCCTCGACGTGGAATTCCAGGCCTCTGTCTTCACAAAAAATCTCGACCTTGCGCTGGACACTTCGCGTCGTTTAAACGCGGCGGCGGTCATGATTAACGACCACACGGCTTTCCGCGTCGACTGGATGCCCTTTGCCGGCCACAAGGTCTCAGGCTACGGCACGGGCGGCATCCCCTACACGATGGAAGACATGCAAAAGAAGAAGTTGACGGTTATTCGCTCAAAAATGATCTGACGACGCATTCGCGCACTCGTCCGGATGTAAAACACAAAACTCTCGCGCCGTTTGGCGTGGGAGTTTTTTTTTGTTTAAGTATTTTGTGTTCCGGCGCAGGCCTGATCGCTTCGCCTCCGGCTGATGCCGGGCGGCTTGCTTTTTTCTTTTGTTTGTCGGCGGGAGTCAGGTTTACAGACAAAAAACAAGAAAGGCACGGATGATAAAGGGAGCATCATCCGCGCCTTCAAGACCGGGAACCAACAGCTTAACGAATTACGACAAGCTGTTTGACGTACACCTGCCCGCGGTGTTCAACGCGCAGCAGGTACCTGCCGCTCGGTTGATTGCGCAGATCGATGTTGACATCCCGGACCGATTCGAGGCGATGCTCGAGTATTGTGGTTCCCAGGATCGAGTGCACGCTCAGACGTCCATCGAGACTTCCGGCTCCGTGCAAAACAAAAAGGCCGTTGGAGTGCGAGCGCAGCTCAAGCACGCTCTGGTCGGCAAAGTCCACGACGTCGGTCGCCGTCTCGCCGATCGTGTTAAGCACCGTGTTGGTCAGCACAGGCTCGTTCAGATCAAAGTAGATCGCGGCGCGATTGTGAATTTCCGTCTCCGACGGCAAATCCTTGTTTAATTTCACCGAGTAGCGGATCATGCCCTGACTGCCGAATTCGTCCGTTTCCACGCCGGGAAGTTGGATGTCCTCAAAACGAAACTCGAGAATATTGTCGTTTAACAAATCTACAGAGTAATCGTGCGAGGATTTGCCAAATTGCAAGGATGTTACGTCCAGATCGGCGTCGAGTGTGTCGCGAATCACGACGGTGTTTGCCGGTGCCTGACCGATATTCTGAAAGCGGATAGTGTATGTTAATTCAGTGTCCTCCGGCATTATAATTCCACGCGCACCGAAGCCCGGCGGCCAGACCGCAATATCGTTGGGATCGTGCGATACCAGAACGCGCTCACAGCACTCGTCCACGAGCCTCGGCCGCGGTCCCTTACCCTCCCTGGTTTCACCGCGTTCGCCATTGCCGTCGATGTGTTCAATTTTGCCGCTGTAGTAATAAAGAGCCGTCCCCGCGCAGATAATCGGTCCAATCCCCCGCACTCCGGGAATGACGTTCATATGCATGCCGGTTCTGAACTCCAGGGTAGAATTTGCGGGCATATCCTCTATTTTCCAGACAATGCGATTCGGCTCGATCTGGAAGGGCTCCGGCAACGCACTCAGGTATCTGACCCGGGAATCGAAGTTTAATGCGAGATAGCCGTTGAACGGCAAAATTCCCGTGTTTTCCACCGTTAGCGTGTACCTGAAATTGCGGCCGGAAACCAGCGCCGGACAGTATAACGTCAGCTCCATCTCCGGATCGATCGCGGGATTGTCACCGCCTCCCGGCAGGTCGTCCTCAGGCGTCACATCCTCGATATCCTGTCGTTTCGGCTGCAAGAGTATGTTTAACTCGCCGGTTTCGCGTTCGCCGCCGACGGTAAAAAATGTGTTGGATTCGGGGCAAACGCCTTTCCAACGCGCATCGAGCAATGGTTCCACCCAGTAACTTCCGGGCGGCAGCGCAACGGCAAATGCGCCGCTGAGGTCACTCAGGACCTGCAGACCAAGCGGATGTACAACAACCGTCATAGCCGCCACGCCCTCGAGTTCGGGTACGGGTTTATCCGTACAATCACCCTCCCCCGTCGACAACAGGCGGCCCGTGACACGCAAAAGGTTTACTTCCGGGTTTAATCCGCGCACAATTCCGGCGATCCATTTGGATTCCGGCCCCAGCGTTTGTGTCGTGCGCAGTGGTTCGCCGTCCAGACTGAACCAGCTGAACTGCCCGTTGCTCAATGCAATAATATTCGAGCCGTTGCCGCCATCAATTGCGCCGCCGCAGGCATTGATGTAGTCGTTCCCCCGACTGCGGTCCTGTAGCGCAATAGTTGTGGAACTTTTGGGATTAAACACCACCATGCGCACATCGTTCAGATTGTCCTGCCGTTCAAACGACATCAAACCGTAAATCAAGCCGTCACCCCGGTTAAAATGCGCCGAGGAAAGCGCTCCCTGAATATTAAACACCTGTCGCGGCTGCCCCGAGTACAGGTTGAAGGACAGGACATCACCGTTTTGTTTAAATACGAAGTACACGCCGTGCAGATAGTCGAGCACACCCGAACATTCACGCGCTTCGCCCGGCAATGTGCCGACGCGCTCGGCACGCCCGTCCGTCGTCCGGATGCGCCACAGAATAGTTTCGTTGCTCACATACTCGCTGGCGGTAATCGCATAGATAGTGCCGCCCACGGGATCGTAGTGCGCATCGAGTACGTGCGGGATGTCCGGTTTCAGCGTCGCCCCCATGCTGTTTGTGTTGAGGTCGTACTCCAACAGGCGCGAGCGCCCGTCGGCATCGTGAATAAACGCGCAGAAAAGATTGTTGCGCGTGTCGACGACGCAGTGCTGACTCAGTCCGGGCTGCTCAAGGTGCTGCAGAATTTCAAACTCCTCGTTTTGCAGGTTAAGTCTGAACAGGTCAAAGCCGCCCGAGAGTGTCTCCTGAATGCCGATTGCGTGGACTGGTTCTTTGCTCTGCGCAAAAGCGGGCAAAGTCAGTCCAATAAAAAGACTTAACAAAAGAATTAACGTCCGCATTGATTCTCCTGGTTTTTAACAGGTACTGTAAAGCCTGTCCACGCGCTGCATGCGCGGGACATTGGTAGTGGAAACTGGGCGTCAGCAAACCCGGGAAATGGATGGCGAGAATACCTGGGGCGAACTGATTCCCGCGCAGTTCGCCTGTTTTGGTCGGTATCGGACCGGTTCGGGCAGATTGCAGCGCCGCCTCCGCGGCTCGCTTTTTGAGTTTTTGTTTGCCACCGTGTTGCCGGTGCAAAACTCGTGATCAGAATGTGAATTGGCCTTGTCCGGGCGGTTGCTCCCTCCACCGGCCGTGACGTTTTGGCATTGACCCTGAAGTCTTCGATGCGTCTCAATGCCCGAGTTTCAATTCAGCAAAACACTCACTGTTGGTGCAGCGCAAAAAAGGAAGGCGCGGATGATCGGGTACACGTCCCCCGTGCCTTTGCGCCGGGAACTCCAGCATTTAACGAACGAACACAAGCTGTTTAACAAACTTCTGTCCGCGCTGCATTATGCGCAGCAGATACCTGCAGCTCTGCTGTCCTGTGCAGGTCGATGCGCAGCTGCAAACACCTGGATTCGGGGAGATGAAGAGCGCCACTATTTGCGGGATCGGATGTCAGATGCATCGACAGCAAACGGTCTCCCGCGCAGTTCAATTGTTGGTGGTCGGTATGAGACCGATTCGGGCAGATTGCAGCGCCGCCCCCGCGGCTCGCTTTTTGAGCTTTTTGTTTGCCATCGGGCGAATGGTAAAAAAAGATTTGATCAATCGTGAACTGGTATCGATCAGCCGGCGGCTCCCTGCGCAGTCCGCGACATGCAGGTACTGACTCGGAAAAGCAGGAGGGGGCTCAGAGGGGATGCACAATTGATTCGGGAATCATCTCTTATTGGTGAGCAAGAAGTCATTGTCAGTTGTTTGCAACTGACACACAGTCATTGAGCCATTGGTATTGGAGACTTATTTCAGTTTCCAGTACACTCACATGACATTTTCCATTGATGTATATTTCATTGTCAATATGCATTTATTTGCTAACTTCGACCTATACTCTGCACAAATTCAGTTGCCCGTTGCCCTATGATTGCCCTCGTAATCGATTTCATTCGGAGACTAATCGGAATTTTCAGACGCAATATCATCCGGCAGATGATACTTGCCGCTATCTATATATTGATTGGCAGCACGCTCGTTATACTGGTCTATACAAAAATCATAAATTCAGACAACACAGAAATCACCAGTTCAATTCTGGCAATATCCACGGCTTTTATTGTGGCCGTGATTGCAGCACCCGTTAAGGAAATACTTCACCGCAAGGAAAAGATTGATATTCTAGTCGAACTGATTACAGGACTTAAAAAATCAAAGAGAATGGGAGGACAGGACGCGGAGAAAATTTGGAATGTTGAAATGTTATTGCAGATACTCAGTGAACTTCTGGCAAGAAAAACGTGATGAAGAATAACGATCAACAATTGGCCGAAATTGTCGAATCGGCTGCAAACAGCGAGAATAATTCGACATTCTATTCAATCTTGGTTTTTATTCTATTTGTGTTGTTTGCCTCAGTAACATTCATGTACTTGAGTAAAATTGAACATCTGCAGAATATTAACAAGACCATCTCGGACCAGTGCAACCAGCTTCAACAGAATTATAAACAAATAGTACCAATTGATAATATTTCTTTAGTCAGAGACTCAACTTTCATTCTGCGAGAAACCCTTGTTTACATGAGAGATTCGGTAGTATTGATTCACATGGACCGCACCAATACTACTGATCAGCAAGTACCCGATATTGAATACCCAGCCAAACCTGGTGCTGCGAACATGCCAGAACCAGTTCCAAACAATGTATCAAACTATCGCGATAGAATGTATATACGAGACACGGTTTTTCGCGGGTTGGAAGCCACGTCAAGTGATCAGGGAACAGCGAGTGATACATATAAACCAACTGACATAGAAATAGGCCAACACTATTGGCCCGATCACGTCCCGTGTCGAGATAGTTTCGTAGACTTGGTTTTGGTTGAAGTTGCTCATCCTCAATGGAGCAAAGACCTTGATGCAACTTTACTTAGTGTCAAAGTGCGCAACAATGGACCCAATCGGGTAGATACTTTCAGCGTCTATGTTCGGGATTTTGACTTTAGCTACTATCGAACGTTTGACTGGTATAGGTACTACCTTGGATCCAGAAACTTTGAATCCCTGCTTGAAAATTACCGAATACTTTCGACAGAAATTGGTGACTCAGATGACCCCGAATTCATGAAGCTAGTGATGATAGATTCACTTGGCTCTAAGGAAGAAAAAACGATCACAATCCAAGTCCCTCAATTAAGTTTATTCAATCCAAATTGTGAACTATTATTCATCCTGGATGCCGAAAACAGATTCTGTGAGAGCGATGAACTGAACAACATACTACTCTATATTGCAGAGGGGCATCAAACATATTGACAGTCTTGAAGATTGGAACGACGATTCAGGATTCATCTAACAACTCGTAATTCTTGTGCCCCCCAATCTCCCTGCCCCCGAGCATCTGCTCCAACGCCGTCACAATGCGGTATTTCGTCTTCTCGTGTTTGTGCGGCGCGCGCATCGGATTGGGTTTGCCGCTCTGCTGCAGTTTGTCGCCCCAGTCGAAGGACGCAATTTTATCGCGCATGACGGCCGGATGTGTGTCCTTAAACACAGCCAGACGGTCCAGCGGCCCGTAGTCGAATTCCGGCAGCGTCGTGGCGTCGAGGCGATTGGCCTCCGCACTGCCGCGGTGATTGGTGTTTAAGTGCCGGATCTTGGTTTTCATGTAGTGCGGCGGCCGCACCCAGCCGTAGTGAAAAATGCGCGCACCGGCGCGCGCAACCTTCAGCTTGTGCGTACCCTCGTGCTTGCGATAACTCCTGCCGTCAAAATTGGGTATTCGCCGGAAAGACTGCGCCGACTCAAACGAGTGAATGTCCGGGTCGTTGCGCACAATCCGGATCTCGTGTTTGTACCAGCCGTGCGACTTCTGATAGTGCTCGTAGTCGCCCCAGAAATGCAGATAGTCGAACAGCAATCCTTCGACGTCCGGTTTGTTTAACAGCTCTTCACAGCGCCGGCGGATCTGCGGGTGATCTTCCTCGTGCAGCACTTCGTCGGCCTGCAGATACAGCAGCCAGTCGCCGCCGCAGGCTTCCCTGGCAATGTCCGTCTGATGCGCGTGTTCCATTCCGCGCGGATAAGCTTCCAGGTCCCATTCGGTGTCGATGATGCGGATTTTCGGCGAGCCGATCGACTCGATCAACTCGCGCGTGTTGTCGTCTTCCTCGCCTTTGCCCAGTGCAAAAACAAACTCGTCGACCAGCGGCAAAGCCGACATGATCGACTCGCGAATGGGATAATACAACTTGCTGACGTTCCGCCCCATCGAAAACCCGGAAATCCGCACAGCCTGCCCCGCCTGTTGTGTTTAACTCGTTGACGAACAAAAATACATGCCATGAACGAGGCGGCAAAATCGGAATAACACGGATTTAGTCCAGCGCGTGCGGCGGGCGCGCCAACACACAAGCAGATACGAGGGATGCCGGCGGAAGCGGTAAAGTATAGCTCAGTACGGCGGTTGCCAATCGGGCGGAGCGGCCAGATTCATTTCGCCGAGAATTTGTAAACACATGCGCCGCGCGGCATTCTGGTCGTGCAGCCGCTGCATCGCTTCCCTGTACACCTGCTTGCGCCGGTCGTTGTAGTAGGCGCTGTATTCGCGCATCATGAGTTCGCTGAGCAGTTCGTCGAAGGGAACGGTAATCTTTCCCGCCGGCCCCTGCGCACAGGCCAGCAGATACCGCGCCTGATCGGCGGAAAAGGTGCTGAACAGCTCACGGCCAAAGTCGTCCTTGACAGCGTGACGACCGAGCATGCTTTCGATGTGCAGTTTGCCGCCCGGCAGACAAAGTTTGTCTCCCGTAAAATTGCTGCGCGGATAGAAATCATCGGGAAACCTGCGCGCGCCGCGCGGAAACACGCTGCGGACAACCTGTTTGTGAATGTCTTCGAACGCAATGGCTTTCACTTCGCTGCGCCGCTTTTTGCGCTGTTTTGCCGGCTGGGTCCGTTCGGCGACCATTTGTTTAAGGCCGGTTTTGATGGCATCGAGATAGACGACCGGGTCCAGGCCGAGAGCCGTCAGAATTTCTGCTTCAAATTCCTGACGGTCCTTTTTGTTTAACTCGCGATCGATCGGCAGTATCTCACGCCGGAAAAAAGCCGGTTGCTCTTCGGACAGGTCGAGGACGTCTCGCGGCACCGGCATATAGTTCCAGTCGACCATCTCGGTTTTGGATGCGCCGTCGCCCAGATTGACGCGTGCGTTAACTTCGCGAAAGAGGGCGAACAAAATGGAATTGCAGAAACGCAGAGCAGTATTGCGGTATGCGCGGTCGCGCAGTGTGCACTCAAACAGATTGTGGTCAATCATTGCACCCGGCGGCGCCTCAAAAACGGCAAAACGTTTGTCGTTGCTCATCGGCAAAAGCAGATCGCTTTGGGCGGGCTTTTTCAGGGTATACCAGTTTTTGCGCTGTTTAACCGACGTCACTTCTGGCCACGACACTCCGGATTTGTTTGACGTGGACGCGCCCCACTCGACGTATTCGGCTGCGCAGACAAATCCATCCCTGAGCAGAATTTCCTTGTTAACCTCGCAGACAAAAGCGTGAAACTTAAAGTTGCTTCCACGCGGCTGAGCGATGTGTGTTAACTCGCGCGGACTCTTGATCACGGGAGTCAGAAATCGCTGTTCAATGCTGCATCTGTGACCGCCGGAAGTTTCAATGAGCACCGGCTCCGTGCCGTCGGCCGACGCGGCGGGCTGCACCACACGCACGTAGAAAAAATCATTGATGCCGGATTTCACGCCCGGGCGGATGTCGGCTTTGTCCTTGAAATCCGTCAGCTGGTCATGGCATTTTTCCATGATGTCAAAGTAGACATCCGGCGCGCGCAGGTACTTGCTCCAGCGCGCTGGGCGCTCGTTGTCATCAGTATCAATTTTCAGGACGGACCGCGGAACGGAGCGCAGCCGAAAAGCTTTTGAGCCGGTTGAATGAACCGATGCGTCGCCCTTGTCTGTCACATTGGGTGAAAATTGCTGTACGAGTTCGGATACTTCGTTCCAGCGCTTGTCGGCGTGCACAGCCAGATCGCGGGTCGGCAGTAGAACTTTGAGGTTTTGTTGGAGCGACACAAAGGCCGTTCGCTCGCCGGCTTCGGCTTTGTGCGGCGCACGGCGCTGCAGCACGGTAACGATCGTATTGATCGAGGCGTCGTCAAACCAGGGTTCCGAACAGGAAGACAGAATGGCTTCAATGTGAAAATTGTGCAGGAGGAATCGTTGCAGCAGCCGGCCGTAGCGCGTGTCGAGCCAGGCATTGGAACTGATGATTCCGATGCGGCCGTCCGGCGTTAACAAGGTTAATAACCGGAAAAGTATGTAGACAAAAAGATCGGCGCTGCCGGAAACTGCCAGTTTGAGTTTGTTGCTGTCCAACAACCCGTCGATCCAGCGAATTTGCTGCGCGCGGTCCAGCCCGGCGACGTATTCGAGGCGTTCGGACGCATCGCCCGCGAGGTTAAACAAATAGGTATCGCTGAAGAGGAGTGAGTGCGCAAGTTGACGCTGGAGTTTTCGTTTGTAATCGGTCCCGCTGCGTTTGATGAGTTCATGCCGAATAAATGGCATATTGCCAATAACAATGTCAATCGGCCGGGATAGTTTCGGCAGGCTGGGATCTGCCTCAGGTGAAGTGCTGTCCTCGTCGAATGGCCGCACGTCAAAAATGTCGGAGTGAACAATGTGCACCGGTTCGCGGAAGTGCGCCAGGTCCTGGCGCGTCAGATTCAGAGCCGCCAGCGAGGCCGGGAAACGACTGATCTCCACACCGTAAATCCGTTTAAGTCGCTCCGAATGATCAAAACTGCGCCCCATCCGCGTGCGCAACAGATCGTAATAGCGCAGCAAAAACGTTCCCGAACCGCAGGTTGGATCCAGAACCGCTGCGTTTAAGTCCCGTGCTGTCAAGCCAATCACCAGGTCGACGAGATCTTCGGGTGTGTAAAACTGCCCCAGGCGGTGGCGCAGCTCAGGCTCTATGATTTTTTCGAACATGCGACCGAGGATGTCCTCGGCCATGCCTTCAAAATCATAGAGAATCAGGGCGCGAATAAATGTGGCCAATTCTTCTTCCGCGGCGGCAGCGGAAAACACATGCGCATCAAAAGGATCGTCGGCAAACACAACATGCGGCCCATAAGCGCGCGCGGCGTTGAAGGCGCGGCGAATGCGTGCCCGCAGTCCTTCCGCCCGCTCCGCGTCGATGGCCGCCAGCCCCGGCACATGCCGTTGCATCGCCTGGTAGAGCATCAGTTTAACCAGCAGGCGGTAAACAATCTGCAGCGCGACCACCTGCCAAAAGTCTTCGCGCTGACTGGAGCGCGTCTCGGTCAGGAAGGCATCCGTCAAATCTTTGGTGTCCAGACCTTCGGTGCGCGCGGTCTGCAATTCGTTTTCAACAATGTGCGCAAGATAGTTAACGGATTGGCGTACAAATTCAACGAAATAGTGCGCATCCGGTTTGTAGCGACGGAACGGCCGGCGATTGACAAGGTGGTCCAGTTCGCCGCAGAGAGTTTCCAGCGCCGCCTGCACGGACTTGCGCGTTGCCGGTCTGGTCCAGTCGTCAAGACGCTCCAGCACCGCCGCTTTCTGGCTGTGTATCCGCCGCAGTTCCACGCCGCTGACGGCATAGATGTCCATCTGCCGGAAATTCCAGGCAACCACGTAGGGTACCCCGAATGCGTTGGCGCGCTGCAGTAAAATCTCCTGAGAATCCGCTGCGGCTGTGGGGCTCTTGAGTTCGAGCAACACGGAAGCACGTCCGGCCCGGCGATCGCGCCACAGGATGACATCGCCGTAGCGCAGACCGGCAGCGCCATTGGTGCTTTCTCCCCTTGCCTGCGCCTCGACGCTGACTTCAGTAAATGCTAAATTTTTGCGACGGCAATAATCGTTGAGCCAGCCGGCGCTGCCGGCCGCGATTTCGCGCTCTGTCGTTCTGATTCGGCTCATTTGTGCACATTTCGCAGCATCGTGGTAACTCGATCCGACGGCCTCGCCGGAACCACTGGAAATGCAAATTTAGCATTTGATTAATGCCGGGCAAGTCTGTATTCAGCAAAACGGAACACGGCAGCGGCGGCTGAGAGTTTTGGATTCAGCAGAGACAGGGCAGGAATCGCTCGCAGGAAGAGAAATCAGGAGTTAAGCGATCAATCAAACAGGTCTTGGGTGTGAGCGCCGGGTGGACAGGTCCCGGTCACTAAACCGGTGAGAGATTTGGATGTTCAGGTCTGAGGAGCTGCTGCTCCTCACTACGTAGAAATACGTATGAGCTGTGAGCCCGTATAGCTCACAGCTCAAAAATCTTGCGTGCCAAAAATCCAATGTTCCCTGCAATCGCCTGAACGGTCAGATTCAGGCTTTAAGCGGTGCAAAAACTGCGGGTGATTACGCGTACTCGGAAAACAGCGGTTCAAGCGTTGCCCGCCCGCCGGTCTCCGGCGCAGCAAAGAACAAAACCTGAAAATACTCCTGCTCCAGGCCGGGCGAACTCACTTCGGGTTTGAGCGCAAAACCAAATCTGCGGTAGTACGCCGGGTCGCCATACACCACGCAGGCTGCCGCACCCTGCGCCCGAAGTCGATCCAGCCCCGCCCTGGTCAGTGCCGAGCCGATGCCGCGTTTGTGCCAATCGGGATCGACAGCCAACGGCGCCAGGCAAAAAATTTCGCCGTCCAGTTCGACCATCCGGGCTCTGGTGAATGACAAATAGCCGATAATGTCGCTTCCGCCGGCGGCAATCAGTTCCAGCGCCATTTTGCCCCCGGACTGCAGAGCGGCGACCAACTCGTGTTCATTCTGATTGCTGTGGGGCGCATCCGCGAATGCGCGTCGCACGACGGCATTTATGGCTTCGTAATCCCGTGGATGCGCCGTGCGAATGTCGATTGAGTCGTTCGGGTTTTGCATAGCGGTGAAGTCCTGGTATTGCCGGCCAATGTCGGCAAGGCTTTCATTTCCTGGATTGGGAACGAATAATCTGCGCCGCACGCGCCATCTGCGAATCGCTGTCTCCCAGCAGATCCGAAAGCGTCGCCATTTGCACGACGTCCGGCGCGACGCCGTTACCGTCGAACAGACTGCCGTTGGGTTGGAACGACGCCATGGAGGAAAGCCGGACTTCCAGTTTTGATACCGGCAGTTCGCAGGTGCGGGCGCGTCCACTGCCGCCGCCCGTCGTTTCGCCGACGAGTATAACGTTTGGAAACTCCTTCAGGGCCGCGGCAAACACGTCGGCGGCGCTGAAACAACCGGCGTTGACAAGCACGACAACCGGTTTGTCGTAGTACGCCTTCGCCAGATCCGGACGAACGAGCATGTAGTGCCACTGACTGAACTTGTCTTTGTCAAACTTCCACTCCGGTCGGAACGTTTTGCTGAAGGTCGCGATGCTCGCGCGGTCGGCGGCGTCAAATACGTCGGAACCTGCGGGATAGAGATAGCGATCCGCCAGATAACCGGCCGGATCCTCGGGATCGTCATCGGTCCGGTACGCCGCAACGTTCACAACGATCGGCGTCTGATCGCGCGGCAACAAACACCCCGCCAGAAAAGGAATCAGGGTGCGGCTGCCTCCGGGATTGTCGCGTATGTCGATGATCATTCCCATGCTGCCCTGCGCGGCAAGAAAGTCATCGGCAAATGACGGGAGCTCTTCTTCCGAATACTTCATGAGCGGAATGCGCAGATAGCCAATGCCCTCCCGCCGCAACGCTTCCGCGTCCACGTCCGGTCGCTTGTAGCGTATCTTCTCATCTGAAATCGGCATGTCCAGCGTGTGCGTGTGATTCTGACCGTCATCGAGTTCTATTTCCAGATGCCCGCCGGGTCGCACATCCATCGCTCGCAGGAGGTACTCGATATAAGTCAGCCTGCGCAGCGATTGCGACCACTGGAATTGCGTCGAGCCGTCGGGCACCAGTGTTCCGGCCGTTTGCAACAGCTCGTAAATCGAAATGCCGTTGACAGACCTGAGGAAGGGATATTCTGAGTGCAAAAGACCCCCGCCGTCGGGAACAACGCACACTATTTTGTTTCCCAGCGGAAGGACGTTGAACGGCAGATACCCTTCCGGCATCATATCGCTCAGGTCGTTCACGCGCGTGTGTCCGTCGCCGAACATGGCCAACACTTTTTGAATCTCAAACGCCAGATCGTCGCGGCGGATCTGCGCCCCCATCGTGTTGATCAGATAGTCAAACCAGTTGACGTAGTCCGCCTGTTTCAGGCCGGCATATGCGTAGTGATCTTCGATGGCGCGCGCCAGGAAAGCGATATCCTGATACACTTCTTCCAGGCGGTATTTTGTATCGTCGGCAGGCTTCCCATCCGCATCGCGATCGGGCGCGTTGTTGAACTTCCATACGGCCCGACGGTTGGCTTCGGTAAACACACCTGTTGCCGTTGAAATCTGACCGTCGCGACGCAGGCGCAGAGTCATGTTGACCCGGGCGCTGTGTCCCATGGCGTCGAGAACTTCCACCAGATCTTCTGAGAAGCGCTTCTTCCATTTATCGCCGTAGGTCTTCCGGCAGAAGCTCAGGATCTCGGCAACGTCAAGCTTGTCCAGGCGCAGCGGCTCATACCATTCGCCTTCAAACTGGACCAGCGGTTGGTCGCCCTCCCAGTCGACAGCCGTGAACGGCGACGACCTGTCGGGCGCCGAATCGGCGTAACATGCAGCAGTGGAATACAGGGAGAAACACAAGACCAGACAGGCGGCGAGATACTTCAGTTCCGGCTTCATAACACCTTGTCAAATAATGGGTTAACCACAGCGACCTCGGACTTTTTACTCCGCGCAGAGATAAAAGAATGTCCTGCGATCAATATCACGGAAAGTCAATCTCCGAGCCTTTGAACCCCGTTGGCGTCGCCGCGTTACCCCAGACGGTTGCGATAATCCTCATAACCGAACTCGCGCAACAGATCAAAAGTACCGTTCTCGCGCCAGATACCGATTGAGGGATGGCGCACGCCGTTGAACATCGTGGTCTTGACCATTGTGTAGTGCATCATGTCGTCGAAGACGACGTCGTCGCCCACCTGCAAGGGACTATCAAAAGCATAGTCGCCGATCACATCGCCGGCCAGACAGGTCAGGCCGCCGACGGCATAAGAATCATCGCCTTCGCCGGCATCGCGCGCACCGACAATACGCGGTTTGTAGGGCATCTCCAGGCAGTCCGGCATGTGAGCGGCGATCGACACATCCAGCATGGCAATACTGCGCTTGTCCGGCTTGAGAACGTCCAGCACGCGGGCGCGCAGCACGCCGGTGCGCCATGCAATCGCCGAGCCCGGCTCCATGATTATTTCCAGATTGGGAAAACGTTCGCGGAAGGCGCGCAGAACTGCGGCGCCGTGCTCGCGGTCGTATGTGTCGCCGGTGATCAGATGCCCGCCGCCCAGATTCAGCCAGCGGATGTCGCCCAGGATGTGGCCGTACAGTTTTTCCATCTGCTCCAGCGTTTTTGCCAGTGCGTGGGAGTCGCTCTCGCAGAGATTGTGCACGTGCAGACCTTCAATACCCTCCGGCAGCCCGTTGCTCAGTTCGTGGGCGCGGGCGCCAAGACGCGAGCCCGGCACGCAGGGATTGTACAGATCGGTTTCCACCGGCGAGTACTCGGGATTTACGCGCAAGCCAACCGAGAGCCGGTCTCGTCGCGCTTCAAACAGCGGTCGAAAGCGCTCCCATTGCCCCAGCGAATTGACCGTCACGTGGCAACAGACATCGCAGATCTCCTCGATTTCATCTTCCGGATAGGCCGGACAATATGCGTGCACCTGGCCGCCGAATTCGCGAGCGCCCAACAGCGCTTCGTTCAGGCTGCTGGCCGTTGTGCCGGGCAGGTACTGCCGCACCAGATCAAACGCGCCGAACATGGCAAAGCCCTTCAGCGCCAGAATGATCTTGACGTCGGCCATTCGGGCAAACTCGGCAATCCATTCCAGATTGGCGCGCAGATGCGCTTCTTCAAGCACAAAACAGGGCGAAGGGATTTTGTCGTATTCGATCGTCGAAGGGGCTTTGATCATCAAACTCACCGGTTAACAAGAAAATCAGCCAGAAACAACAGCGCCGAATGCAGTTCGCAATGAAAAGCTTCGGCGCCTGTACATATCCAATACATGTCGGACGTGCGGTCAGTCGAATGCGAGCGTCGGATTGATCTTCTCCTCAAACGGCAGGCCGAGTTCGGCCACGAGTTTCAGGAAGGGATCGGGATCCATTTCTTCGACGTTGTACACGCCCGGTTTGAGCCACAGGCCCTGCAGCATCATCGCGGCGCCCGCTGTCGCCGGTACGCCGGTCGTATACGATACGCCCTGCGCCCTGGCATCGCGCCAGGCCTCGGCGTGGTCGCAGTTGTTGTAGATGTAGTATGTCCTGGGTTCGCCGTCTTTGACGCCGCGAATCTGACAACCGATGGATGTCTGACCGCTGTAGTTTTCGCCCAGTTCCGACGGTTCCGGCAGGACGGCTTTCAGGAATTGCAAGGGCACGATTTCCTGTCCCTGATACACGATCGGTTCAATGCTCGTCATGCCGACGTTTTCGAGCACGCGCAGGTGCGTAAGATATTCCTGGCCGAAGGTCATCCAGAAACGAGCGCGTTTGATGCTCGGGAAGTTCTTTACGAGCGATTCCAGTTCTTCGTGGTACAGCAGGTAGGACTCGCGCTCGCCCACATGCGGGTAGTCGACTCCCTGGTGCACCGACATGGCGTCGATCTCGACCCACTCGCCGTTTTCCCAGTAGCGCCCTTTTTGCGTGATTTCGCGGATGTTGATTTCGGGGTTGAAGTTCGTCGCAAAAGCCTTGCCGTGATCGCCGGCATTGCAGTCGACGATGTCCAGGTAGTGAATTTCGTCAAAGTGGTGTTTGGCGGCATATGCGGTATAGGCCTGTGTTACGCCGGGGTCAAAGCCGCAACCGAGCAATGCCGTGAGTCCGGCCTCGCGGAAGCGCTCCTGGTAGGCCCACTGCCACGAATATTCAAATTTGGCGACGTCGCGCGGCTCGTAGTTGGCCGTGTCCAGATAGTGTACTCCGGCTTCCAGGCAGGCATCCATGATGTGCAGATCCTGGTAAGGCAGCGCGACGTTGATGACGAGAGCCGGTTTGAACTCGCGCAGCAATTTGACCGTTTCCGGGACGTTGTCGGCGTCGAGCGCGGCGGTTGTGATTCGCTCCACGCCCATTGCCTGGTTGATGTCCGCGGCGATCGCATCACATTTGGATTTGGTCCGACTGGCCAGCAAAATCCGACCGAAAACCGATGTCATTGCCGCACATTTACGAGCCACGACATTGCCGACGCCGCCCGCACCAATGATAATAATGTCTTTCATACTGTGTTATGCCGGTTGCCGGCCGCTGATGTGAGGATTGGCTACAAAAAAGGCTCTGGACGCAGGCGCAGTCTGGATATTTTAGCTGATTGAGCGCTGCGCGGCATTCATTATTTCACTTAAATCGTACTTCTTTTTAGCCTTGTGTGGAAAAATTCTTTTACCGTAGCGCTTTTATAACTAATTTGGCAGCATTCTGTTGACGTACGAGGACGATGCTTAACCACATCAACACCCCGCGTCATTTCATACTTGTTTTGTTTGGAGGATTTTGTGATTAAGAAGATTTATGTCGGCAACCTTCCGTTTCGTGCAACCGAAAACGAAGTTGGCGAGTTCTTCGCTCAATTCGGCGACGTTTATTCGATCAACCTGATTTCCGACCGTGAAACCGGGCGTCCGCGCGGATTTGGCTTTATTGAACTCGACCTTGAAGATCCGGCAGCTGCTATTGGCCAAATGGACGGCGTTGAGTTTTGGGGACGCAATCTCCGCGTCAACGAAGCTACCGAACGCGCCAAGCGTCCGCCGGCTCGCCGTCGCGAGTGGTAAGATTGCCGAAGTTCGACTAATCGGGGTATTGGATTCCTAGTAATCTCGTGCGTTTTTGGATTTGCAGCAGGCTCTACGCTTAGATAATCAGATTCCTTCAGTTTATCGATCGCCTGTCAGCCAGAGTGAATTCTTACTGCTCCCCGGATTGATGAGAGACTGACATTAAAGAGCGACCCTGAGAGGCTACTTTTAGTTTAGCTCAACGAGCGCCGAAACTTTTTGGATCGGCACACAAAATTTCGGCGGCAAAGCATGAAGATGTTTTGTCGCCGAATCTGTTTTTAAAAGGCCCTTCCTGTTAGTCACGCAGATGCCGGCACACCAGCCGCAATGTGCGAAATTGCTTCGCTTCAATACCGGTCACCGGGCACTCGGTTCACAACCGCAGGCGGAAACTCGGCGTCACTCACTCGGGCACTACCTGACAGAATTGACGGTTCCAGGCCGTTCAAGCGGCAAATCAGGACGTTCACCCATGTTCTGCGCTACGTTCAATTTTTTACGGATGAAGATCAGCGGCGGAATCACTATGCTTGTGTTTGACGGCGCGCAGCATGCGGCGCGTTTCAATCGCGGTGATTCACTCAAAAAAAATCTGCTGAAAAATGCAGGGTGGGAGGAGTGTGTTTGAACGCGGTGGTATCGTCTCGCGGCGGCGGCGGGGTGGCCCCCTGATCTAGCGAGGAGTACGCCCACATCAGAACACCCCGGCGGCCAAAACCCCATAAACCATTACACACCAACAAGTTAACCTACCCATCAGGTCGCCTTTGCGCTCGAACCATGCATCCGTTGCTCGCATTTTTCCCACATGCGCCAACGCACTTCAAAATCATTCCAAACTCCCGACTGTACCGCTCAACGCCGTCACACAGGCGAAAATCGATTTGTTCACTCCGGCCGGACCGCAAGCGCCTGGAGAATTTTCCGCCCCGCACTCTGATTTCTTTCACTGAATACAAAATCCCCGACGGACAACAGCCCGCCGGGGATCTCTCGTGAACCGGCCGTCTCGGCGCATGATGAACAAACCGATCCAGAGACGCAGTCGAACTTGATCCGGTCTGCCGTGGGGTGCGAACGTGAGCTTCAGCCCGTGCTCTACATGTCGTTCAGGCAAACCGGCAGCTCCGCGCGCCTCCGCGGCGTGTGGTCCCGAGATGCACGTTCCAGGTCGAAGGAGCCGTACCTGCGGCAACTCTTGCAGAAATACTTCTGTTTGCCCGTTTCCGTCGTTCCGTTGAACACCGTCTGGAAACTCTGGCATTTCGGGCATTGTCTCCGGCTTCTGCTTGATCCCATTGCTCTTTTCCTCCCAAAACCGGAACTGACGCATCGCGCTCGCATCCGTGGGCTTCGACGTGGATAGTGCTGTGTTTTCCGGCGGATAAACTTGACGTGATGTTTTGCCAGATAGCCCAGTTCAACGAACTACCCGCAATCTAGCTCCCGCAGTTGCGCCGCGCCATGCCACCTTTGCTGCATCCGGTGACTGACGCGAATGGTGTTGGATGCACAATACTTGCGGCGGTTGTTTTCTCGTGGCGTCTGATTCGGTGGCAAACAAAAAGAAACAAAAGGTAGAAGGTCGTGTTTATAATGACCTGGCGATCGTCCTGCGCCCCGTCCACTACGCGCAGATTTTTGCGCAGGCTTGTCTGTCGGCACGACTGCAACCGTTACCTGCCCCCACATGTAACTATTCAGCCCGAACGTTTATCTGACCGCGGAGGACGCTCATACTATTTTGACAGCTGGAAAAATTCCGTATTTTCGCCGTAGTCCCTTTAAGCGACCTTACGAATCCGGCAGTCGAAAAACTGTTAGTTCATCCAGGACTGATTCCGCTGCAAAACGCCGTATACACACAACCGGCAGCTTGCGGAACAGCAGGATGCCGAACTAAGTTTTTACGGGTGCAGCACTCCGACCTCTCGCACGACGCACTACCCCCCCCCAAGTCGCTGCGATAGACCGCGTCTGACCTCACACTCAAACGTTTTTTGGAATGGAGATCGTCATGAAACGATTAACATTTGTGGCGTGCATTACATTGTGCATGCTCTGGGCCGGCGTCATGCAGGCCAATGACGAGTTTTCCGCCGGGTTCGCCAAAGGTTCGACATTCTCCGAGAATAAGGATCAGGAACCAAAGTCATCCAAATCCCGTACGCCGACGACGCAGGTCTACCCCGGCCCGGTTATCTCCGAGGTCACGCGTAAAAGCCAGCGTCCCTTCCCGCGCCCTGATGAAACGGTACGCGTGCAGTTCAAGGCCACGCAGGGCACGGAGACTGTTGATCCCTCGACGGCCATTGTCCGCTTCCGCGTAAACGGCGGAGCGGCAACGACCATTGAGGCGCTTCATCTGGGGGGGAATATCTACACTGCCGAACTTCCGGCGCAAGAGGCTGACGACGTGGTGTCCTTCGAACCTGAAGTTCGCGACGTCAAAGGAATGGTCAGCCTCGACAACAATGACTCATATTACTATCGTGTACTCAACCGCGAAGCAACAATTGCCGACGTGCGCGAGCCTTTCTACCTGGACGGCGCTTCCGCCTACGAAGGATTTACTGTCACCGTCAGCGGTGTTGTGACTATTGCCGCCGCCAACCTGCCCAACCCGACGCAACAGCAGCCGATCATGACGCTGCAATCTGCCGACTTCCAGGAATACGGCGCCATCAGCATTCTGTCGGATGCGGAACTGGCGCAGTACAATCCGGGCGATGAAATCACGGTCATCGGCACGGTCGACCATCTCGGCGATGTGACGGTATTGCGGGACGTCCTGTTCTCGGAGCTGATTTCAAGCGGCAATCAGATTGCACCGCTCAACAAATCGATTTACGATGTCACCGGAACGGATGAAAACGGTTTTAATCTGGCCGAACGCTACGAAAGCATGTTTGTGCAGATAGAAAACCTGCAACGCTTCAACTCCATCGAAGAAGTGCGCCAGATCGGCGTAATCATTGGTGGTCCGCGCGGCGTCGGTCCCGGCGGACTCGATTCGCGTTTTGAAATCGACCTCCGCTTTGGTGCTTTTCTCGATCAGTCGTCCGAAACTCAGTTGTTTAACTTTTCCGACGGCATCGGCGTCTACGGCCACGTTCAGGGCGTGATCTTCTCCGGCCCTTCCGAAACCTCGCTCATACCGCGAACGGACGAAGATTTCGGCGAAATGACCGTGACGCGCGCCGCCGACGAGGAACTTGCAGTTCTGTGGCTCTCGACGGCTCCCAATCCTTCCACAGACATCGTCAAGGTATCCTATCACCTGGCAGCGGCCGGCCACATTTCGGTCGACGTTTACAACATGCAGGGCACACATGTAGCCGCTCTGATGGACGCAACAGTGAACGCAGGCGTCGGCATGCACGAGTTTGACATTCGCGCTCTACCGGTCGGCAACTACTACGTCGTTCTCAAGACAAGTGGGCAGGCCTGCACGCATGTGATGACCGTGCTCCGATAAACGAAAACGATCTCAACCTCTTCCGATACACGCGACACGCATGGCGACATCCCGCCGTGCGTGTTTTTTGTTTAAGCGGCACTGCGACCGACCTTGTCCTGACCTGACCTTCTTGTTTGTCACGGATCGAACAACTTTAGTGTCCGCGGCGAACTCCGTAGTTTCCGCCCTGGCTTGATTTTCTTGTTTGTCACGGAATGAGAGGTTAAAAGCCGCGTCTTGAGCTGTTCCGATCAGGTGGTTCAAGCGCCCGTTTGGCGTGATTCGTGGAACACCGCGTTTTTTGGCACGGAACGTTTTTCAGCTGCGAGCCATTGGGGCTCACAACTCAAACGTAGTATTACGTATTTTGAGATTGAGAACATCGTTCATCGTTTGACAACTCCCGTTCATGCGTATTTGTCGTACATTCCTCACAGCGGCAGCTCGATAAAACCGAAGTATGATCGTCCCGCGCTATTTTTTTCCCGCTATTTTTTTCCCGCTATTTTTTTCCGTTGACCGGAAAGCGGCGCTCCACACTGAAATCATACGACATCACAACCTCGTCTTTCAGGTTGTATCCGCGCCAGCTGACATCCAGCGTCGTCGCGCTGTACGTAACATCCATCCGTCCAAACTGGCCGGCTCCGGCTTTGCGGCCGTGGCTGTAGGGTCCGCCTTTGACCGATCCGCCGCGGTCAAGCGCTGCTGCATGCATAACCGGAAATCCCGGTCCTTCGGCATCGGAGTTAAACGAATGGCTGCCGTCGTCGATAGCCAGCATATGTGCGTCCCCGCACAACATACACATTCGATTCTGCAGATTGTGTTTAACAACAAACTCCGTCAACTCGCGGCGCTCCCGACGGTAATAGGTCCAGCCGTCGGAGGTGTAGCGGTCGTCGATCCAGGGAACCGAACTCACCCAGACAATCAAATCGTGAGTCGACGCCGCTCGTTCAATCTCATCAAACAACCACTGCTTCTGGAAAACGCCCAGCATGGTTTTGTCGTCGCCCCTGGAGCGGTACGGCGAACGCGCCGAGCGTAAATCCAGCAAAATAACTCGAACGCGTCCGACGCTGAAGGCCTGTTGCACCGGCGACAAACGAGAGTCGGAAGCAAGTGGATAGTGAGGAACCATGTCGCGATATGCCGTCAACGCAGCCGCACGCGCCGGAGAAGTCGAGTCCGAGTCATTGGGCCCAAAGTCGTGGTCGTCCCACATGTAAACGATCGGAACCTGAGCGTAAAACGACGACAAACGCGGCGATAAAAGCCCGCTCTGCCACGCGCTGTAAAAACGCTCCACATTGTTTGCGCTGATATTACTGTAGTGGAAATCGCCCGTTACCATCATGAAAAGTGGATCGTGGCGCAACATATTGTTGTACACCTCCCCATTGCTGCCCGTGCGTTGGCACGATCCAAAGACAAACGAGAAGTCGCTCGCGGAACCGTCGGATGGAAATGTCGTGAACGATGAAACCGAAGCAGTGTCAATGCTGTCGCCAATGCGAAAGCGATACCAGTACTTTGTTGCAGACCGCAGTTTAACAAGCTGAAAGTGCGCCAGATAACCATTGGGTGACGCCACCAGCTTCGAAGCCTCAAGTACCTGCGCCCCCGAACTGAAGTCCTCCGTCGCCGCATACTCAAGCTGCAGTGAGCGGTAGCTGTCCCGCAGCCGCGCAACCACCCGCGCACTGCTGTCGCTGACCGCGCCCGTCCAGTGCACCCGTGTATATTCGGTAGTTCCGCCGATTGGCGCTACCTGATTGCAGGCTGCCAGGGCCAGCGCCAGAGTAAGCGCCGCAGCAGCCCACACTGCCCGAACCCTGTTTAACTTCACAAAACGGAACATCGACCTCCCCCGGTTCTTGAATTCTCTATCGCCCTTCTGCATCCGCATCCGCCTTCAAAAAATCTTCCGGCCTGAAGTCGGCAACGTGCGCCCGCGTTTCCGCGGCAAACAGGGAGTCCCACTCGTCGCCCGGCCCAAGCGTAATCAACAGCGGAGCGCCGCCGACGGGATGTCGCACACCGACGGCAAACGAATACAGGGCCACGGCGCGGCCGCCCAGAAACTGTTGCCCGGCGCCGTATTTAACATCTCCCAGCAGGGGCATGCCGCGCGCCGCCAACTGCGCGCGTATCTGATGCGGCCTGCCGGTGTCGAGCGCAACTTCCAGCAGACTCATGCCGCCGGAAACCGCCAGCCTGCGCCATTGCAGACGGGCGAATTTGGCGCCTGCACTTTCGGAGGGCACCCGGAACGTCTTGCGTTTGATTGAATCCTTGCGTAGATAGTCTTCGCACAAACCGGAAGATTCGTCGACAATGCCCTCGATGACCGCAAAATAGCGCTTGAGGGGAATGCGCCGACGGAACTGGTCGCTGAGACGCGCGGCAGCCTTGGAAGTACGCGCCATCACCAGCAGCCCTCCCGCCGGTCTGTCCAGGCGATGCAAAAGGCCCAGAAAGACATTCCCCGGTTTGTTGTAGCGCTGTTTAACAAGCTGTTTGGCGCTGCTGAGCAGATCGTCGTCGCGACTCTCATCCTCCTGCGTGGGCATGCCGTGCGGTTTTTGCACCACCAGAACGTGGTTGTCACAGTGAATTATCCGCGGCTTCATTTGTCCCTCCGCAGCAGTGCGACTCTGATGAGACTGTTTGGCGGCCACGGTGTTTTACACCAGTCAGTGGAAATAGTGTAACTGGCCGACGTTTGCGGGGTTTGTCCTCGCATCCGTTCTTCGTGAAACGTTATCCCGACCTGAGCATACATTATGACCAAGTTTGTTCCCGGCTCTCTCGTGCGTTTCGGTATCCCACAATCGATCTGCCTGCGTTCCTGCCTTTTTATCCTTCCGGCGGTATTGATTGTCCTGCTGATTCTCCCCACAGACTCCGACGCACAGGAATTACGCGACACGCGCGGCCGCGAATTTTACGTGACCTTCCTGCCCAACTGGCACAACCAGCCGCAACGCCGGCAGGACTCGCTCTACATCTTCATGGCGTCCGAGAAGACAACGAACGTGCGCATTTTTTATCGTGACTACTTCGGCACTCCGTTCAGTGAAAACCTGACTTTGACGCCGAACGTCATGACGCCCTTCGTCATTGAATCCGAACACTTTGAATTGGTCGGACCTACTTCCAACTTTATTGACAACAGCCTGAATCGCCAGGACCAGCGCCTTGCGCCGCAGTCATTCCGCATTGAATCTGATGAAGAAATCACCGTATACGGCATGAACGAAGCTACCTGGACAAGCGATGCTTTTTCCGCTTTTCCCAAGGATGTGCTCGGCACCGAATACATGATTCTGACATACAAAACAGATGATCTGGCTCTGTGTCAGTTTGCCGTGGTCGCAACGGAAAACAATACGGAGGTGGAAATTACACTCTCCGACCGCAGCACCCGCTCACAGGCGGGCGACGTCCTGCGCACGACGCTCAATCAAGGCGACGTATATATGGTGCAGGGCGGTATCGGCGCTCCCACCGATCTTTCAGGCACATCTATTACCGCTTCGCGACCCGTGGCGGTCTACACCGGTCACATGCGTTCGCGCATTACATTTGAATCCGACGGAATTTCTCGCGACCACCTCGTACAACAATTGCATCCGATTCCCAACTGGGGCGGCGGTGCTTTTGTGACGCCCTATGTCGATTCCGATGTCGGCAGCAACGACATTCGCGATCTCTATCGAATTCTGGCCGCGCGGGACGGCACTGATATCTTCCTCGACGGCAAATACGTCACAACGCTGAACCGCGGCGAAGTGCGAGAGGACTTTATTGAGAATGCGACCTGGATCACCGCCACCGGGCCGATCATGGTTGCACAATTCAAGAAAACGTCCAATATCTCGGAAACCGAACTCTCCGTCGGCGATCCTTTCATGATCGTAAACTCGCCCATTGAACAGTATATGGATCACTACTTCTTTACGAGTATTGATGCCACCTTCGAGTTCAACGGCAATCTGCTGCCCAAATTCCGGGACAATCAATTTGTGACGATTATAGCGCCGACCGAGGCAAAAGAGACTGTCCGCCTCGATGGTCAACCGCTGGCGGAAGACGACTGGACAACGCTCAGCATTACCAATTATTCATACACCCACAGACTGCGTGTCCAGTCCGGCACGCACACCGTCACGGCCGACACGACCGTCGGCGTGTACGTCTACGGTTATGGCCAGGCGGACTCATACGGCTACATCGGTGGAATGCAATTCCAGGAGATTTCCGAGTTTCCGGCACCCGACATTATTCCGCCGTTTACGCGACTCGATCCCTGCGAGAGCGGTTTGTTCACCGGTGCCTCGTTCGATACGCTGCAGTTCGACCGCGGAATCCAGAGCATCAGCCTCGAAGATGAAAGCGTCAACGTCAACCTCGTCGATGTGATTATCACGCCGCCGGCAGACAGTGCGATATTTACCATCGAGCTGGCCGATCCCTATCAGGACGGCGTGGCGGTTGTAAGGTCGGTGGATTCGTCGCGAACCGTGCGCGTCGAGACATTCCGCATTCCCGGTTTTACCGTCTACGTCGACCGCGAACGCCCCGAGCTTCAGGAAGTTGAGGCCAAAGGCCGGGCCGACGGCAGCGAACTTTGCCGCCAAATCGAATTTCACAACTACGGCAGTTTTCCGCAGGATGTCACGGCAATTGAATGGCTGTCCGGCGCTTCGGATATCTCGATAACGCCGCAGCAATTTTCCCTGCAACCGGATGAACGCCAAACAATTACGATCTGCGCCTCATCCGAAGAAGAGCTGAAAATCATCGACCAACTAGTGATTCGCGGACGCTGCGCCGACGCAGTGACCGCCGCCGTTGAGTTCGATTTCGAAAAAGATAAAAATCGCCCGCGCATCCTCTCCTCTGAAAATCCTTGCGACGGTTTTACGCGCAACGTCATCTCCGACATTCTGGATGGCGACTGGGGCCTCGGCACGATCGACATTCTCAACGCCGTCAACCTCGAAACACTGGAGATTGACCGGACAAATCTGCCGGACAGTATCATCGTTTCCGCGTCCATTCTCGATCGAACACGACCGGCATCTTACGTTATCCGCGCGGTCGACAACGCCGGCAACCAGCTGGATACGACTATCGTTGTGACGCCTATCGACGTTGAATTCCTCTTCACGGGCGACGAACTCGATTTTGGCCAGGTTTCTATCGGCAATCTGCGTTGTGACTCGATTTCCGTGCGCAACAATAGCGGCTATCCATACGAATTGACCGAGGTCCGCCTGCGCGACAACATCCGCTTCTCCGTCCCCCGGTCGCAGATTCCACTGGCTATTCCGCCCGGCGAAACGCGGACCATCCAGATATGTTTTGACGCACTCCAGGCGCTGCCCTACGACGATGAAATCTTTATTACGGGCGATTGCTTCGACGCCAACTTCAAATTGCTGGGTACGGGCATCGGCGCTTCCTTTACCGCGAGCAGCAATTGCGACGTCACAATTACCGGGCGGCATTCCGACGTCCCCGGCGGTCTCTTTGTCCGCAACGTCTTCCCCAACCCGACCGACGGCGAAACGCGGCTGGTCTTCGGACTGCCGGAGGGCCTCCAGGTTCGCGGTCATCTCTACAACGCCATGGGAATCTCGCTCGGACCGATTCTCGACAGTCATTTTGATGCCGGCGTTTACGATCTGAATCTCGCTCTTACGCGGCCCGAACAGGGCGTTTATTACCTGGTTCTGGACTTTGGACAGGAGCGCATGACGCAGCAGATCAACCTCCTGCGGTAACTGCCGCCGCAGCCGGGGTTCGATAGTTTCCACTTGCCTCCGAGCACAAAAAAGAATCGCCTGAAGCGCTTGCTTTCAGGCGTTTTTTTTCTAGTTTACCCCGCGCAGAAACTGCCTCGAACGCACTGCCGCGTCGACTGCGACCAGAAGCACCACGTTTCGATTTTCAGCCCGTCGATGTGCTTCCTCAACATCATTTGTACCGTGAATCGATGCTCTACATTGAGCAGCAACCCACGCGGTGTCACTGAGGGCTTGCCCACCCTGCAGCGCCGTGCACTCGGACGTACTTACATGAATTCCGACAGCAAACAACTTGCCGATATTCACCGCTTTCAGCACGAACAGATGCTGCGCCTGGTGACCCAGAGTTTCTACCGCGAACTTAAACGCTACGGCATCGGCAAGACCGGCATCGTCAGCATTTCCACTCACCTGCTCGACTACGTGACCCAGTCTGACGCCGCCGTACGCGACGCCACTCTTGGCCTTGATGCCGACTTTTCCCTGAACGATATTGAACGGGACAATCCTTGCGAGGGCGCTTTGCGCCTTGGACGGCTTTCACTCCAGCCCTTGCACAAAGCGCATCTGCCGCAACTGGCGCGCTGGCTGGTTCGGCCCGAGATTCGCGACGCTGTAATCTCGCTGCCTTCTCTCGATACGGAAGGCATTCGCACGCACTTTCTGCAGCGTCCCGACGCCCGTTTTTTTGTCATCGATCTGCTTGGAGCCGGTCCAATTGGACTGATCGGCGCGGAAAACATCGAAGTCGTTTCGCGCAAACTGGAAATGAAAAAATTCATCGGCGAAGCGCATCATCGCGGCCGCGGTCTCGGCAAACTCGCCACCCTGCTTTTTCTGTTTTACGTCTTTGAAGTGTTAAACTTTAACAAGGCTTATATTCACGCCATCGACACCAACATCCGCAATATCAACTTAAACACATGGTTCGGTTTTGAGCTTGAGGGCGTAGCTTACGAGGACGTTTTTGTCCAGGGCCGTTTTCGCGACGTTGTCCGCATGGGCCTGCTGCGATCGCGCTGGCTCAAATTTCTGGACGGCGCCGCACGTGCCGGCAATCTACACAATGGCGGCGATACAGACTCGCCAATCTCGGGCAACATCGAACTTCACAAGAGCCCCCCCCTGCACGATCACGAACCTCACGTGGGAACCGGCACCGGCTGACACTTGCTGAACAAGCATTGCCCAGTTTTTTTCTCACTACTCCGACTAAATCCGCTTTTGTTTGTCAGCGGGTTCCAAACTTCATTCATATGAGTTTTAATGCCGCTCAAGCCTGGCAATCAGCGGCAGGACAGGTCAGTTTGTTTGCCGGATTTTTCACATCCGGTTAATTCTGGAATTTCATCAGTCACTGCAATTGCAGAGTTTTCAATAGTGGTTTTCCCTGTGATTTCTGCTTGTCACATCCGTTCAGCAGCAATAACATGCCGTTCACCTGCAACCAGCACATCGTTCAGTTTTTTCGACAATGAGAATTGCGTGTGAAATGTTAAGCTTGTTTTGACGGCGCGCAGCATGCGGCGCGTTGAATCCGCGATCGACTACAACTCAAAAAAAATCTGCACACAATGCAGGGTGGGAGGAGTGTGTCTGGAGCGCGGTGGTATCGACCGTGGCAGACTGTATGTTTAAAAAATAGCGATTACCGACCGATGCTAAGGAGAAGTCAAACCCTTCTTACCAATACGGAGCGGCAATCGCAATGGGAAAAGATGCAGTATTCTCTTCGGAAAATCA
>JAUIKM010000007.1 GCA_030430495.1 bacterium | reverse complement strand
AACGGCATCATGAGTAATTCGATCGAATTTGAACCCTTCGGCGAGTTTATCGTCGACTACGCGGGACTGGCGCAACTCCCCCGCATCGGCTGGATCGGCAAAGAGCGCGATGCGGAGACGGACTTCGGGAACTTCGGCGTGCGGAACTATGAATTCGGGACGGGCAGGTTTTTGAGCGGGGATGCGTTGTGGGAGGAGTATCGGGGGTGGTCGATGTATCATTATTCGAGGAATAATGTGCTGCGGAGACGTGATCCGAGTGGGTTGGCGGAGTTTCTTGATTCAGATGGCAACTTGATTGCCGACGACGGCAGCTCTGATGGAATCAAGTATTTTACAACCTTAGAAGTCGTTCAAAACAGTACTGTCAACGGTGTCATTGACTTTGAACGTGCAATAGCCGACGAGCATACGACGGAGGTTCCATGCAAAGAAGTTATACGTGATATGGAACAGGCAGTTGATGATGCAGGATTCGGAAGAAGAGAGGAAGGCGGACTGATTTACAGAGACAGTGACGGCAGTATGGGAGTGCATAGAGCCAAGACTGGTGCCGATCCGCTGAAGCCTGACGGCACCATTGTTAATGCAAGTATTAATTTGCAAGATTTGCGTAACCCGGAGGATGTTCGTTTATCTCATGAACCTGGGGGTAATTTCCACACACATCCACGAGCAACTGTTCCAGGTGAAAATAATACTGAGTATTTCTGGCACCCCGAACCTAGCCCGACTGATATAAGCAATGCTCAAGAATATCCCAACGAGAAACGATATGTTTTAGCGCCTCTTAATGGAACCGTGTATATTTACAGTTCATCTGGAATTCATCAAGCGATAAACATGCCTGTATTTTTCACTATTTGGAAATGAATAAAACAATGAGAACCGCTATTTCAAGTATCGCAATACTGGCGATTCTTTTGCCGCTACATGGGTGTTTGGCCAGTGATGGCGTCAATTTAAGATATCCAATCATCAACTCAGTAAAGACCTGGGAAATTGGACAGACAGTCATTTATGATTCACTTGACGTCCAGTCAGTTTCCATTACTGATTTTTCAGCAATACGGGTTCCAGAGTTTGTTAAAAATCTGAAAAATGTCAAGTCGATTCAATTGCACTGTCCGCGATTGGAGAGCCTTCCAGAGTGGATTGCAGCAATGGATTCACTACAAGAGGTGATTTTGCACGGATGTATTAACCTGGACATGGCACAAGTGGCGACCGTCCTTAACAATAGCCCTGGAATAGAATCACTTGGTCTTCCGTTTTCTGTAACTTCTGCAGCAAGCTGGAGTCAGATGGCAAATTTGGAAAACATCAAGGCACTTGATATTTCATTTAACAATATTCACGATCTCGGACTAATTCTTTCAAAGTTCCCAAACCTCATTCATTTGGACATCGGTTATGGCCACATTGATACAACAGGAGAGATTAAAAAATACTCTACAAAACTTCAATTCTTACTAATGAACAAGAGCGACAGTACATATGTTAATTTCCTGCTGGAAGGAATTCCGACAGACAACAACATACAATACTTCTCCTGTTCCAACTGCACTCTAACAGCAATTCCCGTACAACTGTTTCAGTGGCCAAAGCTGAGACGTATGGAGCTCAGCAACAATGAGATCAATCAGGTGATATCGAAAATACCGTCAGGCAGGCCACTGGAGTTCTTAAACCTTTCCAGCAACAACATTTCAAGTGAAAGAGATGTCAGGCAAGTTAACACATTGAATCATCTACGTCTATTGATGTTGTATGGAAACCCTCTGTCGAACGCGGCATACTCTGAGATCATCAAATCACTGCCAAACACTGTAGTAGTTGGACGGAAGGCTGACGATGACTGATGTGTTATCCTTGTGGTGCACAAGGTTAACGCATAGAATATTATATTGACAGTCTGTTCGACCCTCTCGGATTGACGCTCATGGCAGTCAAATAGAACGGTATCATGAGTTGTTGCGTTGAATTCGACTCCTTAGGCTGGATCGGCAAGGAGCGCGATGCCGAGACTGGATTCTGAGAATCTCAAGAGCAGCGCGATTCCATGACAAAGAAAATAGTTTGAGTTCCGTACAGCAGACAAATGTGTGCGTTCAAATTGTTTTGAAGGGTTTTTGGACCCGAAACCGGGTCCCCCACCCCCTCCTGCCAACCTGCCATCTTTCCACAAAACCCACAGCCCACCGCCTCGCCTTTTCCACCAAAAGCGAGCCGCCGAATTTATCTGATCTCCTTTCGCTGCATGTGGAAGCAACAGCGAATCCTGAATCTTGCGCCACCGCGCAACTGTGCCGTCCTTACTGAGGCAATCTGCATCACACGCGTCCGGCGCCCAAATGTAAATACGCCAACGGGCGCTATTCACTTCCAAGCGTAGCGGATTTTGTGCATTTGCGCACCAGAACACAAGTAAGTGAAACAGCCTGACAGCAAAATTCCCGTGGAATTGAGACAGGCTCGGCGACCCGGGACATGAGGCTCACCAACAAACAAAAGCGGATTGAACAGCGAGCGGCGGCAAGTGCAGCAGGCCGAACGCGCTGCAACCATTCGTCGAGCGAAACAGACCGGCAATCAACCGCGAATGACCGATGGTGTAAAAGAATTGGGCCGCAAAGGACTCCGGAGCTACATTTGTACAGCAGGTAGGCTATTCGCCCAATAATGTTCAAGTAGGACAATCCCCCAATAAAGTTAATGTGGAAATCCATGTTTGTATCCCGGAAAACTTTGTTCCTCGCCGTAGTGTTGTTTGCGGCCGGCACCTGTGCCGGCATGGCAAAACTGCCGCCCTTGATTCCCTTCCATGCCGACGGAAAATGGGGTTACAGCGACTCCACCGGAACCCTTGTTGTTCAAGCGCGCTACGACACAACGATGATCCTGAAGAACGGCATTGGTATAACCGGAATCAAACTGGACAGCTGCCCCGGAATTTCTTATAAACGCCCGTGCACATTGCTCGGCGCCGTAGACTCCACAGGACGTGAAATTCTGCCGCCGGTTTTTATTGATGTCTTATCGCTGGAACAGGAATGCAACATTGCCCGGAAATTTGACGCCGATACGAACATGGCTTTCGGCGTTCTGGATAGCCGAGGTGAGATGCTTACTCCGTTTAAATACAGAAATATCGAGCAAATCACAGACCATTTGATGCTGCTCCGCCCTTTCGGTGATGAGCCGCCGCAGATTTTCGACATGGCGGAAAATCAGGTTCGCGCCGGCAATCCCGTATTTAACAATTTCTATGAAAGACGCGGTCCATATGCAATGATCCGAAGTAAAAGCGGCCTGGGGATCATTGACAGCGAGGGCCGCATGATAGTAGACAGCATCTATCGCGAAATTGCGGAAGCCGAACACGATCTCTTTGTTGTGGGGCATTTTCGGAACCATTTTGTTTACAGCGGTTGCGTGAATACAGACGGAAGTCTTGTCGTGCCGACGGAATACGATGAAATCACAATGTTAACCAGAGATCTGATTCTGGCGACTGACGACCTGGGGCAAGAGGAATTCCACTACTGGCTGTACCATCGGGATGGCCGGCGCTTAAACACCACGCCCTTTTATGAAGTCGACACGATGGGGCACAACAGATTCCTGGCCACGCGCAGACGCGGCATTCACAACATTGACGCGTCCGGCAACATACATCGGCTGACACGCTGGGAGGACAGCGACTGGCGTGGATTCGCCGGCAATTACCGCACAAAACCCATCTATGTTAACGGCGTGGCGGCGTACGAACACCTAAATGGCATCGGCTACATGAACATGCGCGGCGAGGACCTCAAGACGCCGAAAATAGAAGGCGGCTTCCTGGATCACGTGTTTGAAAAAATGTTCCCATCGCTGGAATACATGGGGTGGCCCAGCCCCGAGGTTGAGCATAAGTTGTCCAGACAGGTAGATGAGATCGTCGGGTTCAGCGAAGGCTGGGCCGTGTTCCGGCGCAATGACAAATGCGGACTGATCAACGCCGAAGGCAGGGAGTTGTTTTACGGCCGATACGATGAGTTGACAAGCGTACGAAACGGCTGCGCGATAGCTACGGACCACAACTACTATCCCGAGCGCTTTGTCTATGTGGACACAAGCGGCAAAGTGTTAACCGATCCCGAAAAAACCGACTACAACATGTGTTATCCGTTTGTGGATGACCGCGCACTGGTGCGTGAACAACGCATGTACGGATTCCTGGGACGCGACGGCAATGAAGTGATAGCGCCTGAATTCACTTCGGCGCTGCAGTTCAGCAATGGACTGGCGCGCGTTAAAAGTTCGAACTGGGGTGCAATCGACAAAAACGGCAAAGTCGTGATTCCAATGGATTACGAACAACTGGACTCCATAGCCGACGGCATTGCAAGCGCCAAACGCAATGGCAAATGGACTTATGTTCAGCCGCACAAGGGCGAGTTGTTCGCGCCGCGCTACGAACGCGCCCACATGATGCAACACGGGCTCGGCATCGTTGAAATCGGTCAGGACAGCATAGGCTGTGTTAACATGCAGGGCAAACTGCTGCTGGCTCTGGCGGCTGAGAACGGACGCATCGCCGGACCAGGCATTGTCAATATCGACGACAGGCGTGTGTTTAATGCCGAAGGGCGCGAAATACTGCCCGGCCGCTTTGAAGCACTGCGTTGGGTAAGCGAGGACCTGTTCGCAGCCAGGGACAAGGGCGTGTGGAAGTTTGTCGACGGTCAGGGCAATGAACAGGCGGCCGGCTCTTACGATGATATTAAACCGCTTAACGGCACGACAGACAAGAGCGAACTCGTCGCCGCCGTGCGCCGCGGCGCGTGGACCTTTGTTAAACGCGACCTGCGCGAGATCGTCAAGCCGATGTACAGATCGTTTGAAAGACTGGACTCCGGATACATCGCCGCCTACCTTGCCGACGAACAGTTAATGTATGGAGGCGACGGACAACTGGTGCATGCTTTTTACGATTCGACCATCAACAGATTTGTTAACCCCGGCGGGCTGTGGAAGGTAAGCTGCGGAAATAACGTTGGATTCGTCGACACGAGTGGATCTCTGGTTATTCCGATTGTATATGACGCCAATACAAAAAATATGCCCCGCTTTGGCTCCCAGAATACAAACAGATTCTACCGCAATGGTCTGGCCATGGTTTCGCTGGACGGCAGCGCCCGGGTTATCGACATCAAAGGCAATACAATTCTGCAGGACAACAAAGAGCGAATCATTCAACTGTCCAATGACGGTACAGTACATTTTAACATAAAGGACGGCGACGGCTATCTTAACGGCAGGCCCATCTACAACCCTTTCAGCGGCAGCACATCGGAAGCGCGATTCCTGTATACGGCCTCATTTCACGGGAACGCCTTCGTCAAGGCCAATGACACGCGTGATAGAAACACATACGGCATTATCGACACCAACGGGCGTTACGTCGTTCCGCCGCTTTACAGTCAGGTCGGCGACTTCGAGGACGGCTATTTTCCGCTGCGTGATTCCTCAGGCAAATGGGGCGTCATTGACAGTACCGGGCGTATCGTTCTAGAGTTCAAGTACGATAATCTCAGTAAACAATTCGATGTATACGGCCCCTGTTTCAGAGGTGAAGCGGATGGAAAGACCTTCCTGTTGAGCGTCACACGGCCGCCGTTGGACATCAGCGCGTACAGGGAAACATTCAGGATGGAAGAGGGTTTTATTTTTGTTAAGTCGGACGAGGGCTGCGGTGTAATCGATTCTTTCGGCAATATTGTTGTCCCCTTGCGCTGGGACAATCTGACCGGCATCTCGGCTGAGCTTTTCTACGTGCGAACGGCGGACGGTCTTATGGTTCCACACGATATTTACGGCCGCGTTTACAAGAAGGAATAAGAGCTTTACATGTTTAACACAACACACAACGGAACCAAAACACTCACTGTGAAGCCAGGCGCGCATACTGGACCGTGTCATAGAACTGTCCATTCTTGAACACTTCCATCTTAAACTCTCCTTCGCGCACGTAGCCGCATTTTTCAAGCACGCGCATCGAGGCAATATTGGGTTTTAACACCGGCGCAAACAGCTTCTTTACCTTGATGACATCAAAGGCGTGCGCAGTCATTTGTTTAAGCGCCTCAGTTGCAATGCCCCGCCCCCAATACGGCTCGCCGAGCCAATAGCCAATCTCCGCCTGGTGATCTTTCCAGGCTTTGAGTTGCGTCAGCCCGACGCCGCCGACAAACTGCCCGTTAAACTCCACGACCCGACTGACTGCTCCATCCAGGCTGCTGCCCGTGGAAATCCACCACTCGGCATCGTCCGGCGTGTATGGAAATGGAAAAAGATAGGTTAAAAAGCGCGACACATTGGCGTTGTTGGCAAGCTTCACAAGTTGTTCCTTGTCGGCGAGTTCATACTTTCGAAGTGTAACCATGGAATTACTCGACAAACTATGATTAAACAGACGGCGGTAAAATAGGCATTTTTACTGAGGGCAAAAACACAAGGTATTCTCACTTGCGCCGGCGCAAGCGACATCGAAGAGTATTCCTACGTTAAATTTAGCGGGTGACTACGGCATAGAGGAATCAGAGCCCAGGACGGCTATTTTGCCACTACTGCATTCCCTGACATGATTTTCTTGTTTGGCAACGAGAGCGAAATTGCCAACCGGTCGCCGATTCCATGTTTTCAACAGGCCGGAACGGCAGATGAAAACATCAATACACGTCCCACCTGCCGGCGCGGTAGTAGCGCGGCAGAATCTGCGAGTGGAGGGTATTGACTTCAACCGCATTGCTGTCCGGAACCAGGCCTTTGCCGAAGTGCAGCAGCGCAGGCATCGAGCCTGATGTCAGAAAACTGGTCGACGTGTGATCAAACTCCAACTGCTCAGCGCCGGTGCGCAGCGTGGAGTCGGCGATGGCGGCGTTCATTCCCAGCACCCAGCCCCACTCGCCCATCGTCGGCACGTGATTGTGATACGCCAGCACGGCAAAACCGGCACGTCGCATCGTTTTGTGAATGCAGGCAAAAGCCTCGGGGGCAAAAAACGGACTGCCCGCCTGCGTCACAAGCACGCCGCCGGCCGAGAGATGCTGTTTAATACCGCGGTAAAACTCCAGGGTGTACAATCGGCCGAGATCCACACTGCGCGGGTCGGGCAGATCGATGATAATGACATCGTAGAGTTGATCGCTTTCCGCCACAAACGTAAAACCGTCGCGATTGATGACTTCAACGCGCGGGTCGTAGAGCGAGCTGTCGTTGGCCGCGATGAGCACCGGATGTGTACGTGCAAGATCGGTCATGGCCGGGTCGAGATCGACCAGCCATGCGCGTTCCACGTCGCCGTGTTTTAACACCTCGCGCATCGCCAGGCCGTCGCCGCCGCCGAGAATCAGGACATGTTTTCGGGCGGCCGCAAGCGCCATGGCCGGCAGAACGAGCGGCTCGTGATAACGCTTTTCGTCAAAGGTGGAAAACTGCTCTTCGCCGTTAAGATACAACCAGTGATTACCGCGCCACTCGGTAATCACGATCCGCTGGTACGCGCTCTGTTCGGAATACACCACTTTGTCCAGATACTTTTTCTGCTCGCCGAACTGCACAATCGGTTCGGCGCTGAAGGCCAGAATAATTAAGCAGACAAAGACCGCCGCGCCAACTGCCGCGCGCAGACGGAAACGCGCGACGCGCGACCGAAAACGCCACAACAATGCAAATGCAACCACAAAATTGACTGCGCCGAGCAGAATCGGGGTATAAGTCAGCCCAAGGTACGGCAGTGCCAGGAAGGCAAAGACAATCCCACCCAGCAGAGCGCCGTAGTAGTCCTGCTCCATGACCGATGAGATGTTAATGCGCAGTTCTTCAAACACCGAGTTGAGGCGGGTTACAAGCGGGATTTCAATGCCGATCAGCAGGCCGATGCCGATGGCAAATCCATAAATGACCAGATAGATGAAGTCGAGCTGCGAATAAAGCGCGTAGGCCGTCAGCGGCCCAAAGGCGCACAGAAGCGAGAGGCCGAACTCAACCGCGACAAATGTTTCCAGTTCATGTTTAACAATCCGGCGACTGATCCTGCTGCCGACGCCCATGGCAAACAGCATGAGCGAGATCGTCAGCGTCCATTGCACAACGGAATTGCCGAGTAGATAACTCGCCAGCGTCGCCATGACGTATTCAGCGACAATCCCGGCCAGGCCGGTGGCAAAAATGGCTGCTTTCAGATAGAGCCCACCGCGTAGCGGCGGTCCCTGCTGCGCTTCAGAAGTCAAGCTGTCCGGTCCGGAGGCGGGCACGTCAGAATATCCAGCCGATTATGAATGAGGCGATGATGTATGACGATGCCTCGATGGCGCCGGCGCCGATATTGGGCACTTCCTGATTGACCAATTCCTGTGTTAAACGCTGCCCGGGCAGTAAAATCTTGTCGGTAACAAAGCGCAGTATCGGGATCAGGATATAACCGATGGCCACAAAAATGGCAAACTCACCGACGTTCTCCTGCCAGGACACAAAGTCGCCTTCCGTCGCAATTCGCATGATATTGCCAAGTGCAAACAATACGCCGGCAAATGCAACACCGACGGCGACGTTGTCCTTTTCGACTTCGGCGTGCACGTCGAACGGCAGAATCAGGTTGTAGATGCGCGCTCCGATAATGAGTCCGACCTGTCCCAGCAGCCAGAATGCAAGCGCCGTGTCAAAACCGCCGCCCACGCCGGAGAGCGCACCGGAAAGCGTCATACCAACGGCCAGGTAGTTGGCCGCTTCGATGATTCCCGTGCCGGCGTTCTGGTCTTCGAAAATCTCCTTGCGGTTGTTGAAGGTCGAGAGAATCAGTTTGTCGTTGATGATAACGGAAATGTTTAACAAAACGATCGCGAGCAGGCCGTACTGCATGATTGCAATGATGTCGTCAACCCAGTACAAGGCGGGACCGCTCATGATGCCGCCGATGGCCATGATCAGACCGATATAGTATCCGGCCACGGACAAGGCATAGGCCAGGTTGTCCTTGTCAACCAGTTCGGCTTTGGTGTCGATGCCGCGGTGAAACAACTGGTGCGCCAGGCGTCCAAGAATCAGTAAAACAATGACGGTAACGAGATAAACCAAACCTGTCAGGAGTTGGTCGAGAGTCATAGTATAGTCCCGTTTTAGTGCTTTGCATGGCCAATGAGTTAAACGGACGTGTCGGATGCAGGCAAGTCTTACTTGCCGCCGCGGCCGGAGCTGCGACCGCGAAATCGATTCATTGTACTGCGACCGGTGCGTTGGCGCGCTTTGGCCCGACTGGCGCGCGCGGTGCGACGCTCGAAGAAGGATTTGTTTGTCTGTTTGGTCTGCGAGCCATTTGTGCCGTAGCGATTGTTCAGACCGTAGTACGAACGACCGCCGCCGACGGAACTGCGGTAGTTGTCGTAGTCATTGCGACGGATCGGACCGCTCATCATGTTAAACATGGAATTCATGAAGGCGTACTGGCCGTAAAATGCCCAGAAGCTTCCGCCGCCGACGCCGGTCTGCCAGTGGCCGTAGCGTGAATTGCCGACGTACTGGTAGCCGGGCGGTTGAGCAGTCCCGACCGGTTCGGCGCTCTCACTGCGCGCAACCAGCGCCATGCCCAGGTTTTGCTGATGCTGCTGGTATACTTCTTTCGGCACCTGTCGCCAGTTGGTAATCTCGCTGTTAAACACCAGACTGTCGCCGACGGGTTCGGCCCAGACAATTTTATACTGGTGCATATAGTCCGTTGTAAAGTTGCCCTCCTCCTTCATATCCTGGAGGATCACCTGATATTCAGGGTACTGCGCCAACTCCTTCTGGTATTCTTCCAGCGGATTCGTCGTTGAGCAGGCTGTCAACAGCATGACTAACAAGAAGGTCATAAAGGGGACAGCCCGGCTGGACCCGCTCGGAAATGAAGGGTCGGACGACGGCGCCGCGGAGTTAAACAACAATTGAGTGCGAGGTTTGTCGACAGTCATAATGTTAAGCAGGTTTGTGGTCAAACAGAGTTGTCCTGATCGCTCGGATAAATATTTGTGAACTCGTCCTCGTTGACGTAATAGCCCTGGAATGCCTCGAAATCGGCTTCGTCCCAGCGTTCGATTGTCAGAACGAATTTCTCGTCCTCGGTTTCAAAGGTCCAGTAAACAAATTCTTCGCCATCGCCGTCGCGGCCGCCTTCAAAACAGTATCCACCGCCGGAGTCATCCAGGTAATACGTGCGTCCGTCGTAGACAATGCGCTCGGGCGGCTCATCGGTTTTGATGATGCTTTTGCGCACATTGCCCTCAATTTTTCCAATGGAAATCGACTTGCTGACCGTCCAGTACATGCCGTCGTCTTCGCCGACCTCCAGAAAAATGCTTTCGTCGCCTTCCTGCAGTTCCCATTCGTCGGCCATAGTCTCGTCAAGGAAGTCGTACTGGTTGTAGGCCGTGACCTGCCAGAGGCGCAATTGGTATTCAACAAAGTAACCGACGCGAATGTCGCTGAGCAGAATTTCGCGTTTGGGCAATTCGTGTTGTTGCGCTTTGTTTTTCTTGCCTTTAAGGAAGTCGAAGAGTCCCATGCGATTCCGTTAATATCGTAGCACAAATGTTAAACAAGGCGTCTACGCCCGGACGGGCCGAATGATTCAGTGGACGCGGATATTGCGAATCCGCCAGAATTCTTCGGGTCTATCGCGTGTCAGGTCGACGGTGTAATTGGCGCGCCGACGTTGACAGGAATCACCGCGCTCGATCGAAAAACGCGCATTGACCATGGCGTTATAGCGGTCGACGACGGTGTCGACCTGGACCGTATCGATGGTAATCGCGCAGAACTGTGACGCCTTAATATCTGCTTTGTAGCGCTCCAGGCTGTTGGCAAAATGTCGCTGCTGAAATTGTTTGTCGAGCAGCGGCCACGCACCGTCGAGATTAGCCGCACTGACGCGCGCCCAGTAGGTTTTGACGACGTCCTGCGGTCTGGTTTCGGGCGAGGGCAGATCCTCCGTCGTAGCGTAGACCGGAGTTTCGGCTTCCTGCGCCTCGGGCGCTTCGTCCTGCGGGGCGGAACACGCAATGAACACAAGGGTAAAAAACACGAAAGACAGAGCCGGAATCAGGAGCTGAATCGGAGATTTTTTGGACATGAATGGACAGCCTTGGAATGGTCGGACACAGTTCGGCCTCGTGGCCGGAGCCGCAATTTACATTAAAGTCGGCGGACCTGCACGTCGTGCGAACCGAGGCGGCGGATCGCCGCAGGCGATATAGCGATAGAGAGACAAAAAAAACGGCGCTCAGGCGGGGATTGTTTAGACAGTCGGCCGGACTATGAGTTTGTCTGACACAGCTTTTTTCAGCACAAATTGGTCGCAGATGTTACACGGACAAAACCTACTGCGACTCCTCTCTCCGACAAAAACCGCACGCTGCGCGCAAGAGAGATAAGGCTATAAAAAACAGCGCGTTATGAGGATAACGCTTAAGTTGAAAATTGGCGGATTTTGGGCCATTCCCCAAAGGCGCAAGCCCCCCGCCACCACCTTTCCCAACTTCCAACCCAATTCCGTGACCACCAGACACCCCGGCCCGGCCCCTCTGTCGCGGCTGTCAGCAGATACTCCCCAATCAGCGAGCCGGTCCCTGTCCACGGGACCGCCCGGCGCGGCGCGGCCGAAACCTCCGGAGGGTTCGACACAGGCAACATCGCACTCCCGCCCGCAGCAGACAAATGGAAAAACGTCAACGGGCGGCGCAGGCGTACAAACGTAGCGAGTTTCGTGCTTAAGCGGTCGCAAACGCTAGTTGAGAACGCAACGACCTCGTCACACCCAGCCGGCCACATCCGTCGTGATTGTCGTTTGCAGCCGGCGCAATTCCACATCCAGGTAGTGACGCTCGTTGTAGTGAGCGCGGCCCTCCGCGTCGATCAGGAGAACGGTCGATGCCCGCGTGCCGTAGCGGGCACCGCCAATGAATGCCGCCGACAGCTTGCGCTCCAGCTCCGGTCCCACGCCCGTATCCGGCAGTTCCGCGTCCGGCGCCGTCCGGTCGTCGCCCAGCGCACTCTGAAGTTCCCGTGTCAACAAGAGCGCGTCCGACGCGCGGTCCGACGCCGACAGCGCCGCCTTCAGACGCCGCACCTTGGGCCAGGGCGTGTCGAGCAGATGATTGCTCAGGCCGTAGGTTCCGGCCTCCAGCCGCCGCACCGCCGCGTCGCGATTGCCGTAGTAGGCCAGCGTCCGGCCGTCGCCGACAATCAGATTGAAACCGTTGTACTGCGCGCCGCGCGCCCGCACCGCCTCCAGATACTCCACCGGCGAAGCGTCGCCGCGCAGAAAGTCGCTGACGAGCAGACCGCGCGTCGGCGCGTCCGCACGCGACCGTCCGGGTTCGCGGAAATTGGTGATGGCAGCAAAACGTCCGCCCAGCGTCAACCCCATCCACGTGCCGCCCGCCTGTGTGTCGCGCCCCGCCATAATCCCCGAGCCGTCCGCCCAGGCGTGCAGCGCCGTGCTCGGCCGCCCGCGAAACTCATCGCGGTTGGCCGCCACGACCAGCGGAAAGCGCTTGTTTGCACGCCACGACAATCCGATCAAACACATACTCTTTCCTCATTTTTTGGCGCAGGTGTAACGCTATGGCCCCCGAACGACTTCCTGCCACCTCCTGCCCAAATACTCGGCGGCACGCTGTCACGTGCACGGCCGGATCCGCAACATTTGTTACCATTTTACGGGGTAGTTATGCGCCGACTGATACGACTGTTCAGTTTCTTTTGCATTGTCGCGTTGTACGGCGGCGGCACGCTGGTCGCGCAGGAAAATCTCACCTGGGATATTATCGAAACACCGGCTACACTCGCCAATCAGATTCAGTTTTTTGGCGCCGCCGACAACAATCTTTACCTGCAAACCGCCCAACAGGGCCTGATGCGTTTGCCGACGAACGAAGACAACGGCCAATGGCAGGCGTTTAACGTCACCGAACTGTTAGCCGACACCTACGTCATGCGCATTGTTGCGCTACCCGACGGCGACCGCGTTTTGTTAACATCGGCCGGCCTCTTTCGCGCTCAGGCGGGCTCCAACACTTTTGTAAAATTCGGCGCGGACATCAGCGCGTTCCCGCATCAGAATTTTTTCTACGACTTGTACGTGGATGCCGACGGCAACTGGTACGCCGCCACGGCCATTGGAATAATGTTCAGCGACGACCGGGCTGAAAGCTGGACAACTGTGCTGGATATTGAGGAAGCCTATCGCATTCGCGAACTGGCGGACGGCACTTTACTGGTCGCCGCGGGACGAATTGCGTTCGGCAACGACGTTTCGCAGGCGGCCGGGCTGTGGCGCTCCGATGCCGCGCGTCAACACTGGGAAGGCGGCATCTACGCCGACGAGGAGGCATTCACCATTCGCGACCTGGCCGTGACTTCCGGCGGTCGGTGGTTCGTCGGCGCACAAACCGCAACTTCAACAATTACCACGTCCGACGACGAGGGCGAGAACTGGTCGAACACGCCCTTCGGCGACATAGCAATGCGCATTATCGTATTAAACAACGACAACATTCTGGCTGCGGCCGCCAACAGCGGCGTGGCGCTTTCGACAGACGGAGGCCAGTCCTGGCCGCGCTTTAACCAGGGCCTGGAGGATCCGCGCATATTGCACCTGACGCTGCACACCGACGGCCATGCCTACTGCGCCGACGTCTTCGGCAACGTCTATCGCAGCGGCGACCCCGTCCAGCCCTTGACAACAGGTGTTGCCGGCGCAGATGTTAAGACTGCCGAATTAAACTGGACCTTCGCCAACGGAGTGTTAATCGTCGAAAGCGACTTGTTAAACGGAATCAATTCTGCGCTGGAAATCTCACTATTTGATGTGCGCGGTCTTCGCATGGCCGGCGCGAGCGCTCTGCCGACAGGGAACAGGATGCGGGTTCAACTACAGCCGCAAGCCGTGGGCGCATTTGTGGCAACACTTAACATCGGCGGCCGTCAATTCAGCGCGGCACTGCTCAACACAAACTGATCTCTGGTCGCTCCGCGGAGCTCCCTTTTCAATCCGCTTTTGTTAACCTCCGGGTGTTCAGCGACAAACCGGTGTGTTCTAAACCTTTTTGTGTTCAGTCGCCGCGTGGAGCGCTCTTGAGATAGTCGCCGCGTTCCAGGCGAAAGTGCTCCAGCACGGGCCAGATGTCGGCGCATTCCGGCAGCGTGCGCTGTCCCATATGGCGCAAGCCTGCTTTGAGCAGCACGCGTTGTGAGGCGATATTGCCCGGCATCGTGAGCCCGACGATCACCGGCGCTTCGATTGTGTTAAATCCGTGCGCCAGCACCGCTCGCACCGATTCCGTGGCAAAACCGCGGCCCCAGTTCGGCGGCGTGGTGCGGAAACCGATCTCGTACTCGCCCGTGTCGTAGAGCGTTCGCAGCAGAATCAAACCGCTGAACGCGCCGCTGGATTTTTCGTCCACCGCCCAGACGCCCAGGCCGGGCGTGTCGATATATTCCTGTCTGATGCGCCCGACTTCTTCTATCTCTTTCTCGCGCGAGGTCGTGCGCGTCGGGTCGATGTACTTGAGTACACGGGGATCGGAGTTGATTTCCAGCAGGTCGTCCACATCGTCGAGTGTGAACTCGCGGATGCGCAGACGACTGGTTTCGAGCAAAGTCTTTGAGTGTTGCATGCGGCAAGAAATGTAACTTGTACGTAGTTTTACGTAATTTCATCGAAGCTAAAAACGCTTAGTGCCTCTCAGCGCCCGGTCAGCCTTGAAACTGAAACAAATGATTTTTGGCACGGAAGGTTTTTGAGCTGTGAGCCCTGAGGGCTCACAGCTACTACGCATTTCTACGTACGTAATTTCAACTTCACCCCAACGCTCTTCACTCACCTTCCCTCACGGCGCAAAGACTTTCCGGTTGGCAATCCTGCCGTAAAACAGATCAAACTGCGGGCGCTCAATCCGGAAATAACTCAACTCCGGCACGATCGATTTGCACTGCTCGTAGGTCCGTTCGCCTGCGTATTTCAGCCCCGATTTCTCCAGGACGCGGCGTGAAGCCTCGTTGCCGGGAAATGTGATGCCGACGATCAGATCCAGGCCGAGAGTGTCGAAGCCGTGCTGCACCAGCGCGCGCGAAATCTCCGTGGCGTATCCCCTACCCCAGGCCGACGGGATCAAGCGGTAGCCGACCTCGTTTTCGCCGGTATCGTAGAGTTCCTTCAACAGCGCCAGACCGATAAACTCGTTGTCTGCACGCGTTTCAATCGCCCAGACGCCAAAACCGGGTTTGTCGCGGCAGAGCTCGCGGATGCGATCCACGGCTTTGCTTTCTTGTTCCACGCTGCTCGTTGAACCGGGATGGATGTACTCCATCACCTGCGGGTCGCTGTTGAGCGTCACCAGGTCTTCAATATCATGTGTGTTTAACTGACGCAGCCGCAAGCGCTCTGTTTCCAACAGAATCTCGGAGCTCATGGCATTCCTCCATGTTTAACATTCTGCGACTGAGCGGCGCCGCACGGATTCAGTGATTCGAGGTTGTTTACTCCCCGGTTAACAAAAATGGCTTTATCAGGTCATCGCAGCAAGCGGTGATCGGAAGGACCACGCCACACCAGGCGCACGGCATCCAGCCGCACCCTGGCGTTCTGCAGGTGCTTTTCGAGTTTTGCGTGTTGCTCGCGCAGCAGTTCTATCTCGCGCTCCTGCACGATATTGTTCAATGCGCGCAGGCTTTCCAGACGGTCGATTTCAACCGTCATCATGTCGTTCATCTGTGCAATCGCAATATCGATAATCGGTTCAGAGTGTTCCTCCGCCGTCTTGCGTGCCGCCGCAAACATTTTGGGGATGAGCATCTGGGAAATGTGCGCCGTGTTTAACAGCCTGAAGGCCGGCCCATCCGTCAGGTGAATCAGAAATTCCTTGACTTCCATTTCAAAGGTGATGTCTTCTTCCTGCTGGTTGATGACAACACGCACCGGCGTCGGGGGCAAAAAGCGGTTGATGTCGATCTCGGCCGGAGCAACGCATTCCAGCATGTAGATCGCCTCGATCATGATAAGGCGCGCGTTGCGGTCGCGCCAGAGCGTGAACGAGGAGTTGCCGTATTCCGAACTTAACATCAGCTCCAGCACCGCGTTGACAAAGGGGTGGTCGTAGCTGAAAAATGTTTCGTCCTCGCGCGCCATCGCCCGCGCCCGGTCAAAGGTAACCGTCATGCCGTCCTCGGGAATCGGCGGGAAGGCGTCGGTTAACAGCGAGCCCGGTTTAAGCGTGTATGTGCGGTCGGCAATTTCGTCGGTCGAAACGCCAAAAAACTCCAGCACGCGCATGAAATGGCGCTCAAAGTCCGTATCCGCGTCGGCCGCTTCAATCTCCGTTTTAACAAAATCGGCCTCGGCCTGATGAAAGGAATTGCGCTCCAGCAGGCGGTCGCGGCCCTGCTCCAGCTGCGCACTGACTTCATCGCTGAAGGCGCGCACGTCCTTGAGCACGCTTTCCAGTTGTTTGTCCGCTGTTTTCAGGCCGCGCGCTTTGGCATCCGCCGCTTTCCACAGTTCATCGCTGAATTTTTCGGCGATACGCGCTGCGCCCGGCAGACTGCGCTGCAGAGCGTTAAGCCCTTCGTGATACCAGCGCGTCAGCACTTCCGACGCCGTGTGTTTAATCGAAAGCGCGACCACGCTGATGTCCGCCGTGCGGCCGATGCGGTCCAGGCGGCCGATGCGCTGCTCCAGCAGCTCGGGGTCGCCCGGAAGATCAAACAAAATCAGGTCGTCGGCAAACTGAAAGTTGCGCCCCTCGCTGCCGATCTCAGAACAGATCAACAGCTGAGCGCCGTCCTTTTCGGCAAACCATGCCGCGTTGCGGTCGCGTTGCACCAGCGGCAGATCCTCGTGGAAAAGCGCCGTTTTGGCCGTAATCGCCGTGCGCAGATTCTCCTGCAGCGCCAGCACCTTTTCGATGTTGCGGCAGATAACGAGCGCCTTGCCCTTGCGATGTGACTTGATGTAGTCGACCAGCCAGGTCAGGCGCGGATCGCCCTCAAAGGTGTCGATTTCCACCTCGCGAGCGCCGGGCGCATCCGCCATAAATTCCTTGTTGATGCGCGCCAGAACGGCCTTGTCGTCCGTTTCCAGTTCAACAATGGTCGCCGTGCGCTGCGGGAATCCCTTCATGGCGGCGCGCGTGTTGCGGAACATCACGCGGCCGACGCCGTGCAGGTCGAGCAGACGATCGATCAGATTCTCGCGCCCTTCCTCGTCGATGTTTCCATCGGACAGTGCAGCGACCAATTCGGCGGGCAGCGATCCCTCGTCCGCCAGTTTTTTGAGCTGTTTAAGTTTGGCCGCGGCCGGCTTTTTGCCGGTGTCGATCGCGTCGACCAGATCGGCAATCTCACCGTAGTGCTCTGTTTCAGCGCGGTATTTGTCCAGATCCGTATAGCGATCGGGATCGAGCAGGCGCAAGCGCGCAAAGTGACTCTCGGGACCGAGCTGCTCCGGCGTGGCCGTCAGCAGCAGGAGGCCGTTGGTCTGCGCCGCCAGCGATTCCACCAGTTTGTAAGACGGCCCGGCTTCCTGCGGCGACCACTGCAGGTGGTGCGCTTCGTCGACGACGAGCACATCCCACTCCGCGGCGCGAATCAGCTCGGCCGTTTTGGCGTCGCCGGAAGCGTAGTCGTGCGAGGCGATGATGAGCTGATCGTCCAGGAAGGGATTGTCGTCCGGATGTAGTTCGAGTTTTTCGTCAACGCGTTCGGCGTCGTAGTGGTGGAACCAGACGTGAAAACGACGGTACATTTCCACGATCCACTGGTTGACGAGCGGCTCGGGGACGAGAATAAGCACGCGGCCGGCGCGGCCGCTGATCATCAGGCGATGCAGAATCAGACAGGCTTCAATCGTTTTGCCGAGACCGACCTCGTCGGCCAGCAGGACGCGCGGCAGAGCGCGGCGCGCCACGTCGGCGGCAATTGAAAGCTGGTGCGGTATCAGGTCGATGCGCCCGCCGATAAAACCGCGCACCGGCGAACGGCGAATCGAGTTGAGGAACTGCCCCGCTTTGCGGCGCAGTTCAAAAACCTGCGAATAGTCGCCCTGCGCCGCCAGCAGGCGGTCTTCGGGCTGGTCGAAGCTGATCGCGTCATTCAGATCGGTTTCGATGATTTCACCGATCTCGCCCTTGTAGACCAGCAGACCGTCCTCGTTTTCCTTGACCGACTTGATAATAAACTTGTCGCCCGAAGGACCGGGCACTTCGTCGCCTTTTTTGTAGCGCACGCGTTTGAGCGGCGCGGAGGCGGCGGCATACTGACGCGTGGCGCCGGAGGCCGGAAAATGAATTTTTACGGTGCGGTTCTCGACATCCAGGACTTTGCCGAGCCCCAGCTCCGGCTCCATTTCACTTACCCAACGCTGTCCAACGATAAAATCTGCCATGTCTTCCTGTTTCCGTCATCGCATGAGCGGCGCGCGCATAAACCGTTCTGCCGGCGCTGCCGGACAGCGCGACGCCTATGTCCAAAATCGAGGATCAATTTACGAAAATTCGTCCGCACGGGAGGGACGCGCGGACGGTAAAAACCGCGGTCGGCGCATCCCCGCACTTCCGCCGTCAGGGATTCAAAGCGGAATCCTGCAACTCGCGCTTGTCGATGGTCCACGCCGCCAGCAGCGCGGCCATACCGGCCAGCACGGCGCTCCAGAGCATGACGTCCGCGCAGACATCCGCAAATCCGCTGCGCAGCATGTGTGCGGCAACTGCCTGCTGCGCGACCGGAATGTCCGCCGGCACGCGCGCATCGCCCATCTGTGCGGCCGCTTCCAGCATGGCTGCGCGGTGTGAAGCGGGAAAAGACGTCGCTTCAAATTGCTCCTCCAGATGCGCTCCGAAACTCAGGATCGCCGCTGCGCCGACGATGGCCATGGCCAGGACGGCGGCCGCGCGGGAAACGGCGTTGTTGATGCCCGAGGCGGTTCCGGCCGACGACTCGGCCACGGAACCCATCGCCGCGGTTGTGAGCGGTGCGACGGTGAGTCCCATTCCCAGTCCCATAAACCCGAGCCCCGGAAAAAAGTTTGCCCAGTAGTCCGCAAAACCGTCCGTCAGGCCGACCCGGCTCGTCAGGTACAAACCGACGGCCACCAGCAGCGGGCCCGTCACCAGCAGCAGACGCGGCCCCAGTCTGTCGGCCAGCGACCCGGCCCAGCGCGAGAGTATCACCAATGCAATTGCAAAGGGAAAAAACGCCAGGCCCGCCTGCGTCTGGCTGTAGCCCTGCGCCTGCACAAAATTGAGCGACATGAAAAACGTTGCGACGGAGAGCGCCCCGTAGAGCATCAGCGTCAGCAGGTTCGCGCCGCTGAACGTGCGCACGCGGAACAAATGCAGCGGCATCATCGGCCGGCGGGCTTTTGTCTGCCAGATGACAAACAGGATCAGCGCCAGTCCGCCGGAGAACATTGTGCCGAACACCAGCGGGTGTGCAATTCCGCGCGCCGGCATGTCGATAAACCCGTAGGTGATTCCTCCCAGACCGATCACGGCCAGCGCCGCACCCACCCAGTCGACGCGTCGGTCGCGCGGATAGTCCTGACGCTCCGTCACTCTCGTCTGCAGGGCAAACAAGGCCAGCGCCCCCATCGGAACATTCAGGAAGAAAATCAGCCGCCACTGCCCCAGATCCGCCAGGTAGCCGCCCAGCAGCGGGCCGATCATCGTCACCAGCGCAGCAACGCCCGACCACGTCCCGATAGCCCGACCGCGCGTTCGCGAAGGATATACGGCCGCAATCATCGCCAGGCTGCCCGGAATCATGATTGCACCGCCGATTCCCTGTACCGCCCGCCCGATGATCAACAGCGTGGTTGTCGGCGCGAATCCACAAAAAAGCGAAGCAACTACAAACAGCGCGATTCCAACGCTGAACACACGACGACGACCAAGAATATCGCCAATGGCTCCACCGGGCAGTATCAGCGCCGCCAGCATCAGCAGGTAGGCATTGACAAACCAGAGGATTTCCGATCCGCCGGCCTGCAGATCGGACTGAATGGCAGGCATGGCAACATTGAGTGCGGTCCCGTCGATAAACGCCATCGCAGACGCCGCAACACTGGCCACCATCACCCAGCGTTCACAGCGCGTCTGTTCATGTAATCCGGAATTGGAAGTTTGCATGCAGCTCCTGATTTGGCGTGGTTGCGGCCCAATTTACGCCAATTACCCAATCTGAACGAATGGAATTTTCCTGAAACCATGAGCGCTTCGCCCCCCTGCGTGTGGCTTGCTTTTTGCTTTTGTTCGTCAGCGAGTGCGACGTGTTAAACATCCGGGCAGGACGCAACTTTTGATCGCGGCTATCCGAGTTTGCAAAGTAGTTTCCGGACAGACCTGATGTTTAAAAGTGTTAAACGCCGGGCCGCGGTGCCGGATTTGAAGCCGACGGGTAAATTTCAGAGTCTGAAAGTTAAACAACGGGCGACGGTGCACCGCACAAAAAAGGGCCACCGCCTCCGCCACTGCCTTTCCAATGTTTTCGCGATTTTCTCACCCCGAAACATTTCTCTCCCACTCCGGGAAAGCTCCAGATATTTTTTCGGCAGCTCCCGCGGTTGCGGGCTGTTTTGCCGCCGAAAAGGCATGGCGCGGCCGAAACTCCAGAGGTTTCGACAAGGGCAAAATGGGGCGCTTGCAACACGCTCACAAGCTGAAATGATTAAACGGGCAATTTTCGTGCTCAAACGGGCGGCAGAACGTGGTTAAACGCGCTCCGCCGACCATTCGATGCGAACGCGCCGAATACCTTCGGCAATAAAAAACCGCCGGAACAGCAGCTCCGGCGGTCGTGGTACCCGCTTTTGTTCGCGAGAAATGTTTACTTGTCGCGCTCCAGAATGCCCATGCCGCTGCGGTCCGGATAGGCCGGCGGAGGCGTGAGCGTCGATGGATTGCTGCGCAGTTCCATTAACAGGTGATCAATGGCCGCGTCCAGCTGCGGATCGCCGCCGTTGACCATTTTTGCCGGATCGTCGACAACTTTGATGTCGGGATCGACGCCGTGGCCTTCAATGCCCCAGGTGCCGTCGACTTCGTAAAATCCAAAGGTCGGTACGGTGACGCCGGCGCCGTCGATCAGCTGCGGGTTGCCGCTTATGCCGACCAGACCGCCCCAGGTGCGCGTGCCGATCAGCTTGCCGAGGCCGGCCTGACGGAACAAGTACGGGAAAGCATCGCCGCCCGAGCCGGCCGCACCGTTGATCAGCATGGCCTTCGGCCCGGAGTTGGCATCCGGCGGCGTGATGTTCTGCCCGTTGTGTCGCGTCGCCCAATAGCCGCGGATCGGTCTGTTTAACAGCTCGACAAAACGATCGGGAATCTGGCCGCCGCCGTTCCAGCGGTCGTCGATCAGCAATGCCGGCCTGCCCCACTGCGCCACATACTGGCGGATCAGTTCGTTCTGGCCGCTGACGCCCGTGGCCGGCACGTAGATGTACGCAATCTTGCCGCCGCTTTTTTCTTCGACGTGACGGCGATTCGATTCGACCCAGTCGCGGTAACGCAGGCCGATTTCCGAGTTGAGCAGTTTAACAACCACCGTGCGGGCGTCTTTGTCGATCGTCGGTTTGTTGGAAACGGTCAGCTCCACCGTAGCGCCGCCCAGGCCCTGGAACGCCGCCCAGGGGTCCATGCCGACATTGATCGGTGTATTGTTGACGGCCAGGACGTAGTCGCCCTCGCCAATCTCGCCGTCCGCGTGTTGCAGTGGGTTGCGCGCATCGGTTTCCCACTCAGCGCCCTGAAAGACGTGTTTGATGCGGTAAGCGCCGTTGTGCAATTCCCAGTCGACGCCGAGCATGCCGACGCTGAGACTGGGGGCCTGATCGGGGCTGCTTCCGGCGTAATAGGTGTGGCCGACGTTGAGCTCGGACATCAGTTCGGAAATCACATAGGAAAGATCATCGCGCGAGCGGACATCCGGCAGCATGCCGGCATAAAGGTCGCGCATCCCGGGCCAGTTGACCTTGTGCATGCCCGGATCGTAAAAATAGTCGCGATACAGTCGCCATGCCTCGTGATAGATCTGACGCCATTCGGCCTGCGGACGGATGGTCATGTTCATGCCGCTGGTCGAAACACCCTCACCCGTCTGGGCGGCCGCCGTGTTGATAATGCTCATGCCGCCGGCGGATGTTACCAGAGCTTTTTTTCCGTCGGCGCTGAAACTCACTGCGAACACGCCCGCTTTGACGGACTTTTCTTCCGGTTTGTCATCGAACGGATTGACGATCATCAGGGAAGGTCCGGCGGAATTGTCCGAGCCGCCGCGCAGGTACAGCAGTTCGCCATTATTATTGACCGACAGACCGTAGAACAGACCGCGGTCGACCGGCACCAGAACGGCGCGTTGTTCAAAGCCGTCCAGGTCGATCTGAAGATCGTCGTCCTCGTCTGATTTGTCATCCTTTTTGTCGTCGCCTTTGTCTTCGTCTTTTTTGTCGGCCGCGTCATCTTCTTTGACTTCCTCGCGGTCGAATTTCGGCTGGAGCGGCGACTTGCCGTCCTTTTGCAGGGGCACAACCACCAATACATCGGTTGAATTGTAGACAAAGTTATTGCCGTAATCCGCGTAGCTGGGAGAGCTGAACTCGCGCTGCGTGGCGAAGTACAGATACTCGCCTTTGCGATCAAAGGTCGGCCAGGAGTCGCCGTAAAGCCCGGCGGTTACCTGGTGCGATTTTTTCGTTTTGCTGTCGTACAGCACCACCGCCGTACCGGAGCGGTGCAGATCGCGAACATAGGTCAGCCACTGAGAATTGTGCGACCAGCTGACGCGGCCGGCGTTGCGCAGATTGCTCTCGACGAGCGTCGTCGGCGCACCCGCCGCGTCCACCAGATACACTTCGCCCGCTTCGTTGGTCACGGCGATTTTTTTGCTGTCGGGCGACCAATACAGGCCGTTGATAAAACCAAAGCGTTTGTCGCTGACGCGCTTTTCATCGCCGCCGCGCGCGGGACGAATGTAAATGTCGTAGCTGTCGCCGCGCAGATCAGAGGCGTAGGCAATCGAAGCAGCGTCGGGACTCCAGACCGCCGAGCGCTCGGCCACCGAATCGCTGCGCGTCAGATTGACGGGTGAGCCATGCTGTGCGGGCAGCACCCAGACATCGCCGCGGCCGCAAACGACAACCTGTTTGCCGGTCGGTGAGATGTCGCGGGACATAATATTTTTCGAGGCGTCGACCGTCTGTGTGCGCAATTGCGGGCGCACGCCCGGAATGGAAACATCGACCGTGCGGATCTGCTCGGTTCCCAGATCGAGCACCTGCAATTCGGAGCCGTACTGAAAGACAATTTCGCCTTTGCCGTCGGGACCGGGACCGATCGACGGCCACTTGACGTCGAATTCCGTGAAGTTCGTCACCTGCGTGTGATTGCCCTGCGCCGGGTCAACTTTCCAGATGTTAAGCCGCGCTCCGGCGCCGCGATCCGACAGGTAATAAATCATGCCGCCCTGCCACATCGGCCGCGTGTCCGTGCCCTCCCACTCGGTGAGTTGGCGCGAAGAATTGTTCTTGAGGTTAAACAGCCAGATGTCCGAAGCAAGGCCGCCGCGGTAGCGTTTCCAGGTGCGATTGTCGCGGTTGGTCGGCGTGTAGGCCAGCCACTCGCCGTCCGGGCTTATCACCGCGGCGTCGCCGTAGGGCACCGGCAGCTTGACCGGCAGCCCGCCGTCCACGCTGACGCGGAACAGCTGACTCGTGCGCGGATGCTCGCCAAGTCCAAAAATCGTGAACAGGAGCTCGCGGCCGTCGGGCGACCAGGAAGTGAGATTTTCAGAATGAGGGTGATGAGTGACGCGGAACGGCAGCCCGCCGTCCACGCTCACTGTATACAGGTCATTGTTGCCATCGTAATTGCCTCGGAATGCAATCGTTCGCCCGTCAGGCGAAAACATCGGATAACGCTCCATACCGGCCGGACTGGCAAGCAGGCGCGCCGTTCCGCCCATGCGGTCAACGAGCCAGAGATCGTTGGCATACATGAAAACGATGTTCTGCGCACTGATGGCCGGAAAGCGCATCATGCCGCCATGCGGACTGTAACTGTCCTGAGCGACTCCCGCCGCCGGAGTGGATGTGAACACAATGGCAAGCAGCAACAACAATGACAAACAGGAACGTGAAATAGGAAAAGTGCGGTACACGCGCCGGACTCCTTGGTCTGATCCAACAATATGTGAATTTGGTCTGGGTACAGAACAGTGATGTTACACCCGACCTGGCAAGACGTTCAACAGACCTGGTCCCCTCACATCCACGATGGGTCTGAGAACAAAAAAGCCCCTACGCAAGGGGCTTCAAAAAGATACAGACCAGCTCCAGCCGGAAAACGGCGACCGACTTAACGCATTTTCAGCCTGCCGCGGGCGATATCCTCCCAGGCGTAAATCTGGAACGTGCGGTTGTCGGACATCGCCACAAAGATGCCGTGCGGGTATTGCGGTCCAAAGTTGACGGAACTGCTCTCGGAGCCGTCGCTTTCGTTGGTTGAAACGGCGATGACATCCAGAAGCGGGTGGTCGTTCGGTTTGCCGGGCATCCCCTCGCGCGGAAACACGCGGAACGTATTCGCCTGCTGATCGGAGACGAGGATATATCCCGTGTCGTCGGTGAGAGTGTAAATCGAGATGCCTTCGTGATCTTCCGCAAATCCATCCGTGGCGAACAAGGCCAGTTCCTCATCGCCCTTCGCCGGATCCGCATGGTATTTGCGGACGCCGTGCCCTTCGTCCGAGTAGTACACGTAGCCCAGCTGATCGTCAACGACGATCGCCTCGATTTCATTTTTGCCGCTGAACGCACCGAAAGCGCGTACTTTGCTTGCCTGCAAATATCCCTTGCCGTTGTCGTTGAGCGCGTACTGCCACAAATAGGAACCGCTCGGACCACCCTTGCGGCCGACGATGGCAAAGATCTGACCGTCCAGCGGGCGTTTGTAGAGAGCTATCCCCATGGGCGCCTGTTCGCTCTCGCCGGCAAACACTGCAATTCCGCCGTGGTCAATCGGCTTCATATCCGGCACGCTGAATATGCGAATCTTGTTTGTAAGGCGCTCGGTCAATACCGCGATGTCGAGTTTTCTGTCGCCCAGCTGGAACCCGTATTCCACATCCACGTTGTTGGGCCGCCGCAGATCGCGCACACAGAGATCCATCTGCAGTTTGCCGTTCAGGTCGTACACCAGCAGCGCGCCGATCGAATCCTTGTCGGTTCCCAGAATCAGACTTTTGGAGTGGTCCTCCGGGTGGACCCAGATAGCCGGGTCGTCCGTGTCGTACAGCGAAGTGTCCGTCACGACGCGCGGTTTAACCGGCTGTGATGCCGGCTGCGCCGCGTGTTCATCGGCGCGTGCAGCGGAATCCTTTTCAACAGCAGCCAGGTCCGCCGCGTCATCGACGTCTTCGCGACGACCGGCGCAGGACGCCAGCAGGACACACAAGGTAATCGACAACAGATAGACAGGCAATGAACGCATAAAGCCCTCTCGGTGATTGAGATTAACACAAGACATACATTGAGGAGAGAACCTGAAATGGAGATGCGCAAACTACGGCGAAATACGGCAATCGGCAAACGCGATCCCTCGCCTGATTCTCGATTGTCACTGCGGGAGAATTGGTCAGGCCGCCAGCCGGTTTGCAGGCGGAAGTACAACCACGCGACGGGCGACGCGGCAGCGGACGAAATAAATCCATAATTTGCGGGCATGACAACGCTGCCCAAACCGCATTTTATACCCGCCCTCGGCGGCGTGCGCGCCTTCATTGCCTGGTGGGTGGTGTTGTTTCACGCACAGTCGCACCTGCTTGCGCTCGTGCCGGAGTTCGCCGGATTTCTGCGTCCGATCGTCGGTTCCGGACACATTCGCGTCGACATCTTTTTTGTGTTAAGCGGTTTTGTGCTGAGTTATCGCTACGCGCCGGAGTTTCAGACGCCGCGCGGCACGGGTTACGTCGCCTTTGTGCTGCGCCGCCTCTGGCGCATTTATCCGCTGCACGTGTTGACGCTTGTTGTTCTTTTGCTTCTGGCGGGCGTGGCCGGGCTGAGCGGGCGCGACCCGGGACTGCTGCGTGACAGCGGCGGTTTTGACGTGCTGACAAATCTGCTGCTGATTCAGGCCTGGATTCTGCCGATGAAGTTTTCGTGGAATTACCCGGCCTGGTCGCTCAGCAGCGAGTGGCTGGCCTATCTGACGTTTCCGGTTTTGAGTGCGCTGCTGTGGCGGCTTCGCAGCGCCTGGGCGGCGTTTGCGGGCGCAACGTTTCTGCTGATCGGCATGAGCATTGTCTGCACGTGGATGTTAAACATCGGGGTCTACGGCTACGACTTCATGATACGCCTGGTGACGGAATTCACGGCGGGCTGCCTGTTGTATCACGTGTTCCGCGCGGGCATCCTGCGGCACTGGCGCTGGGATGTGTTAACACCGGCGCTCTTTGTCGCGGCACTGATTCTGGGCGTGTGGATGGAGGTTCAGGGCTACAAAGTCTTCTGGCTGGTTCTGCTTTTTGCGTTGTTTTTGTTTGGCCTCGCGCACGAAGTCGGCCCGGCGAAGCGATTGTTTGAATCGCGATTGATGCAGTACTGGGGGCGGCGCTCGTATTCTTTGTACATCACGCATGCACTGAGCATTTATTTACTTGCGGCTCTGCTTCCGGCTGCGGGATTCGGGGACTCGGGGCTTGGGCTTCGCGTTCCTGTACTTGTCGTTTATCTCTGTTTTCCGGCTCTCGTCGGCGCGCTGACGTATCGCTACCTGGAAAAGCCGCTGCGCAAAATGGATGTCAACAGGTTGTTGTTTTGGCGCAGTCAGGCTGTTGACGCGGACACATGATTTGCCCACGCTGTCAATCGATTGCTTTTGTAAAGTTGATGCCAAGACTTATTGAATTCTGCCGCCAATTAATTTCGTCATTGCCTGTTGTCACCAATCCGACATTGGCGGTCAGGACCGGCGTCACAAGAACACGCCCCAAAGCCCACTCAAAGTAGCGGACACTGAATACCAGTCGAGGGTCCGGCAAAGTGGTATTTGTTTCTGTCGCGCTGACCTGCGCACGCCTGCCTTCGTCACCGGGAATCAGATGTGCGGTTGCCGCTATACGGCAGTCAGTTGCCGTCGAACCATCGGCACGTAATTCTACCGATTCACTCTTTTTGTGTAAACGCGAAATTCCAAGACCAAACCCCAGCCCCAATATCCTTTGCTCTTTTTCAGTGTGCGACTCAATACCGCAGAGATGTTCCACTCGGTATTTGCGATTGCCACCTCGTAGTCACCGGCGCCTGAAGTCTTCCCCCCACAGGCATGCAATTCGAGCGGCAGGTCAACTTTGGCGGCGGCTACGGTGAACGATCGCACATGCAGCAGAATTTTTGTGCTCAACAGCCACTCCAGGTTCTCGGGATCATTCAGGTAGTAGTCGGAGACCAATCCAATGTACCAATGGTTCTGAATTGCCACCGGGACAGACTTCAACACAAAGGAGCCGGGGTAGTCCACGGAGAGGTTGGAAAAGGCGTTAAGGTCAAAGCCGATTTCGACTCCCAGGTAAAACACAGGAGGCGGAGTCGCTCTGACAAATGGCATGGAACTTGCGGAATTGGCCTTGCCCGCCAAAAGTCCCAGTACTACCGCGAAACACATCAGACTATGGTTAAAGGTGTTATTGTGCGAATGATTCTTCACTTTCAAGCTCAATGATTGCTTGTTAAACTACACGTCGCATTACAGGTCAAGTCGGTCGGGATATTGTCGGTCTCAACTGATTCGACGGAGCGTCTGCGTTGGTGCCGTACGCTCCGTCGAATCGCAGCGTTAAATTCACACCTCACATCACTGGAGGGCTTTTGTCAACTCAAGACCGAATGACAGACTTGTTCGCCGCCACTGCGCCTCTTCGCCGCCCAATCCCGACATTCCGATATTGAGCGTAGCGGTTGGCGTGACGACAATTCTCCCAACGGATCCCAGCACATAGCGCAGTGATAAAATCATCTGCGGATCAAGAACTGTTTCCTCCGAAGTTTCAGGGTAAACATCGGCGACATTTCCCTCTTCCCTTGGGACTATTCTGTCCGTTTGTACAATGCGGCACTCCGGTCCGGCAAACAGTGCATCGGGTTCAACAGTCAGATGTTCCTCCTCCCTGCTTTGACCGGTAATTCCAAGCCCCAGGCCCAGGCCGACATGAAATCGACTTTGCCACAACCTTCGATTAACAATCGCCGACAGATTAACTTCCAGATTGTCGAATTCAACATCATATGTTCCCGCCGCGCTAACAGCGCCGGCGCATGAATTGGCGTCGAGTGGAATAGCAACGCCATCTGCACGAGTCGAAAACGAGCGCCGGCGAACAAGAATGGCGCTGCTTACACTCCATATCCAGTCTCTCGGATCACCCAGGCAGTAATCAACCGTCAGACCGGCATAGATAGAATTGTTGCTTTCTGTCGCAGCGTCGTCCAGAGTTAATAGTCCGCCATAGTCCAGGTCGAAACTGGAAAAACGGTTAATATCATATCCTATACTGCCGCCAATGTAAAAGCCTGGCGGCTGCGGCGCCGGCATGATCGGAATGTGGCTGTGAGCCTGCTCGGTCATAATGATCGTTGAAAGAGCCACTATCAATGCGGGCAGACGGCGCAGAAGGCCGCTGCCATGAATGTTTGATTTCATGGAGTTTTGTGTGTTTGTTAAACAGAAGATGGAAGCAATTGGCCGGCTGATCAAAACCGAACGGGATCCGCGTTTGGTTTAAGTCGCCTGACTGCTCGCTGCGAACTGCAATCGCTGTATGGCGGCAAGACGGTTCAGTAAAACAATTGTAACAGCGAAAAACGGACTAATTCAACCTTTAACCACCTGATGAAAAAGCAAGGCAATTACGTGCGAACTGAGAAATTTGTGCGCCCTTTCTTAAAAAGCCCGACGCAGCATATCGGCGTATTCGTTGGGCAAGGGACTGCTCTCAACGGCACGTGCGGCGGCCTCCACGTCGTACGCAACGCGGCGCAATTCTACGGTGACTGATCTGAGGTCGGCGCGGCGCGGCTCCGGCGGCATGTGGAGTACGACATATGCCGCGTCGGGATTGCCGTCTTTGGGTTTGCCGACGGATCCGATGTTTACAATGAGTTTTTGCGCGCTTTCACCTTCGTGTTGTATAAACCTGTGGTAGGGCTTGTGGGTGTGTCCGCAGCACATGATGTCACAATCGGACATTAAACGCAGCAGGCTATTGTCGCTGCGGTCTTCAAACAAATACTCATTGATGCGGCGCGGGCTGCCGTGCACCAGTGATATTTTCAGCGAGTCCTCGTGATAACCCAGATTCAGGTTGATGTGCGCCGGCAGATTGCGCAGCCAGCTGCGGTTGGAATCCGTGATAATGGCATTGGTAAAACCGATCGACTGCCTGCCCATTTCCCTGTCGCGGTCGGTTTTGTAGGCACAGCCGCAGTCGTCCGAGTTGCGCCCCACCCCGTCGTCGTAGTTGCCGGCAATTGTTGCGATGTTTAAATTTCTGATTCGTTCAACGACTTCGTTGGCAAAGGGCGCGTAACCGACCAGATCGCCCAGGCAATACGTTGCGTCGACGTTTTGAGTACGAATATCTTCCAGCACGGCTTCCAGGGCCGGAAGGTTTGCATGTATGTCGCTGAACAACGCAATTTTCACGTTAAAACTCCGACGGAACACGCGCGGCGTGTTTGTTTAACTACCGGGCTTGATGTTGCAATCCCGTTGACAAGTAAAAAGGCTTTTTCAGGCAGGCAGTCAGCAAGTGTTGTCGTCACCAGGTTTGCAGCAGCTTTGATCGGCCGTAGCAGCGTATTTATCCACCTCGGCAAAGAGGTAGCGCATGAGCGGCTGCAGGCGGTTGAAAAATACCGGATTGAGGCAGTAACACACACGCTGACTTTCGACCTCGCCAATAACGGCGCCGGCGCGTTTAAGTTCCTGCAGATGTTGCGAAACGGTCGGACGGCTGAGCGGCAGTTTTGACGCAATATTCCCCGAGATACAGGAGCGCTCCTGCGCCAGCAGCTCTATGATGGCGATGCGGGCCGGATGCGACAGGAGCTTGGCCATTGCCGCCAGCGCCTGCTGGGTTTCGGTGAATTCTTCCGTACGAGCATACATGTCGGATTCCCATAATGTTGTATGTTGCAAACATACAACATAAAACCCAGCTGTAAAACGATCGACTTCGGCATGGCCCACAATCAGCGCAAGGCATCAGCGGAATACAGCGTATCGCAGCGTATGCTGGCGGAATTCCTGGGAACATTTGGTTTGATATTCGCCGCCCTTGGAGCGATCGCGATGAATGATTTCAGCGGCGGCAGCGTTGGTCACGGCGGAATTGCGGCGGCCTTCGGGCTGGCGGTGATGTCGATGATTTACACCTTCGGCGGAATTTCGGGAGCGCATATCAACCCGGCGGTAACGATAGGTTTTGCGCTGGCGGGCCGGCTGAAATCCCATCTGGTGACGCCGTACATAACTGCGCAGATTGCGGGCGGAATATGCGGCGAGTTCGCATTGACGTTGTTGTTTGGGCGCGACCCTGCGCCTGGGCTGACCCTGCCGCATATCGGAACCGGCAGCAGTTTTGCACTGGAGATAATACTGACCGCCGCGCTTATGCTGCTCATACTGCGGGTTTCGCGCGGCGCCCGTGAAGAGGGACTGACGGCGGCCATCGCCGTCGGCGGATACGTGGGGCTGGCGGCATTGTGGGCCGGGCCGGCCTGCGGCGCTTCGATGAATCCGGTGCGCTCGCTGGCGCCGGCGCTGGCGGCGCACCACTATGACGAACTGTGGATTTACCTGGTCGCACCGATCATCGGAGCGGCGCTGGCGGTGCTGCTGGACAAGGTTTTTGAACGCAGCAAAAAACAAGCGTTACGCGCGAGCCTGGCGCAGATGGCGGATCCCGCTCCAAACCAGTAGCGGAGCGCCGACGGCAGTCGTGGCCACCTGGAACGGCAGTGCGGCCAGAAGCCCCAGGGCACATGCTTTGGCGAGAGCCGTACCAGGTTTATCCCCCGCCACCCAGACCTGAACCGCACCGACGCAGAGCGCGGCGAGCGCGCCAATGGCCAGGCTCAACGGCAGGATTGCCACAAGCCCGGCGCCGGTCAGGCTGCCGCCGATTTCAATCATTCCCCACAACCAATCCAGACCAAGCACGGCCATCAATCCGAGCGGATGCACCGGCGAACGCCCGGCGTCAGACTGCAATGTCATGTTCTTCGGCATAGTCTTCCTCCTGCTGTCAATTGCAAACCTGCATATACGCGTGCGGGCTCGAATGTTGCGCGGAGTGCTCGCTCGCGCCGCCGGGACACACAACCGTTTGTAAAAATCCGGAGGGAACATTGCGGGAGTCGGCACTGCGCGGGACGAGGAATTGAACGGGACGGACCAAGGCGAGGTTCGGCAGGTGTGAGACGGTATAAGCAGGTGTGATACGGCAATTGCCGGTACTGGATGGCGGTTACAGGTACTGGATGGCGGTTGCAGGTTCCGGATGGCGGTTGCAGGTTCTGGATGGCGGTTGCAGGTTCTGGATGGCGGTTGCAGGTGTGAGACGGTAAATGCCGCTTTGGGACGGAATCTGTCGTTTTTGACGTGATTTGTCGAGATCAGGGCGCACTCCTCCGATGAATCTTTGGGCCCACCCGAGTTCCCGCCACCACCACCAAATTTTTTCTGACACGCAGGGGCCGGCCGTCCGCCTTCAGACTCCAGGGTCGGCGGATTCCGCGGCCTGCACCGCAATTTCTCTGAGCTCGCTCCGGCACGTGCTTTCCGGCTCTCGACAGCGACATCTTACCACCAGAAGCCCGCACTTCAAGCAGCAAAAAACTGAACGTCGCGATTCTCGTGGTTGAGCGGGCGTTTTTTGCGGCTGAACGGATCATAGACTTCGGACGGACTCGACGCTTGGGACTTGAAACCCGCTGACAAACAGAAAAGTCAGAAGAGCCTGAGACCGCGGCGAACGCCCGGGCTCAAAGCGATCGGCAAACGCGTCAATATCTCAGCCGATAAATTCGAAGTCGGTCGTGTGCAGAACACGTCCATTAACCTGAAGCTCCGCCCTGTGAGCGCCGGAGTAGTGTTTGCGTGTGGTCATGTCGCGAAATGCGGTGCGGCAGGCCAGGTCCACCGACGCGCCGGGCGCCAGATCGAGTTCTCTGAGCTTAAACACCTTGCGGCGCGTCTGTCCGGTTTTGGCTGCATAATCAATCGCGTAATCCACCAGCAACTTCTGGCTGTGATCGGAACGCGATGTTAAACGCCAGCCCGCAACAAAGGTCCCGCCGCGATGCACGGGATCGGTTTTGTTTAACAGCTCAACAGCAATATTCGGCTCGCGTTCGAATCCAAAGAGCGCCAATGCACGACCGTTGCCGTCCTTGATTAAACTGCGTGCGGCACGTTTAACAATCCAGCGCGTGGCGGCGGACGATTGATCCCAGCTTTCGAGCAGCGAGAGCGCAAAATCCGGGTTGTCTTTGGATATGTCGTTGATGTGATTGGCAACGCTCTTGCGCACGTATTCGCTGCTGTCGTTGCGGAGTTGATTCAGCACGGGTTCACTCAATTCGGGCCGGTGAATAAGCTCGGGCAGTTTAAACGACCAGGGCAGACGCGGGCGCAGTCCCTCGCTCGCAAGGCGGCGAACGTGGTGGTTGTCATGCTGCGACCATTTGATCATCGTGCGGCGGGTACGCTCAAAATCACGCCGCAGGAATTCGCGTACAGCAAATTCAGATGTGGAAAATTGCGTGACATCGCGCAGAACGTCCAAAGAAAAGTCGAAGTCATCCGCGCCATAGCGGCCGACAAAATCGGGTACAAACACGCCAAAAAAGCCGGTCTCCAGCTTTGGAGCGATCGCCTGCAGCAAGTGCGTCGCGATGCGAAAATCCGACGGCAAGTGTTCGCGCAACACGGTTATGGTTCTGTCGATGCGCTGTTTAAGTTCCAGATCTTCCAGACTGCGCGTGAAGTCGCGAACCAGCTTGTTTGCATCGACGGCCGCACCGGCGTCGAGCAGCAATGCCGTCAGATTCTTGTAGAATTCCGGGCCGTACCAGTTTTTAAGTGCTTCCATTGTTGAATTCCCGACTCGGTATGAATGCAGGTTTGCTGTATGCTATGTTAAAAGGTTGCACGCGAAACGGTGATACTGAATCGCGGGCTGTCCGTTTGCGTCATGCGCGCCGTGACGTCCATGCGCAGAAAAATTAACACGCGATTGATTCCGAGTCCCAACTCGTAAAACACCTGACGCCGGGTATCGGCAATCGAAGGCAAGTCGGTTCCGCTGTACAGGCGCGTTTTATTGTCAAATTCAGACCAGTGCATGTTGGCGACGCCGATGAATTCAATGCCGAAGGCCGCGACGTTGGGAATGCGCAGCAGCCCGGGAATGACTTCGCCGAAGTTGTGCTCGGCATTGATCGAAATGTATTTGTCGCCGTAGTATTCTTTTACATCCATCGTGCGGAACGAGCCGTCGACGGCGGTCCCGGACACGGATGTTTCAGCGCTGAAGAAACGCTGCGGCGGCAGGTCGCCACGCGTAAAACCGCCGCTCAAACGCAGGTCCAGACGCCAGAGCGGCAAAGTGCGAGTGCGCCAGAACAGCGCGCCCTCATAGCGTTCGAAGGAAAAATCGCTTGCGAGAACATCCGGGTCGGATATTTCGGCGGTTAAACGCAGTCCCAGGTCGGAAATGCGGCGCAGAGGGCTGTAATCCAGGTTCAATTCGGCGTTTAAGGTCCGCATCATGCCGCCGAAAATGGGTGGATTTTCGCGATCGCGTTCGCTGCCGCCAAAGAAGGAAAAACTGCTGCCGGTCGGGGCGTTCTGCTGACGTTCCTGACGCACAAACACGTCGAGCGTGTGCGGTTTAACAAATACTTCGCGACGAATGAACTGTTCCTGGCCAAAACCAAAGGTAAGCCCCGCCTGAAATCCCTCGCTGTAATAGTAATCGCCGTAGTCCGCGCCGAAGATCAGTGAAACGGGCGTGATGGCGCGAGCAGTAACAAAATACGGACTGTCGCGCCGCAGGAGATCGCGGTGCAACTGACCTTTCAGGCCCACGCGGTGCAGGTCGTCCAGGAAAACGTTAAGTCCCAGTTCTCCCATGACGCGCCCGTCGGCGAGACCGTAGGCACATTTGCCCGATGCTTCGAGGTTACTGAACAAGTCGTCGGACAATCCAATTCCCAGGCGCGCACCGTTGATGCTGTTGTAGGCAAAAACGTCCTGAATTCCGGTAAACGGCTTGCGGTTCAGAGTGCGGGCGACGGAGTTAATTTCACGTGAGAAACGATCGAAGTAACTGCGCGATTCTATGGAGTCCGGATTCTCTATGGATGTTAATATTTCGGCATACGCGCGTTCCTCTTCCGTCGTGAGCGCCACTACGGCGTGATCAAACCAATAGGTCGAGTCGAATTCATCGACCTTGTCCGCAGCTTCGACTCGCCGCCGGCCAAAGAGGTCTTCGTCAATGTCGAAATTGAAGGTGTAGTCGGAAGCGACGGTCTCGATATGCACGTCCAGTCGCGGATCAAAGATCCAGAGAAAGGTCGCGTTAACGTGGGCGTCAATGCGCATGCCCGTCGGTGCGACAAAACCATCGAGTTCTTCAAACAACTGCCGGTACGTCAGGTCCGCATCAAAAGGCAGGCGCACGGCTGCATTGGGCTCCAGGTCTACGCGCGTCGGGTAATATCCATCGGCGTCGAGGAAAATCACACCTTCAAAAAGACGGCGGCCCTCCGATTTTGGCATCGCCCGAATGCGATTGAGCTCACGGCCGCCATCGTCGCGCAAGGTTCGTTCAAACACAAAGTCGTAGAAGTCGAGCGCGTCCGGATGAAATGGGGTTGCTATATCCTCACCCAGAATACTCACGAAGTCGTCAAAGGCGTTCAGGTTGGTGCCGAAGGCCACAAAATTGGCTTGCGGCGGCACGTTGGCGCTCTGGCGGCGCTGGTAGATTTCGTTGTAGTAGTTGTCCGGCTGCTGAAAGTAGCCGTCCGAAAAGGACTCAAAGATTGCGATGACGACGGTATCGCGACCGGGAATGCTGATGCGGCCGGCCGTATTGGTATCGGCTTTGGCCACGAATTTTGTGTAGAGTGTGTATTTGTAGTTTTCGAGCGAATCCGCCTGCATTTTTTTACGCGCAATCGCGCGGCGCATCATGGCCACCGCCGGGTCTTCCAGCGCAACGACAACTTCGGGAATGACAACGCCGGCGGGCGCAAGGCGGATGTCCATGTACAGCGTATCGCCGGCCGCGACGACCGCGCTGCGCTGAATGGCTGAGAAACTGACATGAGAGAAGTTCAGAGTATATGCACCCGCGGGGAGTCGCAGCAGAAAACCACCGTCTTCGCGCGTTACTGCTCCGCGGCGAGTGCCTTCAACGCGCACGCTGGCAAATGGAACGGGATCGCCGGAAAGCGAATCGGCAACGACGCCGATAACTGTTCCGGTGGCGGCCTCATCGACGGACCGGTCGTTTTGCGCCCGGGACTGCGCGACTAAACAGAAAAAAGCTGCAACGAATAACACAATGATGCGCATCCGTTCAGCCTGAATTCCGGAGAGAACTGTACGGTCGAATTTAATCTTCCCGCAGCGACTTCCACCAGAAGCGCATGCACTTTTCCGTTTCGTGAGTCTCGCCAATCTCCGTCCACCCAAGAGTAGTTTCAATATCGGGACGCGGTGAAAACCCGCACGACTGCCAGAGCCCTTCCGGCGAGCGATAATCCGTCGGACGTATCGCCTCATTCGCCGGACGCACAACACCGCACATGGTTGCAAAGTCATACGTTCCGAGTGAACGGGCGTGCAGTTCGCGTTGCCGCATGAAAGCGCGGCCGACGCCATACCCGCGCCAGGCCGGAATGAGAACGGATTCCGCAAAGTAGTAGAAGGCCGCCGGATCATAGCCGGCGCGAATCCAGGGCTCCTGAAACAGCCCCTCGGCCCGCGCGAGCGGCATGCCGGTGGATGCCCCTACCACTTTATCGCCGGCATGGGCAAGCACCAGCACTTTGCCTTCAGCTTCGACGTAGGGTTGCATGTACTCGGCTTCCTCCTCCTCGCTGCCGGAGTAGAGATAGGGGTACTCGCGGAAAATCTGCATCCGCAAACGGGATACGTCTGCCAGCCAGGGAAGAACAGCTTCGTCGGTGTACACTTTAACGTCAACGGCGGGAGTCCGGACCTGCATGTAGTTACCGTGAATGGGAGTACAACAATGCGGAATCTGGCCAAAACACGCCGTGCGCGGCGATTAATTGTGCGCTCGCACGGAATAGTGCCCGGAAGTTCCGGACGGACGAAACAGCAGACAACTTGCTGCGGGCATTCGCCGCATTGAGGAGCTATCGTGAAGTCCGATCACGGCGGCGGTTGGGAATTTTCGTAGATTCGAATCCGATTCTGAACCGTCCTTAACAGTCGTATTCCGCGCGGTGCGGACGTGTTCCGACAGCCCGCCGGACGACCATCACACATCGGAAATACCGTGCAACCGACTCGCAGTGCGCCGAATACTCCCCTGGCCTTTTTTCTGCGCGCACAGGCGTGGCAGCTGTTCCTGCTGAACACTGCGCCCGCCTTGCTCGTGCTGTCCTTCGTGCCGCAGACCGGGTTCACGCCAGTTATTCTGATTCTGGCGCTGACGATCTGCGCGGTGCCCTGGCTGCTCTGGCTGCACACGCTCGGCGCGACGCTGGGACGCGTCACGCAAAAGGTTGTGCGTCCGCACATGGCGTTCTTCAGTTTTAACATCGTTTACAGTCTGGTCTTTTTGTTGGGTTTTGCGTTTCTGCTGGCGGAAATATTTCGGAGAGGATCCGTAGGAGAGGAATTCAGTCTGGTGCTGGGCCTGGCGATCCCGGCGCAGCTCTACGCGGCGTTTGCGATTTATCACAGTGTGTACTACGTGGCGCGCCGCCTGACGATTGTCGAGCTGCAACGCAAAGCCTCGGTGGGCGAGGTTTTGCAGAATTTCGTTCTGATGTTTTTCTTCCCGATCGGCGTGTGGATCACACAGCCTAAAATACGCGGACTGTTCGCGCACCTGCGCTGATCACTGCGGCGGTGCGAAACAAAGATGTAGAATGTGTGGGTGGATCAAAGGGCTGGAATCCGTTTTCAGGTCTGTCTTCAGGACCGGGCGTGTAATTCGGGAAATCTCAGGTCGGCGACGTCTTCGCTGCGTTTGTGTGCCACTCCGGAACAACAATGCAGGCGCTTCGTGTGCCGCAACGCCACGTCGCTCAACAAATCGGGGCCGGATTCATACGGGTCTTCATCATCTTCCGTGTGCTGCGCCGACGCCGACGACTTGACCGCGTCGCGCACTTTTTCCATGAAATACTTAAGCATGATAACTTCCTGCTGCTGCTGTTTGAGTAAATGCCATACGACTTACGTGCAATCTCTCACTCGACACACAGTCACAAATTTGGCCACAATTTTTTGAAAAAAATTCTTGGTTCACAATAATTCATTCTTTTTGATCGGTAAATCAGAAAACAATTCTGCTATATTGGCCTTTGGCGCATGGCGTGGTCAAGTCGGATGTAAACTGTTTGGTAGACTTAGTTCGGGTTTTGAATGCGGATTCTCCCCGGTTATTCAGTCGTTGAAACGCTGAATGAAGGCAATCAGACGATTGTTGTGCGCGCATTGCGGCGCAGCGACGAATTGCCTGTGGTTATCAAGTTGCCCCTGCGTCCGCTGCCGACACATGCGGACATGGCCCAGATTCGTCACGAATACGAATTGAGCCGCAGCGCGGGCAATGCCGGAGCGGAACTGATCGGCCTTGAGTCGATTGGCGTCATCCCCGCTCTGGTGTTTCGCGACGAGGGTATGATCTCACTCAAGGTGCTCCTGCGCGCCGGCACACCGCCACTGGACAGCGCGTTGCTCATAGCCGGCAACATCGCCCGCACGCTTGAACTGCTGCACGCCCGCGGAATCATTCACCGCGACATTTCACCGGCCAATATTCTGGTCGACCCGACCAGCAAAGACGTTCATATTATCGACTATGGGCTGTCGATCCAGATGGCTTCGCGGCATCAGGCATTCCGCACGACCAACACAATGGAGGGATCGCTTCCCTACATCGCGCCGGAGCTGACCGGCCGACTGGACCAGCCGTCCGACTACCGCGCCGACTACTACTCGCTGGGGGCCACGCTGTACGAATTGCTCGGCGGCAGACCTCCTTTCCTCACTGAAGACACGATGGAACTGGTGCATGCCCACCTGGCGCGCGCGCCGCAATCGCTGCATCAGATCCGACCGGAAGTTTCCCCTGCGCTGGCATCAATTGTCGACCGCCTGCTGGCCAAATCCGCCGAGGACCGCTACCAGACTATTCCCGGATTGATTTACGATCTTGATATCTGCCGCGAGGCCCATACCCGCGGCGACGCCCCCCCGCATTTTGTCGCGGGCTCGCACGACGTCAAGGACACGCTGCAATTGCCGCGCAGGCTGCACGGACGCAGCAAGGAAATCACGGCGCTGAATCAGGCCGCCAGACGCATCGCACATGGCGCTCACGAGCTTTTTCTGCTTGGCGGACCGGCCGGAATCGGCAAGACCGCCCTGGTGCAACGACTGCAGAGCGATTTGCTGGATCGTCGTCTCAACATTGCGACACTTTCGTTCAATCACCTTGAAAAACGGCTGCCGCTTTCTTTGTTTGTCGATGCGCTTACAGCGATCGTTAAACACATTCTGACTGAACGCGAGGAAGTGCTGGACAGGTGGCGCAAGCGATTTGAAGAATCGAGTCAGGCGGATCTGACGCGATTTATCGATCTCGTGCCGGAAATAGAGCTGATCGTCGGGCCGCAAGATTCCGGCGAGCGCCCCATCGCGCAAACGCCGTCCGGCAACGAACGCCTTATTCAACGGCTGGTGCGCGTGCTGGCGTCGCCCGAGTCTCCCCTGATACTCTTTTTTGACGACGTGGAAACCGCCGACGAGCAGTCATTGAGGCTGCTGGAGGCAATTGTCGTCGATCGCTCAATCGATCATCTGTTGGTCATCTGCGCCGTTCGCGAAGGAGAATCCGACGGCAACAGCCCGGCGATCACATTGCGCGACAAAGGCCGCGCGGCGGGCGTAAACGTACGCCTGCTTTCCCCGGCGCCGCTCAATCGCGCCGAGTGCAATGCGCTGTTGGCGGAGGCGCTGCAACGCGACGCCTCCGACCTGAACGAACTGACCGACGTCCTGCTGGCCAAAACGCGCGGCAATCCCTATTTCCTGTTGGAACTGCTCAAGGAACTGCACGCCGAATCGCTGGTCTACATTGATGAAAAAGAGCCCACCTGGCGTTGGAAGCTCGACGCAATTCGCAGCCACGGAGCCACGCTCAACGTCGTGGAACTCATGGTCCGCCAGATTGGCGAGTTCGAAGACGCCACGCGCGAGGCGCTGCAACACGCCGCCTGCATCGGCCTGTCATTTACGATAGAATTACTGACAAAAAGCGGCACCCGATCGGCTGAACAGGTACTGGCGGCCCTGGCCCCGGTGGTCGAAAAAGGACTTGTGCTGCTCAGCGCGCACAGCGAAAATCCGGGCACACATGAATACGAGTTCGTCAATGAACGCGTCCGCGCCGCGGCGTGGTCGACGCTGAGCCGCGCTGAGGCGGCGGCGATTCACTTGTCCATAGCCAACGCAATGCACCGCGATTTGCACGCACAGCCCAACGACAAAGAATTGTTTGCAGTGGTGCGGCAGTACGAACAGTCGGAGCCGCCGCCGTGGCAGCACGCTCAGATCCGCGCGCTCAATTATGATGCAGCACACCGGGCCATGGACGCCGCCGACTTCAGGACTGCGCTCCACTTTCTCATGTCAGCCGTCGAACTGATCGACGAGGAGGCATGGCAGGCCGACTCAATTGCCGCCACGGTCGACCTGATCCGCGTCGCAACACGCATGGCGCTCAAATGCCTGCAGTTTGATGTTGCGTCCCACCTGATGTCGATGATGGAAGAGCGCGACGTCAGCAATTTTGACCGCGCCTACATTCGCACCATGCACGTGACGGCGCTGATTATGCAAAACCGCCAGCGGGCGGCGCTGCAGGAGGCGCTGGCGGCGCTCACCAACTTTAACGTCGATCCACTCGGCGACCAAAACGAGCAGAAATCGGCCGCCGCACTGCTGGAATTGCAGCTGATACTTTCGCGTTTCGACATCACGACATGGCACGGCCTGCCGACCTGTGAAGACGCGGACAAACGGATGACCGCGCAGCTGCTGTACCTGGCCGTATTCGCCTCTTATCAGGGCGATGCTTCGGCGCTGCCCCTGCTGCTTTTGCACACGCTGAAGATGATCTGCCGCGACGGCAAAACGCTGGAAACGCCGCTGATTATCATTCACATAGCCACGCTGCTGAGCAAACAGCCTTCGTCGGTCCAACTGGCCGCGCAACTGGCAGAGCAGGCGATCGACCTGTCCCAGCGTGACAACAATCGCAGCGTATTGGATATTTGCCGGGTCCACTACTACGGTTACATCGCTCCGTGGACTGACGGTCTTCAGTCATCGATCGGCAAGCTGGAGGAAATTGAGCAGCATTTTCAGGAAGATCTGGCCGCAATTGCCGAAGTATGTCCAACGCGTGGACTGCAGCGCTTTCTTGCCGGCGACGACCTGTCCAATCTGACTGAATCGCTGCTTTCGCGTCAAAGTGAACTCGAGGCCGCCGGCATGGGCTATGAGGCGCAGTCTACCGCGATTGTCAACCAGGCGGCGCAGATCATGATCTCCGGCGGAACTGTACCTTTTCGACTGACCGGAAAGGCCTATGACGAGGAGTTGCACCTGCCGCGGCACATTGAGGAGGGGCGCTACACCCAGATCTTCACAGCGGCCTTGCTCAAGACCATCGTCTGCGTGCACTACGGACAATTTGAATCGGCGCTGGAATGCGCCGGGCAGGCGCACGACGCGGCCCCGAAGAGCGTTAACAGTTTTGCGACGTTTTTTCTGCTCTTCTACGAAGCGCTGGCCATGTGCGGCGCCAACCGCACGTCGAACGATCCGCATGTGCGCAGGTCGCTGATCAATATGCTCGGCATGCGGCAACGCAAGCTGGAGACCTGCGCCGAGATTTGCCCATCGATGTTCCGACACAAGAGCGGGCTGCTCGCGGCGGAACGGGCGCGCCTTGAAGGTCGGAACTGGGAAGCGGCCGGATTATACGAACAGGCTGCGTCGGATGCCGTCAAAGCATCGTCCCACCACGAAGCTGCCGTAGTGAAGGAATTTGCGGCGCACTTTTTCATGACTGAGGATCGCGCGAGGTTCGCCGAACTGTACCTGCGCGCGGCATACTACTCCTATACCACCTGGAAGGCTGAAACCAGAGCGCTGGAGATTGAAAAAACGCTGCTGTCCATCGACGCGCGCCGATTTGCGACTCCGAACGAACGTCCCTTCGGCCGCACCTCCTACGAATCGACCAGCCAGGCATCCACGACCGTTATCGATGTGGAAACCATCATGAAAGCAAGTCTGGCAGTTTCCAGCGAGATCCGCAGCGACGGACTGTTTACTTCCCTGCTGATGGCCCTGATGCAGAACGCCGGCGCCGAACGCGTGGTGCTTCTGGCATTGCGCGACTCGGAATGGCGCATGCTGGCGGAAGGACGCTCGAGAGAGCAGGCCGAAGTCAAGCTGTTTGATCCGCCGCAGGCCATTGGAAACAAATTGCCGGAGAGCCTGATCAACTTCGTGGCGCGCACCGGTGAGCGCCTCGTGCTGCACGATGCCTCCACACACGAGCAGTTTGCCCGCGATCCCTACATTATTGCGGCTGGGCCGCATTCCGTGCTGAGCGCACCGGTATTAAATCAGGGGCGCATCACGGCGGTTCTGTACGCCGAAAACAACCTGACTACCGGGGCCTTTACGCCCGAGCGCCTTATTGTGCTCGAGAGTCTGGCTTCACAGGCGGCAATCTCTATGCAGAATGCGGAGCTCTACCAACGACTGGAAGAGTACAGCCGGACGCTGGAGGAAAAAGTTGACCAACGCACTTCTCAGCTGGCGCTGATGACGGACGAAGCCCGCCGGGCCTCACATGCTGCGGAGGGTGCGAACCAGGCCAAGAGCGACTTCCTGGCCAATATGAGTCACGAAATCCGCACGCCGATGAACGCCGTGATCGGTATGACCGAGATCCTGATGGAAAGCAATCTGAACACCGAGCAGCACGACCTGGTGGAGATTGTGCGGAGCAGCGGCGAGACGCTGTTAAATCTGATCAACGACATCCTCGATTTCTCCAAAATTGAAGCCGGCAAACTCGAAATCGAGAGCCGGACATTCAGCCTCAGGAAATGCATTGAGAGCGCGTTTGATCTGCTTTCCGTCAAGTCACTGGAGAAAGACCTGGAACTGGCGTACCGCATTGCGCCGGGCGTACCGGAATACATCCGCAGCGACGAAACGCGCCTGGGGCAGATTCTGGTTAACCTGATCGGCAATGCCGTCAAATTCACCGAGTCGGGAGAAATCATTTGCGATGTCAAGGCGGATAAAGGGCCGGACGGCAAGTCACGCACGTTGTCGTTCAGTGTGCGCGACACGGGCATCGGGATTCCGGCCGACCGCCTCGATCGTCTGTTTCACTCATTTACGCAGGTGGACACTTCCACCACGCGCAAGTACGGCGGCACGGGGCTGGGACTGGCGATCAGCAATCGCCTGGCCGAGCTGATGGGCGGACGCATGTGGGTGGACAGCGAAATCGATCGGGGGTCGGTGTTTAACTTTTCGATTCAGGTGGAAGTTCTGCCGACGGAACGCAGCCCGTTTCCGAGCAAACTCACAAGCGTCCTGCAGGGTAAGTGCGCCGCTCTGTGTGAACAGAACGACTCTCTGCGCGCAATAATTGAAGAGCTCCTCACCGGTTGGGAGATGCAGGTCGTCAATCTCGATGACAAACAAGATGGCCTTTTCAACAATCAGGCCGGGCAAAAGTCGGAAGGCGCGTCGGAGAAACAGGTCACGCCGGACGTGTTTGTCGGATCTGATTCGGCCGCTTTCAGGGCTGCCATTGAGTCGGCTACCGCCGGGGACGACAGCATTCCGGCCAATATCATCCTGCTCCTGCCGCCGGGATCACCGCGCCCGGAGTGCAGCGGAAACGCGAAGATGACGGTGCTGCACAAACCGCTCAAACCGGTCAAACTGCTGCGGACATTGAGCGACGCGGTTTCGGGCAAACAAGGCGCCGCACCGCCGCTCCCGGGTAGGGAACGCAGCGCCTTTGATCCTGACATGGCGCAACGATGTCCACGCAGGATTTTACTTGTGGAAGACAATCTGGTCAACCAAAAAATGGCGCGCAAAATGCTCCGGAGGTTCGGCTACGAGATAGATTGGTGCGTCAACGGCCGCGAAGCATGCGAAGCCGTGCGCGAGACGGACTACGACCTGATTTTTATGGATATTCAGATGCCGGAAATGGACGGCCTGACCGCCACAAAAACGATCAGAGCCGACGCAAATCTGGCACGCCAGCCGTATATTGTGGCGATGACGGCCAACGCGCTGGACGAAGACCGCCAAAAGTGCCTGGACGCGGGCATGGACGACTACATCAGCAAACCGGTACGCGTCCACGTCCTGAGCAAAACACTGAACAAAGCACCGTTCAGGCGAACAGCCGCCGCCGATGTGCAGAACCATGAAACACTGCACGACGCAAAGCCCACTGCCCCGCCGCCGCGCAGTACAGTTTCGGCGTCGGAATCAATCACCAAAGGCCGCAAAGACGGCTCGAACGATCCGGGTGGTTCAAACGAAATGAAACAGTCATCAGAGCCGGCAGCAAACGCGGCCGCGGCAACTCGGCAAGGCGACGACCTGTCGCAAAGCGTCGAGAAATCGGACTTGAGAGTTCTGGTTGTGGACGACGATTCAGTGAACATCAATTTGATGGAACGAATGCTCGGCAAGCTGGGATACGCGTGTTTTACGGCGAGCGACGGCCTGATGGCGCTCAAACGAATGAACGAGGAGACGTTTGACGTACTGTTGATGGATCTGCGTATGCCGCGCATGGACGGTATCGAAACGACCAGCCGCATACGCAACATGACCGAACTGGACCGTCAACCCACTATCATCGGGCTGACGGCCGACGTCGCGCCCGAAGATCGTCGCCGCTGTCTTGAAGCCGGTATGGACGAGGTGCTGATAAAACCAGTTCGTCGCGCCGCCATGGCGGATATTCTGACCAGAACTGCTCTCGAAGTCGGCGCACGTCACGCCGATAGACCAACAAAGATCAAATAACATTTTTTGCATTTTAGCGCATTATTCTCAATCTGCACTTATACCCTTATTTACAGTCCGCAGTCCGGCCCAGGTCGGGCGCTCGTATATTTGCATTGCACGCGGCACGTGTTGCAACATTCCGACCAGGGAGAAATGATCCGGCGCAGCGCTCAGAGTCGGGTGCGAGTTGAGTAAAAAAAAACGCGATTTCCGGTAACCAATGCCCCAGTCTGACGTTGCTGTGCATGATACGTGCTGTTTGCTGAAATACGGATGGCGATATTCGGGCGGGACTTCCCGTCCGAGCAGAAATCACAGGTGAATTTGTGAGTGAAACATCAGTCAGCCCGGCGCGCGCGCTGCGTGCGCTTGTAGTGGATGACGAGCCCGCGGTCCGCAAATACCTTCACGGCATACTCAGGAAGAAATTCCAGGTGGAAGTCCTGGAGGCAGAAAACGGCGTCCAGGGGCTGGAAACAATCGAAACCACATCGCCGGACCTGGTGGTGCTGGACCTCAAGATGCCGATCCTCAACGGCAAAGAAACCCTCGCAGCTATTCGCTCCGACAAAAACTTCATGCATCTGCCGGTCATCGTTCTGACGGCGGTTAAAGACAAAGCGACATTCCGGGAGCTGATTAAACTCGGAATATCCGATTACATTCTCAAGCCTGTCGATTACGAATTTGCAATCAGTCGATTTCAGATTGTCCTCGCAGAACTTAAAAATTCGATGCCTTCGGCCGCCGCTGAAAAAAATGGCGCGGCGCATGCAAACGGCACTCAACCCAGGCTGCTGGTGATCGACCCCGATACAAAATTCACCCGTTTTGTCTCGGATGTCATGGGCAGTCGTTTCAAGGTGTTGGCTGCGGCCAGCGGCGCGGCGGGGCTGACCGAGTTTGCGCGGCATCGTCCGCAGATCACGCTCATAGGCGAACAGCTGCCGCTCTTAAACGAAAAGTTGCTGGCGCACAAAATCAGAAGCATCTCCGAGGGCAATCACAAGCTGATCATGCTTAGCGACGGCCGTCGCGACACAGCGGAGGCATCGGTGGAATTCGACGGAGTCCTGCAGAAATCATTCGTCGCCGACGCATTTACCAAACACTTCGACAAAGCGACGTCCGGCAAGTTGAGTCCGGCGCACGACGTTCGCGAAATTGTGGCGGACTACATGCCTGGCGAAACTCTGAACTCCGTTAAACAGGCATTTGACATCCTGGCCGGCGTCCAGGTGGATGCCGTTGCGGGTGCAGGGCCGCTGGCCTCGCCCATTCGGTATGCGGCTGCCACATTGCAGGATGACCGGCGAAACTCCGGCGTTCGCATCAGCCTGGCCTGCGCGGCTGAAGATGCCGGGCGCTTTGCCGCGGCGGTTAACGGGACGGACACATGCGATGCGGCGCAGCAGGATCGGGCGCTGCAGGACATGGTCAGGACTATCAGCGGACGGCTCTGCAAAACGTTTGAAGTGCACGGCGCTCCACTGCGCGAGCACGAGGAAAAACCGGTGACCGGAATGGCAGAATCCCTGCCGGGAAAACGCGATCTGGAGCTGTATTTTCGCGCCGAATCCGGTGAGTTGTTTTGCGTTATCATGGAGATCAGCTGAGTGTTTGATTCGCCGCCAGGCAGGTGACCGCGCCAGGCAATTTTTTCGACATTAATAGTGCGATGTATCCGGAATGTTTGCGTTATATTGCACAGTGAAAATACGGGAGACGGCACGGCGGGAACCGGCTGTTTTCCCATCCGGGACCAGTCCACAAACATCGAACTCCACGATGTCAACAGAAGTCGAGACGCTGCCCATGGGAATCAAGGGCAAGCAGTCAAATCGCAAAGCGGCGCGACGGCGCTGGTTCGCCGGCCGGATTCAATCGCTGAGCGCCGTCATCAGCATCAACCTTTTTGTCTTTGTCCTCTATTCGCTCGGCACGGTCTTCGTGCACGAACCGCACTTCAGCCACGCCATTAAACGCTGGATCATCTTCCTCACGGTTCACGTTGCAGCCAACCTCTTCCTTGCCTTCTTCCGAGGCTTCAGTACACGTGGCCGACGCTATGTCATCAGCGTGATCATCCTGTTGGTGGTCGCAATTGCATCGGGCGGAGAAGCGGCCTTACGCGCCTTTGGACTCTAATTTCGACCTTCATTTCACTCCGGCGCACTAAAAGTTTTTCGCAAGCCATGGGAAATTAATATCTTGCGCCACGGCGCAAACCAGTGATAGCGGCTTTTGTGGAGGGACACCTCATCCTCGATACCCAGATGAATGAATAGCGTACTGAAAATCGATTGCACAGCTTGATGCAGATATTCCTCCGTACCACAGTCAAGATCATATTGCGCCCATGCGATCGATGGAACAACAATCTCCATCAACATCCCAAATTCACAATGTTCAAGAGGAGAAGCTATGTCAATCGTTGAAGATTTGATTTCGTACGTCCCGGAATCGGGCGCGCGGACGCCCAATGAATCACAGATTGCCGCAAATATCCGCCAGTTCTGGGCTGAAGTTTGGCAGAACGGCGATCTCGAGCGCATCAGCTCGATGATCTATGGCAACACGGTTGTGGATGCCAACGTCGGCATGTTCGTCGGACAGGAAGGCTACCGCGAGTACGTGGAAAAAATGCGCGGCGGCCTGACTGACGTGCGCGTGTCGATTGATCACCTGATTATAGAAGGACAACTCATTTCGATGAACTGGCACCTGATGGGCGTCGACAGCGGCGGCATCATGGGACATGCCGCCACGAACGAGCCCGTCTCCATCGCTTGTTCGTCGCTGATCAAGTACTTCGACAATCAGATTCTGAACGAAAACGATCAGTGGGACATCTTTGGACTGTCGACTCAGCTGAAAGCCGTTCCCGCGGATCTGCAGGCGGTCATCGACGGCGAAGAAGTGGTCAACAAACGGGTCCCCGGTTCGACCGAACCCGATGCCAGCAATGAGGTGCTGACGGCGGCAGGCGAAGACAACACAATGTCGCCTGAAGCGACTGCGCCTGAAGACTGATCCATTGCAGCGGACTCTCAGGTCTCTCGATGAAACAAGGAACAGCTCCGTCAATCGGCGGGGCTGTTTTGCTTTTAAAGCCCGGCGATGCCTTTTTACACAGATGAAGATTGTCGACCTGACACCGGACTACTTTGCGGCCATTGCCGAGGGCGCTGTAGAGCGTTACACGGCCTGTATGCCCGAATTGTTCGATCACTACTTCAAATTCTGGTCGCCGGACTATAAGCACATCAACGCCTACCCCGCTGAAAACATTGAAACCGGAAGCCGACTGATTCGCGCCGGACTCGACACTGTCGTTCCAAAAATCGGCGACCTCGGACTCGATGTCTCCGGGCTTGAGCTCATTATCATGGTCGGCAACGGCGCATCCAACGGTCACGCCATTAAACTCGAAGACAGATTCTGCGTCTGGCTGCCGGCGGAGACCTATCAGACGCAACTGCGGGCCGAGGTTTTTGTGGCGCACGAACTCGTTCACGCGCTGCACTACACGGTTTGTCCGGCTGCGTGGTTTAACACTTCGGCTGACAAGAACGACATCATTCGCCAGACCCTGACCGAGGGAATCGCGACCTTCCTCAGCATGACGGCGCTGGGTATCGACGCGGGCGCCGCGCTGTGGGCGGATTATCTGGAGGAATCGGAATTGCAGTCCTGGATGCGGGCCTGCCGCACACAGGAGCCGGACATGACCATGACGCTGCTCACGGCGGCCGCGGGCCTGCCGGACGCAAATCACGATCTCTTCGGGACCGCGCGGCCGGGAGATCCGACATTCTTCCGCGGCGGCTACTATCTGGGATTGCGCTGCATTTCCGCCCTGCAGGCATGGCACGCCTGGACCCCGCGGGAACTGATTCATATGCCTTTTCATATTCTGAAAGAACACGCACTTTCCCAGTTGAGTAAGTTTTTATAGAGCACTATCCCTTGTTTTGAAGTGTAAAGGGCGGTTTCATTTCAAGCCGCCAGCAGGGGCCGGATTTTTACCTTTTTCCGGGAGAGTGAAACAGCTACTCTTGCAGCGATTACTATTTATTAGAGTCCCCCGGCAATTAAATACACTGCTATTGTATTTTCGCAGGCGTTTGATCACAACACTGCCCTGCCTGTTGAATTCAGGCAGAAGTCAGATCACGATTCGCGACCGACAACATCACGATTCGTCACGCCGCTACAGGGAACAACGTTCCCCGAATGTCAATTGTTAATTCACTTTGTTTAAGGAGAAACCCAATGGGTGGAGTTAATTGCGATGCCAGCGACCCGTTTGTCCAAAAAGACCTGGGCACGCCGGCGCAACACAAAGACTCGATTGATTACCGCAACGCACTCGCGCGATACTCGCAGACGCAGTTTGATTCGTATTGCGCATTTCTGGCCGTCCAGTCCGACATTGAAAACCTCGTGACGCTCGAGACCAGCGATCCCAACGCCACCGGGCCGGTCGTAACCTCGATCGACGGGAAAATTGCTGCTTACCTGGTTTCAATCACGACCGCACAAAACATGCTGAACAGTCTACAGGCCGAATCCGCCATCAACTTCCAGGATCCGGATGTTAAACAGTTCATGATCGACAACTACGCCCTCGCAGTTCAGAGTCCGATTCACGGTCAGGCGCTCACGGCCAAACTGATTCCCGACGAAACCGCCGAGTGGTCGGCTACGTCCGCCGCTCTGGCCACGAATGCCGAAGACGGTTTGTATGCACGCCATCATCAGTTGTACAACGAAATCAACGCGGCGGCCCTGGAACTTAAACAGGCTTTTGACGATGCCAAGAGTTTCGCCGCGACCGGCGGATTTCAGGTGGCCATCCGCGAACTTGTGAGCCCCTTTATTCCCTTTTCGCTGAGGTCGGCCACGCTGTGGACCAAACTCTTCAGCTCACAGGTGTACTGGGCCTTTCTCAACATGGCGTCGCTGCCGAGTATCAACGGCGTCGACACGGAAATAGACGACATTATCAACAGTATGTAATGCATGTGTTAACATCGATCCCGCGCAGACCAGCTGTCGCGGGGTCGATGTTGTTTTATCGACAAGGAAGAGAATTATGCTGGACTTTCAACGCAATCCAGCGGGGTTGGGGCTGCGAGGTCAATTTTCGAGTGTGGAGATCATCGGTTTTGGCCAGGCTTTTCTCATCGTTCGCAACATCAAGTCGCGCACCTTCGGCGAGCTGTCGGACGAGATTCATATTTTCCGCTGCGAGATTTTCGGCAAAGGGTTAAACGCCTGCGGCTACGCCATCGGCGAAGATCGAGCCGGGACGATACACCGGGCAAAGGCCGAGGCGGTAGAACGCCTGTGTCTGCGCGGCGCTCTGTTACCCGCTCCGGAGCAGGACAGCCCACCGGAACTTTTTACGGCCGACAAACAGCCGCTCGGCCGGTGCAACATCAGATTCGAAGTCGAGCTTCCAACTATTGCAGCTTGTACCAACAGCAGCGGCATAGCTTCCGACGCGGATCCAATACTGGCGCGGCGCAAGGCCCGCAGCGAGTTTATCGAACACTCCGTATTGACGCTCCTGCCATTCTGCAGCGACCTCGTTAAACGCTGTCGGGCTGTTAAACTCGGCGAACTGGACGAATCCGGCGAGCTTCTGGCGCGATTCCTGTTAAACAGGGGTTATACCGTTCGACTGCAAAGTCTGGCGTTCGACGACGGCGCCTGGATCTGTTACGCCGTGGCGCACAAGGCGGACGCCTGGCCGGACTACATTTTTGGTTCCGCCGCGCACAGCACACAACGCAGTGCCTGCAGCAATGCTATCCGCGAGGTAATGTTAACACTGGCCGCGCGCTTCGACATGGTACTCACACGCCGCAACAATTGTGTCGACAGTCCTCTTCGATCAAACTCACGGACGCAATTTCCCCGCTGTCCGATCAATCTTGACAAATTGTGCCTGGACGATACAGACGGGGCCTTGTATCAACGCGCCACGCATGCTCGCTTCGACACAGGCGAAACACTCTATGTGACGCGCGCACTTCTCCCATGCGCTGTGGATTCAAGCTCGGGCCTGGTAACTCTGCCGGTTCGTACTCTTGATCTTGAGGACTTGTTCAAAAACTTCAGGCTGTGAGGTTTTACCAGATTGCAGCGCCTCCGCTTGCAGCGGGCGGCTCGCTTTTTGATGTTTTTGTTAACGGGCCAGACAGAAGCAACTGAGTTTCTAACACAGTCAAGGTGACTTGCTGCCATGTCGCGCCGACGAGCCGGTTCGCCGGCGCAGCGCACGAGTTTAAGTCACAATGTTGTGTTCTACCAGCGGAAAAACTGAACGGGCGTCAAAACGTGGTTAAACGGCCGTAAACAGTGACTGAACGGTACGAGTACCAACTGCAAACACTCCCAAACAACAACCCGGCGCCTGAACGCAAGAACGCGACACGTCCACCCCGCCGACAAACAAAAATGTCAGAAAGCGAGCCGGAAGGCCAGAGCCGCAGCGGCGCTGCAATAACAGGCAGCAACTTCGTCCGCCGACGAAGCTGCCGCCCCGTTTGCTCCCGACAGCACCGGGAATCCGGTATGCGGCGCATTCCGCCATGCCCCCAACCAGACGCCCGCAACAAGCAGCGACAGTGAGTTGTGCTATAGAGTGATCGCTGATCGTGCCGAAAGCCCGTGATGATGATAATCGTGTTGAACACAGGCAGCAATTAAACTTTCAAGATACTTAAACAAAGCCGCGTTCATCCAAGGTCATCCCAGTCGACAACGGAAAAACCAATCATGTAGGGATTGCGGTTTTTCACTTCTACAGCGTACTGTTTGTTTGATCTCCTGTTAAACTTCAACAGTCCTTCGTGTTGTTTGTTCAGCTTATTGAGTTTGGCGTCAAATGCCGAATCAAGTCCACTTCTGGATTGAAATTCAATAGTATATTCTTTTGCAATCAGGATGCTTTTGACGATGTACTGATCCTCAATGGCGATGCTGACGTCCGGATCAATTTTTGAAGCGTCACCGCCAAGTTTTCTGTGGAGTCGCGCAAGGTAGTCCATCGGAATCTGCCGCACGCGGGCGTCATCGCCGAATCCGATTGTTGCGCTGGTCAAACTGGAATAGTCAATAGTTAAACCAATGTCGGCCGGAATTGCGGGAAAAAGCCCGGTTCCGGCACTGGCAGCGACGCCTTCGCCAAATTGAACGACCTGGTCCGGGATTCGACCTTTGTGTTCAATGAATGCCCTGGGCTCGTGGAGGTCGAGATCGCCGGCCATACCCGCCAGAACGTTTAACACCAGATTTGGATCGCTCATTGAGTGCGGCGCGGGATAAGAAGAGCCAAAGAACAAAAAACCACTGGACAATTCTTCCACGACACTTCCCAGCAGAGCATTGTCATGTTGATCTTTCAGCTCGCGCAAAACCAGCGGGAACCACATTTTACCAAATCCATTAACGAGATTGCGCGTCCAATAAAGATTTGAACTGCTCATGGTTTATCTCCGTTTGATAGTGATAATTCAAGACCCGCACCGCCGAATGAACGAAGATGTACACAGCACATGCCACTGGACGTAATTCGCCCACGGGCGATGCGGGGAGTATGAATAAAAATGACGGGTCAGTCTAAAATTTTAAACACTGCAACAGGTTACCCCTCAGCTACCGCACTGCCGACAGTTTCACGGGATTCTTCTATCACCTCCCGGAGGCGACCCACGGTCAAAGGCGTAAAGGTCCTGTTAATATCACTTTTGTCCTGCGGATAACGAAGAGTTTTGTGTCCGTACGGCACATTCCAATGGCGCGCGGCGCAGGAGCGACGCATCACTTTTGTGATGCAGTGCAATGACGCGCGCCTGTTCTCACTGTATTCGTAAAAACTGCCGTTAAGCCACGTCGACTTAAAGCCGTACTCGCGGTAGACCGATTCGACGGATTTCTCAATCCGCTTCAGAAACTCGGCCTCGGCGGGAATCTTGCAGTCGTACGAATAACGAGGCAGGTAAACATTCCTGAAGGATTGGTACACCTCTATCTGACAGTTGTTAAATGAGCGATACTTGAACTTGTTTTTGCCATTGCGAAAGTTCGAGTTTATGTCCACAACGACCGGCAAGTCGACCACCTCAAACTCGAGGCCGCGGTGATCGTGATCGGCAAGCGCCATCCGGACTTCAGCAAAGCCTTTTGTCAGCTCCTGCAACAGCTCTGCGGCGGGCTGCGGAGCGCCGCTGAACGTTTCAAGATCAGGATGCGCGAGAAAAACGAGTTCTTTAAACTTATCTGATTTGGCGTCGTAAATGCGCCCTCCCAGATTGAGAATCTCATCCAGGTCGACAAACAGCGACGTGCCATTCGTCAATCGAGGCTGTGGGACCCAAATAATCTGCTCAACGCCAAAGCCGCAGCGCAGCGCTTCTTCAAGTATTTCTCGTCGCTTGTTTTTGTTTAATTCCTCGGCGCTATCTGATGCATTCCCACCCGCCGCATTCGGCATGTCTTCGTAAACCAGAATATTGGCAAAAGCCATTCCGAGTAATTCCGCATTCTTTACCAGCACCGATTCAGAAACAAACATGTAGTTGTCTCCGACCAGGTAGTCGCTGCCACGAATGATGTAGGGAAAGGGTTTAAGCAGAAAATCCGTTTCAGCAGCAAATGCGTGCAGCACCTGAGTCTGCAGGTAGGTTCGTTCGTTTTTCTTCCAGTTGGACCGGGAAGGAACGGTAGCCAACACCGCGCGTATTCCGGGTTCACTTTCAAGCACCATGCAGTCGTCCTGAATAAAACGCCGGATGTTCGCGTCACCGCGCTCCGGGTCCGAACCATACAGAATGACAGTAGTCCTGTTGGAACCGTGGGCGCCGCGAATGCGATCCAGTACATTCTTGTACAGCTTCGCCGCTTCACTACCAGCCTCGGTGTGATGAGCGACAATAAAAAACTTAACATGCGGAGCAAGGTTTTGATAAATTTCTTCATACTCCGCGGCGATCTGATCGGCCCGGCGCCCCTCGTTGGGATCGACAAACAGAACCTCGTCAATCCGCCCATAGACGGACGATAACACCTGAAACCTGCGATTGTGCATGTCGGCCTCCTTTTGTCGGCTTAGTTGTTGGTTTGGTCAAAGACTGCCTGCGCGCTTCCGGCGGCGCGAAGCTCGACCGTGGTCGGCTGCGTATCATCGTACAGGAGGCTGACTTCGTTCTTGCCAAATTTGCCCTTCCAACTGATTCTGACGGGCTGGGCCTGAAGGTGAATAAGATGATATGTCGTAGCCAAAAACGGCAGGGAACAGGCCGGCAGGTAGCGGTCGTCAAGCGCGCCAATCACGGCCGCCTGGTGACTTGTACCATCGTGATAGTGCCACAAACGCACATATTGAGATGATTTGTTAACATCAACGACAACAGTCTTTTTCACATTGACGAAATCGTTGCTCAGTCGGAGCATTTGTTTTCCGCCGCTGTTCACAACGCTGATGGTCACTTCGGTCTGCAACTCCCAGATATCACGCTGCAAATCGTGATTGGCATCACAATAGTAGAGTTCAAGCACCTCGCCATTACTGGAAATTCTGCACAGTGTGTCGTCAAGCGGCTTCTCGTACGGCAAATCATCAACAGTTAACACATTCATTGTAATCCTCGGTATAACGATTGGTAATTTCAGCCGGGCGCCCGGAAAGCGCCGACTCATTCATATGTTGTACAACTGGATGGACTCCAACAGTGAAACACACTTGTCCGACGCTGTGGACTCCAGCTTGTAGATATGGCCGTCGTTCAATCGGCACTGTTCGGTTTCATCGGGGGCGTTTGTGAAGAAAACTGCCTGTGCGTCGTTTGGTCTTGTCACGAGGCTGTAATCAACGTCGGTGTCGAAATTAACAAGCCGCTGAAACTCAACATTGCGACTTAACAGTCCGATACAAAAGTATCGCTCTATCAGCACGAAGTACACAACTTGCCCGCCATGCAAAACATCCACCTTGTGAGCCAGGCAGTTGTTTTCAGCCTTCAGCACACGCAGCTCTCCCCCATTGATCGTTATCACGTGGGAATTCATGTCAAAAGGCGTCTTCGTCGTGAAGTACTCAAAATCTATCATCTCTTCAATTCCCGCAGAGCATGTTTTTTCAACTGCGGCAAAGCTACGCGGTGGACGTCAGGCAAAAAAGACAACTAATTGGCCCGTTTGTGCATGTCTGAGAATAGTCCGGGCAACAATTGACTGCATCGGGAATCATCGTATATTGGCATAACATACCTGTAGCACATCACAAATGACCTGAAATCCGGGGAGCAACGATCCATGACCATGCTTGAAGAATTGCACAGTCTGATCGCGACATTGACACCATCGGAAAAACGGTACTTCAGCGTGCAGGCATCCATGATGGGCGACGCCGACGTCAAACAATACTATCTGTTATATGAAATTCTCGCCGCCGGTCTGCATTGGGATGAACAGCGGATCAAAGATGCCATCGTCCTGAAACTACCTGATGCAAACTTGCCTTCGCTGCGTCGAAATTTGCGGAAGCTCCTTTTGCGCAGCCTGCGTCAATATCGCGATGAGAACGATTCAAATCAGCAGTTACAAAACGATGTCCGCGAAGCAGAAATCTACTTTGACAAATCTCTGCGTGAGTTGTGCCTCGACAAGATTCGTAAAACGCTGGAAAAAGCGATCATTGCCGAAGACTTTGAGGTGCAACAGCAACTGTACAATATGCAACGTGAAGTCCTGCTGGATTCCTGGCCCACCGGTGTGCGGAGTGAACTGGAGCGCATTCATCAACGCTGTAAGGAGTGTTCCACTCATCAGGTCAACTACCTGGCCTACCAGGACCTCTATGACAGAGCGTTTTATTGTTTCAGGAATCGCGGAAACTTAACATCACGGCAGACCGCTGCGGAGCTCCAGGAAATTGCCTCCGACGCATTAATGAAGTCTCCCGACCGGGCTCTCTCTCTACGCGCGGGAATCAGATTCCACATGATTTGTTCACTGATTTGTCTGTATGACGGCGTGCAGAATTTACCGCGTGTTTCCCCATACATATCGAGCCATCCGAAGGCCGGCGAACACCTGCGGCTGGCAAATATTCTGATGCAACAACACCCCGACCTGCGCGGCAATACAGTTAAACACAGAATCATCGTTAACTCCAATTTGATCAACAGCGCTATTCGCGAGCAGAACCTCAGCGAGGCATATAACGGCATTGTCTCATTGCAGCAAATAGAATCGACGCAATCCGAGAGACTCAGCCCGCGCGAACTGATCGAACTACAACACAATATTTATTACGCTGTCGTTCTCTGTTGTCTGAACGACTCCGATCGCCGCGAGCGATTTGAATCAATGGTTAACATCACCGAACTGGAAGAGTGGTTAAACACACAATCTGTGGAGATCAACCAGGCCCGCGTACTCGCACTGCGCTACAACGGCGGGATTTTACTGCTGATGCTCGGTCGTGCCCGCGACGCGCGTCGTTTTCTCGAAGCCATACCATTCTGTTCAAACGACAGCGCCGGCAGCAGCGCCAGCCGCAATGACATCCGCGCCATCGGCAGAATGTTCCTGCCTGTTTGCGCCTTCGAATCGGCCGACTACCAGAATATGGAGGGCCTGGTGCGTTCGGCTGAACGCAATCTTAAAAAAGCCGGCATGTTAACCAAACCCTGGCGCATCATTCTGAATTTCCTCAAGCGCCTTCCCGATCTGATAATTGAAGCCCAATCAACACGCAGCCGAGAGTTGGTGTCAAATCAATTCACAAAGACTCTTCACAGGTTCAACTCGGCAGTTGACGACGCGGGAATTGAGGGCAGTCTTGGCGTCGGTGAATTCAGGATCTGGCTGAATCGTCACGCAGCTGAAACGCATACGATGTAACACGGCGGATTGCAGCGCCTCCGCTTGCAGCGGGCGGCTCGCTTTATGATGATTTTGTTAACGGGCCAGACAGAAGTAACTGAGTTTTAAACAACGTCAAGGTGTTTAACGAATACAATCCTTTGTGATCAATGGCCCCTCCTCTGCCGCCTCCACCGGCAGCACGTTTCCTCCACCAACACAACGCGACGCGCCCACCCCGCTGACAAACAAGAATGTCAGAAAGCGAGCCGGAAGGCCAAAGCCGCAGCGGCGCTGCAATCAGAAGTCAGATCATAACACGCAGATTGGGGCGGACAAATCCTCAGTGCTCCTCTGAGCTCTGTTGCTGCAGCTGGCGACGCACCAGATTGGCCATTTCGTCCGATTCGATGATGATGCGGGCGGAATTTTTACCGTCGATGCGCACGAGTTTGTTGAAGAGGGAAAGCGGGAACTGGAGCTTGACGCCCTCCGCATACACGTCCACACGCGTGCGGCGCTGCAGGATCTTGATGTCGGGTTGGAAATCGTCAGGAACTTCGTAGCCGTTTTCGTCGGCAAAACGCGTCATGGCTTCGTCGTCGCCGTAAATTTCGCGGCTCATTTCAGCGAGGTTGACCGTTTTGTCCGGTGCGTTGCGCGCCGCGGCTGTGGCATAGTCGAGCACGCGCTCGCGCAGCTGTTCGGGCTGCATGATTTCGCCCGTTGCGGGATCCACCGGACAAGGCATACCGTCAACAATTTCCGTGACCGCACGCGTGTAGGTGGTTTTGTTGGCCATGCTGTCGAGATCGGTCGAAAGCCAGTCGACAAAGTACTCGGAAATGTCGCGCAGGCGCGAGTTTTTGGTGAGCGTCAGATAAGCGCCCAGATTGTTTGAGTAGCGAATCTTGTCAATGCGGCAGGCCATCGCCAGGCGTTCCGGGTCGAGCGCGGACGTGTCCAGCAACTGCGGAGCGGCCGCCCCCGCCGGAAAGGAAAAACGCAGGCCGTCCTGCTCGCGCAGATAACAGACCGCCAGGTAGTTGCCGTCGCCGCTGGAGTAGTCGGCAAAGAGGAGCCAGCCGCCCTTGGCCGCGGGAATCACACTGATGTCGTCGCAGAGTTCCTGCGTCGCCTGACGGGAAAACTCCAGAAATCCGGCGGCGTGCGAGTCGGCGCGGAAGTCGAGGAAAAGCTCCGGAAATCGCTTGCCGGAATACATGTCAAACGAGGCATAGGTCAGCGAGGGCGAAGTGGCGAACAGCTCATTGCAGCCGATCAGCAATTGTTCGGATTTGTGATCCACGGTCAGCAATTCCGTCGCGAGCCGAACCGTAGCGCCGGTTTCGTTGACGGATTTGTTAATACGGTGCGCTGCAATGTAATTGATGTTCATCGTTATTCGTCAGGTTTGTGGACAGATCGGGCGGCACGTCGGCGGCAGACGGAGAATTCGGCTCCGCCGTCCGCAACGTGGCTGCTCTGGACGTAAAACCGGATGCAACAGTGTGTGGAAAACGGGAGAATCGACAATGAAGCGCGGCAAAAAAGCCAAGGATTTTCTGCAGATCGGCAAGATTGTGGGCGATCGCCAGACCATGCAGGAATTTATCGACGCCAACCTGCGCTATCCCGAAAAGGCGCGCGCCAAAAAAGTCCAGGGCACGGTGTATGTGGCATATTCGGTCAACGACGACGGCAAGGTAGCCAATGCACGCGTGGTGCGCGGCATCGGCAGCGGCTGTGATGAGGAGGCGCTGCGCCTCGTGCGCATGCTGCGTTTTCAGCGCGTCAAAAACCGCAAAGTCAAGGTGCTGGCCAACCGCGAAATCGGCATCAAGTTTATTATCGACCAGCCAAATGACAACGCGGCGGGCGCACAGAACAGCGGCGGATCAACGCTCTCCTATTCCTATGTGGTCAGCACGCCTGCACCGACCGACACGGCGCCGCAATCCGACACCACAAGGTCGGTCTCCTCTTCCGGTTCTTTCAGTTATACCGTTCAGATTGCTCCGGACAGCAGCGGACATATCATTCCCGGCAGTCCACCGCGGGAAGATGACAAGTAAACAACATGCCCCGGGACGTGGCATCAGGGCAGCCGACAAATTGCGATGGACTCTTGTTTCCGGCGGCGTCCGGGAGCGGCAGGAGGCTCCACAGTTGATTGCCGGCCAATTTTACGCGCGATCAAATCGGGAGCGCAGGACTTCGCGCAGCAGGATCATGGATTTTTGCCGGGTCGGCACCACAACGCGGCCCAGAAAGGGATTGTAGTCGCGTTGCGACAGGCGCTCCAGAATTTCGCCGTAGATATTCGCGGCGGCGTAGATCGTAAATCGCGCATCGGAGTCGAGCATGCGCACGCCTGGCATCGACTCCTTGTAGTAGTTTCGCGCGCGCTCAGCCTGGTAGCGCAGCAATTCGCGCACTTCCGGCGTGATGTTTTCCTCGATGATGTCGCGCTCGGTGACACCGAACTGACACAACTCCTCGCGCGGCAGGTATATCCGCCCCATATTCTTGTCTTCCTGCACGTCGCGCAGGATATTCGTCAGCTGCATGGCAATGCCGAGTTGCTCGGCGTAGCAGAATGCCGCGGGGTTATTGGTTCCCAGGACGTAGGTCATCATCAGTCCAACGACGGCGGCAACGCGATAGCAGAACAGATACAGGTCGTCGAAGGTTTGATAGCGGTCGTACAACAGATCCATTTCGACGCCTTCGATCAACTCAAGTGCGTATTCGAGCGGGATGCCGAAGATGGAAGCTGTCGCAACAAAAGGCCGCAGGATCGGGTGCTCGGACTCGCCGGTGCGGAATGCCGTTCGCAGCTCAACGCGCAGACATTCGAGTTCGTGGCGCAGCTCGTCGATGCTGCGATCGCGCGGGTTGTCGATGATGTTATCTGCGTAGCGACAGAAACCGTAGACAGCATATGTCGCCCAGCGTTTGCGTTCAGGCAAAAATCGCGCGGCCAGATAGAACGAGCGAGCATTCTTTTCGGTCAGCCGCCGCATGTATCTGAAGTCGTTTTCCAGGCGCGCATCGCGCCAGAAGTCCCGCGCGTAACTCCTTGCAGGTGCAAGAGTTACGCCGTCCTTTGAAAGTGTGTGAATCATGTTTTCACCTCCGCGGCGGCGGCCGGCTGCCCCAGGTCGGCCAGGACCACTTTCTCGGTAACTTCGGCCGAGAGCATGACGCCCGGCACGCCTGCGCCGGGATGCGTGCCGGCGCCTACGAAGTAGAGGTTCCGCACATCTTCGCTGCGGTTGTGCGGACGGAACCAGGCCGTTTGTGTCAGTCGCGGTTCAATCCCCCAGGGGCTGCCGAACCACGAATTGCGCTCGCGCGCAAAATCTTCGGGGCCGTACGTTTCGAGTACTTCAATGTTCGCGCGCAGGCCTTGCATGCCGAAGTCGTTTTCGAGGTAGTCCAGCACGGCGTCCGCAAAGCGCGGACCGCGGACGGACCAGTCTATGTCCGCCTGCAGATTCGCCACGGGAATCAGCACGTACATGCTCTCGCAGCCCGGCGGGGCCATGCCGGGATCGGTGCGCGTCGGCACGTGCAGGTACATGGAAAAGTCGTCGGGCAGAACCTTGCGATCAAAAATATCGGCTACCAGCTCGCGGTAGCGCTCGGAAAGAATGAGCGTGTGATGCAGCAATTCCGGGTACTGTTTGCGCACGCCGATGTACAGCAGGAAACAGCTCATCGAGTATTTGACTTTGTCCAGTTTGCGGTCGCTCCACTTGCGGCGGTGCCGCGGCGCGAGCAGCCGCCCGTACGTGTGCGCCACATCGGCATTGGACACGACGGCGTCGCCGCGCCAGGGGCCCGCGGCCGACTCCAGACCGACGGCTCGGCCATTTTCGACAACTATCTCGTTGACTTCGGCGTTGACGTTGATTTCGCCGCCCAGCTCCCTGAACAATCGCCCGAGAGCTTCGACCACGCTGTACATTCCGCCGCGCGTAAACCAGACGCCGCCGCTTTTTTCCAGATATGGAATCATCAGGTAGACGGAGGGTGCGCGGAAGGGACTACCGCCGATAAACAAGGGATGGAACGAAAAGGTGAAGCGAATGCGCGGATCCTCAAAGTAGCGCTGTACAAATTTGTAGGCCGGTGTAAAAGCTTTCAGTCGTAAAGCCTGCGGAATGAAGTCGGCCATCGTGCCGAGCGAGTCAAAAGGCGCGGAACCCAGCCCGTCGGTGATAACCGCGTCATAAATGCGCCGTGTATCGGCGATAAAACGGTCGTAGTGTTCCGCATCGCGCGGCGCAAGTTCGCCGATGCGGCGACGCATCGCATCCGCGTCGCCCGTGTAGTCCAGACTGGAGCCGTCGTGGAAATAGATGCGATAAAACGGATCGAGCGGCAGCAGTTCCAGGTAGTCGCTCAGCTCGCGGCCGCCCGCGCGGAACAAACGCTCCAGAATAAAGGGCGCTGTAATCAGGCTCGGCCCCATGTCGAAGGTATAGCCGTCGCGCCGCAACTGCGCGGCGTGCCCGCCGATCGCCGGTCCTTTCTCAAACAGGCTGACATTGAAGCCGCGCGCCTGCAGGCGGATGGCTGCCGACAGGCCGCCGAAGCCGGAACCAATCACCGCAATTCTGCGATCCTTGCTCACGATGTTTCCTCCAGATGATACTTCCACGCGCTCCGCAGGCTGAGCGACAATCCCAACAAAACCAAATCCGGAGCGGCGTGCAATACCTAACGGAACGAATGGTTGCAAAGGCTGCGGCAACAGCCGCATAGTGAGAGTAGAACGTTCGTGTCGGTGTGGAACCGCGCGGCGGCGCGCATTCAGTCTTTGCGTTTTTTGAGCCACTCAAAGACAATGGCGCAGTAGCAAAGGTGGGACATGCCGTAGAAAAAATCTTCAAGCGGTATTGTGCCGAGGCGCACGTCCAGCTGGTACTCCACGCCGTAGAGCACCACGGGCCGCCAGGTGAGCCACGTGTTGAAAATGAAGGTCAGGCCCACCACGGTCGGGATGAAAACCAGGATCTTGATTTGTTTGAAAATATGCGTTTTGAGCAGCAGGTCAACGATCGGCGTCAGCCCCATTGCCAACGCCGCCAGTGCCGAGTACTCCTTGCCGGACAGCCACAGGACAAAACTGAGCGGCAGCAGAACGAACAGGACCAGTCGCCAGATCCGCGCATCGACCCTGAATTCACTCCAGCTCTCCGGCAGCATGTGCCAGATGTACAGACAGGAAAACGGCACGGTGATAAAAAACAGCCACTCGCCCGGCGGCAGACCAAGCAGACGCCAGTCCATGGTGTAGAGCTCGTTGAACCACCAGTGACGCCCGGTCACCTGAATGTCCCAGATGATGTAGGGTACGAGCACGATCAGCGCCGCACCGAATACCTGCGGCCACATGTGGACGTAGCGGGTGCGCGGGAAAAATCCGGCCACAAAGGGCCCGATAATCACGATCAGGTTGAACAGTAAATATTCGGCCTGCATGGCAGCGAGTCGATCTGTGTCTGCAAAAGGTTATAAGATAGCCCGCTTTGGCCGCACTCACAACTGTCCGGTTCACGCCCGATGCAACGCCGCCCCGCCGCGCGTGAAAAACCTGCATGCAAAGCGCTGAGGAAACCGGCCCGGCTGTAAACGAATACAAAAAAGCGCGCCATCGTGGCGCGCTTTGAAAAGTATAAGTCATTGATGAATTGTTTTGTGGCGCAGATGCATCTCAGCCGAATCAGAAGTCGTAGCGAATCAGCGTCGGGTAGTCGTTCAACTGAATCAGAATCGTGCCGCTCGACATGTTGTACAGGTTGTGGTAGGTCTTGCGCAGGTTGGCCAGGTTAAAACGCAGATCCTTCGAGCGCAGGACGTCGCAGTCGGAGCCGCTGTCCGTACCGACGGCGCGAATGACAACCTGGGCCTGAATGGGAAACGACTCGGCAAAGTTGCGGCTGCCGACGAGTTCAAACTCCAGATCGGCGCAGGACGAGTACTGGACAAAGGCGTGCAGGACATCGCCGTGCACGGAGGCGCGCATAACTTCCAGTCGGGCGTCCGGCGCTGCGTCCAGATTTTCCACCAGGCTCATCTGCGCCGGGTTGACCATGTGCGTCTCGGCAAGTTCGCCTGCGGAGACGGACTTTTTGTTAAACGAATATGCCAATGCCGCAAACACGGCGGCAATTATTAACAAACCCTGAACCAGTCTCATTTCTTCCTCCCGAAATGCAAAAGGCAGTTAACTCGAAACTGCCCGGCATTTCTTCTCTTTTCATGGTGTTCCGGGCCGCGAGGCCCGGCGATGGCAACTTTCCTGTAACGGTCGTTTCACTTGTGGCTCGGCGCCTCCTTAACGCCGAATCACACCGTCGCATCGATGTCCGCCCTCGTGAGCAAACAATGCGGGCGACCGCAAGAAGTTACACGTGTGCTGCATGCCTGTACGCCAAAGGACATCGGGAGTACAGTTTTAAAGAACAAAGGTTTGCGGTTTTTGAAACAAACCTGCTTTCCTGTTTTGTATTCGCAGGCTGTTTAATCGCGGCTGAACAAAAACGCGCCGGGATTGCGACCGACTTCATAGCGACCCAGCAGCGCCCCGTTTTGTTTCACGCGTAGTACTTGTCCACCCACCACAAAGTTGCGCGCATTGCCTATCCAAAATTCGCGTTCGTGAGAATCGTAAGCCAGCGAGTACCAGTGCTCATTCTCCGGGCCCTGCTTCGGGTACACTATCTGGATCGCATCGCCCTCCTGTTGCGGGTCTATCCGCACCAGGCCGTCCAGCGTGACGGTGAACAACAGGTCCCGCTGTTCGTCGTAAACCAGGTCGTACATCACCGAGGGCAGACGCCAACGCCGCAGTTCGCGCCAGTCGCCGACATTGTACTCCACGACGCCCGCCAGCGAGTCGTTTTTCGGCCAGTCCGGCCCCGGCAGGTGCAGGTAATGCGCGTACAGGCGCGTGCCGTCGCGGTTGAAACAGACGTCGGTCGTGTTTGGTCCCGGGCGCAGCTTCAGCAGTTCGCGTTGTGTGTCCGTATCGATGATCGAAACGGTCCCGGCGTCGGGATGATCGCGGAACACCGTGCCGAAGCCCGAGTTGGCCACCGCCAGCAGATTGCCGTGCAGCGCCATTTTTTCCGGCGCGGCGCCCACGGCGATGCAGTCGTCCGCCGACGGCTGTGTCGACGACTGAAGATTGATCGGCAGGACGCAGTGTTTAAGCGCCACGCTGGCCCAGATCTGATCACCGGAAACGCCTGCCAGAAATCGCGGTGAATAATCGTCCGGCATTATAATGCGTCCCAGCCACTCCCCGCTGCGCCGGTTGAAATATTCAATAGTGCGCGAACCGTCGACCGCCACAAACACCGTGTCGCCGATCAAAAGCATGTCGTTGGCCGTGTCGCCCAGGCGCAGGCCGGGATTCAAGCGGCGGAACACGTCGTTTTCCATCGCCTCGCTTTCGGGATTCCAGCGGCTGAGCGTCGAGTTGTCCGCCCCGCGCGTGCCCTCGCAGAGGATGTACACCGACGCGTCGGCATTCGGCGGCGGGTCCGTTATGACGTCCTCGTCGCCGCAGGACATCAACAGCGCTGACAAACAAAAAGTCAAAAGTAAGCGACCAAAGGGCGCGCGCAGCTCAGGTTTCATCCGCGGGTATCGTTTGCTGTTGAACATGCCGAATCACTCAGGTACGCGTTTTGTTGCCGTAGGGACAGTGCCGGCATCCGCTGCCGCAGCAGGTTCCGCGCCGCAGCAGATAGACGGCCGTAAAAACCAGGTAGCCCGTGGCGGGATCCACGTAGCTGTCCAAACCGCGCCGGCAGGCCTCGCGATGCACGATTTGCCAGGAAGCCGGCGTCCGTGTGCGAACGGCTTCGGTGAATTGCGGCGTTTTCTCGTTTTCCGAGCTCGGCATTGACAGGAACTCTCCCGGTTGCGGACCAAATGTGTCCGCTGGTGGACGAAAACAGCCCGCGACCATTGGTTTCCGCACACGGGTTTTAATTGCGGCGGAAAAGGCGTATTTTGCGCCTTGCTCAAATGGCACGAACCAAAGCAGAAATGACAACGATGATGCACTCTACTGAAACGAGCGACAAAATTGCGGGTATGGACGCCCGCTTCTGGCTGGTGGCCGGACTTATTGTTATTGCCGCCCTGGCGCGCGTAATGCCGCACCCGCCCAATTTTGCACCGGTGGCCGCCATGGCACTTTTTGGCGGCGCAATGTTCCGCAACAAATGGATGGCGTTTGCCGCGCCCCTCACGGCCATGCTGCTGAGCGACGTCGTGATTGAGATGACGATGGGCTGGGGTTTTTACGACGGCCAGTGGATCAACTACGCGGCTTTTGTTCTGGTAACGGCGCTTGGACTGCTGCTCCGTTCGGGCATTAACGTCGGACGCGTGGCGGGCGCCGCGGTCGGTTCTTCCCTGCTCTTCTTTTTTGTCAGCAACCTGGGCCCGTTTTTCTACGGCGCCTACGAAAAAAGCCTCGGCGGCCTGCTGCTTTGCTACGAAATGGCTCTGCCTTTCCTGCAGATGACGGTCCTCGGCGACCTGGCCTACAGCGCGGCGCTCTTCGGCGGTTTTGCGCTGCTGATGAAAACCTTCCCGCAGCTCGGCATTCGAAGCATGGCGCCGGTTTCACACTGAGCGCATCGGCGGTTTAACTGATTGTTTAAGTCCTCCGGACCTGGTGTTCGGAGGACTTTGTTGTTTAAGGGATTTTTGCCTGAACGCTTCGCCTCCCGCTTTGCGGTTGGGCTTGCTTTTTTCCTCTTGCTGGTCAGCGTTGTGGAAACCGCGCCGCGCTGTGTTTTCGCGTCTTTTTTACATCCATTTTTTGCGTTTGAAATAGAAAAACAAACCGATGGCGATACAGAGCATCAGTCCCAGGGTGGCCGGATACGCCCAGTGCAGTTGCAGCTCCGGCATGTAGGCAAAGTTCATGCCGTATAGACCGGCCACAAAAGTCAGCGGCAGGAAAATGGTCGAAAAAATGGTGAGCGTTTTCATCACCTCATTCATGCGGCGGCTCAGTCCGGAGAGGAACTGCTCGCCCATGCTGTCCAGATTTTCGCGCAGCTGCTCCAGCAGGTCCATGACCTGCATGATGTGATCGTAGACGTCGCGCAGGTAGGTGCGCGTTCCCTCGGAAAAGACGCCGGCCTCGTCGCGCTGAAGTCTGGCTATCAGCTCGCGCATGGGCCAGACGTCGCGCCGCACGTCCATCACCGTTGCTTTCAGATCGCTGATTTCATCCAGCACGTCGTCCTGCGGGTTGTCGTAGAGATTGCGGCCCAGCGCATCCGCCCGCACCGTCAGGTGCTCCAGCACCTGGAAATAGTGGTCGACCACGGCGTCGACGATGGCGTAAAGCAGGTAGTCGCTGCCGGCGGTGCGGATGCGGCCCTTGCCGGCTTCGATGCGCTTGCGCAGCGGTTCAAAGACGTCCTCGCGGCGCTCCTGCACGGTGACGACGGTTTGTCCTGTCAGCACGATGCTTACCTGCTCGGTATCGAGTTCGTGTTTGTCGTCCATGTAAATCATGCGGGTAATCAGGTAGAGATACCCTTCAAACTCTTCCACCTTGGGACGCAGACGCGTGTTGGCCATGTCCTCAACCGTCAGCGGGTGCAGCTTGTAGCGCTCGGCCAGCGCTTCCAGCACGGGTATCTCGTGCACGCCGCAGATGTTCAGCCAGCGCGTACCCTGCGGCTCGGCCTTGACGACGGGGTCGTCCATCCCGCCGGCTTCGTGTTCAACCACCGAGTCTTCATCGAAATCGGTGAGGTGAACGTAGACGCTCTCGATTTTTTGATCGCCGATAAAAACGGGCGTGCCGGGCGGCATGCCTGGATTGCGTTTGAATAAATCGAGCGGAATGCGAATCTTCAACATCCTGGGCTCCATGCGCCGCGGCGCTTCAGTTTCCGGTCAGTTTTTTAACGGTCGTAATCCAGATCGGGCTCACGATCAGAGAAATAGCAATGACTTCAATAGCCAGGCTGTAGCCGTAGTCGGAGATGATGTCGGCCTGGCGTCCCACGGCCGCCAGCACAAAACTGAATTCGCCGATCTGCGCCAGCAGCGCCCCGGCGTAGAGCGCCGGACGCCATTCCACGCCCAGCAGGCGCAGCGCTCCGGCGTTGATGACGGAATTGATTACAAGAGCAATAAACACCAGAGTCAAAATCAGCGGCCATTCATCCAGCAGGAACTTCAGGTCCACTAGCATGCCGATCGACACAAAAAAGACGGCCACAAACACAACGTGAAAAGGCAGCAGCGAATGGTGAATCCATCGCGTTCCGCGCGAAGCCGCCACCAGCATACCCGCCAGAAACGCGCCCAACGCCGAGGAAAGGTTGAACAAGCCGGTGATCAGCGCCAGGCCAAAACACATGCCCAGCGCCGCAAAAACCTGCATTTCCTTGTCGTCCTGCAGGAAGCGCAGCATCGGCAGGTTGATCTCTCCCGCGCGAATCAGCCAGACAAACAGAGCCATGAGCAATATCCCGCCGACGACCTGCAGACTCACTTCCGCCGCCGAGGGCGTCGCACCGCCGACCAGTGCAATGATGATCATCATCGGGATCAGCGCCAGGTCCTGCGTCAACAGAATGCTGGACACCTGCCTGCCCGTCGCCGTCTGTTGTTCCTTGAAGTCGCTCAACAACTTGAACACCACGGCGGTGCTGCTGAGGCTGATGACAAAACCGACGAGAATGGTGCGCGCCAGAGGCCATTCCAGCGCCCAGCCCAGCACGCCGACGGCCGCCACGCTGAATGTTATCTGCAGCGTCGTGCCGAAGATCGCCACGCGCCAGTTGGCAATCAGTTCCTTCGGCTCCAGTTCCATGCCGACAAAAAAGATCAGCAGCACCACGCCCAGCGCGCCAATGGTTGTCAGCAGGTGTACATCCGTCAGCAGCCCCAGACCAAAGGGCCCCATAACCACCCCGGCAATGAGGTAGCCGACGACGTTGGGCTGTTTAAGTCGTTTAGCCGCCGCGCCGACGAGCAGCACCAGAAAAACCGCGGCGCTGACGTAGAGAATGAGGGGATCCATGTGCATGAGGCAGTCAGACCTTTCGGTTCGCCCCGCAGGGCGCGCCGCCTGGCGGCGAAATGAATTGAGCTGTGAGCCCGTAGAGCTCGCAGCTCAAGCGTAGTTCACGTAATTTTCAACTTTTGCACCGCACACCTGACCGCTCACCCGCCAATTCGAAGCGTTTACGCTGGAAAACGACTCCGCTCACTCCCGGTCTCTCAGGCATGCCAGGCCGGCTCAACCTCCGCCGCCCTCACCCGCGGCGGGCGTACTTGCGTCCAAAAAGCGCCAGTTCCGAGCGATGGTAGATTCGCAGACGGCCGCCTTCAAATGCATAACCGATCGACTCGCCGCGCTTGGCGGCGACGGCGACGCGTTGCCAGACGAGCGCCTGGCTGACGCCGGCCTCTTCACAGACTTCTTCCAGCGTCAGCGTTTCCCGCTCCAACAGTTTGGTCAGCTGCTTTTTGGACATGGTGGCGCGCGGCAGTCGCCGCGAGGCGGGTACACTCTCCGGTCGCAGCAGATTGAGGTCCGCCACGTGGATGAGCGAGAGGTGAATTTTGTTTTTACCGTGAAAATCGACCGTCTGCAGGCGGCCTTCCGCCGTCAGTTGCTGCACGTGCAGACGTATGGTGCTGGCGGCGCATTCAAAAAAGCGCGCCGTGCGAGAGGTGGTCCAGAGGTTCTGGTCCAGCAGGCGCCAGAGCTCAATTTTTTCCATTCCGGGTTCCCATCCTTCTCCTGTTTTTTGCTTTGACGATCGCCGGGCCTTTAAAATACCAACCGCCGCGCGACTTTGGTAGTCCGCGCGGCGGTTTTGTCGATCAGTTGCCGTCTGCGAGCGGGAATGCGGCCTCAATCGTCCGTTCAATTGATTTGGGCTCTTTGTCGAGCATCGACATGAACGTGAAGATTCGATCCGACCAGCCGGCCACGGCGGCGACATTGTGCTCGGGTACAAGCGAGTGCCCGTACCCGCAAATGTCGATCGTGAACAGCCTGGCCGTCGGCGCTATCCGCCGCCGGTAGCGGTGCCACAGGGGTTGGAAGTCGCCGTTGCCGAAATCGCTGTGTTGCCAGGTCTGCATATCGGAGATAATCACAACGCGATCAAAGGCGTGTTTGCCGCGCAGCAGTTTCTCCAGGATGGCCGGAGCGCAGGTGCCCCAGCCTTTGATGCCCGCGCCGCTGCCGGTTTTAATGCATTCGGCGATCGTCGGCAGGGAGTCGGCCGAAGAGAAGCGCACAAAACCTGCATTACTGGCAAAAGCCATCAGCTCGGCCCGCATGTTTTTGGCCATCACCGCGCCGAACAGCGAGGCGACGTCGACGGCGGTAGCGCGCGACATGGCTGCAAGCGGTTGGCTCATCGAGCCGGAAATGTCGACCGCCACAAGCGTGCGCCCGCCGAGTTCCGGCACGTTGGCCAGCGAGTGTTCGAGTGCTGCGGACAGAGCCTCCAGCGCGCCTGCTTTACGCGCGGCGGCCATGCGCGAGAACTCGATGACTTTGGACGCCGTCAGAAAACGAAAAGGCATGATCAGCGAGGCGCGCACGCGTTCGGCGTTGGACAATTGCTCCAGCGCTGCGAGCCACGTGGATTCCTCACATTGTTCGGCCATGTTGCGCAGGTTGCGCAGCAAAGCCATCATTCCCAGTTGTCCGCCTTCGACGAGTTCACGCCAGACGAGCGCTTTGTCCTCACCGGCGGAAAGGCGCGCTTCCCAGGTAGAGGTGGAGCGCAGTTCGCCCGCCGCCAGTTTTGCCAACGCATCCGCATTTGCTTCCGTCGGTTTGGCGTGCACCAAACGCATGACGTCGAGCAGGGTCCAGGCTTTGCCTTCGCCGCGGTATTTGGCCAGTTGGTATTCGTCGAACTTGTTAAACGCCGCGGCAAAACCGCGACGCAGCGCCCACGGGAGTTTAAGTTTATCCCCTGCCGAGGATTTGTTAAACATCTCAAACGCGGCCATGATTTCCGTCATATCGTCCGGGCGGCGCACGACCTGGCGGAAAAAATCGCTTCCGCCGTATGACAGAGAATTCTCCGTCACCGACGGCAGCAGAGCCGCAATGACGTGGCTGACGCTGCGCAGGCCCAGTTCGTGACGTGCGTACATGGCCGTTTGTGCCGCAAAGCGGCGGCCCACGAGCGGAATCAACTCGCGCAATCGGGCCATGCGCACATCCGCTTTCTCGTAGAACGTATCCTGCATCAGCGACGTCAGCACGAGAAAAACAAATTCGCGTCGCGGCGAAATCGGGAATACGTTGCCTCCTGCAAGGTTTTCAACAGTCGGCACCGAGGCAATAGTGTTAAATCGAGCCATGACGGCCTCCTATGCGATGTGCGCATCGTCGTCCACGACCGATTTGATCGTTTTAACAGCGCAATAAATCCGGGCGGCTACATTCGTACCCACCTTTCTGACATGATTTTTTTGTTCGTCTCTGTACGAGAATCGATCGGCCGGACAGTGCAAGCTTTCAGTGTTAAACTGTTAAACACATCGGAAAAACAACAACGGTTTCTGCTTCACCAAAAGCATCGCTGCAGACGGGGCTGCGGCGAGTGGGATTCGAACCCACGTGGACGTAGTCGAAGTATCCGTCATCTGCGCCGGATGTGTTTAACAAAGTCGATGCAATACAATCTTCTGTATCAGCGGAATCAAACAACGCCGGAAAAAAGTAGAAATGGCATGCGAATGGGAACGACGTCCCGCCGGAACAGTCCGGTGCTCTATACCGAAGTATCCATTTCAATCGCCGGGCGTTGAGTCCTGGGATCGCGCATCGAGTTCAACGTGAATTCAACATCGCTGAACGCCAATGTCAACCTGGCAAAAAGTTGCGCCGGAAAAGGCGAAAACAGCGGATTGTATCAATCCAGAAACTTACCAACATGCGCGGCTCGCAGAGCCGCGCAAGGGCCTCAGTTCGAAGTAGCTGTCTCCAGACGCCGGACGCAACATTGACTGATGCGGCAAACAGACAGGACCTGGCCGCATTCAATCAACATGTTAATGCAGGTTGTCAGGCGGCACGTGCAGTTTTGAGCGCAGATGCCGACGCATTGACGGTCGGATGCAAGACCTGTGCGGTTTGTATGCGGACTGAACAGTTTAAGTCAGTGTGACTGCGGTTCTGTTCTTTTCGTTGGGCGTTTTTCTGCTGCGCGGCAACAATACATTGCGTCGGGAAATGTAAGGCAGTCATTTGGTGATCTTGCCACGGGCCCCATCCGGACCTGCAAAAGATCCCGATGGGGCCCGGGTTCGAAGTAACCGACCTCGAACGCCGGACGCAAATAACGCTGCACCGGAAAATGGAAAACGGAGTCGGCTCTGCCGGACGAGCCGCCGGGCGGGAAACCCCGCTCCGGGTGGGAGTCGAACCCACATCGAGTGACAGTCGAAGTAACCGTTTTCAGCGCCGGGTGCAAATTGTCGCTGTTGAGCAATCAGCCGCGCTTAAACAAAGGCGTCGGTAAAATTTGGAATGGTATGAGGAATCGAACCTCGGGACGGATTAGGTAGTCCGTTGCTCCATGCGAAGTAACCATTATCCGCGCCGGACGCCGGTATTGCAATTATTGCGGCTGAACATCAAAATGAATCATCGTATAGCCTCCCCTGTTTTAAGAGACATGCAAATTTTCGTACCGGACGCCGGCGCACCTGTTGTTAACTCGCCGAATGAGCGACCGACTTAAAAACTGTTGACTTTTTACTGCGGGACTAACAAGAAAATTCAAGAGGAATTTATCAGGCAATGCGCCCCGCGTCAAATCAACGATGCAAATATAAGTCAGTAGACAAGCGCAAGTCAAGCGAAAAATAAGGGAGTAGATATTTTTTTTGTGCGCCGACCGCGCCAACAATTGAACCTCCCCCCGCCCTGAGCACTCTGAAAGCGTCCTAATCTCAATAAAATCAGTAAATTGGGTGGATCGGAATTGAACGGAAACGAGGACAACAGTGCAAAGAATGACATGCTGTTTGCCGGTGCTGCTGCTGTGGTTAATAATCGGCCGGCAGTCCATTTGGGCGCAGGAACTGCCGACGACGGTGCAGTTCGACGAGGAGAATCATTTTGCGGTAGCCGTCGAAGATTCTCAACTCATGCTGGTGGATGGCGTGAAGTTCACGAATGCCCGCATTTCCATTGAGAACAGACTGGCAGTCCGGCAACAACGATAACTACCTGTCATATCAAGCGCCTCGACGGCAAGAACCAAAAGGATGTTAACATGAATTTGTCTTCAGTGCCTGTGAGTTTAATCGCCTTTCTGACGGTTGTATGCGCCCATGCCGCCGACCTCCCTTTTGAAGTCGTCCTCGACGGAACGGCAAACTACAAGGCAAACATCAATGTCGTCATTCAGGGCAAAGATGAAAGCGGCGTCGAGCAGTTTGCCGCGGACATTGATTACGCGATCGATATGCAGGTTGAAAATACCGGCGTGGACAAAGACTGCCGCACAATGCGCGTGACTTTAAACAACATCGTCGTCGACGGCAAGATGAAAACGGACAGCCAACAAGGCGGCGCTGTAGATACGACCTACGCCTTGCCCTCGCTCAAAGGCACGGAAATTGACTTTTGTTTAAACGAACAGGGTCATTGCATCAGCTACACTTTTGTGGACACGGTGTTGCGGGACAAGTTTGACAACCCGGCGCGGTTGGGTCCGGATGCCAAAGCACTGGCGGCAATCGTCGGTGGGCTCGACCAATATCTCTTCTTCCCCTACCCCGAGCAGGACGTCGCGCCTGGCGGCTCGTGGCAGACGCATGTCAACGAACCGGTCGATGCCGGACTGGTTAATATTATTGTCGACTACGACATGGTGTACAGTTACGATGAGACCGGCGTGGTTTATGCCGCTGAAAATGTCGACCTGAAACTGGGCGAAGGGTTTATGGCGATGATGTTCAAGGATTCTCCGCCGCAGGACGTCAAACTGGAAATGAACGGCCGCTACAAACTCCATCGGGACTCCGGCCTGGTCGACGCGCTCGACGCCGACGAGTTGATCGCCTTTGTGCTGAAACGCACAAAAGACGACGGCGCGGTTCAGGTCTTTGACCTGAGCGTCAGTCGCGCAGTGGTAATCGCACGCCGTTAGATACGCGAATCCGGCACACCGCCGATCAACCTGCGCCACGGCAGAAAACACAAAAGCCGCAATCGATTGCTCGACTGCGGCTTTTAGTTTTGTTCACTGACTTTAACAACCCACGGGTCCAGCGGGAGTCATTCAGCGACTGCGGCTCACTTGTGTATGCCGTTGCGCGGCGGCTCCGACTGGTCCCCCGCCATGACGTTGGCGAAGGTTTTGACTGCCCGGCTTGTACTCGTCACCACCGTACCGATCTGGCGGATCGGCTCGACGATGCGATCTTCAAAGTCGCGCTCAAGGTTGCTGACGCGCTCGGCGATTCCGGCAATTTCATCGACGATTTCGCCGGTTTTGCCCAGCTGTGTGTCGACTTTATGCGAGATGGAAATCGACGTTTTGGTCGTTTCCTGCATGTTGCGCAGAATCGGAACGAGTTCGCGTTTGAGTTCGGACATGTAGCGCACGGTCGGCTCAACCTTTTCACCGACGATTTCCAGCGTTTCCTGTGTACGCGCCAGACTGCTTTGTATCTGGCGCACCAGCGGCCCGAGTTTCAGTACGAGATAGAGACAAAGTACAGCAAATGTAAACATGGCCAGGATGGCCATGACATACAGAGTTACTTCGAGAAATTCATGCACGTGCTATTACCTGCCTTGGCGGCCGAGCGGCCGATGATTAAGCGTTGTCCGGTTTAATCTCCGCCGGTTTGGAGTTGGCGTTTTCCTCTTTGGTCATTTCGCGCTTGAACGTTTCGCGTGCTTCGCCGGCGGCGTCGCGCACCTTGTTCAGGCTGGTTTTGATTTCTTCCTGCGCGGTGTTGACGCGAACGCGCGCCTCGCCGATCAGTCCTTCGGCTTCGTACAGGAGATGGCTGGCCTGCTCGCGCGTCGACTTAACGAGGTCGTCCGCCCGGCGTTTGCCTTCATTAACAAAACGCTCCATGCGATCGCGACCGTCGTTGGTCATTTCCGATGCACGGGAATATACATCGTTGTATACTTCCGTGGACTTGTCGGCAATATCCCTGCGCAGCTCCGAACCGCTTTTCGGCGCAAACAGAAGTGCTACCACAGCGCCGACGGCGCCGCCCGCAAGCGCGCCGAATATAAATCCCTTCGAGTAGGAGTCGTTCCTGTCATTCGAATTGCTGCTCATAAAACCTCCCTGATCCTAAATTACAAAACCTGTGTAGAATTCAATGTCAACGCAAAAGGACGAGTGTTTTACCTACGTCTGCCGGCCAACGGCGGCGGCCTGATTTCGGTGGCTCTGTTTTTCCGGGCCAAACGCCGGATAATTATTTTGGCAATGATGCGTCGCCGCAGGCTGCCCATGCTTCATTGTCCCTGTCATCCTCTTCGATGCAGTACAATCCGCCGGAGCATTTGTTGACATACACTCTTCCGACGGGCGAACAATATTTTTGGTGTTGCGAATTTTTTTGCGGAACAGCACAATGACAAAAAGACGATTCATTCTGGTCGGCTGGAACATTCCCGCCGATCATCACGAAAACGCCGCCGCCGCGCTGGTACCTTATCCCTTCCTCGGTATCAACCAGGAGGACAATGCGCTGGTCGTCAGTTTTGATCAGGATCAGTATGATAAAGACTGGATTGCGGACATAGAATCGTACTGGCGCGGCATGAACATTCCGTTCGGCGAAGCGCGCATTGAGGAGCTTGAGGAAGAAAACTGGAACGCGCGCTGGGAAGAGTCGATTGACGCCGTTCGCATCTCCGACCGCATTACCATCGCGCCGCCCTGGAAAGCCGCACAAAGCGACGCCGAAATCACGCTCATTATCGCGCCGCAGATGTCTTTCGGCACAGGTCATCACGAAACGACCCGCCTGATTGCGGCGATGCTGGAACGGCACGTCAAACCGGGAACGTTCTGGATCGACGCCGGCACCGGCACGGGCGTGCTGGCTATTCTGGCGCTTCGGCTTGGCGCGGAACACGCGCTGGCGCTCGACTTCGACGAATGGTCGACGGAAAACGCCGCCGAGAATATTGAGGCCAACGGCATGGACGGCCGTATTGACATTCACAAGGCGGACCTTATTCAGACGCCGCTCCCGCCCGCCGACGGCATAGTGGCCAACGTGAACACGGTCGTGCTGCGCCAGTGTCTGGGCAATTTTGTCGAATCGCTGCGCAGCTCGCGCGGTCCCCTCCTGCTGTCGGGCATTCTGACGGAAGAAGCCGACATTATTATCGCCGACGCGGCCGGACACGGCCTGGAGCTGACGGAGCGCACATCGGAATCGGAGTGGACGGCGTTGGCGTTTCGTTTCGCCTGAACGGCGCAGTTTCGTAAGCCGATTTCGCCCGTTCAAGCACATTTTCAGCTACGTTCAGCGGTGAAAACGGCACGTTGACGTTTTTCCGCTGGTGTGCTGTGCGATAATTGAACATGTTGCGGGCGTTGTATCATCCGGGATGCGACAGCGCCGCAGCGGAGACATTCGGGCCGGACTGAATGTTAAACCGCGAGACTTTCGACAGGAAACCGCGTTTATTCGGGGCAGGCTGGGCGTGCTTCGTGCTGGGAAATTCGGGAAAATGTTGGCAAGGAGGTGGAGGGGGTGGGGGCCCCAGTGGGGCCCGGAAAACCGCACTTTAACTTAGTGATTTTCCATCCGACCCCGAACAGAATTTTCGCATGTTTTGATATTCCGTCTGAACGACCTTTACCTTCAACTGAACGGCTGAAAATTCCCGTCAAACGGACAATTAATCAGCACCGCACCAGGGGCGTAACTGCGGCCTTGCGGCATGCACAACAACCGTCAATTGCACTGTTCGCGGCGCGCAACTCCACATGTTGTCGAAATCACGCTCTGTGGCTTGTTGCTCCGCGGCCGGTTCGGCACTCTCCCACTTTTCTCTGATCGCTTTGAGTTCTCACCTGCGGTTCGCCCTCAGGCTCTTATGATTTTTCTGTTTGTCGCCGCATGAGAAACGCGAAGTTTTTGTGCTGGAATGTTTCCAGCCGCAAACCGCACAGCCTGAAATTTCAAGTCCGTTGACGAGCAAAAAGAAACGCAAGCCGGCGAACGACCAGTGAGATGGCGAAGCGCTCTCCAGCTCAGTCAAAAACGACATTTAAACAAACGGCCGCGGCATCGCGTTAATAACCGCCGGCAGCCGGAGTGAGAGAAGCGCCCTCCAGAACCACATCCGAGCTGCGACGAACCACCAACCAGCCAAAAAAGGCCAGGCAGACCATCAGCGCGCTCAGCACAAGGTGCACAACCTGGAATGCCGGCGGAATGTTGAACATCTGCATGCCGATTCCGCTCGCGACCTGCGCCAGCACCAGCGTCAGCACACCAAAGCCGCAGCGACGCAGCAACGCCGATGAAACATGCTGTTTAACATACCACCCCAGGTACAAACTGACGAGCAAAATGAGCCAGGAAAAACTGCGGTGAATTTCAAACACAACATCAAGTGAAGGCACCCAGAACTCGCGCGGCAGGTCCGGAGTGGTGTTGGTGATGTGATCAATCTGTTCGCGTACCTGCGTGCCCAGCACCATCTGAACCAATGCCGAGCCAAGCAGTCCGCCGAACAGGAGCAAAAGGCGTTGCCGCGTCGCCGCCCGCAGGTTCTGCCGGAAGTCATCCGACATTGCGCGGTACACGGCGTAGACAAGCAGGTTGACAATTAACATCGCCAGAAGCATGTGCGCCGTTATCAGCCAGGTCTCCAGTTCACTGGCGACGACCTGACCGCCCAGCCAGCCCTGGAAAAGCACCAGGACAAATGCCGCCGCCGACGAAAGAAACACAGCAGGTTGTGAGCGACGGTACTTAAACGACCGCCAGAAAGTCAGCGTTATCAGCAGACCGATCGCAACGCCGACAAGTCGGTTAACATATTCGATCCAGGTCTTGACAACGTTAAACTGCGAAGCGTCGAATTCGGGCGGCAGATCCTCCACCGAAAACGGCGGAATCCACGAACCAAAACAGTGTGGCCAGTCGGGACAACCCAGGCCCGCGCCCGCGGCGCGCACCAGCCCGCCAACCAGAATGAGAAACAGCGTGGCAAAAACTGTGATGACCGCACTCTTCTGGTATGCATTCAGTCGTCCGAGCATGGTAACCTCCGAATTCAAGTATTGTTGCTGACCGGCCGCCCGAAAGGCGGTTTAAATCTTTGAGCGCAGCCGCAGGCTGTTGAATACCACCGACACCGAACTGAAGGCCATGGCCGCCGACGCAATCATGGGACTTAACAAAAAGCCGAATGCCGGATAGAGCACGCCCGCCGCAATCGGAATGCCGATGACGTTGTAAATAAACGCCCAGAACAGATTCTGGTGCATCGTCCGCATTGTTGCGTGTGAGAGATTAAACAAACGGTCGACGGCCGCCACGCCGCTGTTGAGTGTTATCGCCGCTGTTTCCGCCGCCACGTCCGTGCCGCCGCCGATCGCCGCGGCCACGTCCGCCGCGGCCAGAGCCGGCGCATCGTTGATGCCGTCGCCGACCATGAGCACGGGCGCTCCCGTGCGGCGGCGCAGTTCTTCGATAATCTCCGCCTTGCCTTCCGGCGAAACCTGAGCATAGTATTCTTCAATTCCGACGGCTTCGGCCAGAGAGCGCACCGCGCCGGGCGTGTCGCCGCTGGCCAGCACGGGCAGAACGCCGCGCTCCCGCAGCGATTTGATCAGATCGGGCGCTTCCGGCAGAACGGCGTCGCCCAGACTGAAGATCGCCGCCAGACGCCCGTCGCAGCCAACAAAAACGAGGCTGCCGGAGCCGCCCGTTTCCAGCTCGGCGATGCGAGGCCGCGCGGAATCTGCAATTGCGATGCTTTCATCTTCCATCAATGCGCGGTTGCCGACGACGAGTTTGATGTCGCCGAACTCGGCGATCAGTCCCCTGCCGCGCACTTCGTTGACGCTGCCGTCCGGCGCTGTGGCGGCGGAGTCGATTACCGCGAGCAGATGTTCGCTCAGCGCCTGCGCCAGCGGGTGCGTTGAGCGTTGCTCCGCCGCGGCCGTCAGCATTCTCAGGCGCGGAACTTCTTCGTCGGCGACGAACCACTCTTCCGACAGCACCGCCGGTTTGCCCACAGTCAGCGTGCCGGTTTTGTCAAACACGACCGTGCGAACCTTGCCGGCTATCTCCAGGGCGGCGCTGTCGCGCACGAGGATGCCGCGTTCGGCGGCACGCCCGACGGAGACCATGACGGCGGTCGGCACCGCCAGGCCCAGCGCACAGGGGCAGGCGATCACCAGAACGGAGACGGCGGCGACAATCGCGTCGGTGAGCACCGCCGTGCCGCCGAAGATCATCCAGGCGGCGAAGGTCAGAATGGCGATGACGAGAACCGCCGGCACAAAGATCGAAGCCACGCGGTCGGCCAGGCGTTGAACGGGCGGTTTCGAGCCCTGAGCGTCGCGCACCATGCGGATGATGCGTTCGATGCTGCTGTCGGCGGCCAGGCGCGTGGCGCGCATTTTCAACGCCGACTGCAGATTGACAACGCCGGAGGGAATAAGTTGTCCCGCCGTTCTTTCGACGGGCATGGACTCGCCCGTCAGTGCGCTTTCGTCAAACAGCGCGCTGCCTTCCAGCAGCTCGCCGTCCACGGGCACGCGTTCGCCGGCGCGCACGCGTACAACGTCGCCGGGTAACACTTCCGCGGTGCTGCGCTCGACAAAATCGCCGCCGCTGAGCACCAGCGCCGTGTCGGGACGAAGAGATATGAGTGATTTAAGCGAGGCGGAGGCGCGATGGCGCGCGCGTTCTTCGAGCAGCCGACCGAGCAGAACCAGGGCGATAATCAGCGCCGCGGCTTCAAAGTAGAGATGCGGCGCAATGCCGATCGACAGCAGCCAATCGGGCGCAAAAACGGCGGGCAGGCCGGCCAGCCAGGCGGCGCCCGCGCCCAGCGCGACAAGCGTGTCCATGTTCGCGTGAAAGCGACGCGCCAGTTGAAAAGCGCGCCCAAAAAATTCACTGCCGCCGTAAATCATCACCGGCAGGCTGAGCAGCAGCTGCGCCCAGGCCAACGCGCCGGACCAGCGGCTCGCGAAACTCTCGGCCAGATGCGGCAGGAACGTCGCCAGGAACATCACGACAGCAGCACATGCGGCGGACACGAAGACTTTGCGACGCAGCTCGCGCAGGCGTCGCTCGTCGCGCGTCTGCTGTGCGTCGGTCGATTCAGCGGATGGAGCCGGGGGTAACAAAAGGGTATAACCTGCATCGGAAACAAGCTCCTGCAGGCGGCCGAAGGAGGTCTGCTCCGCGTCGAAATCAATCGTGACGGAGCGGTCGGCAAAATTGACATTGGCTGTGCGCACGGCAGACTGCGTGCGCAGAGTGGTTTCAACGGCGGAGGCGCAGGAAGCGCAGCTCATTCCGTCAACCGGGGCCTGAATATGCACCTGCCCCGCGGCGGAGTTATTAATGTCGTTTTCAACGGAGGTCGACATGTCTACTCCTTTCGAAAGAGAAACATTCAGAGCTTAGTCTGCAATGGACGTTTGGGCGCTCTTGAGATTGGACCGATTTTTATGCTTCAGGTGGTAGCCGGAGTGGCTGGTTTGGCGTTTGTGCGACCGCGAAAAAGCAGCCCGCTTATCAGGCTGACGAAGAGGCCAAGAACGAATGTCTCGAAGAAGTAAAACAGCGAGTGGACCAGGGGGTGGAAAAACCAGCGCAATTCCCCATCCTGCAGCTCGCCGGTGGCAACGCCCATGCTGTACATTATGTCGAGCGATTCCGGCGCAACCGCACTGTAGTAAATAATATGCGCCAGCATGACAAATCCGGCCGCGATGGCTGAAATTATTGCACCGGCCTTAAACGCCTCGCCAAAACTAATACCCCGTGGAGCGCGCTCCCGACGAAGAGCACGAACGCCCAAAATGATCGTAACAATAATCAGGGGATAACGCAAAATTCCCAGAACAACATCTCTTGTTGTAAATTCTGGTTCGCCGCCGGCGGCCGCAGCCTGCAGGGCCTGCCAATCAATTGTGGAGGACGTTGCCAGAATGAGAATACAAGCAGCAGCGCCGCCCCAAAGTCCGTACTTCCGTACACTCGAAATCATGTTTTCTGCTCCAATGTACGCCCGTGCAAACGGGCCAATTGTTGAACGCGTTTAACTACGGCGGCAATCTAGTCTGGAGCGGCGGCGGCGAGCATCATCCGTTCGGGTGAATTTGCGGTGAACTCACCCGTTTTTAGTCCGTTTTTGAGCCGTTTTCGACGATAATCCCCAACTCGCGGGCGCGGTGGACCGCCTGGGCTCGGCGGTTGACGCCCAACTTGCTGTAGATATTGGCTGCGTGGGTTTTGACGGTATTCGGCGAAACAAACAGCCGTTCGGCAATTTCGCGGTTGGTTTCGCCGCGGCACATGCCTTCCAGCACCTGGTTTTCGCGCATGCTCAGCACTGGATTTTCTTCTGTCGTGACAGTTATTGCACGCGCGGTTTGCTCACTCCCGCTCGCAGGAGTGCCTTTTTGAGCGGCCTCCGCGGCGTCCTTTTTTGCTTGATCTCTTGTTTGCCACCGAATAACAAACACAAAAGCCAGCACAACAATGACGGCCACAGCAACGGAGAGTTCAAACGAGACGACGTTCTGCAGATAGGCGAACTTGATGAAGTTGAGGCCGAGCAGAATCAACCCGAGGCCAACGCCGAGACCGACTATCAGCCAGGTTGATGAGCCCGCGGATTTATCTGACGATGATGTTAAACGCCCGTCTACGGGCAACGTCGGCCTGCTGTCCAATGTCCGGCCCCGTGTTTAATGAGATTCTGATTCAGGCCTGCAATATGAGCAATCAAAACCTGCAGACCAAAAGCCGAACAGAAGCCGACGGGGCGAAACATCGCAACTGTCAACGCGGATCGGGCACGCCGGCGCGGAACAGCCGACCGGCGGCGTCCGACGTGACGACATACGCGGCGCTGTGCGGCACAAAACAGGCCTGTCCGCGGCTCAGCTCAATCGATGTTCCGTCGTCGGACTGCACGCGGGCCTGACCTTCCATCAGCAGCAGAATGTCCGGTCCGTGATCGGCGCTGCGTTTTGTGTTTGTGCCGGCGCTCAGCTCCAGCAGCGCAAGCTCAAAGTCCATGGCCGGAGTGGGATAAATTTTCACATCGCCCTCCTGCCGGCCGGTGATAATCTCGGCGGGGCCGCACGCGTAGGTCAGCGTGTCGAGCAGTTCCGGCACGTCGATGTGTTTCGGCGTCAGTCCGCCGCGCAGCACGTTGTCGGAACCGGCCATGAGTTCAACGTTGGCGCCTTCCAGGTAGGCGTGCGGAATACCGGCGTCCTGGAACGTGGCTTCGCCCGGCTTGAGCTGCACGAGGTTCATCATGTAGATGGAAAAGATGCCGCGGTCGCGATGGCCGTCGGGCAGCGGAAAGTGTTCAGCGGCTCGCGCGGCCCAGAAGTCGGGCGAGTTTTTGGACAGTTCGCCGCCGCCGTAGCGCGGCATCAGGCGTTGGAGCAGCGGCTCCAGAAATGCGTCGACGCGCCCCTGCGGCATGGTCATGATCGTTTTGTACAGGTTCTCGACTGCTCGTGGACCGGCGTCGCTGCCGCCGGCGGCCAGGTCGTCTTCGAACTCGTAGACGAGGTTGAGGAACTCCGGTACGCGGCGGAACTCGGCGGCGATTTCCTCGGCGGCGCGGAAGCCGTGCAGCATCCAGAAATCGGTAAGCGCCACGTGGAGTTCGGGTTTGTGGTTTGTATCACGGTAGTTGCGGTTGGGCGCAGCGCGGTCGATGCCGGCGCGTTCCTCCGCTTCAAATCCGCGCTCGGCGCGCGCTTTGTCGGGGTGCACCTGGATGGAGAGCATTTTACGCGCGTCGAGCACCTTAAACAGATACGGCAGATCGTTGTTAAACAGGCTGGAGGTTTTCTCACCGAGTCTGTGAGCGGGATCGCGTTGCAGGAAGTCCGCCAGCTCGATGGTTTCGCCCTTTAACTCAATGGTTGACGGCCCTTTGGGATGTGTCCCCAGCCAGAGTTCGGCGAACTCGCGTCCGTCGGAGTTGTCGACTCCTATCAGGTCTGGAATAAATTTTTCGCCGCCCCAGGCATAGTGTTGGACTACGCCGGTCAGGCGCACAACGCCATTGTGTTTAACAGTTTCAGGACTGTCGCCGCTCACGTATCAATCTCCGGTTTAAACGCGTGTTGAACAATGATCACTGCATGACAAACAAGAAGGAATTTTTCAGGAGTTTTTGCAGGTGAGAGTTAACCGCCGGCTCAGGCTGCGGGCAGTTCTATCGTAAATGTCGCGCCGTTGCCGGGAACGCTGTCGCACCACACGCTTCCGCCCATGGCGTCGATCAGTTTTTTAACAATCCACAGCCCCAGACCGGTTGAATGTTCGTTGGCCGTCGGTTTGGCCGAGAGGCGTGAAAACTTGCCGAAGAGGTCGTTGCGGTCTTCCGGTTTAAAACCGGGGCCTTCGTCCTGCACGGCAATGCGCACATTGTCCCCGTGACGCCAGGCGCGCAGGTAGACGTTTTTACCGAGCGGCGAAAATTTAATCGCGTTGGAAAGCAGGTTCTCGACGGCTTCCTTGCACAGATCGCGATCCGCGAAGACGTAGATGTCTCCTTCGGGGCACTGAACGTGAATGTTAATGTTTTTGGCGGCGGCGCGTTGAGTGTAGTTGTCGGTGACGGACTGCAACGTGCTGCAGAGGTTAAAGGCCGCCGAGTAAATGTCGAGTTTGCCGTTCTCAAGTCGATTAACGTCGAGCAGGTTGAGAATTATCTCGCGCATGTGTTCGGCGGTGACGCCGATGCTGTTGATCTGGCGATGCAACTCCTGCTCGGTAAAACGCTCGGGCGCTTTGTGCACGACGCTGCAGGCCAGCACGATGGCGGAGAGCTGATTTTTGAGATCGTGTGCCGCAATGCTGAGGAATTCGTTTTTCTCGCGATTGACTTTGCGCAACTGCTGGTTGGCCTTGACGAGTTCAACGCTTTTCAGGCGGTGGATTTCGGCTTCCTTGATCGACTGCTCGCTGGCGTGCCAGGTCTGCAACGCCATCGTACGCCGCGTCGTCTCTTCGTTGATAATTGCGCGCTCGGCCTTGTGGAAGAGACGGAAATGATGCAGCGCTTTATTGGCTGCGCCGGTGCGCTCGTGGTAATCGGCGAGCATTTCATGCACGCGCATCACTGCGGAAGGTAGTTCAAACTTCTCGGCAACTGAAAGCGCCTCATAAAATGAGAGGCGCGCTTCTTCAAACTCGTCGCGGGCCATGCGCACGCGCCCGATCTCGACCAGGCTGTCGACGATGCCTTTGGTCATCTGGATTTCGCGCGCGGAAGTCAGCGCCTGTTCCAGCAGCATAAGCGCCTTGTCGAAGTGTTTTTCCATCACTTCGATATCGGCCAGCGCCCCCAGGGAGAAAACGAGTCCCATCGGCGAGTCGACTTCCTGGGCCAGCTCCCAAGCCGTTTCGGCGTGTTTGCGGGCCTCGTCCAGCCGCCCCATCAGATTGTACACGCCGACCATATTGCTGTGAAGCCGCACCTGGCGACGTTTATCATTGCACTCTACGAGAATTGCCAGGCTGCGCTGGAAGTGTTCGATGGCGCGATCATATTGTTTGAGTTCGCGGTACACCTGACCGATGTTGGAGAGCTGTGAACACTCAATTAATTGATGGCCAACATCCTTATTGATGACGTGACTCTGCTGATAGTGTTCAAGTGCACTGGGAAAGTCACCGAGATCAAAGTAGATATTACCAATATTGAGATGGACAGACATTACACCGCGCGTGAATCCACAACTTCGCGAAATGTCGAGGCCGCGGTGAAAATATTCCATGGCCAATGAAAGGTTGCCGCCTGCTTTTACCGTCAGTCCAAGATTGATGAGGCTACGGGCAGTTTCCTTTTCGTTGCCGAGTTGTCGGAACAATTCAAGGCTTGCTTCCAAATCGTCCTTGGCCTGATCCAGTTCGATCAAATTGTAATGTGCGGTACCACGGATCAAAAGCAAGGAACCACGAATGCTTTGCAATTTTGCATTGGCAGGCAACTCTGCGAGGGATTGTTCGACACGGCCGAGGTGGGCATCACAGACAGAAATAGCTTCGACGGGTTTGGAACGGCGCAGTTCTTCCAGTTCGTCTACGAGTTTGGCAGACAAATCTGGCAGGCTCTGAGATTCGGTGATGGATTCCGTCTTCACTTGCACGGCACCAGCCACTAGGTTGTTCCAATAGGTTCGCAATGGGCTATGCTAACCATGCCCTCGACTTCCCTCTGTCTCGCGAAGCGCCGTAAATTGCAAATCTTGCATCAATTCGACAAAAGCACACGAAAGCAATATGCGCATCTCGCGAGTTCTCTCACGCCCTCGGAGTCGCTAAAGGCGGGTTGGCATACTATAAAAGACGATATTTTGTCGGTTTCCTACATGGTTGAACCTGTCACACTTGGCCTTGGGCAGCGCGAACCTCTGTAAGCTAGTTGATAAGCTTTTACTAAATCTCATTTCTGTCACCAAACAGCAAAGCACACAGCCGGTAGCAGTTTCCGGCTGTGTGCTGAAAATGTATATGCAGGGTGTAAGATCTTCGGCTTGCAAGCGCGCACAGATACCACCCACATACAGCGGGCAACGGCGTACAGTTAAACACGCTGCTATTCTTCACTTTCTACAAGGAATAGAGCATATACGATTGCGTGCGCAACAACAATCCCAAAAATCAACCCAGGCAGTCGTCTTCAAAAAGTGTCGTGTAATTCATAATAAACACCTTCACTGATTGGAATAAATAAATCACACTTCGACATCAATGAGTTCGTATGCAACCTGTCCTGAAGTGTTAAAATCGACGTTAATCTGCGTCGAGGTGGTCAGAGTCACATCGGCATCCGTGCCGGAGCCGACGAAGGTTCCGTTAACCGTCACACCAGTCACAGTCTTGCTTACAGAGACATTCGTTGTGTAATTGGCATTGAGGTAGACGCTCTGACTGGAACCGTCCTGGTAGTGCATTACAACCCAAAACGACTCGTCAACATTGTTGATGTGAGGAAAGTTCACCGTATCGGCGACAAGGTTAGACAGTGCCATGAAAACAAAAACAAACGAAAACAGAATAGCCTTACTACGCGACAAATTCATTGTCGGAGCCTCCACCAAATAAATGTTAACAAAACATCAATGTGCTTAACAAGTGCTTTTACGACTGACCCTTTGTTCAGACCAATACTCGTTTTTGAGCAAAGGAATCCCCTACGGCGAAATGAAATTTTCGCAGCATTCGACTGCATGACAGATTGGGAAAATACAAGGAACTCTCAGGTATGAAGATTCGCGGACTTTATTAAACAAGTGATAAAGTGCGCCTCCCGCGACTTGCCCTCTTACATAGCTGATTTAAGAATCAGATTACTAATCTACGGCTCGTGTGACTGATCACAAAGTAATAATCACAAAAACTCAAGGTAAAGTTTTCCACAACCAATATTTGCGACTGACGAGTGTTTCGAAACTGGAAGGCGGCGTTTGTGAAATTTGTCGCGCGGGGTCGTTTTTTTCGCGCATTCAGGCATCAACTTTACTGAATTGCCGCCGAAGGCCGTATCTTTGCAGTGCACTAAAAGGTGGTATCGAACCACACAGGCGTATTGACGGCATACAACGGCAGAGGCAGGAGAAAAGCGGCACATGTCCGAAACGGAACCGCGGCTGAGCGCAATATTTCCGGCGCTTTCCATCCCGGCACGTCTTCACGGAAACAGCAATGTCAATGGAAAAGGCGTCTGCCTTGCCCTGATCGATTCAGGCTTTGTTCCCCATCCCGACCTGATGAATCCCCGCGTTCGCATCCGGCGCTATTTTGACGCCGTCGAAGATCGCGAGGGCGACCTGCCGCCGCACGTAGAGGCATTCTACACCTGGCACGGCACCATGACGGCGTGCACAGCAGCCGGTAACGGGTACTTGTCGCGGATGTTGTACACCTCGCTCGCGGGCGAAGCAGAAGTTGTGCTGGTCAGGACTATGAACCCGCGCGGTCGCATACCCACGAGCGTGATTGTGCGTGCGCTGCAGTGGTGCCTGCTGAATCACCGCAAGCTGAATATCCGTGTGATCAATCTCTCGGTGTACGCCGATGAAATCGATCCGAGGCCGCAGCACCCGGTGACCGAGCTGGTGGAGGAACTTTATCACGAGGGCGTGATCACCGTGGCGGCGGCCGGCAACGACGCGGCCAAACCTCTGAGGCCGCCCGCACTCTCCCCCGCTGCAATTACCGTCGGCGGGCTCGACGATGGCAATACGCTTGCTTCGCGCGACAACCGCATGTACAATTCGAGTTTCGGCGTGACGGTGAGCGGCCAGCGCAAGCCGGAAGTTATCGCGCCGGCCATCTGGCTGCCGGCCCCGATGCTGCTGGACACGCCAACGCAGATAGAGGCGGCCGTGCTTTGTGCGCTCGACGCCTTGCCTGACGCGGAAATGAACCGCGTCCTGCCCGACCTGATCGGCCGAACTAAACTTGATACTGCGATTCTGACTTTGAAAGACACGGCGGAAAAACGCACCGCCATTTCTCAGAGGCTCGTGGTACAGAAAATCATCTCACCCTATTACCAGCACGTGGACGGCACGTCCTTTGCCGCGCCGATTGTCGCCTCGCTGATCGCCCAGATGCTGGAAGTCAATCCCGGCCTCAAACCGGAAACAGTGAAAAACATCCTCACGGGCACGGCTGAAATCCTGCCGCAGGTGGATAAACGGCGTCAGGGATACGGCGTGGTCAATCCAAAGGCCGCGCTGGCGCAGGCCATTGCACTGCGATAGACTCCGGCCCTCGGCACGGTCCGGTGTTGAGTCTTCAGTCGGGCGAGTGGCTATTCTTTCGGTGTTGCCCGATCAATCGAGCAGAGCCGCGGCGGCGCAGTCCCATACCTGCGCGGCGTTAAACGTGTAACGCACACGCGCCTTCAACCAGTCGGGATCCAGAGCAAAATCGCTCTGCGGCGCGGGCAGAGTCGAAATGATCAGCTGATTGGTGGAAACAAGCGCGCAGTTGGCCGCACTGCCGGCAGACAGGCTGAGCGGCGGCAGACCGAGGATTTTGCGGGGATTGGTGGAAACAAGTTCGACGAATCGCTGCGGGCTGATTTTTCCGGCGGATACTCCCAGAGACCACAACATCGGCAGCAACAGCTCCAGGTTGCGCGAGCCGGCTTCCGCTACTTCGAACTCGACGTCTTTTTCGTGCAGCGCACAGGCGTGGTGATTGCTCGCAACGCAGTCGATGGTTCCGTCGGCAATTGCGGCACGCAGAGCGGCCGCATCGTCCACCGAACGCAGCGGCGGATGTTGTTTAAACCAGGTGTTGAAACTGCGAAGCCTGTCGTCTGTCAGCGCCAGGTTGAGCACGTTGCAGGCGGCGCTGAACTCCGCTCCGGCGGCGCGCTCGGCGCGCAGGAAGTCAAGTGTCGCGCGGCAGCCGACCGCGGGCAGATGTACGGCCGCGCCGCTCTGTTGCGCCAGCCACAGCAGACGCGCCGCGCCCAGTTTTTCCGCCAACGCAGGCGAAGCCGGCAGGCCAAGTTCGTCGGCCACGGGACCGGCGTTCATCTGGGCGCCCTGCGCCAGCGAGCTCTCCAGCGGCAGATCGGCCGCGACCGCGCCGCTCGGACCGAGATATGCCATCGCGCGGCGCAGCATTTCGGCATCTTTTATTGGCCGTGCACCGTTGCCGAAAACCTTAACACCGGAATCAACGAGTTCAAGCATGGGCGCCAGGGTCGTTTCGTCGCCGGCGCGCGTCAGGCGCGCGGAGGCGTGAACATCAACGAGCGGCAGGTGCGCGAGGGAGCGCAGATAGTGTACGGCGGCAGGCGAATCCAGCGGCGGGTCGCAGTCGGGCGTGCACAGGAACGCGGTGACGCCGCCGTTGGCGGCGGCCGTCTGCGCGGCGAGCATGGTTTCGCGTTGTTCGTTGCCGGGCTCGCCGACGGTGACGCGCAGATCGCACAAGCCGGGAATCAGGTAGTCGCCCCGCGCGTCGATTTCGCGTGCATCGTCGGGAAGCGACAATGCTTCGCCGCGGGCGGCAATCGTGCCGTCGGCGATCAGTACGTCCTGACCGGCGGCAGAGCTTTCCACACCGGGATCAACCAGCGTTACACCGCGCAGCAAAACTTTCATGGGAGACTCCGCAATGACATGTTCAGAACGTCCGACTTCCGCCGCCCGCTGAATTGTTGTTTAACAACGCGCGACCGGCGCAACGACTTGTCGCTTCCGGCTGCAGGACTAACAAGAGAGGCTGTTTAAAAAAGGGGCCAAAGTTATACATTCAGTATGCGCCCGATAAATGTGCGGCGATGCAGGCGGCAGGGACCATGCGCCAGAAGTGCATCGCGATGAATCTGCGTGGCATAGCCCTTGTGCCGGGCAAATCCGTACACAGGAAATTCGCGGTCGGCAATGCGCGCCATCCAGCGGTCGCGGATGACCTTGGCCAGGATGGACGCCGCCGCAATCGAGATCGAACGGCTGTCGCCTTTGACAATTGTCGTAAACGGACAGATATCGCCGTGGAAATAGTTTCCGTCAATAAGCGCGTGAACCGGACGGGGACGCAGGCGGGACAGCGCGGTATTCATGGCGCGCACGGATGCCTGCACGATGTTGTGCTCTTCAACAAAGCGGGCGTCGCGGAAACAGACGGACCAGCTGACGGCCGCATCGCGGATCTGGTCAAAGAGCGCTTCCCTGCGCTCAGCCGAAATCTGTTTGGAATCGCGCACTCCCGGCAGGCTGATATAAGGCGGCAGGATAATGGCGGCCGCCACAACGGGGCCGGCCAGGCAACCACGCCCCACCTCATCCGCGCCGGCGACAAGGCCGGAGCGACGCCAGAATCGCTCCTCGCGACTGCTGTCGGGACCGTCTTCCACCGCGGGAAACAGCTCGACGTCGGAATGTCCGCCACGTGTACGCATCGGCGCAAATATAGCGCCGGGCCTGCTTTCTGCGAAATCGACCAGGAGGGATCAGATCGTGTGAAAACGTTCAAACGCGGCCGCTTCGAGCGCTTCGCGGTGATCCGGATGAGCAATGCCGATAAGCGCGCGGGCGCGCTGCCGCAGAGTTTTACCGTACAAATTGACCGCGCCGTATTCGGTCACCACATAGTGCACGTGCGCGCGCGTTGTGACGACACCGCCGCCGGGTTTGAGAAAGGGCACGATGCGCGATTCGCCGCGGCGAGTGGACGAAGGCAGCGCGATAATCGGTTTGCCGCCGCGCGAGAGCGAGGCCCCGCGGATAAAGTCCATCTGGCCGCCGACGCCGGAATACTGGCGCGTTCCGATGGAATCGGCACAGACCTGGCCGGTGATGTCGACTTCAATAGCGCTGTTGATGGCGGTGACTTTGGGGTTCTGGCTGATAATTGCAGTGTTGTTGACAAAAGCGATATCGAGCATCGCCACCTGCGGGTTGTCGTCGATAAAGTCATAGACGCGTTTGCTGCCCATGACGAATCCGCTGACGATGCGCTCCGGGTAGATTGTCTTGCAACGACCGTTGACCACGCCGCTCTCGACCAGATCGATCAGACCGTCGGAGAACATTTCCGTGTGCACGCCGAGATCGCGATGGCCGCCAAGAGCGCCGAGGACGGCATCGGGAATGGCGCCGATGCCCATCTGCAGGGTAGCGCCGTTCTCGACCAAACCGGCCACGTGCCGCCCTATCGCCTGTTCTATCTCGGTCAGAACCGGCCGCTCAATCTGGAGCAGCGACTCGGCGTGTTCAACGGCGTAGTGGATTTCGGCGGTGGAAATCAGGCCGTCGCCATGACTGCGCGGCATGTGCGGATTGATTTGCGCAATCACAATTTTGGCGGCGTCGATGGCGGCACGGGCGATGTCGACGGACACGCCGAGGGAGCAAAAACCATGGCGGTCCGGCGTGGAAACCTGAATCATGGCCACATCAAGAGGAATAATGCCGTCGCGGAACAAAGCGGGAATCTCGCTCAGAAAGACGGGAATATAGTCGGCATCGCCGGCGGCGACGGCTTTGCGAACGTTGGCGCCGACAAAAAAGGCATTGGTGTTAAAGCTGGCGGCGCAGTCGGGCTGCGCATAGGGCGCGGGTCCTTCGGTATGGATGTGGTACATATTGACGTCGCGCAGTTCGGGCGCGCGCAGCATCAGCGCATCGATGAGCACCCGGGGCGCGGCGGCGACACTGTGCACAAACACGTTGTTTCGGGACCTGACACACTTAACGGCTTCGCTCGCACTGACGACTTTCATGTTTCTCTCTCTTGGCTTGATTTTCTTGTTTGTCACAGATGTAGAAGTACAAATTTAACAAAAATGGCCGAGGCGCGCGGTTTGCGGCGTTGAATATTGAAGTTAAACGAGCGCACATACGAAGTTAACAATCGGGTAATGTGCGGGCGCGTAGAAGGGGACGCGAGCGTTTGTGCGGGAAGAGCGGGTGCTGTGGGAGTTTGAAGTTATTGGGTTTTGATTGGGTGTTTTTTAGTGAGATCAAAGGACCCACCCCGACACCACCACCCTTCCAAAAACGATACCCACCAATATAGCTTCCCTTACCCGCTTCAACGCGGGCTCGTTCAGCATGCCATCAACCCAGTGATCTCCTGCCGCGCCCGCAACCGGTCTGCGCGCGCCGCCACAAGAATAGCCCCAATGCAAATCGCGTTCCATCGTAAAAAACTGAGCGTAGGCAATTTCGTGGTTAAGCGGGCCGTTTTCGCTTCTGAACGGGACCTGTATTTGATGCACGCGCCTTTGCTCGGCCGCAGCGAGCGCCATACATTGCAGTCTCCTGAACTCTCAATCTTTCGGCACATGGAATCTGATGCAAACCGATCACATAAAAATCTCCAAATTCCTCAGCCTGATTCTGCGGCACAAGCCCGAAACCATCGGCATTGCGCTTGATGCGCAGGGCTGGGCCGACGTCGAAGAGCTGCTCGTCAAAGCCGCGGAAAACGGCCGGACAATAGAGCGCCGGACGCTGGACGAAGTTGTGCGCACAAACGACAAAAAGCGCTTTGTGATCTCCAAAGACGGAAGGCGCATTCGCGCGGCGCAGGGGCACTCGCTGGATCTGGATCTTCGGTTTGAACAGCAGGCGCCGCCCGCCCTGCTCTATCACGGCACGGCCGAGCGCAATATCGATGCGATTCTGGCGCGGGGCCTCAACAAAATGGCGCGGCATCACGTGCATCTTTCGGCGGATCGCGATACGGCGCACAAGGTCGGCATTCGCTACGGCAAACCGGTAATTCTGCTGGTCGATACCGCGAAAATGGCGCGGCAGGGTTTTGTGTTTTATCTCTCCGCCAACGGCGTATGGCTGACGGATCACGTGCCGGCGGAATATCTGGCCGTTGAACAGTGATCATTCCCGGTGGAGCGCTTGTTCAACAAAAATGTGCCACCGCATTTCGGCCGGACGTACTATCGGTTAACATTTCACACATGCCCGCGATCAAAAACAATAGGACGTGATCCTCCAGGCTACAGCCCGTGCCGGGCGAGGACCACCTCCCGACCGTCGGGAATCTGTGAACGCTCGGATCGTTTGGGAGATACCATTAACGTTCACACACATTCCTTTCGGCCCGCTTGATTGTCAACAGGCGGGAGCGATTCCGTCAATCCATTGCATGCGGACCAAGCCGTAGCCTGGAATTGAACGTATGCTCCTGCATTTCTGCGCGGCTGGATCACACAGCCTCAACTTTGGCGCACGGCCTCTCCTCCGCAGGCCGGCCGTGCGCCGCCGGTCGTGGTGGATTCCGGTTACACCGCACTCCACTACTGAGTATGATATTGCAAAACCCGATCCGGCGAGGATGGACAGTTCCACGATCGCAATTACACATCTCATCCCCGCCGTTCGGGTGTTTTCAGCAGGTCAGCTTGCGCATGGCGAGTAAAACACAAGGCGCAGTGGTCCCTCACCTGAGCGCCGGCCCGCTTTTAACATGTACTGTCGCATCCTGGACTTGGCCGTTGAACTTCCCCAGCCTCTGTTTAAGCGCGGCGGCGACTCCACCGTTTGTTAAACGCAACTGCCGGAGTTCATCGCGGCTCAAGACAGAACTGTACGCTTCACGCAAAGCGGCACCGAAAACCATCGGGCGGCGGTCGCCGGCAATCCAGGCTGCTGTTGCATTCGTGCTCTCAGAATTTGCATCAACATTGTTTGAGGCAAGTTCGATCTTGCATTTGTCTTGAATTACTCCGAACGCTTGCCCATCTTGCACCCGGCTTCTGCTTAAGGGTGCGGCACTGCGGTCTCGCCGCAACCAATCGAGCCGATCGGGACCGTTGCCGGGTACATTGGTGTTTCGATTGTGATTGCAAGATTTTGCGTCTGCCTTCATTTGGCTTCTACGCCGATCCTGATTAACGCTGCAAAGAGCCGACTCTCATCATCGACATTGCATTCGATGAGAGCGGCAAGTTCACGTGCCCGACGGGAAAACAGTACGTGCAGCTCGGAAAGCAATACTTGCCCCAGCCAGGAATCGTGTTAAACATCCTTGCCGGGCCGGATGCCGTCTTTGTTATGAGACGACCTCCGTTCTCTGGTAAAGTTGTACAACCACACTTGCCCCGCTTAAGTTATTGTGATTGTGTGCTCATCCTCCATCAATTGTTGTGTGGTACAATGAAACAGTTAATTTCCCAATTATCACAATGGCTTGTTCTGCTGCGATGAACTCTGTTGAATCTCGCTTGCAAGCACCGACTATTGAAGTATCGGACAGCAGATCTATCGCTTTGGAGAGGAGCTTTACGAGCACTGTCTGATTTGGCGCTTCCTGTAAGAACTGCATCTGTACTGTCACCAGATGGGCATTCCTTGATTTAACATCTTCACTTCGAATCTTCTCTTGAAGGCGCTCTACCTTTTCTACGAACTGCCTGTAGTTGCGTTTGGCAGTTTTATTCCACCTGTTGCTGTTAAGTGATTCCAGCAACAATATGTGTTGAATGGGGATGAGCGCCAAGTTACAGCCAAAGCGGTCTCTGATACCGTGCTTAAAAACAGACTCAAACCCCGCCTGCTCAATCTGCCTGAATATTTGATTGAATTCGGCGCTTCGGCTGGATGGAGCCAGGCTGATCTCAGAACTCAGGATTGCTGCTTTCCAGAAGACACTCTCATCATCGGACTGAAATTTTCCTGAATATCTGCTGTATAAATTTGTTGCGATGGTAGAAGCCTCTTCACTTCTGTTTGCATGCATCAGGCCGAGAAAAAGTCGCTGATTGCCAATTCTCCAATGTTGGCTGCCTTGCTTTGCATGAATAAGACATGCCCTGGTGTAAACTCCCCCTTCTTAGCTTCAAGGGAAGGAAGAAAAACTACTTAACATTTGTCCCGTTGAAATGTGGAAAACTCAACGAGTCTATCATATTTCAACAGGAATTCAGGCAGCACCATATTTTCGGGCGATTGATGCCGACGTTTGCTGTTGCAGGTATCCTGCCATTCGGCGCTCGTTGCCCGTACCTGATCGAGAGATTCGAACATCCAGACGTCTCACTCCGGTGCGGTAACTGCAGATAGGGCGCTCTATGAAGCTGTCCCGCGAAATCTCCGACCATCCCCGCGAGCGAATTATTCCCGCCGCTTTGGCGTGCAAAGAAAATGGGCCGATATTCGTCGCCTACGGCCCAGTCAATACGGAACCAAACAGGACTACTATGAGCAGCAATTCTACGCATGATCAGGAACTTTCGCCGCAGGATCAACTGAAAAAAGACGCGGGCGTGCGCGCCGCGGCCGAGATTCGCTCAGGCATGGTTGTGGGTCTCGGCACGGGCAGCACCGTGCGTTTTGCGCTCGAAGAAATCGGGCGACGAATTTCCGCGGGCGAGCTGACCGACCTTGTCGGGATTCCCAGCTCACAGCAGACGGAAGACCTTGCACTGTGCGTCGGCATTCCCCTCTCAAACCTCAACGCGCATCCGCGGCTGGATATCTATATCGACGGCGCGGATGAAATTGACGCCAATCTGGACGCCATCAAGGGCGGCGGCGGCGCATTGCTGCGCGAAAAGGTGCTGGCGCAGAACTGCGCCCGTTTTATTGTTATCGCGGACGAGAGCAAGTTTGTTAAACATCTCGGCGCGGGATTTGCGCTGCCGGTTGAAGTGCTGCCCTTCGCTTCCGGCGCAGAACGGCGCTTCCTGGAGCAGCTGGGCGCAGAGGTGAACACGCGCACGCAGGCCAACGGCGACGCGGTGTTCACCGACAACGGCAATGTGATTCTGGACTGCGATTTCGGCGCGATCGACGATCCGCTGGACCTGGCCGCGAGCCTGGACGGACGCGCGGGAGTTGTTGAACACGGACTGTTTATTGCCCTGGCCGACGAACTGATGCTGGCCTCGCCCAATGGCGTGCGGCTCCTGACCTGCGCCGTGCGCGACCCGCAGGGACCGATCGCCTGACTCCCGCTGACAAACAAGAATGGATTGAAAAAGCTCATAAAAAAGCCCGGAGCGTTGTTTAACACTCCGGGCTGATTTGTTTAAGCGGTCAGGTGCAGCCGGGATCACTGGCCGATAAGTTTAAGAAATTCGTTGCGCAGGTTGAGATTGCGAAGCAGCATTCCACGCATCACGGACGTAACGGTAACGCTTTTGTCCTCGTCGCCGGAAACGCCACGGGCGATCATGCAGTAATGCCGCGCGCTGATCACCACGCCGAGCGCACGTGGTTTAAGCAGTTTCTCGAGGTAATCGGCCACCTGCTCGCCCAGTTCTTCCTGGATCTGGCCGCGTCGGGCGATCCAGTCGACAATGCGCGTGAATTTGGAGAGCCCCAGGATGGAGTCGCCCGGAATATAACCGATGTGACAGACGCCGCTGATTGGCTGCCAGTGATGTGAACAGACCGACATCACCTGAATGCCCTTGGTGATAATCAACTCATTGACGCGCTTGCGATTGGGAAAAACCGTGTTGACCGGCGGCGGTTGGAAACGACCGCGAAAAAGCTCGGTTACCCACATGCGCGCCAGGCGACGCGGCGTGTCGTAGGCATTGGGATCATTGCGATCGATGCGCAGAATGTCGAACAGCTCGGCAAACTTGTTCTCAGCCTGCCGCAGCATTTCCTCGCGCTCATCCGCGCTGATTGCGCAATTGCCGTTGGCGTCAAAGAGCGGCTTACCGGACTCACTGACGCGCGGAAACGGAACGGAACGCAGCACGGCCGGCATGTCGTCGTCATCGGAACAGTGCGAATGCGACATCACGGGATGAATTTCGGGTTCATCCTGTTTGTTAAAACTGCCGTTGGAGGCGTTCACGCCGTTTTCATCAGACTTTGTTGTATTGTCCTTGCTCAAACAACCTCCGCATCCAGGGCGTGATTATAGCGATGCAGAATGACTGGATCACCGTTGTATTCGACGAAATTGTTTTCGGACTCAAACAGTTTAAGTGCGTGCAGGCTGCCGGATTCGATGTGTTTGTCCAGCACCTGCCAGAACACCACCGCCAGATTTTCGGCCGTCGGGATGTAACCGCGCAGCATTTCCACATCGTTGAGGTGCTGATGATCGACCTTGGAGATAATTTCCCGGTCGATAATTTTCTTCAGGATCTTCAGATCGATCACATAACCCGTAGCGGCATCCGGCAGACCGGCAACGGTAACTTCGAGCGTATAATTATGCCCGTGCACGTTGTTGCACTTGTCGAACACCTCTTCATTGCGAGCGTGATCGAAATCCGGGTTATACAGGCGATGTGACGCAGAGAATGTACATTTTCGGGTCACGTACAACATGTGCGCAGGCTCCGTGAATTGGGGTTACAGTCTGGACAGGGACCATTCATGAGAATTGTCGCTCAACGGAACACCGACAGTACCGGAAGTATTCCCGCTTGTCCGCGAACGCGCAATGTTTTGATTCAAGATAGCCGCAGAATGGACGACAATCGGATAAAAGGGTGTTGGTATATTGTAAAATAGGACCAGAATTGACTAATTTCACGATTCAAAGTTGGGAATATTTGATGTGATTGCGGTCGCATCGCCGGGAAAAATCACTCACGCGACAGACATGTAGCCTATGCTCGTAATCGTTGGATTCGTTATCGTTTTTGGAGCCGTCATGGGCGGCTACCTGATGCACGGCGGCAATGTTCTTATTCTCCTCCAGGTCAGCGAGTTCATCATAATCGGCGGGGCGGGCATCGGTTCCTTCGTTGTAGCCAATACGCCGGCGACGATCAAAGCCACAATTTCCGGGGTGATCGGCACGCTCAAGGGCAGCGGCATGAACAAGGAAGTCTACCTCGACTTGTTGCGCCTGATGTACGAAACCTTCCAGCTGGCCAAAAAAGAGGGCCTGATCGGTCTGGAGCAACACATCGAACATCCCGAGTCAAGCTCTATTTTCTCCAAGTATTCGACCTTCCTGAACAACCATCACGCTGTCGACTTTTTCTGCGACACACTTAAAGTTGTGCTCAACGGCGGCGTGGCCAATCACGACCTTGAGGACATGATGGAGCTGGACCTCGAGACAATGCACCACGAGGAAAGCAAAGCTCCGACGGCGCTCAACACCGTCGCCGACGCCTTCCCCGGCATCGGCATCGTTGCGGCGGTACTCGGGGTCATTATTACCATGGGCAAGATCGACCAGCCCGCCGAGGTGATCGGGCACAGCGTTTCGGCAGCTCTTGTGGGTACATTCCTCGGCATTCTGCTCTCTTATGGTTTTGTCGGTCCGCTGGTCAAAAATATGGAAGAAAATATCGACGCCGGTTCCAAATACATGGCGGCCATCAAGTCCGGCGTGCTCTCCTTTGTCAAAGGCGCGCCCCCGATTGTGGCCGTGGAATACGCGCGACGCGCGATCCCGCTGGAAGCTCGTCCCAGTTTTGCTGAAACAGAAGAAGCCGTTAAACAGGCGCGTTAACAACTAAGGGCGCCGGAGCAGCAACATGTCTGAAAAAAGCGAACAGCCGATTATTATTAAAAAGATCAAGAAGGGCGGCCACGGCGGACACCATGGCGGCGCCTGGAAGGTGGCTTATGCCGACTTCGTGACGGCTATGATGGCTTTTTTCCTCGTAATGTGGATCCTCGGTCTGAATGACGAGACGCGCAAACGCATCGCCAGCTACGTAAGCGATCCCGGCGTCTTCAGCTTTGAAACCGGCAAACGCCTGCCCGTCGACATGCTGAACAACGCTCCGGCCCAGTATGAGTTCAAGAGCGGACGCGGCAGCAAGTTTCAGCCCAGTCCGGAAGAATTGAGCGAGGATTTCAGCAACCTGACGCCGCAACAACGCGCCGTCTTTTTCTCGGAGATTCGCGACAGCGCCGCGGTGGCGGACAGCGTGGCGTACATGAAGGTCCTGGTCGACAAGGAGCAGGAGATTCTGGAGAAACTCGAAACCAGCCTCAAAGAAAAACCGGCTTTTCAGGATCTGCTCAACTCTGTCGAGGTCAAGCTGACCGATGAGGGCCTGCGCATCGAACTTCTGGAAACCAGCGAATCGGTCTTTTTTGAACTCGGCAGCGCCCGCTTAACCAACGACGCCCGCGCCGTGCTGGATTTGCTGGCCGGCGAGCTGATACGGCTCCCGAATACGATCAATCTTGAAGGTCACACCGATTCGCGTCCCTTCGGCCACGCCAACGGCTACTCCAACTGGGAACTTTCCGCGGATCGGGCCAATGCCGCCCGGCGCTACCTCGAGAAAAAGGGCCTGGGTTTCCAGATCCGCAAAGTCGTCGGTTTTGCGGACAAACAACCGCGAACGCCGAACAATCCTTTTGATCCATCCAATCGCCGCATTTCCATTCTCGTCGCCGCGCTGACAACCGACGACGTTCAGCAGTGAGACCGCCATGTCATACGACGTGATTTCGATCGCCATTCTTCATCATGACGCCGGGACGGCAGCACACATACAAAAGCTGCTGGAACGCCTCTTTACCGGTGCGAGCGTCAGCGCGGAAACCGACAGCGCACAATTCAGCAAGGCGCTGGAGCACAATCAGCCTTCCATCCTGCTGTGCGACATGCACTGCGGCGGACGCGGTGGGCCGGCGCTCTGCGCCGAGATCAAAGAGTCGGCTCTGCTGAACGATATCTACATCATTATGCTCGTCGACAGCACGGTCAGCGATGAGCGCGTCGAGGCGCTTTCCCGGGGAGCCGACGACTTCCTCCCCATGCCGGCGACGCCGGACGAATTGCTGGCAAAGGTTCAGGCCGGCGCCCGCATCGTACGGCTGCACGATCAGGTCAACATCGAACGCAAGCGCCTGCGCCGTCTGACCGAACAAATGAACAAGGACCTGCTGGAGTTGCTGGAAGTGGCGGTCAACATGGTCCACTGCCGCATTCCGGACTCGCAACAAACGCAGGAACGCGTTATTCAGGCCAGCGTCTGGATTGCACGCGCATTTGAGGACCTTGGCGAAGCAGAAATCGAAGACACGCGCATTGCGGCCAGTTTGTGCATGCTGGGCAAGCTGGTTTTGCCGGACAATCTGATCAATCAACCGGTGGTGCTCGAAGGCAAAGCCACAACTGAACTGATGCGCCAGGTGCCTATTTACGCCGCGCGCATGCTGGAGCCGTCCAAACGGCTGGAAAATGCGGCGAACATTATTAAACATATCTACGAAAATTACGACGGCTCCGGTTTTCCGGACAGACTTAAACTCTACGAAATTCCGATCCAGTCGCGCATCATCCGCGTTGTGCTGGATTATGTTAACTATCGCGACATACTCAAGCTCGATCCGCTTGACGCACTCGACGCAGTCAAACGCCAGGACAACCACGTTTTTGACCCGCGTTTCACGCAGCTGCTGGACGAGTATCTCTGGACCATTTCCTCAGAGACCATGGCCAAAAACGTGCGCGCCCTAAAAATTTACGAACTGGAAGACGGCATGCGTATTGCCCGCGATATCGTCACGAATTCCGGCATGAAACTCCTCTCCGCCGGTTCGGTCTGCAGCGCCAAAAACATCGAACGCATTATCAGCCACGCCTCCAGTGATCCGATTCTGGGCGCAGTGTACGTGTTCAAGGACTGAGCTGTCGCTTCAGTGATCTTTGAATCTCGGCGATTGCGGCAAAGCCTTTTCACTCATTTGTTAATACTGATGATTCGCAGACAACTCGGCTGCTGTTTAACAGCTGTATCTGGCATTCATCGCGCCGCAGTCGAAGTTATGCAGCTGGAACATTAAACTACTTGTTAACTCAGCGGCTTGCTGTTGTTTGCCACAGCGGCCCGGGGATTGAGTTCGCATTTGTTGTTTGTCGGCCCGACCTGATTGGTTGTTTTTCACCGGAATTCGGGTGTTCACGCACGTACCGACCGACTGCTTTTCCTGATCTTTTGTTTGGCGCCGGGACTCAAGTGTTCAGTTGTTGGTTGGTTGCCGACCGATTGAATTAATCTTTTGTTTGGCGCCGGGACTCAAGTGTCTACGCGCCGATTTACCTGGCTTACCGATACTGTTTGCGTGCATGTATTCCAGCGGCCTGTATTTTTTTCTTATAAGTCAACTTGGGCAAGTATTAGGGATCTGTTTGGCAGCAGAAGTATTGTCCAACGACAATCAGTACTTCGAGGACGATCAGAACACTTTCATGCGCGGTCAGGAGACAGGTGTGGACAGGCGGTGCGAAGCACAAACGTGAACAGGCCTCCACCACCTTGCCAAATTTTCGCGTTTTTTTCCGTCCGGGGCACGAGTTCCTTCCCCCGATTTTCGCGGTTTAATTTTTCTGCGGTCCACGCCCTTCACATGGGCGTTTTCACTGCGGCGCGGCCGAAACCTCCGGACGGTTCGACAAAAGCAACATGCCAAACGTCTGCTGTTTCTGCAAGCGGAAAAGTGTCAGCGGGCAGAGTTCAGGTTTGAACGGGCCAGATCTTGCGTTAATGTGATTCAGGTCTAACATCAAAGACGTCGAGCGACGACAAACGAGCATACTCCCCCTTGCCAGTGGACTGATGTACAGCGACGACATGCGCGGCAAGCGCAGTCTTCCTGCTCTGCGTGAAGAGACTGGACCTTAAGAAAGTCTTCGGTTCGATCGCCGGAGCGAGAATCGCATCGATCGTCGGCGCAAAAATCGCATCGACCGCCGGAGCGAGAACAGCATCGACCGTCGGAGCGAGAACAGCATCGATCGCCGGAGCGAGAACAGCATCAATCGTCGGCGTATTGGGCTGACCGGTAGTCGGCCTAACGTGAGAATCAATATTCGAGGCGAAGACCGAGTAAATCGCTGTGTGAGAAAGTGATAGACGAGCCGGCTGCTTTTCACGCGACAGTGCAGGGATGCAACTCGGGACTGATTCCGCTGCTGTGGACTTTGAGATTCGAAGATTCCAAACAGACGGCGAGACTTCAAGCTTGAAACCCGTTGACAAACAAAAGAGTCAAAAAGACCGAGACCGGAACAAAGTGAATGGCTCAAGGGCGGTCAGGCATCGGCGCAGGTACGAGAAATATTAAACAAAAAGAGCCGCCCGAAATGCTTCAAGCGGCTCCAGAATGTTAACACAAACGGCGGATGTTAAAAATCCTGACCGAGGGAAATGAGCCAGACGGGTTTCGAGAATTTCTCGAAGTTGTTTTTCCAGGCAACGTCAATTTTAAGCGGAAAACCGAGCAGGTAAAGGCGCAAACCCAGACCGGTGCTCATAAGCAGATCGCGCGCTTCGCGATTGCCGTTTGCGTTGATGCGCGAAGCGACAAACTCGTCCGTCCAGGCGCCGCCCATGTCGAAAAAGACGTTTAACAAAATTGGAAAACGGAACTCGGCATTCGTGACAAACATGCGCGTGCCGTTGCGCTCGTTAATATCCCAGCCGCGCAGCGGATAACCAGGCGAGAGGAAATACAGATCCTCGGCCGTAGTGTACGGAAGACGGTCGTTGCTGAACGTCCGGTTAATCCAGTTTTCCGTACCGCCGACAAAAAATGCCTGCGGATCCTCACCAAAACTCGCGCCGCCGGCGCCGCGAAGTGCCAGTGTAAAGCCCGAGCCAACGTCGACGTAGTGCCGGAAATCCGCCTGAAAGGTGACAAATCCGAGTTGGCTGTCGGAAAATTTGGGCGAGCCCTGCGCTTCCAGAAAATAGCGCGTGCCGCGCGAAGGACCGCTGTAGCCGTACATGATGTCGTCGTGCACGAACTTGATCTCCGGCACAAAGTGCATGCGCGAGATTGTCGGTTCGGCCGGATAGTCGACATTCTCCGTTGAAGTGTTTAACCAGGTAAGACCAACTTCAAGGCGGTCGAATGTGTTAAACGGAAGGCTTGCACCGGCGCCGGCGCCAAAGTAGCGGAATCGATACACCGCCGTGCCGTCCAACTCAAACGGATCGTCCTGTGAAACAAAGCGGGCTGTGTGAAAACCGCTGAAATTGTAGTCGATCTGTTCGGGCAGATAAGAATACAACAGGAAAAAGTCGCTGTTGTTCAGGTTTAACAGAAGATTCGCCGAGAAGAAAATCTGATGGTTGCCGAGCATGTCGCTGAACAGCATTTGCGTCGCGCCCTGCACGCCAAAAAAGGTGTCGTAACCCGCATTGGCAAAAATCAAATCGGGCGAAAACGCAATCTTGTACTGCTGCGATTCAAATTCATCATCAACCTGAATCACCGGCTTGGCCGCGTCGTCATCGCCCAGGTCGGCAATGGCGTCGGGATTGGCCTGCACCGCTTTCTGGCGCGAGAAATCGACGTTAAAGTCGCCGTATCCAACAAGTGAATCCGTCGGCGATACCTCCGGTTTATCCGGTTCGGACGGCTTCTCATCGGCGCTGTCATCCGCCTCGGCCAGAAGTCCGGCTTCCCGCAAGGTGCGCTTGCGGAATTCTGTTAATACCGGTTCCTTGTCGGGCAGGTCAAAGGGAAAACGCAGCATGAAAATGTCAAAGCTGCCGCCGTTCTGCGATGTAAACAACAGTTTACCGCCGTCGCTCGACAGCGAGAGATGTTCAATTCCGCTGAGCGAGTTGGTTTTGGGATAGGACTGGCCCGAAGCCAGGTCCATCACGTAGATATTGCCGATGCCGCTTTTATCCGAAACGTACATGATTGAGGAGCCGTCGGGCGAAGCCGCAATCGACGTTTCGTAGTACGTGGGGTCAAAAGTAAGGCGTTTCATCTGCCGCGTGTTAACATCGATTGAGTAGATGTCTTTTTGATCGCGATCGTATTCCCACATCTTGAGTTTATCCGCAGCAATGCCGGGAGCCAGATTGTCGGCGCGATTGGAGACGAAGTAGATCACGTCGCTGTTCGGTCCCCATGCCGGCGCGAGGTCGGTAAAGATGTCCTCCGTCAGGTTCTGGACCTCGCCGGAAGCAAGGTCAAAGACAAAAATGTCCGGTGTTTCCTCAATCGAGGCCACAAGTGCGATGGACTTTCCGTCGGGCGACCATTTGGCGCTCGTCATCATGCGAAAACCAAGGTCGAATTTTTCAACATCGCCCGTTTCGGCATCGATGATAAAAAGGGCGTCGTTGCCGCCGGCTTTGGCGCTGATGGCCACGCGGCGACCTTCGGGGTCCCAGGAGATACCGGGAGAAAGAATATTCAGATCCTCGAAGTCGCGTCCGCGCGATCCTTCCACGAGCTGTTTAACTCGACGTGTGCGCGTGTCCAGATCCATCAGGTAGAGGCTGTAGAATCCGTCGCGCAGGGAAATAAAAGCCATGCGTTCACCATTGGGCGAAATGGCCGGCGCAGTGTTTAAGTAGGTTCGGTTTTTCTCGTGGTCGGTGATGCGCGTTGAAAAGTCCTCAACGTCGTCGTACTTGACGATGTCGGGCCAGTAAATTTTCTTCATATCGCGCCGCCACTGTTCGGAGAATTCCTCGACGTCCATGCCGAATGTGCTCTCAAACGCGCCATTCACGCGGCCGATGCTGCGGATGCGATTGGTCAGCTCGCCTATTTTGGCGCGGCCGTATTTGTCTTCGACGTACCAGTAGAAAGCCTGACCACCGCGATAGGCCGTATAGCCGCCCAGCTCCATCAACTCGGGCAGATTTTCACTGATGCTGAGGTCGCGAAGAAACATGTCCGTTTTGGTGTCCAGACCGCGCACGGCGCTGTACTCGGCAAAACCCTCGCTCATCCAGAGCGGGTATTCCACGCGAATATTATTTGTTATTTGCGACTGGACGGAGCCGCCGTAAAACATGTCGTTAATAAACGCATGAACGAGCTCGTGCCGGATGAGGAGTCGGAAAAACTCCCACTTGCCCTCAAAGGGCAGCACGATGCGGTTCTTGAGCGGCTCGGTAAAACCGGCGATGCCCTCGAACAGGAATTGTCGCGTTGTATTGGTCTGTTGAAATTGATTGTGCGAATTGTACACAACGATGGGAATGCGCTGGGTGATGCTGTAGTTAACATCGCGCTGTAGCTCAAAAAGCATGCGTTCGGCAACTACGGCGGTAAAGTCGGCCAGGTACTTGCCACCCTGGTGGTAGTAGACGTCAAAATGTTCGGACTGAATGAAATGCCAATCAAAATCCTGATACTGTACTTTGTTTTTGCCAAACTGCGCCTGCGCCGCAACGACGCCCAGGAATAACATCACAACCGCCAACCCGATACCAGACAGCCTGCCTTTTGTCATCGTCCTTCTCCTCTGTAATCTGTATTCGGGCCCTTGATACAAGAGCGATAAACACTCCGTTCGCGTTGCTGTTGCACGGGAATGCGAAGGAGACACGCGCAAGCGTCAATTGGTTAAAAAATGCCGCCAAATCGCAAGCGCGCCGATGTACCTTGATACACGTCGATTCAGTCGCAGTCGACCGGGAAATATTTTGACATGAAGAAAGAGACGCAGCGCAAAGGAATTGTTGCACGCGCAACCCGCGGTCGCGCGGAATTGCATGTCAGTCGCGTTTGACCTTGATTTTAAGTGCGCGCATGGCATTGCTGGCGGCGTCCTGCTCCGCCTCCTTTTTGTTGCGGCCGGTGCCGCGGCCGACGGTCTCCGAATTGATCGTCAACTCAACGGTAAACTGGCGATCGTGGTCGGGGCCGGATTCATCCACGACGGAATAACGCGGAACGCCTTTGCCGGCCGCCTGCGAGTGTTCGAGCACGATGCTTTTGTAGTTGGTGTCGCGCATCAATTCGGTCTCTTTCATAATGCGCGTCAGGATGTTGGACACGACGAAGGACCGCGCCGTATCAGCGCCGGAATCGAGGTAGATGGCGGCAATAATGGCTTCGAGCGCATCGGCGGGAATCGACTCATTGCCCTGTTCAAGGGACTGACGCGCGCTGAGGCTGACCATCAGAAAACTGGTCAGGTCAAGCTGGCGCGCGCAATAGGCGAGCGACTTGCGGTTGACGAGCCAGGACCGCATCTTGGTCAGCTCGCCTTCGGAGACGTCTTTGTGCAGGTAGAACAGTTTTTCGGCTACAATCGAGCTGAGGATTGCGTCGCCGAAAAACTCGAGGCGTTCGTTGGACTTGATGTTTTCGTCTTCGGCCAGTTGCAGGTAGGAGCGGTGAACCAGAGCCTGCTCAAATATCGGGATATTGTGAATGCGCACGCCCAGATTGTGCTCCAGGCGGCTCTTGCTCTCGGGATCAAGAAAATTCAGTGCTGGAAATTGCTCGGCGTCGTATGGCCGAGACTGAGAGTCCGACAATGACGCGAGGCGAAGAATTTTCTGCTGTATTTGGTGTATCAAGCCCGGCATTCGGCTGCCGTTCCCATCGTGAGGGTTCCGTTACTCTTCAAAGGCTTTCATGCAAATCGATGCGTTGTGTCCGCCGAAGCCGAATGTGTTGCTCACAACGGCGCGCACTGGGCGCTCGACGGGTTTGTTTGGAACGTAGAACAGGTTGCAGTCGGGATCCGGCGTCCGGTAGTTGATCGTCGGCGGCAGGGCCGAGCGATGAATCGCCAGCATGCCTGCGATCGCCTCAATGGCGCCGGCGGCTCCGAGCAGGTGTCCGGTCATGGACTTTGTGCTGCTGACAGCCAGTTTGCTTGCACGCTCGCCGAAAACGGTCTCAATTGCTTTGGTTTCGTTTCGGTCGTTGAACGGCGTCGATGTTCCGTGGGCGTTAATATAGTCGATATCGTCAATTGTCAAACCCGCGTCTTCAATGCAGATGCGCATTGCGCGCACCGCGCCTTCGCCGCCTTCGGCAGGCTGGGTAATGTGAAAAGCGTCGTCGGTCAGACCGATACCGGCAATTTCACCGTAGATGCGAGCGCCGCGATCCATGGCGTGCTCAAGTGTTTCCATGACGAGAATGCCACCGCCCTCGCCCATGACAAAACCATCGCGTTCAGCGTCAAAGGGACGGCTGGCCGTCAACGGATCGTCATTGCGCGTCGAGAGCGCTTTCATCGCGTTAAAACCGCCGATGCCCATCGGACAGATGACCGCCTCGCTACCACCGGCCAGCATGACGTCGGCGTCGCCGCGTTGCAGCAACATCAGCGCATCGGCAATGCTGTGGTTGGAGGTGGCGCAGGCTGAGACCGTTCCGTAATTGGGTCCTTTAAACCCATAGCGAATAGCGATGTGACCGGGAGAAATGTCCGAGATTAGCATCGGCACAAAAAAGGGCGAAATGCGGTCGGGTTTGCCGTCCCGCAGATACAATTGCTGCTGCTGATGATGGTAGGTCCACATGCCGCCGATCCCGGAGCCGACGATGACGCCGGCGCGCTCCAGGTTGACTTTGTCGAGGTTGAGGCCCGAATCCTGCACGGCCATGTCCGCGGCCGCCATGGCGAACTGCGTAAACAGGTCCATGCGCTGCACTTCCTTGCGGTTGATGAACTGCAGCGGATCGAAGCCCTTGACTTCACATGCGAATTTCGTTTTAAACTCAGAGGCGTCAAAGCGCGTGATCGGCCCTGCGCCGCTCCGGCCTTCCATCATCCCGGCCCAATACTCTTCAACAGTATTGCCGATGGGTGTTACTGCACCCAAACCGGTTACAACTATACGTGGGAAATCATGACGAGCCATTGAACAGACTGCGATTGGTTTGGTTGGAGCAGCTCAGTCGCCGCCGTGCACTGGATAATTCAAGAAGGCCACGCGGCGACGGGAGACATCGCGACGCAGCCTGTCATCTCTATTGCCCTCCTGTATCAGGAGGAAATGTTGCTCTCAAGGTATTTGATCGCGTCGCCGACCGTCTGGATTTTCTCCGCGTCACTGTCGTCAATCGAAATGTTGAACTCGCGCTCGAATTCCATGATCAGCTCGACCGTATCGAGAGAATCGGCGCCAAGATCGTTCGTGAATGACGCATCGTCAGAAATTTGCGAAGATTCTACGCCCAACTTGTTAACAATAATCGTTTGGACTTTTTCTGCAACACTCGACATAGTCGTATTCCTGCAAATCAGTTATGAAAGTGTAAACGGAAGATTCACATTTTACACAGCGCAATCGGCGGAAACCGCCCCGCGCCGTGAGTTTACATCGCCAGACCGCCGTCGACGTTCAGAACCTGTCCCGTGATATAGGCGGAGTCACCGGAAGCGAGAAAACTGACGGCTCCAGCGATCTCTGCACCCTCGGCGCCACGTCGCAACGGAATGGAGTCGAGGAAAGCGTTGACCTGGTCGTCGGTCAGTTTGCCCGTCATGTCAGTTTTCACGTAGCCCGGAGCCACACAATTTACTAAAATATTACGAGATGCCAGTTCCTTTGCCAGGGATTTTGTCAGTCCAACGAGCCCGGCTTTGGAAGCCGAATAGTTAACCTGACCGGCGTTGCCGCCCAGGCCGACAATCGATCCGATGTTAATAATGCGGCCGCTGCGCTGACGCATCATCTGGCGACAGACGGCTTTGCTCGTCAGGAATGCGCCTTTCAGGTTCGTGTCCAGCACGGCGTTCCAGTCGTCTTCGGACATGCGCATCAGCAGCGTGTCCCGCGTAATTCCCGCGTTATTGACGAGCACGTCCAGACGGCCGCCGCGCTTGATGGTTTCATCGATCAGGTTTTGCACCTGCCCGGCATCGGCTATGTCTGCTTTAACGGCTTCGGCTTTCCGCCCCGCTTCGTGCAGATCGGCGCAAATCTTTTCCGCCGCGGCGGAACTGGAATTGTAGGTAAACACCACGTGAAAACCGTCGGCCGCCAGGCGACGCACAATCGCTTCGCCGATGCCGCGGGATCCGCCGGTTACGAGGGCAACCTGGGTTTCTTTCTGATCCGACATTTTGACTGGTCCCGGAGTTTGATGCGGTCAGGCTCAGGCCTGCCTGAAACTGTTAAGCTGTTCGGCGGTATCGACGCCGCTGATTTCCACGTCCGTCAGCGTGCGTTTGAGCATGCCTTGCAGGATTTTCCCTGGTCCGATTTCCACAAAGGAACGGATACCCGCCGCATGCATGGCATTCAGACTCTGCGTCCACAGGACCGGCGAAACGAGCTGTTCCACCAACGCTTCACGCAGGTCCGACGCCGAGCGCAGAGCTGCCGCGCGCGAGTTGCAGTACACGTCCACCGCAGCATCGTTGAAGGCCGTATTGTCAATGGCCGACGCCAGCGTCTTGCGCGCGCTTTCCATCAGGGGCGAATGAAACGCTCCACTGACTTTTACTTCCATCACCCGGCGTGCGCCGGCTTCCTTGAATTTCTCTTGTTTGTCACGCAGGTAGTCGGCCGAGCCCGACACGACAACCTGTCCCGGTGCGTTGAAGTTGGCTGCTACAATGACGTGTTCTCCGTCCTGCAGTTCCTCGCACAGGCCGATCACTTTTTCGTCGGGCAGGCCAAGGACGGCGAGCATTGTACCAGGCGCGTCTTCGCCGGCGCGGAACATCAGGTCGCCGCGCAGCCGCACGAGTCTGAGCGCCGCTTCAAAGTCGAGAACGCCGGCGGCATAGAGCGCCGAGTATTCGCCCAGCGAGTGTCCCGCCACAGCGGAAAAGCTGAGGCGTTCGCGCAATTGATCCACCAGGATTGCCTCGTGCACAAACAGCGCGGGCTGCGTATAGCGCGTTTCTTTCAGCCGCTCTTCCGGACCGTCAAAACAAATGTCGCTCAGAGCAAAACCGAGAATGTCGTCGGCGCGCTGCAATCGTTCCTGCGCGGCGGGAAACCCGGCCGTCAGATCGCGCATCATCCCGACGTACTGCGAGCCCTGTCCCGCAAACAGCAATGCTTCAGGATTCATACTTGGGTAACTCCCATTGAAGGTACACGCTGCCCCAGGTGTATCCGGCGCCGAAACTGGAGAGAATCAGCTTGTCGCCTTTGTTCAGTCTTCCCTGCTCATACCATTCGGACAGACAGATAGGAATGGTCCCGGCGGTAGTGTTCCCCAGCCTGTCGATGTTGATCATGACTTTTTTGGGATCCAGTCCCATGCGCTCGCGGGTGGCGTCGATAATGCGCAGGTTGGCCTGGTGCGGCACCAGCCAGGCGACATCGTCGGCCGAAAGATTATTGCGCTCCATAATGTCGACCGTCACTTCGGCCATGCCGACGACGGCGGCTTTGAACACCGTCTTTCCGTCCTGTTTGACGTAGTGCTCGCGATTTTCAACCGTGTCTGTGCTGGGTGGTTTTACGCTGCCGCCGGCCGGTTGAAACAGGAACCTTTTACCTGCTCCGTCGATGTGCAGCACGCTGTCTGCAATGCCCACCGTTCCGGGATTCTCATCCGCCTCCACGATCACCGCACCGGCGCCGTCACCGAACAGCACGCTGGTCGTGCGGTCTTTCATGTCGATGATCGCGCTCATGCGATCACCGCCGCAGAGAAGAATCCGATTGGCAGCGCCGGATTCAACTAAACTGCGTGCAGTCTGCAGGGCAAACAAAAAGCCGGAGCAGGCAGCGGAAATGTCAAAACCCCAGCAGTTCGTCAGGCCCAGCGCGTCCTGCAGAATACAGGCCGTCGAAGGAAAAACGTGGTCGGGCGTGACAGTGGCGCAAATGACGATATCGATGTCGTCCTTGCCCAGGCCGCGGCGCTCCATCGCCTTCTCGGCGGCCGGTTTCATCAGCGTCGACGTACCGGCATTAAACGCAAAACGACGTTCGCGGATGCCGGTGCGCGTGCGGATCCATTCGTCCGACGTATCGAGGCGTTCTTCAAAAAAGGCATTGGTATACACTTCTGGCGGCACATAGTGCGCCACCGAAGAGATTATGGCTCTTCGATCAGGATTTTTCATAGGAAACTTGGGAGAGGCTCGGCGGATTCAGCGCATTGTGAATGTGGTCGTTAATTTTGTTCTTAACGACGCTCTCCGCCAGGAGAAGTGCATTGTGCATGGCGCGTGCGGAATTGCGGCCATGACCGATAATAACGACGCCGTTCACGCCAAGGAGCGGCACGCCGCCGTACTCTTCGTAGTCCAGACCGGTCAGAATACGCTTCAGAATCGGTCGGATCGCCGCCACGGCCAATTTGTTCAGCAGACCGCGCTCGGCATAGGAGCGCACCTTGGCTTTAAACAGCGTCAGAAAACTCTCGGCGAACTTCAGCACGATGTTGCCGGTAAATCCATCGCAGACAACCACGTCGGCATGTCCGTTCAGAATGTCGCCGCCCTCGACGTTGCCGATAAACTCAAGTGAGCTTTCTTCGAGCAGTTCGTGCGCCTTCAACACCGTTTCAGACCCTTTATTGCGCTCTTCACCGATATTAAGCAGGCCGACACGCGGCAGCGAGATCGATCTGATCCGGCGCGTATAGATACTGCCCATGACGGCAAATTCGTAAAGGAATCTGGGTTTGGAATCGACATTGGCTCCGACATCGAGGACCAATGTGTGGCCGTTTTTCGAGGTCGGAATGAAACTGCCTATGGTGGGGCGGCTGACGCCCTTGATACGACCGAGGGACAGCGTAGCAACGCTCATGACGGCGCCGGTATTGCCGGCGGACATAAATGCATCGACATAGCCTTTGGCCTGCAGGTCGATCCCTTTATAGAGGGACGATTCCTTGCGGCTTCTGAACACGGAGGCCGGGTCATCGTGCATTCCGACGACGTCGGTAGCATTGACGATAGAATAATTCAGACCTTTGGTGTCGTGTTTGGCAAGTTCGGCCTTGATGTCGTTTTCACGACCGACAAACACGATCTCGAAGCTGGATGGATCGCGGTCGCGCATGGCCGCCACGGCGCCGGCGACTTCGTTTACTGGAGCGAAGTCACCGCCCATTGCATCCAACGCAACCCTTACAACCCTGGATTCGCTTGAATTGCTCAATGGCGTCCCCACAATGGTTGTACTATGATTCCGGTTACCCTCAGGCTTCCACCGGTTCAATTACACGACGACCATTGTAGTAGCCGCAGGATTTGCAGGCGGCGTGATTGAGCTTCGGCTCGTTGCACTGCGGACAGGTGCCGAAGGACGGTGCAACAGCTTTGTAGTGCGTGCGGCGCTTGTCGCGGCGCGTTTTGGAGATTTTGCGTTTAGGATGTGCCATAACGGCGATTCTTCCCCTGCCGGCAAACCGGCAATTGATATAGGTCAGTTGTCTGAAAATTTCACGTTTTTCAGCGCTTCCCAGCGCTTGTCGATCGGCGCTTCTCCGTCGTCCCCGCTATCCGCATCTTCGCTGACGTCGGGATACAGAGCCGAAAGATCCTGATCCCGATACTGCGGCGCCACGCGTTTCATCGGCAGGTGAACCGCCAACTCTTCGCGCACTTCGTTGGTCAGATCAATTTCCGACGCGTCTTCGTGCAGATAATAAGGCGGTTCGGGGTCGACGTCGTCCCTGTGCAGGTGGAACATGTTTGTATCCGCCACATAGGGAACGCTGATGTCGGTTTCAATCTTCTGCTGAAAAGGTTCACCGGAAACGTCGCACTCCAGTTGCGCTTCGCAACTGGCATGCCCTTCAACTATAAAGCGCATGCCGACTTTTCGAACATTTCCCCGCACAACAACTTCCCCGATAAATTCGGGGAACATTCCGTCGATGGAAGTCGAATCAGCACGCGCCTCAAACCCGTGAAGGCCGTCCTTAAGCCCCTTAATAGAAACTTTCAGCATAAGTACAGCCTGCAAATATACGGCAATACCCTCGATAATCAAAGCACGGAGACCGGTCCGTTTTAATTGACAACGAACCGGATCAACCGTGAAATTTCCGGCCGTCGGTCAGTTGCCGCATCCAAGCGCATCCACATTCTGACGCGCAGTTTTGTTGCTGGGATTGATTCCCAACACCTTGCGGTAATACGTGCAAGCCGATTCTACATTTTGCAGGGACTGTTCTGCGATAGCGTGGTAGAGATAACCGTATTCGGATTTATCGTTGAATGCGGTCCATTCGCGGCACACGCGGATCAATTCGTTGAAATCCTTGGTCCCGAAAATAATTCCGGCCAGACCGACATATGAACCGTCGACCTGCTTGAACAGTCGGCTCTTTTCCGCTTCGCTGTCGGCGGCTTCAATCTCGCGCCTGAGCACGTCGATCGTCGCACGGAAGGCCTCCATGGCCTTGTCGGTACTGTCCATTTCGCGGTAGGTAAACGCCAGACGCTGGAGGGCAAAGGAGTTACTGGAATCCAGGCGCACGGCCTCCGCCAGCGCCGTCGCAGCCGAGTCCAGACTGCCGCGCGAAAAGTTTGAAATTCCGATGTAGAAGTACACGCGCGCCCTGTCGGCATCGACGAGTGTATCACACACTTCGAACACTTTGTGGAATGCGTCGATGGCTTCGTCGTATTGATTTCCGGATCGCAACACGTTGCCGAACATAAGCTGCAATTTGCAATCGGGTTCCTTGTCAAGCGCCTCGCGCAGGTTGGTAATGGCGGTCACCGTATCGCCCGAGAGGATGGCGGAGCGGCCGTAGCGCTCGTAGTCCTTGACCTCAAACTCAACTTTACCCTTAAGTGCGCCGAATTGTGCGGCGGCATCTTTAAATCGCTTGCCGAGGTAATAGGTCCGCGCCAGCATCAGCGAAGCCTGATCGGCAACCGTGTCGACTTTCTGGCGCGCCAGTTCCAGGTAGATGATGGCGGAATCGATCGCCTGAACCTCGTAGAAAGAGCGTCCCAGCCACCAGTAGGCCAGCGGACGATCAGGCCGCAGGACGGTGTAGCGCAAGAGCGCACGCGCCGCCGGCGAATACTGCTGCGCCAGATAGAGAATGCGTCCCTTTTCCCAGAATGCCGGTGCATTGTTGGTATCCTGCTTTGTCACCATGTCCCACTGGATCAGCGACTTTTTCAGCAGGTCGTTGCTGGCCTGGCGGTCGCCCGCTTTGCCGGCCAGAGCCCAGTAGGCGCGCGCCAGTTTGATGCGCGGCTCCAGCAGCGTCGTATCGCGAGCGATTGCTTCTTCGTAGTTGGTTTTGGCCAGCTGGTAGACCTTCTGAGCGTAGTAGAGATCGCCCAGGGCTACGTACGTGTCGGGGATTTCGTCATCGATGGATTGCGCTTTGCGAATAGAGTGATCCGCCCGTGTAAGCGAATCCTGCATGATGTATATCTCACCGCGCGTCAGGTAGTTATACACATCGTCATCGTTGAGATCGAACGCATCTTCCATCAGCTCATGGGCTTCCTGGAACTGCGAAAGCAATGCATAGGTACGGGCTGTTTTGCGCACTACGAACAGATCTTCATCATCGACATCAAGTGCGCGTTTATAGTAAATCAATGCCGAGTCGGCTTTTTCAAGCTCAACGAAGGCATCGCCGGTCAGCGTCAGGATTTCCTTGTTTTTGGGCGATTCTTTGGCTGCCGCCACCAGGTGCGGTGCCGCGCTCAGAAAGTCGCGCACGGCCAGATATTCACGGGCTTTGTCGTAGCTGGACTGCGACAAGGCAGGCGCGACGTTGAGAGCGGCAAAAAGGACAGCCAGAACTGCCATTACAGATCTTTGCATGATCCGCACATCCTCATGATTATGCTACAGAAATACTATTCAGAGACTTTCAGATTGAAGTGAGCGTGCTCGGGCACTATTCCAGCATCGCGGAAGTAGAGCATCACTTCCGGATCGCGCGCCAGGTAGACAAATGTCCCCCACACCACGTCCTGTGTCATTCCTTTCAACAACCAACCGCGAATATTGATCGGGTACGGGTACATGTCCATCACGATGCGCGACTGATGCACCAGACGCGGCGGAATCTGAACGCCGTCCTCACGCATAAACCCAACCGGAACCATGCGCAGGTCCGTCTGTTTGACGGCCTGCGACAGCAACGCAACGCCGATCACATTTTCCGCCGAACGCACGACCGCAAAAACGGAATCGGCCGTGCCGGCGAACTGGAACCGGGCCAGCGGCGCCTGCATATCCGTGATTTTCAACAGGATATTGGCATATGCGGAAGAATTGATATTCGAGCAGACAAAATGCGGTTCGGCTTCCAGCTGCGGAAAACTCTCACGCAGAACTGGATCCGCGCTGAGCAGTTTGCGCCGCAGCAAAGTATGCGAGAGCGTGTCGATCGGGTAGTCGTCCCGCACGACAAACACCAGTGCGTCCTGAGCAAAGATGTACTCGGTGTAGTGCTCGACGTCAAAACTCTGGAGCAGCGAATCTTCATCGGGAAGGTAGTCGCGTGCAATGATCAGGCCGGGTGTATTGCCGGCCATCAGCTGTTGCATGCCCATGCGCGCATCCAGACGCTCAACTGTGATATGAGCATGAGGATAAGCAGAGTCGTGCATCTGCAGGGCGGGCATCATGACGTCGTAGACGGCGGCGTCGCAAATGATGGTCGCCTCACCCGCCATCGAACCCGTCGTTGGGACCTTGTCCTCCGACGCGTCGCCCGAATTGCACGCCGACAAAACAAAGAGGCAAACCAGCGCGGAAAAGGCCCGCGCACCTGAATCCCGTAATGTGTTCATCGTTCCTCCCTTTCGCTCTCGCGTCGATAGCTCTGGTAATTGCCGTAGAAAGTCACCACGCGATAAATGCCGAACAGAATGAAAACCACGGCGGCTGTTCTGATCAGCACAACGTTGCCGACGTAAAACTCATCGGCCACAAACAACAGGACAAGCCCGACAAGGGACACCATTGCTCGTGCGGTAACATTGATCGTCAGCCAGAGTTTGTTCATTCGCGGTAAGCCGGGAATCGCGGAATTACTGCAGCGGCCGGACAGCAACACGCTGCACTAAACGGAAATGGCAGACAGTTATTAAATAACCACCTGCCATCCGCTCATTTGTCGTTTGAATCAATTGCGAAGTTTAAACGTGATGGGAATACTGACCCAACACTGAATCGGCTGCTGATTCTGAATGGCCGGCGTAAAGACCGACGACATTACGGCTGCAACTGCCGCTTCATTGAAAACTTCGTTGTCGCTCTGCTGAACAAGATGTTTTTTGGGTTTACCGTCAACATCAATCAGCACGCGAATCACCACGCTGCCTTCGAGCCCGGCGCGCTGCGCGATCGGCGGATACTTCACCTTGCGCTGCAGTTCGCCCAGATCGATATACGGTTCTTTCTCGACCGGGATAAATTCAAAAGCATCGGGTTCTTCCACAACCTCGGGAGCAATATCAAGCTGCACCTCGCCAAAACCATCATTGTCGCCAAAGCCCGAGAAGTCCTCATCTCCGCCTTCGGCCGTCGCACGAGCAATCTCGTCGACGTTGGCAAAGTCCTGGATGTCTTCGGGAATCATGGCGTCGGGCACAGGAACCGGCGTACCGGCGCGTGCTGCCGGACCGGAAGCAATAACTACTTCCGAAGGCGGCGGCGGCATTGGCGGCGCCGCATCGTTGGCGGACGGCGGCGGCGGCAACTGCGACAGTTTCAGCTTGACCGGCGGCGCCATGAATTTCACATCTTCGGCGTTAGCCATACTTTGTGAAACCGCATAACTGCCGATGATCAGAGCAAAAAGGCCCAGAGCGCCGAGAAACGACCGCCAGGTCGACGTCTTGATATACTGTTTCAATTCAGGAGCGCCGTAACGCCCACTGTTACTCTTGTTCGTGGCTGCTATAGTTGCCATAAACTCGAATACTCCGGTTATCTATTATTGTTCCCTTGTTTCGGAAGCAATTCCCGCGGCATTCAGTTCCCCGGGGTTCAACGCAGACGGAAACGAATCGGAATGCTTACCCAGCATGCGACGGGTTTTCCGTCGAGGTATGCCGGAGTCGCCTTCACGTCGTACACTGCATCTACGGCGTTTTTAACGAACACATCATGATCGGCTTGCAGAACCACCACGCGCCTCACAGATCCGTCAATGTCGATCAGCGCCCGAACAATCACGTTTCCCTCCAATTCGCGCAATGAGGCGAAATGTGGAAATTCGACGCGACGCTGTAATTCATCGAGGTTAATCACAGGCGGATCGTCATAGATCCCCACCTGATTCGGCTTGTTGATCAGTTCTTCAACGGCGTCGAGAGCGGTCCCGGGACCGGAAGGTCCATCGAGTAGTCCCTCTCCTCCGCCGGAAGGATTTCCACCTCCCATTTGAGGGCCTGATCCATTAGAGAGCGAATGCGAAGAGTTGGCATTGTTGTCCAACGGTCTGTCGTCGAACTCCATAGAGCTGAAAACTTCGTCTTCGATCTCCTCGATTTCTTCAAACAATTCGTCTTCAACAGGCTCGGGGATTCCGACTTCTTCCAGGTATTCATCTGCCGAAGGCGGCGGATAAAGTACTTCAATCTCAGGTTCGATCGCCGTTTCAGGCTGACCGATATCTTCCTGTTCGTCGGCCCAACGTTCCACTTCAATTCCGCCGCCAGGAATAATACCTGGAACCTGCGGCTGCGGACTGTTGTGATTCATCATCGCACCCAGCAGAACCATTGCGGCCGTAATTCCGAGTGCGATCAAAAAGCTGTTGACGGTGCGCACAGAAGCCGTGCGTCTTATTTCTTTTGCTCCATAGACAATGTCAAAAGTGCGCTTGATAATAGCGGCTGTCATAATCCCTCAATTTCGATTTTGTCTTCTTCAGTCATCGGCACGAGGGCGAACTTGCGTTCGCGTTTGTCGCCGTCGGCCACGATTTGGTTCGTGATCTCGACTTCGGCGAGGTTCAGTTCGTCGAGGACGGTAATCACTACTCCGTATTCGACATCCTCCGAGACTTTTAGCGCCGTAATGAGGGCATTGCGCTTTTCAAGGTTTTTATTGATGGCCAGGGTGCGCAAATCTTCCATTGCGACACCTCTGGCTGTTTCGGAGCCAAGCTTGTAAAAAAGCTTGCCGTCGCCGCGCACAATCAGCGTCATGAGCTCCGATTCCTTCACGTCTACCTGCTCCTGACGCTCGGGCGGAATGGACATCTCCATCACCTGCGGCTGCGCCATGGTCGTTGTAAACATGAAGAAGGTCAGCAGCAGAAATGCAATATCTACAAGCGGCGTCATGTCCAGCACAAAACCGACGCGCTTTTTCTTTTTGCGCACGGTTGCCAGAGAGCCGCGTTTCTGCTGCTTGCCACCATCACCACCTAGTTGTCCACCGCCTGCCATGGCGTTTTCTCCCGGAGAAATGAAGTATAACGGACTGAAAAGAAGACTAAAATCCAAGCAATTGAGTTACCGCCATGAGTTCCGTTACCCGTGGCGGTTGCAGCCGGCGTATATCAGCCGCCGCGCTTGTCGGTCACAAAGTTGAATTCCGTCGCGTTGTACTTCTGCATCACATTCATGAGATCTTCGATGTACTTGTAACGGATCGACTTGTCCGCGTCTATGGCAAATTGCGTCTTGAGATTTTCCGTCCGCGTTTTGGCGACCAGCTGCTCAAGCATTTCAATATTTGCCACTTTGATCAGCGCCTTTTCCTGCTGTTCGGGCGTAAGGCCGTCAACGCTGCGGTAGACATTTTCCCGCGTCATCTCATTCGAGAGCGAGTAGTAGTACGCAGTGTCGTTGTAGACCGTATCGATGCCGATCTTGATCATCGCAACATCCGCTTCGGGAATCTTTGACGTGTCCGCCGACGCCACCGGGCGCTGAATGGTGAACTTCTGTTCGGCCTCAGCTTCCGATTTAAACTTGGCGGTAAACATGAAAAAGGTCAGGAGCAGGAATGCGATATCAACAAGCGGCGTCATGTCGAGCACAAAACCGACGCGTTTTTTCTTGATTTTAGGCATGCTGAATCCTCCAAAGGAAAGAGCCGGAAAGACGAAGAGTCAAAGGACTCTTCGTCCCGACCAGCTTCAGTTAGTCTTTGATTTTGACAGAGAGGATTTCGGTCACGCTCAGAATCGCCTCGTCGATCATGTAGATGAAGTTGTCGACTTTGGTCGTGAAGTAGTTGTACGCAACGATAGAGAGCACAGCGCCAATCAGACCGCCGGCCGTGTTGTAGAGAGCTTCGGAGATACCGAGCGAAAGCTGCGTAGCCGATACCGTACCGCCTTTTGCCACAGCGGCAAAGGCGCGGATCATACCGATCGTCGTGCCGAGCAGACCGATCATCGTGGCGATCGAAGCAACCGTCGAGAGAATAACCATGTTTTTCTCAAGCAGCGGCGTTTCCAGGTTCGTGGCTTCGTCAATCGCGCGTTTGACTTCCGTCATTTTTTTCTCGCGATTGAGTTCGTCGTCGCCTTTGACCTTTTCGTAGGTCTCAAGGCCGGCGCGAATGATGTTCGCCATGCTGCCGCGCTGGGTGTGGCAAGACTTGAGCGCACCGTCGATGTCGCCCTTGCTCAGCTGCTGCGAGATATTTTTGATGAAGGTTTCCAGTTTGCCTTTACCGCGCGCTTTGCTGATCGAAAAAGCACGCTCGATGATAAATGTCGTCGCAATGAGGATGAAGGCGATCAGGAGCGATACGAGCGGACCGCCCGTGTAAATCATGCCCATGATATTGCCCTGAATCGGAAGGTGCCTGACATCCGGGTCTTCAAAGTTGCCAGGATTGCCCATCACAAACTCAAAAAACAAATACGACAATACCAGCGCAAGGATAATGACGATCGCGTTAAAAGCGTTCTTCATGGAAACTGACTCCAGATAGATTGAAAGTTTATGATTCGGAAATTTTGCTCTTGGCTTCATCGACCGTGTCGTAAATCTCGAATACCAGCGTCAGCTTTGTGATAATGAAGATGTTCTCAATGTTGTCGCTGATATTACAGAGAACGACGCGCCCGTTGCGTTTTGTGAAGCGCGCATGTGCGGAGATAAGCACACCCAATGCGGTCGAGTTGATGTAGGTAACGTTGGCGAGATCGACAATCGCAATGTTGTCTTGTTGTTCGGCCACACCGCTCAAAAGCTGGCGAAGCCTGTCAGTTTCGTCGCCGCCGATAAACTGGCCACGAAGCGTGAAGAGCGTATAATCTCCACAGTCTTCGGATTTGATCTGGTCAAACATTAAGGTCCCTTGCGATGTGTTTTGAAGCTACAAAGTTATGAAAATACCACCACGGGGGTAATTAAATTTCTGTAAACTACAAATACAGGCTTGACACAACCATCATGTCATCCCGCCTAACTCGTTGCTTGGGCGCGTATTAGCCGCACGGCTACCCAGCAGCGCTTTGGGCTCGTCGCGCAAATCCCGCAGCACATCGCACGTATATCCCGCCTTTGTGAACATCTCCGCCAATTCCCCGGAAGCGCCGTCGGCAAACTCAAGGCAGAACAGGCCTTCCGGAGCCAGCATTTGTGGAAATATCTCCGCAAAACGCCGGTAGAACGACAGGCCGTCCTCATGATCGGTCAATGCATTCAGTGGCTCGTAATCACGCACTTCGCGCTGCAGTTGCGCTACTTCGCGATGCGCAATATACGGAGGATTTGAAACGATCACATCAAAGGGCGCCTGAATACGCGGCATTTGACTGAGTATATCGCACTTTCTGAACACGACATTTTCCACCTTGTTTGTCACCGCGTTTCGCTCTGCAATGCTCAGAGCCTGCTCCGAGACGTCGAGCGCCAGGACGCGCGCCAGTGGATATGCGCGCGCCAACGCAACAGATATACACCCGGAACCACAGCCGATATCGAGGATGCGCAGCCGACGGTCCTTGTTGCTCTCCAGGCGCTTGCACAGATCGTCAACAATGAATTCCGTTTCCGGACGCGGAATCAATACGCCGGTTTCCACGGCGATCGTACAGCCCAGAAACTCAACCGAACCCAGGATATATTGCAGCGGTTCACCCTTTGCACGACGTTTGATCATCGAGCGAAGGTCGACCAGCTCAGCGTCGGCCAGTGGTTTGTCATGCTGAACATACAAATCGATGCGTTGCAGACCGGTTACGTGGCAGAGCAACAACTCCACACTAAGTCGCGGGCTGTCGACATCTCTGGCAGCAAAGTAGTCCGTGCCCCATCGCAGTAATTCAACGATTGTCCAGGTGCGCGCGGCTGTGTTCATTTGTTCACGCGCTCCATCGCGCCGCTGCACGTGGTTAGAGACAGGTTAAACTGCAAAAGTGTTACGCTGCTGCTGAACATAAATCCTGCTTAACGTTTTGTCAGGCCAGTGAATCCGCGCCGTAGTATTCCTGCAGCGATTTGACGGAGAGGCCGGGCGTGCGCATGGTGCGCACGGCGCTTAACGTCGCCGCCGCCGCCGCGAGTGTAGTGAAAAACGGCACCTTGTTTTCCATGGCCGTCCTTCCCATCACAAACTCGTCGTAGCGGGCATTCTCGCCGATCGGCGTGTTGATCACCAGCTGGACTTCGCCGTTTTTGATGTGGTCTATGCAGGAGGGGCGTCCCTCGTAGTGTTTGAGCACGGTGCGCACCTCTATCCCCTGCTCGTGCAGGAATTGCGCCGTTCCCTTGGTCGCCCAGATGGAAAAACCGAGTTCGCTGAAACCCTGCATGATTTCAATTGCGCGCAGCGTTTTGTCGTGATTGCTCAGTGAAACAAACACGTTGCCGCTCTCCGGCAGTTTGTTGCCGCTGGACAAGCGCGACTTAACAACAGCTTTACCGAAGTTTTCATCTATTCCCATGACTTCACCTGTGGATCGCATTTCCGGCCCGAGGAAGATGTCGGTTTTGGGAAATTTATTAAACGGAAACACCGATTCCTTGATCGCGACGCGATCCGTCGCCAGCGGCATGTCTTTCAGGTCGGAAGCACCGAGTTTAATGTCGGGAATCTTTTCACCGAGCATAATACGCGTCGCCAGTTTGGCCAGGGGCACGCCGGTGGACTTGGACACAAAGGGCACCGTACGCGAAGCGCGCGGGTTAACTTCCAGCACGTAGATTTGCCCGTTCTGCATGGCAAACTGGATGTTTAACAGACCGACAACGTTAAGCGAGTGCGCCAGACGCCGCGTGTACTCGCGCATGATTTCCGCCTGCTCGTTGGTGACGTTGTAGGGCGGTAAAACGCAGCTGGAATCGCCCGAGTGCACGCCGGCTTCTTCGATGTGCTGCATAATGCCGCCGATGATCACCGTCTCGCCGTCGGATATGGCGTCAACGTCGAATTCGTAGGCGTTCTCGAGAAAATGATCTATCAGAATCGGACGCTCGGGCGAAGCGCTGAGCGCTTGTTCGGTGTATTCGCGCACCGTTTCGGAGCGATAACAAATCTGCATGGCGCGGCCGCCGAGCACATAGGAGGGGCGCACCAGCACCGGATACCCGATGCGGTCGGCTATCTGCTGCGCCTGCTGTACGGAGGTTGCCGTGCCCCACGCCGGACAGGGAATTTTACATTGCTCCAGAATGCTGCCGAAGCGCTCGCGGTCCTCGGCAAGGTCAATGCCTTCCGGCGACGTCCCAAGAATCGGCACACCCGCATTTTCCAGACTGCGCGCCAGTTTAAGCGGCGTCTGACCGCCGAATGTTAATATGACGCCCTTGGGTTGTTCGAACTCAATGACGTTAATAACATCTTCGAACGTCAGCGGTTCAAAGTAGAGTTTGTCGGTTGTATCGTAATCCGTTGAAACCGTCTCCGGATTACAGTTAATCATGATCGCTTCGTAGCCGGCCTTTTTGGCGGCAAAGATTCCCTGCACGCAGCAGTAATCAAACTCTATCCCCTGCCCGATTCGATTCGGTCCGCCGCCGAGAATAATCACGCTCTCGCGGTCGGAGCGCACTGCTTCGTTTTCGTCCTCATAGGTCGAGTAGTGATAAGGCGTGCTGGATTCAAATTCGGCGGCGCAGGTGTCGATAGTCTTAAACACCGGCGTGACGCCAATTTCCTTGCGGCGCAGGCGAACGTCCTCGTCCGTGCAGCCGCAAAGTACGCCAAGCTGCACATCCGAAAAGCCGAGTTGTTTAAGTGATTTGAGCGCGCCTTTGTCCAGCGTCTCAAGGAAATGTGCGGCTCCGCTGTTGCGGCGTTGCACCAACACTTGTTCGGCGGCGTCGACAATCTCACGGCACTGATCAATAAACCAGGGGTCAAATCCGGTCAGGTCGTAGATCTGTGAGGTTTCAACTCCGGCGCGCAGAGCGTCGCACAGGTCAAAAATCGACTTGGAGGTGCGTTTGCGCAGCGGCGCCAGCTCGGCCTCGTCGCTCGGCGGTTTGTTTAAGTAGTCGGCCGAGTCATAACCGAAGCCGTGACGTTTTTGCTCCAGGCTGCGGATAGCTTTCTGGAAGGACTCCTTAAACGTGCGGCCAAAGGCCATCGCCTCACCGACTGATTTCATCTGCACGCCGAGTTCATCGTCGACGCCTTTAAACTTTTCGAAGTCCCAGCGCGGAATCTTGGTCACAACGTAGTCGATCGCCGGCTCAAAACTGGCCGGCGTCTTTTTGGTGATGTCGTTGTCGATTTCGTCCAGCGTATAGCCGATCGCGAGTTTGGCCGCAATCTTGGCAATCGGAAAACCGGTCGCCTTGGACGCCAGTGCCGAAGAACGCGAAACGCGCGGGTTCATCTCTATGATAATCTGGCGGCCGTCGCGCGGGTTAAGCGCAAACTGAATGTTGGAGCCGCCGGTTTCCACGCCGATTTCGCGAATGATTTTCAGGGCGGCATCGCGCATGCGCTGATACTCGCGGTCCGTCAGCGTTTGTGCGGGCGCAACCGTCACCGAGTCGCCGGTATGCACACCCATGGGATCGAAATTTTCAATCGAACAAATGATGACGACGTTGTCTTTTTTGTCGCGCATCACTTCCAGTTCGTATTCTTTCCAGCCGATAATCGACTCTTCCAGCAACACACGCCCAACCGGACTGGAACTCAGACCGTGCTGCAGGCGCTCGTCGAACTCTTCCAGATTGTACGCGATTCCTCCTCCGCTGCCGCCGAGCGTAAACGAGGGTCGGATGATCAAGGGGAATTGCAGTTTCTGGCTGAGCGCGCGGCCTTCTTCCATCGAATTGACAAATCCGCCGCGCGCCATCTCCAGGCCGCATCGCGTAATCGCTTCCTGGAACAATTCGCGATCTTCCGCTTTGTGAATTGACTCAATCTGGGAGCCGATCAACTCGACATTGTACTTCTGCAGAATCCCTTTGTCGTGCAGATCAACGGCGGCATTAAGCGCGACCTGACCGCCGACGGTCGGCAGGATTGCATCCGGTTTTTCCTTGCGGATGATCGCTTCGATGTAATCCGACTCGATTGGTTCGATGTACGTGGCATCGGCAATATCCGGGTCCGTCATGATCGTAGCCGGATTTGAGTTGACCAGGATGACGCGAATTCCCTCTTCGCGCAGCGCTTTGCAAGCCTGCGTACCGCTGTAGTCGAATTCACATGCCTGACCAATAACGATGGGGCCGGAGCCGATAACCAGGACCGAGGAGATGTCTGTGCGTTTTGGCATAGGATTCCAACACGTAAGGCAAGTTGAAAATGTAGACTCGCCGGAATCGGGGGTCAGACGAGTCCGCGCGCTTCGGAGATCAGCGCCAGAAGCGCCATGCGAATCGCCACGCCGGCTTCGACCTGTTCGAGGACCAGCGATCGCTTGTGCTCGACGACGCCGGCGGACAATTCCACCCCGCGATTTACCGGTCCCGGGTGCATGACGAGCAGCTCGGGATGCTGTTGCATATGGCGGCCACTGATTCCGAATTGCCGTTGAAATTCGCGCAGCGACGGCAGCAATCCGACGTCCATGCGCTCGCGTTGAATGCGCAGAACATTGGCGACATCTGCCCATTCAAGGGCTTCGTCCAGCTTGTGGAAAACGCGCACGCCCAGAGCTTCCAGGCTGTCGGGCATCAGCGTACCGGGACCGCAGGCCGCGACGTTGGCGCCCAGGGTCCGCAAAATATCAAAATTCGACCGCGCCACGCGGCTGTGGTAGATATCGCCGATCAGACAAATGTTAACTCCCTGCAGCGAGCCGATGCGGTTGCGCAGCGCAAATGCATCAAGCAGGCCCTGCGTCGGGTGTTGGCGTCGCCCATCGCCCGCATTAATGATTCCGCTCTGCAGACGACCCGCAAGGAATTCAGGCGTACCGGCCGCCGAATGCCGCACCACGATCAGGTCGGGATGATTGGACTCAATGGTAAACATCGTGTCTACCAGCGATTCACCTTTGGACAGGCTGCTGGCGCCGGCCTGGAAGTTGAGTGTTTGTGCGCCAAGGCGTTTGGCGGCGACCTCAAAAGACACGCGCGTTCGCGTTGAAGACTCAATAAATGCCAGGACAACAACAACGCCGTTCAAGACACGACTGAAGCCGTCCGGGCCGTGCAGGCGCAGTTGTTCCAGGTATTCATCGCTGCGTTGAAAAATGCAATCCAGGTGATTGCGTTGAAGCTGGTCCGCACTGAGGAGATGCGTATGCGGAAAGTCGGAGCCGGGCTGCGCCATAGGATGTTTAATTGACTCCACCGGAGCGGCGGAATTGCGGTTCGGGGCCGGGCATCCGCCCGCAGCAGAACCGTAAAAAACTCAAACGGCATTATACAAAAAAACCGCTCCGAGGAGCGGTCTTTTTAATTCGGTAACACGCAAGTCCTTACTTTTTCTTGGCTGCGGCTTTCTTGGCGATGCCGCTGACGGCGTCCTTCAAGCCTTTGCCCGGCGTAAATTTGGGAACCTTGCGTGCGGGAATCTTGATCGACTCACCCGTACGAGGGTTTTTGCCTTTACGGGCTTTGCGCTTTTGTACCGAAAAAGAACCAAAGCCGATCAAGGTAACATTACCGCCCTTGGTCAAGGTCTTTGTTACTGATTCGAGAACGGATGAGAGAGCGCGTTCTGCTTGCACTTTGCTAAGTTCTGCACCCTCAGCAATTGCCTCAACAAGATCGCTCTTGTTAAGATTGTTAGCCGCCATACGATAACCCTTGGAGAAGTTTGAAGAAAGAGTAAAAACGGTGTTGTAAACTTAACGTGAATTGCAATCGATTGCAAGAAAAAAGTAGCGGCGAACGTAGATTTCATGCGGTTTTTCGGCGATTTCTTTCCACAATGCCGCTCAAACAGGCCCTTCACAGAGGGTTTTCCACATAAAACAGCCTCAGGCGGCAGGCCAAAACATCGCGCCAAGCGCCGTCAGGTGAAAGACGGCATGCAGCGCCAGAGCCGCGTAAACACCGGCGACAAGGTCATCCCCCATCACGGCCCAGGGGCCGCGTCCGGCGTCAATCCTGTTAACCGGCCAGGGTTTGACAATATCGAACAATCTGAAAAACGCAAAGCCCAGAATGATCCACAACGGCTCAAGTGGAATAAGCGGCGAAGCCAGGGTCAGACTCATTCCCGCCGCTTCGTCAATAACAACAATCGAAGGATCATCCCCGAAGATTTGTTCAATTGAAGCAATCGCCGCAACACCGACAGCTGTAAAAACGACTGTTGAAGCCATTAGCAGCAGGTGCATATTATCAATCGGAAGCAATAGCAACAGCAGTGTGGCGGCGCTCCCCGCAGTGCCGGAAATCGGCAGGTACCCGACGCCGCCCAGGCTGCACAAAAGCACCGCCGCCCGTACGCGCGGATTGAATTGCTTAAATTGTTCGCGGCGATTCATTAAACACCCGCTCGCGGCAATTGACCGAAAATGGTGCGATTATCCACCAAATATTGCGCTCCCGTCCAGATGGTTACCAGACAGACCGCGCTCATGCCGTAAAACAGAACATCGGGATCGCCCGCCGCCAGGCGCTCAGAGGGAGAGACTTCCGGCGCCAGCGTTTCCCAGGCATTCAGCGTTAAAACGTAAATGATAAACGTCATTTGCAGGAAGGTCTTGATCTTGGCCGAACGCGAAGTGACAATCACATGTGAACGCGACTCCGCATACATTCGCAGCCCCGTCACCAATACATCACGTGCGACGACAATCAAAACCATCCATAGCGGTATTAACTGTTCAAGTGAAAAGGCAAACATTGCCGCCAGCACAAGAACTTTGTCCGCCAGTGGATCGAGAAACACGCCGAGCGGCGTCACCAGTTTGTGGCGGCGCGCCCACCATCCGTCGACGTAGTCGGTAATCGCAGCCAGAGTAAACACCACGATCGCGACCATTTTGCCCAGTGAATCCTGCGCCAGAAACAGGATTACAAACAGCGGCGCCATAAACATGCGCGCCAGTGTCAAAACGAGAGGACCATTTCGCAAAATCATAGTTGACCCGGTCTGAACCTGTTGGACGCCCCTGAACAGCACGCCGCACAAACAATGCGGCTCTGTAAACAATCAATGTTCCGCGAGTGCTTCCGCATGTGAAATGATAGCTGCAAAAGATTCCGCTTCAAGCGAAGCGCCTCCGATTAAACCGCCGTCGACGTTGGGACGCTTCAACAGATCCGCGGCATTGCCCGGCTTCATGCTGCCGCCGTACAGTATTCGGACTGCCTCGGCTGTCTTTTCCCCATGTTTGTCACGCAGTTGCGCACGAATAAACGCATGCGCTTCTTCCGCCATCTCGCTCGTGGCGGCCAGCCCGGTTCCAATGGCCCAAACGGGCTCATAGGCTATCGTCAACACTCCATCGACGCCGGGTTCAACGCCGTCAAGTCCTTCGACAATCTGGCGTTGTAAAACATCGTTGGTCAGATTTCCGCGGCGCTCTTCCAGCGTTTCACCGACGCAGTAAATCGGTTTAAGTCCGCCGCTCATTGCGGCTTTGATTTTTGCCGCGCAGCTCTGATTCGTTTCAGCAAACATGGCGCGGCGTTCGGAGTGGCCGATGATAACGTAGGTGCAGTCGAGCGACTTCAACATTTCAACTGACACTTCACCTGTATATGCTCCGCCGGCTTCCGCGTGGCAATTCTGGGCTCCCCAGGAGACAGCCGACCCGCTGAACGCTTTGTGCGCGGCGGCAAGCAAAGGAAATCCGGGACAGATCAGAATGTCAGGTCTGCTTGCAGAACCGGCACTTAAACGCGGCAACAGGTCTGCGGCAAACGCTTCAGTTTCCTGAACTGTTTTATGCATTTTCCAGTTGCCGGCAATCAGGAAACGACGCATCAGTTTCCACTCCCCGTTTTGAACGACTTACCGCTCACTTTAAAGATTTTGTAGTTCTTCAGATATTGGTCCGATTCAAAACCGTAGCCGGTAATGATCTCGGAGGGCGATTCTATCCGCACGTATTCGGTTCCAAAAATACGGCGCTTTTGTTCTTCCCACAGCAAGAGCGATGTCGTCAAAGTTGTTCTCGAGCTGTCGGAAATAACCACGACGTTGCCCATCGCTTTCATGTCTTTGGTACGATCGTCAATTTCAGCGCTGTCGGCGGTCAAGACACTGACGCGATCGCTGCCGCTGCTGTTCATGAATTCAACTTTAACGCCTTTGCGCAGGTAGGTTTTGCGCTCGTGTTCAAAGACGTTGGCTTCACCGGCGTGCAGCACGGCGCGCACGCGATTGGAATCCATGAAATACACTTCCACATCCACGCTTTGGTGCGTCGGCAAACGCGAAGTATCAATGTCGATTGTTTTAGGCGCTTCTTCCTCGGCGCAAGCCATGCTGCAGAGCGCGAGGGTGCAGGCCGCGGCAAATGTTAAACAGGAAGAAAATGTTCTGTTCCGGCCCTGTTTCATTTTTCGGCCGCCTGGTTTGCGGCAAATTCACGCGCCAGTTTATGGTGGGCCACGACGGAATTCAGAACGGCGCGCGCTTCGGCAAAGTTTAACTGCGTGGCGGCATCGCTTTTGGCTTTGGCCGGATCGGGATGCGCTTCCATAAACAAACCATCAATGCCGCAGGCGGCGGCGGCACGCGCCAGATGCGGAATAAATTCGCGGAACCCGCCCGACTCGCGACCGATGGACGGCCGCTGCACCGAGTGCGTTGCATCAAAAATAACGGGGTGACCGAATTCGCGCATGATGATCAGACCGCGAAAGTCCACGACCAGATCGTGATAACCGAAGCTGGTGCCGCGTTCGGTCAACCAGACAGGCCCCTCGCCCGCGCTGCGAACTTTGGCGGCCGCCTTTTGCATGTCGGTCGGCGCCATGAACTGCGCCTTTTTGACGTTGACGGTTTTTCCGGTTTCGCCGGCGGCCTGGAGCAGATCCGTCTGACGCGCCAGGAAGGCCGGAATCTGGATGACGTCGACGGCCTCGGACAGGTTCTGTACCTCGGCGACGCTGTGGAAATCGCTGAGAACCGGAACGCCGAACTCGCGGCGAATATCGCTCAGCCAGCCAAGCGCCTGTACGTCGCCTACGCCGGTAAAGGAGTCGACACTGCTGCGATTGGCTTTGCGGTAAGAGGCTTTAAAGACGAAGTTGAGATTGTGCGGTGCAGTGATTTCGAGCAGAGCCTCCGCGCAGCGGCGCAGGAGGTCGCGCGATTCAATGACGCAAGGGCCGGCTATCAGGATAAAATCCGGCTCAACTGTACCGGGGGTGTTGTTCTGCATCTGCACAGGAGATTGGAGAGAAATTGCCCAACTGCGCGTTTCAGCGCGATTTCAAATTACAAAAAGGCCGACGGCTTTCACAACAAAGGCGTTGTGCTCTTTTCCACAGTGCAATTGCACGTGCCCGGCCCGTTATGCGCCGACGCCTGTGGAGGAAGAGCCACAAAGCACTCCGGCGGTCGCCGCAAGCCTGAAATTGTTTGTAGCATCACGCCGGACTGCGTATATTTCCGCTTGGATCCTTAATTCACTGAAAGCAGCATTCAAGAGGAAGATGGCGATCCAGACCTATCTTACGCACGCCCTGGTGGCCGACGACATGTCGCACAGGGGCAGCATCGCGGTCGTCGTCGACGTCCTGCGGGCATCCACCAGTATCTGTACCGCCCTGCACCGCGGCGCACGCGAAGTTATTCCCGCACTTGAAATTGAAGACGCCATGCGCATCGCCGGCAAACTGGACAAAGAAGTCCGCTTGCTGGCCGGAGAACGCAACTGCGTCAAACCCGACGGCTTTGATCTGGGCAACTCGCCCCTGGAATACACAAACGAGATTTTGAACGGCAAGGCGCTGGTTTTCACGTCCACAAACGGCGCACAGGCGATTGCGCGCACGCGTTTTGCGACACATCGGCTTGTCGGCGGTTTTGCCAACCTTTCGGTGCTGATCGACTATATCGTGGCGCACCGCGAGGGCGAAGACGGCCCGCGACGCATCGAACTGGTTTGCGCCGGAACGGACGGCAACTTCTCGTTTGAGGATACCTTCGGCGTCGGCGCCATTGCCGGCGAACTGCGCAAACGCCTGGGCGACGTCGCGATCTGCGACGCCACGCGGGCGGCGCTGGAATTGTACACGCTGCACAAATCGCGACTGACGGACTTTGTGATGTCGACCTCGCATGCGCAGCGGCTGCACGACCTGGGCTACGGCGATGACGTGGCTTACTGCCTGACCGCGGACACCGCGCCGGTCGTGCCGATATTCGAAAATTCGACGCTGAAGGCGGCGCTTGGCGCTTCCATGGAACATCCTTCGGCGTAGAAGCAGCATAGAGGGGAAACAAATGAATCAGAATTCCAACGGCGATGTGGTCATCCGCCGGGAGCGCGACGTTCCCAAAGGCGGCGGCCGCAGACGACAGGCGCCGCAGGCAGGCAATGCCCGCGCGCGCGCCGCATCGACCGCCAAAACCGGCACAAAAAAATCATCGTCGGCCAAAACCGGCGTTCCAGGCGTGTTTCAACGGCATCGCGACAAAGTAGCCGCGGTTCTGCTGGGGCTGTTCGCCGTTTTACTTCTGCTGGCCCTGCTTTCTTACACTCCCTACGACGAAGCCAACGCCAGCCTGTCGTTTTCCGACCTGATCGGATTGCTACAGGGCGATGAAGCCGTGCAGGCACGCGCCGACACAACCCACAACTGGCTGGGCCTGCTCGGCGCCGTGATGGCCCATTTTCTGTACGTCAATACCATCGGTTATTCCGCACTGATTTTCCCGGTTCTTACCATGATCTGGTCGGCGGCGATTTTCCGCCGCCAGACGGCGCAGAATCTGGTGCGCGCCACGAGTTTGACGCTCGCTCTGGGCATCCTGGCGGCATCGTTTGCCGGCGTGATTCAGCTCATCGACTGGATGCCGACACTGGCGCCGGAATGGAGCGGCAACGTCGGACAATTTATCGCCACAATCAGTTCTCAGCTGATCGGCAGCGCCGGCGCTTTCCTGCTGTTGACCGCTCTGACGGCAATTGCACTGATCGTGGGGCTGGATGTCGATCTGGAAGACCTGTGGGAAATGGCCAAAGTACGACTCAAACAGCTCGGCGAACACGTCGGCGTGCTGAAACAGAAACTCGCGTCCAACGCCCCCGCCGCGGATGACGAGACAGATGAAATTGAGGACGCCGCAGACGACGAAGCCGAGGTCGAGATCGACCCGGCCGACGAAGAACCCGCACGCGCGCTGCGACGTCGCAGCGAACAACGCGGCGAACCCAGCGGCTGGAACGGCGTGCTGCAGCGCATGGACAACACAGGCCAGGCCGAAGCCAGTGGCCAGGCGACAGAGGTTGAGAGCAGTCCGCCGCGCCGCACGGACTCCCCCGCTCCGCCGAAAATTGTCCGCACCTCCGCCGCCGATCAGCAGACACAACGTCCGCCGACAGATCCGGCGCGCGTATTTGACCTGGAACGCGACGACGAACCCGCAACCGAGTCGCGCATCGAATCGCAACAAAAAAGTTCAACAACTCCTCCATCGGCGACCGGCAACACGGAGGTTAACAAAAGTGGCCTTGAAAGCGCACCGGAGGTGCAAGCGCCCGCGCAGCCGTCGTTAACCCTGACCGTCAAGGAGCAGGAAGTTGAACAAAAGAGCGCCGATAAAACGCTGGTGGAACAGCACCCGCTGGACGAGGATATTATTTACGAACCGCCCAAGGTGGATTTCCTGGCCGACGACGAAGAAGAAATGGATGTCGACGAGGAAGAACTTAAACAGAATGCGCGCATCCTGCAGGAAAAGCTGCAAACCTTCAAAATTGAAATTGAAGATCTGACAGTTACGCCGGGACCGGTGGTAACACAGTACGAATTTGTTCCGGCGGCAGGCGTTAAAGTCAGTCAGATTGAGAATCTGGCAAATGACATCTCACTGGCGCTGAAAGCGCGTGGAATCAGGATTATTGCGCCTGTTCCCGGCCGCGGAACGGTGGCGGTCGAAATTCCGAACGCAAAACCGACGATGGTGCGCTTCGGCGGATTGGTGCGCTCGAAGAAGTTTACCGAAGACAAAAAGAGCATGTTAACGCTCGCCCTCGGCAAATCAATTTCGGGAGAAGTTGTTACCGCCGACCTTGCAAAAATGCCCCACTTGTTAATCGCCGGGTCGACGGGCTCGGGTAAAAGTGTGGGTGTTAACACCATCATCAACTCGCTGCTGTACACGATCCATCCGCGGCGACTTAAACTGATGATTATCGACCCCAAAAAAGTCGAGATGACGTTTTACAAAGAGCTGGGCAACCACTTCCTGGCGGTCTGTCCGGACATCGACGAGACAATTATTACAACGCCGCAAAACGCCGTGCTGGCGCTGAAGTCGCTCGTGCTGGAAATGGAGCAGCGCTACGACGTGCTGGCGAAGGTGGGACAGCGCAATATTGCCGACTACAACAAAAAGGTGCTCGCGGGCGCGTACAAAGACACGACCGACATGGTGCACCGCGAGATGCCCTACATCGTGTGCATTGTGGACGAGCTGGCCGACCTGATGATGACGGCGGGCAAAGAGGTCGAGGAATCGATTACACGCCTGGCGCAGCTGGCGCGGGCCATCGGCATTCACATGGTGGTGGCGACGCAACGGCCGTCGGTGGACGTTATCACGGGTTTAATTAAAGCCAACTTCCCCGCGCGGATTGCCTATATGGTGTCGTCGAAAATCGACTCGCGCACAATCCTGGACATGACGGGAGCGGAGCACCTGCTGGGCAACGGCGACATGCTGTTCCTGCCGGGCGGCGCGCCCAAACCGGTGCGCGTGCAGAACTCGTTTATCTCGACGGAAGAAGTGGAAGAAGTGTGTTTACACATCGGTCGTCAGATCGGTTATTCCAAACCATACGAGCTGCCTTCGACGCAGGAAGAACGACAGGTGGACGGCATCGACGTGTCGGCCGACCGCGACGAGTTGTTTAACGAAGCGGCGCGGATAGTTGTGCGTCACCAACAGGGCTCGGTTTCGCTGCTGCAACGGCGTTTAAAGGTTGGTTACTCGCGTGCCGCGCGGATCGTGGACCAGCTGGAGGACGCGGGCGTTGTGGGGTCGTTTGACGGCTCCAAGGCGCGCCAGGTCTTGTTTGAGAGCGAGATGGAGCTGGAGGCGGTTTTGGTTTGAGGGGAAAAGTTCTAAGTTGAGTCTGAATCGATTTGTGAATCAGTCAAAAGGACAGATTGAAACGAGAACCGATCCATATTGAGTCGCTGAAAATCAGCGGATACAAGAGCATCGACGCATTTGAGATCAAAAACGTCGGGCCATTTTCCGTGTTTGCGGGCGCGAATGGATGCGGCAAGAGCAACTTTTTTGATGCGCTGGATTTTTTCTCGGAAGTTTTCAGGACGGGGTTGGACAATGCGTTGAGGTTGCATGGGGGGATGGGATCAATCACTACTCAGAATGGCGCTCCAACACGCACAAAGCCATCCCTCACCCTGGAGTTAGCCTGCAAAGTTCCAATAAACATTGGGCGTACCAGCAGTTCAATACATTCGCTCTTGAGTGAGGAACTTACATTCCCCATCAAATCCAGAATGTTTATCAAGAGGACAGAGACTCCGTTTATTCTGGGGGAAGATCCACAAGAATACATTACTGATGATAAACCGGATTGGATCGCAAAGATTGTTTACAAGATATTTATTTCGCGTTTAGCAACAGGATCCTACTTTTTCACCGAAAGTCTGTTGCTTGATCACGACACGATGTTAAAAGTGGCACCCGATACATCCAATGGGCCCGATCGAATTGTTGAGCATTGGTCAGACATGTATCATGTATTCCAGAAAGTTCACTCTTATCGAGACAGCTGTCTGGCGATCGTGGGATTTAAGTCATTGGCCAAGTGGCTACGAGAATGGAATCTCTTTCGAATATCATCGTCAGATATCAAGTATCCTGTCAGAGCCGCGATGGATGACTCAAGACTTAATACATCGGGCAACAACCTCGCCTCGGTTTTGAAAAAACTTGAAAACAATCCAGCGGCACGCGAAGAAATTATCGATTGGGTTCGTCTCATTGTTCCTTCCGTCCGATCTGTCAAAACAACTAAACAACACATCGACGGTTCGACCGGAATTGTCTTTAGCGAAGGTGAAACAGATCAGCAGTTCCCGGCGCATTTGATGTCCGACGGCACAATGTACTTGCTTGGCCTACTCGTAGCGGTCATCGACAACCAGGATAAAAAGGGACCGATCCTGATTGAAGAACCGGAACGCGGACTGCACCCGCACGCCATTCGCGAATTGGTTAACTTTTTCCGCGAGTACGCGCAGGAAGGTCCGCCTATCTGGCTGACCACGCACAGTGAGTCGCTGGTGCGGCAGTTAAAGGTCGATGAATTGTGGATTGTCGACAAAGAAGGCGGCAAAACAACAATGCACCGTGCAGATGATGACGGTTTAACGGACAAGAGCATCGCCAAAGTCGGTATGGACAATGCCTGGTTGTCCAATTTGCTGGACGGAGGATTGCCGTGGTGAGAATTGGCCTCATCGTGGAAGGAGATTCAGACGACGTCGTTTTCAAACACGCACACACAAAAGTAAAGTTGTCAGATGCTTGCGGAGTTCTCGTCACCAAAGTTGTCAACGCCAGAGGCAATCGGAATCAGCAAGGCAACAAAATTCGACCATACGTTCAAATCCTGGTTGAAAACAGACGTGTCGACAAAATTGTACTTTTGACGGATCTGGATAAGGATGACCAGATCAAATGCATTACAGAACGAAAACGGGCTGTGGGACGGATTAAACACCTCGAACAAATCCTTGTGGCCCGCAACTGCCTTGAATCCTGGTTTCTGGCGGATACCGCCGCACTGGGCTCCTGGTTAAAGGACAACAAGATCAAGATCGGAAATCCAGAGTCTGAATCTATTGACGCATGGAGACATCTCCGCAAGCTGGCTCGGCAAAAACAAAAGACGTGTGAGAAGAAAACTCTGTTTGCCAGAGAATTTGTTGAAAGACACAACTTCTCCATCGCCCGCGCCGCCGAACACCCCAACTGCCCCAGCGCGCGTTATTTTATTGCCAAAATGAAAGAAATCGGGAAGTAGCCGTCTCAGTAAGCAATCGCAGCCTTCCACCCATTTGTTAAACAAAAACGCTTGAAAACAACACGCCCGGCCGCGCAAGTGCAACCGGGCGTGCCGTCGACGAAAGTCGGATCAGGTTTTTAGCCTGAAGGCACAGTCCTGACGTCACGGTCAACAAAAAGTCGACCATCGGTCCTCAAATCACAGAGTTTAATCGGTAATCTGCAGTGTTGCCGAAGATCGGCTTCCGTCGAGCTGAATGAAGGTCACGAGGTAGGTGCCGGCGCTGTAGCCCTGCGTGTCAAGTCGAACAACTTCTCCCTTGCTCAGATTGTCACGGCTGAACAGCAGGCGTCCGAGCAGGTCGCGCACCTCGATGCTTTGAAGCTCCAGGCCGCGCGTGTCAAGCGACAGCATCTGACCAACGTTAACAGGATTGGGAACGATCAGCGGCAGTTCGGAGGATTCCGGCGACAGGTCCTCATCCGCCCCGCTTTTCATCACGATATCGACACAGATCACTGTCTGATACATGATCGACTTGTCCGTCATCGTGATTTCGATGCTTTCAGAACACGTTGTGTCGCGGTACTTGACGTCCTGATGTGTATCGTCCGTCGAATAGTATGTATCCGGCAACTGCGTACAGATCGTTTGGCCAATCTGATTGCTGCGAATCAGGAAAAACTCCCTGTCTGTCGTGGGTGTAACGGAAGCCAGAGGGTCGTCGCCGCCGGCCATCCAGTAGCCCGGAGCGGGATTGCCGCCGACGCCGGGAGTCGACTCCATGCTGCGCAGGATATCGTACTTGGACGAAGCACCGTAACGATGCACCCATACCGGAGCACCAAGACCTGCGCCCACTTCCATGGCAAAAGAGTTGTACTGATTGCTGCCGTAGGGCGTTGTCACCGATTCACCGCAAAGTACAAATCCTGTTCCGTTCAGAGCGTTGTTAATGCTGTACGCTCCGTCATGTGAACCCGGGATGATGTTGTATCGATAGGCGGATCCGATCAGATTACCGTTTGCGCCCGACGCGTGCACGACGTAGGCATCCGCCGTATTCCCGCCGACATCCCAAAAACCTGCCGCATAGATATTGTTCTGGGCATCAAGCGCCAGCGACTCAAATGTCTGAGAGACAGCGCTGGTGCCGTAGTGATGCGTCCAGGTGATGGCGCCCGCGGAGGTCGTTTTCATCAGGAAAGCACTGACGTCATTCGTAATACGATGAACCGCCCAACCGGCAAGAATCAGATCGCCGTTACTATCCTCGCGCAGAAATTTGGCGGTTTCCTCGGAGCCTTGCGTCCAATCGTAGTATCTGGCCCAGAGCAACGTACCGGCAGCGCTGAGACGCGCGAGAAAAATGTCACGGCGATTCGATGGGTCGGTCTGATCGTCAACATAACCGCAGACAACGATATCGCCATTGGACGTAGCCTCAATGATACTCTCCGGGTTATAAATCAGACCAGGTTCAGTAACACAATAAACAAGACGCGCCCAGAGCACACCGCCACCGGCATTTGTGCGAACAACGAGAGCTCCGATCTGGCCGGAGGAATAGTCATTCATCGTGCAGGTCCAGACCAGTTCGCCGTTGTTACATTCGTAAATCTCGAAGCCGTTGCCGGGAGATTCGATGTTGTATGTCCGGTTCCAGACTACGTTGCCTATTTGATCTACTTTAACAACCGTGGGGCTGACGTTAATTGGTCCGCAGGTTAAATTTGTCGGTCCGATCATGACCGCACCGGCGTCATTGGTGGTAGCAACAGAATTTGCCTCTTCCACGTAATTCTGCGTCATACCGCCACAGAATTCAGCTGAACCGAATTCGCGTTGCAGCGTCAGACTGGGTTGTGCGGCGGCGCTACTTACGATGAGGGCGCAGAGAATGATTGCCGCCCGCAGCGTGCGGACGGTTTGGTTAACAGCTTGCATAAGAATCTCCTATGTGAAAAAAGTTAACAACCACTCGAAAAAGAGCTGAACAGAACTGCGCATCTTACCTGGTTGGGGGGGGGATGGCAATCTACAAGAGTTAAGCCGCTCCTTGTCAAGTCTCGGTGGTTTGTCAGGAAACAAATCTCGGCCGGGATTCGCTTAAACATACAAAAGCGGAAGCGCCATGTAAAGGCTTACGTTGCGGTAAAAAAGGGGCAGCTAGCATCTAAGCCGTTAAGAATCAACACCTTACGCTTCACCCTCACCTTGGTGCGCCGTTGTTGACCTCTTTGTTGCCCAGCTCCATCAGGAAGGCCGCCAGGTTGCGTTTGCCGGGTTTTAACTTGCGTCTGATATTGCGTCTGTGAGAGCGAATTGTCTCGTGTGATTTACACAGGATTGAGGCAATCTCCTTGGAACTGAGCGCCATACGCAAATATACACAGACTTTTAATTCAGTGGCTGTCAACTCAGGGCAGTGAGTGGACAGGTTTGTTAATATGTCCACAAATGCACCGCTAATATCGAGTTCCCTGCCGGACTCATCCAGATCATCGATAGAAGCATCGATCATGTTAATAAGGTTTTCGGCAAAATAACGACGGCGACCGACACTTTTGGCGGCAATGTCGTAAATCTGTTGTTTGATGGTTGTGAGTTGTTCGCGATTGCGATCGAGCCGAATCGTCAGCTCGGTCAGGCGGGCATCGCTGTCTCTGATATGATCATTCGCATTTTGCAGTTCTGAGCGCAGGTTCTGCACTTCCCTCTCGGCGCGGCGAATTTCCTTCTGTATCTCTGCCTGCGCAATACGACGCTGAAACTCTATTGAATGCAATTGCAGCATGGTTTCGTGGTATTTCTGCGTGTATGCGCGGGCGCGTTCCAACTGGTCCAATTGCAAAAACGCTTTGGAAAGAACTTCCATTACCTCACACTTGTCTTCGCCGTCCAGTCCATGCATCCACTCCGCCTCAAGCGGCAGCAATTTTTCGACTGCCGCAGCCGGCTCTCCGTTTTCCAGCAGCAGCTGGCCGTATTCCTTCATTCGCGCGGCTACAATCCAGGGAGTCGACGCTGAATTCAGTGCAGGGCCTTCGAGTATCGCACGCGTGTCGTCGAAACGCCGCAAACGCCTCAGCGCGGACACCTGAATCAACAGCGCTTCACAGACGGTGGAAAAGTGGTGCTGTCGCTCCAGCTTGCGGACGGCCTGCCGCGCGATATCCAGTCCGGCCGCGATTTTTGCCGTGTCATCATCCGCGCAGTTGAGGAGTTCACTTGCGTCGAGCAGCAGGATTCGGGCTTCAAAGAGATCGTCGTTCAGCTCCCCGCACTTGCGCCGCATGAAATCGACAAATTCGGCGGCGCGCGTTTTGTCGCCGGCCTGCTGGTATATCAGCGCGGCCAGATAATAAGAATGCGGCGAGGACGAGACCGCACCCGATTCCTGCAGGTCCAGAACGATCAGCGTCCAGTGCAGCGCCTCCGGATACAGACCGGATTTGAAGTAGGCGTTTGTCAGTCCGTGGCAGACCTGTGCATAAAATGTTGCATCTGCATGACTTTGGTCGTAATACTCGACTGCCTTTAACAAAAACGAGACAGCTTTGGCCTGCTGATCCATAGCTTCCGCAAGCGTGCCGAGACAACAATAGTAGAAGAGATATTCACGGCGGGACTGCAGTCGATTCCGCAGGTTGACAAATCGCTTGCGCACTGTTGTAGCTTCTTCGTTTTTTGTCTGGAACGTTAAACTGACCATCTGCAGCGCGAGAGCTTCCATTTCGAGAAACAGAATGCCCAGACTGTGAGAACGCTTCTCATAGGCTCGCGCAAACTCAATCAGCCTGGTCGGATCTCCGTGTTTTCTGATTCCGCTTTTGTGCAGGCTCCACAGTTCATCCGAACTCATAGTCATCACGCTGGTCCGGTCCGGGTAAATCAGAAGTGTATTGTTTTGGTATGTCCCGCTCATGTGAATTCTCCTGTTCATTTTTGGTACTTGAATCACACCGCACGCGAATCCGGCCGTAGGTCTCTCAAACATTTTGTTCCCCGCAGTTGCGTCCCGGGCGATGGACGCTGCATTAACATCAACTCCGTGCAGCCGGCCAACATAAGATTCGGCCAATGATCTCACTGGTCATTCTTTTTTGCATTGTTTTTGCAGCAGCATGTGCAGTGCGCTCGACTCTGACGGGTATCGCCTGAAACAGGCTTAACCTTGCCTGCAATGCAATCAAACAAAGAGGAAAAAGGCGGTAAAAAGTCGCAAAGTGCGCTACCTTCGACTGGAAACCCCGTTGAAGCAATGGTGAAGAAATTGATTTCGGGCACTGCGGCATTGACCTCATCTGGCTTAACACTTCCATCGTTTCAGCAAGAAATTAACATGCCCGAGAGGATTACTCCGCCCGGGCATGCTCCGTACATTCGTCATTTGGAAGACGTTTTACCGTCCTGTTCCAAATGACGAGATGTTAACTACCACCATGTTTACTTAACAACCTGCAGCGAGGCGCTGAATGTTGTTCCGTCGGGCTGCACAAATGTCACGACGTAGGCGCCGGCGCTCCATCCCTGTGTTTCCACCTGAACGATTTCTCCCGGATTGGCAAGGTCATAGCGGAACACCTCACGTCCCAGGATATCGCGCACTTCTACGCGGCTGATCGCTTCCACGCCCGGCTCCAATGCAATCGATTCACCTGCCACGACAGGGTTGGGTGCAAGCAGAGGCATCTGGCCGTTAATCGGCGCATTGTCGTTCTGGGTCGAGCCCTTCATGACAATGTCAATACAGATGTTGTTCTGAACCATGATTGACTTGTACGACAACGTAATCGACGTGCTCGTTGCGCAGGTTACGTGTGTGTATTTGACTTCCTCGTCATCGTAGTTCAGAGAAAACACGGGCAGAGTGTTGGTTGTGCAGAGGTCCTCGCCAATCTGGTTCGTGCGAACCAGATAAAAGTCGAGGTCCCCACTGCCGAGGCCGGACGGATCTTTGCCGCCTGCCATCCAGTAACCGGGCGCGGGATTAACACCGAGTCCGGGCGTCGACTCCACACTGCGGAACTGATCGCGCGTATTGGTAAAGCCATAACGGTGAATCCAGGTCGGCGCACCAAGCGCTGCCGGAATCTCCATGGCAAACGAACCGTACTGATTCAGTGCGCCCGGTGCGATGACGGCTTCCCCGGCAACGACGAAACTGGTTCCGTTCAGAGCGGGGTTGATGCTGTAGGCGCCGTCGAGCGAATTGGGCGCAACGTCGTACATGTGAGCCGCACCGATCAGATTGCCGTTGAGGCCGGCGGCTTTGACGACATATGCGTCGGCGCCGCCATTTCCGCGATCCCAGAAACCGGCGGCATAGATGTTGTCCTGAAAGTCGATCTCCAGCGACTCGAATTCCTGACTGATGTTCGACGAACCGTAGTGATGCGCCCAGATCACGATACCATTCGCATGGGTTTTCATGAGCAGGGCATCCGTATCGATGGTGTTCCGGTCAATCGCATGTCCGGCCACGATCAGATCGCCGGCCGAGTCTTCAGCCAGAAAACGCGCGGCTTCCTCAATTCCGGGAGTCCATCTGTAGTAGTGCGACCACAGCAGCACACCGCCCGCATCCAGGCGAGCCATGAACACATCGCGGCGATCCGTCTGCGAGTCCATATGCTCGACGTAACCGCAGATTACGATATCCCCGTTGGAAGCTTCGATGATGCTCTCGGGATGATACTGGTGCACCATTTCGATGTCGCAATAGACGATGGTGGACCAGACCGGTACGCCGCCGCCTGTCGTACGCACCACGAGCGCGCCCTGAATGCCGGACACTCCGTCAACACCCGTGCAGGTCCAGGCCATTTCGCCGTTGACGCAGTCAACAATCTCAAAACCAAGACCGGGAGACTCAATCTGGTAAGTGCGATTCCACTGCATATTGCCGAAGCGATTTACCTTTACGGCTGTCGGTGTGGAATTGTACAGACCACAGGTCTGATACATCGGGCCGAACATGACCGCGCCGGCATCCGCAGTCGTTGCAAGTGAATTGGCGTATTCAACATATTTTTGCGTCGAGCCGCCGCACATTTCGTTGGAACCAAATTCGCGTTCCAATGTGAGGCTTGGCTGGGCAAACACCTGAGTTGTTATCATCAAGGCACAGAGTATGATGCCTGCCTTAAACAAGCGAGTCGTTACAACATTTGTTTGCATGATAATCCATCCGTTAAATTGTGATTTGGTCGAGGGGATACGGCAATCTCAGCCGCCCGGCTGAACATTGGCAACATCGTATCCACCGGGACCGATACTAGTGAACTGAGAGAGGGGTACAGTGATCGTAGGCGCCGCGATCTGATCCAATATATACCGGCGGATGGACGAACGCCAGCGTTGCAGGAAGGTATAAAGTAGGTACGAGGCGCACAACTTGTTGATTTTAAGGAACTTACACGGAAGGCGCCAGGGGTGAAAGGCCTGCCTTCCCGCCATTGAATGGCTCAACACGTTGCACCGGCAACGCTCAGGGGCTGGGTATGGCCCACCGGGATTCCTGTTGTTTATCGGCCGCGGGATCCGGCTTGCCAAATTGCATCAGATACGCGCTGAGGCTCTGTCGACCGGGGTTGAGTTTCTTGCGAATGTTGCGCCGGTGTGTCTTGATAGTCGCCACCGACTTATACGTCAAATCCGCAATTTCTTTGGTGCTCAGCGCCATGCGCAAAAAGACACATATCTTTAACTCGGTGGTCGTCAGAGCGGGATATGCGTTTGCAAGGTCGGCAACGACCTCGTCAAAAACTTCGGCGATGTCGACTTCATTGCGTTGGTCGTGTGAACTTTCGATCAGATTCAACAGATTTTCGGCGAAGTGACGTCGCCGGCCGACGCTGGTCGCTGCAATCTTGCGGATGTGCTGTCTCACAACTTCAAACTCGGCCTGATTGCGGTCCAGTCGAATGGTCAGCTCTCCCAGCTTGGCTTTGTGCGACTGCAGATTTTCGCGTGTTGTTTGCAGTTCGGCTTTCAAATTGCGGGCGTCGTGCTCCGCTTTACGGATCTTGCGTTGCATTTCCACGCGTGCTACCGCACGCAGGCGTTCGAGAGAGTACATTTCTTCCCGCATATCGCGAAACTTGCGGCTGTATTCTCGGGTTGCCCGGATGTCTCCCAGCTCGGCGTACACTTCGGCCAGATCGTCGTACAGATCCAGAAAGTCTGCTTTGCGATCGCCGGACTTGAATACCGCCTCCACACGCAGAAAATATTCAAGCGCCTCCTGGGGACGCCCCATCTGCCGCAGTATCCGGCCCATTTCGTGCAGGCGCTGCGTTTCATATCTCGGTGTCCGCTCCGCTCCCTGATCCGGTCTCCAGTTTTCAAGCAGGTCCAGCGCCTCGCGTTCTCGCTGCGACATGCGAAGAATTTGAGCGCGCAAAAGGCGGGATTTGTACTCCTGCAGTACAGATTTCACTTCCCCAAAGAGCTCGTGGGCATGCTCGGCGGCTTGCAGCGCCGCCGCGTAGTTGCCGTCCGCCACATACAACTGCGCATCGAGAAGGCACACATCGGCCTCCCCCAGTTTCAGCCCTGTGCTGCGAAAAATGCTTCGCGCCTTTTCGAGATAACGGCGCGCGGTGGTATTGTCGCCGGACATTTTGTACGCATCGGCAACAAGACAGTGAAGGGTGCCTGTATCTGAGCGAGCGCCGCCGCGATCGAGAAAGTCGAGCAAACGCAAAGCCCAGCGAATAGACTCCTGATACAGACCTGTTTCATTGTAGGTAAAGGTGATTCCGTGGCATGCCTGAGCGTAGGCAACGCCCTCGCCGCTGTCTTCCGTGTACAATTCAACAGCGGACAACAAGTGTTTCATGGCAACGGCAAAATCGCCGCGATTTGCTTCTAGCGTTCCAATCTGACTATGGAAATAGCAGAGTTCACTCGGGAGTGTGAGCTGCCGGCCCACTTCCCGCATCTGCTGTATTTCCGCCGAGCATTCCTCATGTCTGTTCATCCCTTCATATAGCCGGGCGCAAAAACTCAGGCCGTACAATTGCAGCCGTTTCAATCCCAGGGCAAAGGACCGTTGCTTAAACGCATGCGCCAGGCCCAACAGTTTCTCGGGATCATCCTGATATGCGCTCAAGCCGATCAGCGTGATCCTGTGAAGTTCCTCTGCGGTCATTTCGAGAACTGATGCAGGAGAGATTTTTGTTAAGTCGTGTGGTTTCATTGGACTGTGTTGCATAGCATTCTGCCCCCTTATTCCTGATTCATTCGCCAGTTAAATTACCAACCGAACATGTACTGACCGGACAGACGGCAATACCCCTTCACGTTTACACTGGTAAAGAGGCATCGTTCCCGCCCTGACAAAATCAGTGCACAAAATCACGACCTATAAAATCGGTATTATGCTCGTATGAAAATGCGACTTTGTGAGTGTTGCATAATTCCGCTCGGCTGTGATCCTCCGGTCGTTTTCGACTCGCATTTTCACTCAATGCGTCGAGGCCAGTTCGGGCAACAGCCTGGCCACAATCAAATGGACACATGATTTTCAAATAGGTCCATTTTGCGCTTTAGTGTTGGGGACAAGAATACAACATTTCCGACATTCGGAACATGACATAATTGTTGACCTCGGTTCGCCATTGAGCAGATACATACCCGTGCTTCGCGCTTCAGCACAAAAACAACTGTTTAATCGTTCAGGCGCACACACAGACTGCTTTTTTGACTTTTTGTTTGTCATTGTGGTTACGGTATTACGCACTCAGGGAAGTTGCGGCAACAACACGTAAAATTGAACCGGCATGAATGTTGCGACAACAACGTCGACCGTATTTACCCAGAAAGGACCAAACTGCAAACAGGTCAAATTCAGGACTGTAGTGAATGCTCATGTTCTTGACCGACAAACGACACATGTGGAGAATCTTTACATGTGGACAAGATTCATAGTCTGTGCTGAGCTTGAGCAGAGCGCCGGCAAGAGCGAAAATTGGCAGGAAATTGCCAATATTTGTCTTTGAAATGATGGTTGATGCTGCGGCCGGGTCCGCACGTATCTTTCCGTCCTCTCACTCGGCCAGGTAAAGCACCTGTATATTTCCTCCCTCTGATGGGCCGCCTGAGATCGGCAATGTGCTGGTAGCCCCGGAATACCACGGTCGGGGCGTCGGCGCGGCCATGGTTCGTGCGATTGTGGAGCAGCTCAAGCCAAAACAGCGTACGGAGTTTGTGCTGGACTGCGGCTATCAGGTATCGCAGGGATACTGGAAAAAACAGCTCGGCGAGCCGGATGTGTTTTTGAGCGACTTCTACGGCCCCGGCACAGGCCACATGATCTGGAAACGGCGGGTAGCCGAGACCGCGATTGGCGGCTGAGTGCAGATGGCGGATTGCTGTTGCTGCGTTGACTGTTCACCGGTTCATTCTGCATTGCTCGCAGTCGAAAAAGCTCGCTCCGCAACGCGTATTCGCTGCTCGCCTGCACGCAGACCAAGTCCAACGCGGCACAATTCCATGCCCGATCGTCCCAGGCATAGCCAATCTCGTGGTTAAACGCGCCTTGCCGCCGCTTGAACGGATCGCCGAACCGCCCCACACCTGCAACGAGATGCCGGACTCGACGCTCTTCCGCCGTCTCAACTCCCTCTCTTGCTCTCAACCTGAACACGATTCACATGTTCGGCGGCTCGCGGCTGAACTCTCGATGACAAACAACATCATCATGGAGCTTACCGAAGGTAAAAGCGATCTGAAAAGGGCGCGGCGCCGCAGGTTTTGAAAAATTGACGGAAGACCGCAAATTGCAGGATGGAAACTACCGCAAACCGCAATGCCGTCGAGCGCTCGAAGCTGAACATCGCTAAAATGCGCAGTGAGTTTTTCGACAAGTCAGATGTTAAGGCGCGCCTGAAATACCTCTGCCGGGAAGGACGCCTGATTGTTGAACAAAATCCCGGCGACTTCCTGGAATTGTCCGATCTTGTCCTGGCCGAGATTAACAACGTCGAGGACAAAAGCCTGCAAGGTGAACTGTTTATGCGACGCGGCAGTGCGTATACCCGGCTGGCCGCCAATGATGAAGCACGCCGCGACTTAAACACCGCCAAAAAACTGGCCGAAGAAGTAAACAACAATACTCTGTTAATGTACACGCTGAAAGAACTGGCCACGCTGTACATTTACGCCGGGCAGGTATCCGTGGGCATGCAGTTCCTGAGGCAGACGGAGGAGCTGGCCACGGCGGCCGAAAATTACGGCGTCTTGATTCACGTTTGTTTTATCTCCAGCCTGGGTTATATTTCGCAGAGTCGTTACTTCAGCGCTATTCGCGAATGTGAACGCTCGCTGGAATTCGCCGCCAAAGATGGCCACGGCCTCAACACGGAGAGCATTCATCACAACCTGGGCATTGCCTATGCCGGACTGGAAAACTACGAGGAAGCAATACGCAATTTTAACATTTCGCTCAACATTGCGCGCAGCATCAACTATCCGATCAATATCGCCAATGCCCTGTTGTGTATTGCACGCGCCAACGTGTTAAACAACAACGTCGACGACAGCGTGTTTGACCTGCTGCGTGAAGCCGAAAGTCTCGCGACCATGCTGCAGAGCAATATCCAGCAGGAAGGTGTTGCCGCGGTCTGGGCCATGGCGCTGTTCGAGCGAGGCGAATTTGGCGGCGCGCGCAGCTATGCATTAAGAGCTCTGGAGATAACCAGAAAAGTCAAACTTCTGCGCAACGAATGCTCAGCCTGCATCCTGCTGGCGCGGCTCGACCTCTTGGCAAACGAGCTTGACGGCGCGCAGGCATACGCCGAACGCGGCCTGGAAATTGCCGACGAACAACATTTTAACGGCGAAAAGACGCAGGCGCTGGAAATACTGAAAGATATTCGCTCTGCCGCCGGCGAATTTAAAGCGGCGCTCGAACTGCTGGAAGAACACGCGGCGCTGATTAAAACAATTAACGATGAAAAAATTGCGTTGATGTACTCCGACCTTACGCGCACGGTTGAAATCGAACAGTCGCGCCGGGAGTTAACAATTGCCATGACAAAGTCCGCCCTGCAACAGCAGCAATCACTACAGATGGAGCGCGAACGCGACCAGACGCGCAACCAGCTCGTCGCCAAAACAATCCAGATTTCAACAAAAAACGAGTTGCTGCAGGAAGCTGCTAACGCAATGAAAGCAGCCGCGGCCAACCGCGGTCCGCAGATTCGCAGCGACCTGCGCTCCATCTGTCGCGACATATCGATTCACCTGGACGAGGACAATTTGTGGAATGAATTTGAGGAACAATTTTCCCTCATCCACCCCGGATTCATGGAACGCCTGCAGTCGCGCCACCCCGACCTCTCCTCACAGGAGCGCAAAATCTGCGCACTGATGAAACTCGAGATCCCCTCAAAAGACGTCTGCCGCATCATGCGTTTAAGTCAGCGCAGCGTTGAATCCCACCGCTACCGCATCCGCAAGAAAATCGGCCTCGACGGCAAAATGGACCTGCAGCCTTTCCTGCGCGAACTTGCCTGAAAATTAAACTTTCACGGCCTGCATGGCCAGATCGCGTTGTGCTGCGCACCGCTCCATGACTCTTTTGTTTGTCAAGGAGTGTTCAGCCCTGAACAAGTGCGTCGGCATACAAACTTCCGGCCAATGGTGTACAGTCTCGCACGCAAGTTCAAGCGGCACAAAGCCGCATTATTCGACTGCAGAATTCTTAAGATGAATAAACTTCCCCGTGCGTGGCAAATGCGTAACGTACTGACGCCGTCCCCCAGAAAAACCAGCGCATTTTCACGACCATATCTCATTGATTTGCATGCACTTACTGAGAATCCCCCTGCTTTGCACTCGCGTCCGCGGCAATTCGGCGGCGTCAAGTTTTTCGCTGTTTGCGTAGGTTTGCAGTAGGGATGCCGCCGCAGTTTGATTGTAAATTGTAGTTGTTGCTGCTCAAACCAGTCGGCCAAAGCGCCGAACCTGCTCCGGATGAACTGTTCTTCCGGCGGGGAATTTTGTACCTGAGCGAGGTGCATCAGGTAATGGTTCGGCATGGCTGCTCCCAAAGTCATGCACAAGCTGAGCCGACAACAAACCGCCAGTTCAAGGCGGTGTTTATTGTTTAATCATCCGCACATGTCATTTCAGGAAGCGCGTTTGCAGTTGACGCGCCTCCCGGCATTTTCATGCCCGATTCGCACTCACGCGCACAGTTAACTGACTCAACATCCCTGTTCCACTTAACACAATCCATTCGATCAACTATGCAAGCTCAACGTTCAAAATCGCGTTCCGGAGATTTGCTGCGGCGCTATCGCAAGGCGCTGCGCCAGATTAAACGCCTGCGAACACAGGACGGCGGCGCACTCGACGTGCGACGACGTCTTGCCATTCTGACAAAACGCGTCAGACACCTGGCCCTGCGCCTCAATCCTTTGAAACGCCCGGCGGTACAAACCGGTTTGCTGGCAATGGCGGCGGCCTTCCTGGGCCAGGCGGACGCACAGGCCTTCAGCTTCTACAAGTTCACCGACCTGAGCCCGGCTACCAATGCGCTCAACGTCGCCAAAGACGCCAACGTAGTCATCAGTTTCAGCAACGGCGTCGACGTGCCGACGGCCACCGGCGCCAATATCCGCGTGTTCGGCTCGCAGACCGGCCTGATTTCGGAAGACGGCATGTTCAATGGAACCGTTTCCGGCCCGGTGACCTTCAATCCGAACAACGATTTTAAACCCGGCGAAGTTATCTCGGTAACGCTCACCGACAACATCCTGGACGACGACGGCAATATCCCGGAAAAACCGCAGGTCTTCAGCTTCACGGCGGCAGTGGACGGCGGCAGCGGTGAATTTGCGCCCGCCGGCTACATCCGCACCGCATCGTATTCCACATTCGTCGCGGTCGGCGACCTTGATGGCGACGGCGATATAGATGTGCTGCACCAATGGGACGACGACGGCAGCACCTTTGCAATCGAGTCCCTGCTCAACGACGGCAGCGGATCGTTTACGTTGAAGCAGTCGCTGGCAATTCGCAGCGCCAATATCGAGACCGGCGACCTTGACGGCGACGGCGACCTCGATGTCATTCTGCCATCCGTCAACAGTGCCGACATTCCGTCGATTCTGTTAAACAACGGCGACGGCACGTTCACGTCGCAGCAGCTCGGCAGTACAAACGCCTTCCACGCGGCAATCGGCGATATGGATAAAGACGGCGACCTCGACATCGTGGCCGGACTGAATGTCAACTCCCTGCATCTGTTCCGCAACAACGGCGACGCGACATTTACCGATTCGAGCTACGGCATTCACGGCGGTTTTTCGATCTCCGATGTTGCGAGCGGTGATATTGACGGCGACGGCGACCTCGACATTATTTTCAACGCTTACGGCGGTACAGATCACCTGGTTCTGTTAAACAACGGCAGCTTCGGGTTTGCTTCCAGTACCTATACGGGCTCCACGGCGCGCAGCCTGGCTCTTGGCGATATCGACGGCGACGGCGACCTCGATCTGGTGAGTTCCGCCTTCTGGATTAACGACGGCAACGGAACGTTCACGAGCCACGGCTCCGCACCGACGAACGATGCCATCGGTCTGCAATTAGGCGATATGGACGGCGACGGCGATCTCGATGTGACAATCGTCAATTTCGGATCCACCAACAATGAAATCCTGATCAACAACGGCGACGGAACATTCGGAACTTCAACATTTAAGAGCGACAACCACAACAACGTCTATGTGGCGCTGGGCGACCTCGACGGCGACGGCGATCTCGATGCGGTGTCCCCGGTTTACTCGAGCAGCCAGGGCGGCGTGGAACTGTGGCTCAACGGAAGCAGTGGCCCGCAGTTCTCTCCCGCCAAAAACACGCCGTCGGCCGCCTGTGACGCCGACATTGCGATTACCTACGGTGAGCCGATGAACACGTCCACGCTGACGTCGGCAACCATCCCGAGCAACGCCAATCTGATCGTGTACGGCGACCAGACGGGGCACATCACGACGAAGGCGAGCATCAGCTTCGAAGCCGACGACACGCGCGTAGTGATCGACCCGGCCGCGAACTTCAAACCCGGCGAAAAAATCATGGTGTCGGTGACCGGGGCGACGACTTTCGGCGGCGACGTGCTCCCGTCTAACGTTTACTCTTTCCTGGCAGAAGTCAAAACCGGCGACGGCAGATTTGAGAAATTCGATCCGGGCATCAATCGCAAACCCACCCTGATCCGCGTTGGCGACATGGACAACGACGGCGATCTGGACGTGGTTCTGACCGACTCGTACGGCCTTGTGGCCGTTCTGCACAACGACGGAACCGGAGGACTTTCGGAAGTATTTTCGAGTTCGATGTCTACCAAAGGACTCACAATCGGAGACCTGGACGGCGACGGCGACCTCGATTTTGTTGTTAACAACAGCCACACAGACATTCACTTGTTTTACAACGACGGCGACGGACAATCCTTTAGTCAGACGACGGTTACGAGCAGTTTTTCCGGCGACAAGGGTGTCGAACTGGGCGATATGGACGGCGACGGCGACCTCGATATCGTTGCGGGCGACGACGGTTACGCCGAATTTACATCCATATTGTGGAACGATGGCAACGGCGACTGGACGAACGAGACGATCGGCACCGGCGCCGGCGGATTTGAGTTTGCGCTTGGCGATCTGGACGGCGACTGTGATCTCGACATCATCCGCCCGAACCATAGTACTTCACGCGGAAATCAGATCTTCTTAAACAACGGCGATGGCACATTTGCCACCTCGACGTTTGCAAGCGGCGGTTACTGGGGTATTAAAACCGGCGACCTGGATGGCGACGGCGATCTGGACGCCGTGCTCTCGGGCCAATACAGCTACAGCGGAACGGACGTGGCCAACGCCCTGTGGTTAAACAACGGCGACGGCACATTCGCCAGCAGTTCATTCGGGCGCGAGGCCAATCAACGCGGGCTCGACGTCGGCGACATCGACGGCGACGGCGATCTGGATGTTCTGGTGCTGCGCGTGTACAAGTCTTTCAGCCCGCAAGACGCTTCCATTCAGGTGTTCCTGAACAACGGCGATGCGACCTTTGACTCCTATGCCATGGGAGCTACAGACGCCGGTCGCAAGGGTATTGCACTGGGCGATCTGGATGGCGACGGCGACCTGGAAGTTTTGTCCGGCGGAATCAGTACTGAACTCGAACTCTGGAACAATGGTATCCCCCCTGAAGTGCACGCGGCTGCTCCCGACTGTTTGATTTCCACGACAGGCAGTCTCGCGCTTAACCTGACAGGGCTCTCGCTTGGCGACGTCACCAAAGCCTCGCTGACCTTGCCTGACAACTCGACGATCGGCCTGGACGTTTCTTCTTCAACGGCCACCATGCTTGCCACCGAGATTCCGGCGGGAAGTGCTGACATGGGCGGCACGTACACGATGAAACTCTTCGATCTGGACGGCATCGGCAGCACAACGTTTTCCCTTAGTGCGCAGCCGTCGATCAGTGGTACGACCTGCGGCTGTCCCAACACACCGCTGACGTATGCAGCTCTTCCAGCCGCCGCCGCAGGCGAAACGGACAACTGGACCATCTCCGGCGGTACGATTCTGAGCGGACAGGGCAGCAGCGCAATCGTCGTCGAGTGGAACCAGGGCGCAGCCGACAAACTGACGCTCAATCGCACGCTCGGCGCAGGTTGTACAACAGCCGTCGTGTTGAATGTCGATGCCAAAACACTGATTGTAGCTCCGGATGTTAAACAAGTCAACTCAGGCGAGTCGACCAATGCCAATGTCCTGGCAAACGACAGCGGCAGCACCCTTTCGATTAAGTCAACGGCAACGCCCGACAACGGCGACGCTTCAATCTCCGAAGGTGAAATCTCGTATACGGCCGACGCAGAGTTTAACGGCCTCGACGTCTTTGACTACTCGGTGGAAGACAGCAACGGCTGCGTTGCCACCAGTGCCCTTGTGATGGTCGTCGGCAATGCCTGCCTGCCCGGCAACCTGCAATTCGTCGAACGCGAAAAGGATCGCAAAAACGGCGTGCGAGGACTCAACAACGTCGGCAATACGGCAATCAGCCCTGACGGCAAACATCTGTACGCCGCGGGACGCAATGACCACTCCATTGTCCTGTTTAACCGCAGCAGTACCGATGGAACACTGGAATACGTGGAACGCTATCGCCATGGGCATGGCGGCGTCAACAAAATCCGCTACGTCAGCGACCTGGCCTTCAGACCCGACGGCAACTACCTGTATGCTTCGAGCTATGGCGACAATTCATTGGTCGCCTTCGAACGCAACGACGTGGACGGCAGCCTGTCGCAGATACAATGTGAAAAAGACAACTCCGGCGGATTCGACGGTCTCAAAGGTGCCTCGGCCGTGGCGCTCAGCCCTGACGGCAAGAACATCTACGTAGCCGGCAAGAGCGAAAACAGCATTGCCGTCATGAGTCAGGCCGGTGGAATGTTTGTCTTCCTGGAACGCCATAAAGACGGTTCGGGCGGCGTTGACGGCCTGCGCGCCGTCTGCGACGTGACTGTCAGCCCCGACGGCAAACACGTCTATGCCGCCGGATCCGGCGACAATGCCGTGGCGGTCTTCAGCCGCAGTGATTCCGACGGCTCACTGACATTTGTTGAACGCCAGAAAGATGGCAAAGCCGGCGTTAACGGATTGAGCAAAGCCGTCGCGGTCAAAGTCAGTGCCGACGGCCGTCATGTCTACGTTGCCGGCAATGGCGATGACGCCGTGGCGGTGTTTGCACGCGACGACAGCACGGGCAAACTCACCTATGTACACGACTACAGCGATCGCGACGCAGGCGTGGCCGGTCTCGACGGCGCAGCCGACGTGGCCGTCGGTGCGGACGGACTGCAGGTCTACGTTTCCGGTGAGTCCGACAGAGCGCTCGGCCACTTTTCGCGCAAACCGGAAAGCGGCGAATTGAACTTTGAAGAACGCAAAAAGGACGGCAAAAACGGCGTCGACGGATTGCGCGGCGCCAAAGGCATCGAAGTCAGCAGCGACAGCAAATTCGTCTACGTTGCCGGCTCCAGCGACGACGCGGTGGCGGTATTTTACCGCAACCTCAAACCGATTGCACGCGACGACAGCTACGATGTTATGACCGGCGTCGAAACTTTGCCGAGCGAGATTCCCGTGGACAATTCCATTGAACTGTGTGTTCTGGACAACGACGTGGAAATCGATGGCGATCCGATCAAGATCACGAGCGTCACCAGTCCGGGCAGCGGTCAGGCTGCGCTCAATGCCGACAGCACAAAAGTCAAGTATACGCCGCCGGGCACGGCCGGACTGCCCAGTGAAATTCCGGCATCTTCGACGGACGAGTTCAGCTACACGATCAGCGACGGACAGGATGGAAGTTCAACGGCGACCGTCACGGTTCAACTGGGCGGCGCCTCGTACCGCAGCAGCGTGGACGAGATGCCCGGGGCAACTGGTCCCGCCCTGTTCGAGAGTCTGACGGCGGCTCCCAACCCGACACAGGGCGACAGCCGCATCGATTTCCGACTGAATCGCAGCGCATTCGTGCAGGCGGAAGTGCGCGACGTAAACGGGCGCGCCGTGGCGCAGCTTGTGAACGACAACTTCAATGCCGGCGAATACCGGATTGAGTGGAACGGCAGCGACGGCAATGGACGAATGTTGACCAGCGGAATGTACTACATCGTAGTTCAGGCCGCCGACGGCAACGAGACGATTCAACGAGTAGTACCGTTGGTATTGGCGCGTTGATCGAAGGAATGCAGGCTGGGGGCGATGTGTGCGCACGCCCCCAGCTCGGCATTCTTGTTTTATTGGCATAGGCTCAGAGCGATTGTATGGCAGCATGCAGCTTTGATCGCATTGGCGATTCCGGCAGACCCGCCCGCCCACCGGTTCATTCTGCACACCTCGCAGTCGAAAAAGCTCGCACCGCAACGCGTCGGCGGCGCTCACTACCACCCACAGGTCCGCGGCTCGGAGACTTGCTCCGGCGCCGTCAGGCGGCGCGCCTTTTGCGCCACAGTCTTGCAAGCGACTTCTCTGAGCGCGGCAGACTACGCCTGCCGGGGAGCCTGTCCACTGCTCGGTAACACAACCTGAATCCGAAGCTCCGGCCCCGGAGCGCCGCAGCAAACGACGCACCGACTCCCACTCCGACAGATGTAGCTCAATATGCAGGCCGGTGAATTCACCCGACGCGATCCGCGGCCTGCCGTGAGAGAACTTTCTCAAGAACGCCCGACTATTCACCCGAAGGCAAGCAAAAGAATCATGGAGCCGGACGTCCCGCGTCGCCGGGCAGTTCGCCGCACGCGGCTCAGGCAGCCGATACGGCCCTTGATGACGCGCGACGTGCGGCTGGCGCCGAATGATTTGCATTCGGCGATGCGGCGGCGGAAATTTGTTATGTTGCAACTGTTGTGGGTCAACCTGGACGCGATTCTTAACGGACTAAAAATGAGAAGATCAACAATTCCGCAGGCAGTATTAACATTCTGTCAACTGGCAATCATGTTTTGTTTAAGCAGCGCGGCTCTCTCGGCTCAAACGGGCGTTATCCGCGGGAATGTGGTCGATGCCTTAAACAACAATCCGATCATCGGAGCGACCATTCGGGTTGAGGGGACGCAGCTGGGCACTATCTCGGACAGCGAGGGCGCGTTTTTACTGGCCGGTTTTGAGCCCGGCCTGTACAACATCAGCGCGTCGTCGGTTGGATATGAATCGCGCAAAATTTTTGAGGTGGAAGTCACAAACTCGCGACCGGCCGTCGTTCAGATAGCTTTGACGCCCAAAGCCGTGGAGCTGGAAGGCGTCGTGGTCGGCGGATCGCGATTTAACAACAAAATTGAGGAAAGTCCGCTCTCGCTGCGCTCGCTGGGCAATGCCGAAATCAAACGCAGCCCCGGCGCAAATCGCGATATTTCGCGCGTCATTCAGACTTTGCCGGGCGCGGCGTCAACAGTGAGTTTCCGCAACGACATTATTATTCGCGGCGGCGCGCCGAACGAAAATCGCTTTTTCCTCGACGGAATTGAAGTACCGACGATTAACCATTTTGCAACGCAGGGCGGTTCGGGCGGCCCCGTCGGATTGTTAAACGTCGATGTGATTTCCAATGTCGATTATTACGCCGGCGCCTTCCCGGCCTCGCGCGGCAATGCCCTGTCCTCCGTCTTTGAATTCCGGCAAAAACAGGCCCGCACGGATCGTTATACGGCCAATGCCGTTGTCGGCGCCAGCGATCTCGGTCTCACGCTGGAGGGGCCGCTCGGTGAAAACAGCAGCGTGATCGTCTCGGGACGACGCTCCTATTTGCAGATTCTCGCCGATCTTGTGGGCCTCCCCTTCCTGCCCACGTACAACGACGCTCAACTTAAACTGACGCACAATTTTGACGATAAAAACAGACTGAGTATCATCGGCCTGGGCGCTGTTGACGACTTTGAATTGAACTTCGATGCAAACGACACCGAAACAAAACGCTACCTGCTGAATTTCCTTCCCGTTCAGACGCAGTGGAGTTATACGCTGGGCGCAAATTATCAGCACTTTCGCGACGATGGTTTTTACACCTTTGTCGTCTCCCGCAACGAATTCAACAACGACTTTGTCAAGTACAACAACAACGACGACAGCGACCCGCAAAACCTGACGCTCGACTACAATTCCAGGGAGATTGACAACAAAGTGCGGCTGGAGGACTTCCGTCAGTTCGACAATTTCAATCTGACACTGAGCGCCAATCTGGATCAGAACACTTACACAAACGAGACTTTTAACCGCTTTGCGACGCAGCAGGGCGTGCTGCTGCGGAACTTCAGCAGCGAGTTAAACACGCTGCGCTGGGGGTTTTCGGCGCAGGCGTCGACGCGCCTGCTGGAGAAACGCCTCCTGCTCTCGGTCGGACTGCGCGCCGATGCCGCCGACTATTCGGACGAGACGTCAAATCTGCTGGATCAACTTTCGCCGCGGTTTTCGGCCGCGTATTTTCTCAGCGAGTCGTTCAGCGTCAACTTCAACACGGGCGTATACTATCAACTTCCGGCCAACACGGTACTCGGCTACCGCGACTCCGAAGAAGGCACTCTTGTTAACAAAACAAACGGAATCACGTGGATCAGGAGTACACATCTGGTCGCCGGAGTTGAACAGACTGTTTTTGACGGCAACGGGACGCTGACGCTGGAGGGATTTTACAAGAAGTACAACAACTACCCCTTTGCGCTGGACCAGCAGGTTTCGCTGGCCAATCTGGGCGGCGACTTCGGCGTGGTCGGCAGCGAGCCGGTGACGCCGACCTCGGAAGGACGCAGTTTCGGGCTGGAATTCCTGGGACAACTGCGCGCCACCGACGGCTTTTACGGCATATTGACTTACACCTTCATGCGCAGCGAATTCACGGACGCAAGCGGCGAATATCAACCGTCGTCCTGGGACTTCCGGCACATCATCAGTTTAACCGGCGGCAAAAGTTTCGGCAACGGCTGGGAGATCGGCGGGCGCTGGACGTTTTACAGCGGCGCGCCCTACACGCCGTTTGATGTAGCGGCTTCGGTACAACGCGAGAACTGGGACGCGCGCGGCGCGGGGCTGGAAGACTTTGCACGCGTCAACAGCATGACAACGGACGCCTACCACCAATTAAACATCCGGGTGGATCGCAAGTTCTTTTTTGACACCTGGAGTCTGGGCCTCTATCTCGACATTCAGAACGCCTACGCATTTGAGACGGTGCTGCGCGACTATCTGGACGTTGAGCGCGATGCCGCCGGCACGCCGATTGTCGATCCGAACAATGCCGCGGCCTACCTGCCGCGATTTATCGAGAACACCAGCGGCCAGGTGCTGCCGACGATTGGAGTGATTGTGGAGTTGTGAGAGCGAGCTCAAACAATGGCATATGGAGGCCATTGCGCGCAAAAATCAGAGCCGGCTGCATCATCGATCCGCACCCATGGACTAACAAGAAAATCAACAAGGCGCGACCGTCTGCGGGCGCAAGCCGGTCAGACAGAAGGTTACAGACACAACAACGCTCGCGCAGACTAGCGGTCCAGCCACTTCTGAAACAACGGCGTTTTTTCGCGACTGATAATGATATCCGTCATGAACTCCGGGTGAACCGTGATTTTGAGACGGCTGTTCTGGTAGTTGACAATCTTGCGGATCGAGGTAATCTTGGTAATAATCTTGCGGTTGGCGCGGAAGAAGATTTTGGGGTCGAGCAGCGACTCCAGCTCCTCCAGCGTGTAGTCAATAATAAATTTGCGGCGCTCGTTGTCCACCAGATAGGTAATCTTTCCCTCGGCGTAAATATAGGCGATCTCTTCCACCGTGGTAAATCGGATCACCTCGCCGGCTTTGATGAGGAAGCGCTTTTTGTAGTTGTGCGTTAAACTCCGCAGCATCGTCTGCATCGCCGCAAGATCTATCGGCGGCTCGGATTGCGGCGCCGCGGCCTTGTTGTTGCCGCGCAGACTGTGGAATTTGTCGATCGCCGCGCTCAGGTCTTCGTACTTGATCGGTTTTAACAAATAGTCGATGCTGTTAACTTTAAACGCCTTGATGGCGTACTGATCGTAGGCCGTCGTGAAAATGATCGGAGCGCAGACCTTGACGTCGTTAAAAATGTCAAAACTCGATCCATCCGACAGATGAATGTCGAGGAAAATCAGGTCGAGATCGGAATTGCGGCTCAGGAATTCAACGCTGTCGTCAACCGAGTCCAGGACGTCCACAATTTCGACGGAGTTGTCGTAGCGGCGGACAAATTGCGCCAGTTGGTCGGCGGCCGGCCTTTCATCTTCTACAATCAGTACTTTCATAATTTGTACTCCGAAAACAGCAGAGGCAGTTTAACCGTAAAATAGTCGCCGCTGTCGCTGACGTGAATTTCGCGACTGCTGAGAAACTGATAGCGACGCTCAATATTGCTCAGTCCGATGCGCGTGGAAGGTTGTGTGTACATCTTGCGCTGCAGGTTGTTGCGCAGCACCAGGAATTCACCGTCTTCAACAAATATCTCGATCTTGAGCGGCTTTTTATTGGCAACGACGTTGTGTTTAATCGCGTTTTCGATCAACATTTGCAGAGTGACCGGCGGAATCATGCTACAGCAGGAGTACTGTTCCGGCACATTGATATCGATAGAAATGCTGTCGGCAAACCGCGTTTTCAACAAAAAGAGATAGGAGTTGGCGAACTCGATTTCCTCCTGCAGGTCCACGAGTTCGTCGTCCTGATGCGAAATCATGTAGCGATACACGCTGGAGAGCCGGTGCACAAACTCCGACGCCACCTCGGTGTTCGATTGCATCAGCGTGGCGAGCGTGTTCAGACTATTAAACAGAAAGTGCGGGTTGACCTGCGTCCGCAGCGCTTCAAACTGCGATTCAACGCTCATCTTTTTAAAGCGCTCCGCCTCCACCATGCTGTCTCTCCACTTGGCCATGTAGTAGTAGACCGCATTGCCCGTGTGCATCAGGTTCATGAGCAAAAAGGCAAAAACGCTGAACAGTTTAAGTGAAGGCTCCACGAAGTCAAATGGTATGTCGTTGGCCCACATGCAGCCGAGGCCGGGCAGAACGACCACAAAACCGACCGAGTAAATGGTGGCGAGCGGAAAGGTCGCAAAAAAGCGCCGCCACATGGTTTTGACCTCCGTGTAGTCCGACTCGACAAAACGATCCACCAGGCGAATAATCAGTCGGTTCCCCTCCCACACGGCCAGGACAATAAACAGCGTGAGCACAAAGAGACCTGCGTCGCTGATCTGAAAACGAATCAGATCGGTGACCTGGACAAACTCAAACACGCCGAAGAAAAAGATCGACGTGATCAGGATAATCGGATAGCGGAAACGGAATTCCAACATTGAGGTCGAACTCGCCTGAAGTTGCAATGCACCAGAACCCATAGCCGATCGCATCCGAATTTTAGTTTAGGCGGGCCGCCCCGACGACCGCCGCCAATGCGGCGCAGTCCTTCCGAAAGTACGGACCCGCCTTTGAAACTCCACCAGACAATCGACTGAACCGGCATTCCGGCGGACTGATCCATCCACAGGGCGCAGCGAAGCCCTGCGCGGCGCTGCAACTGCTGCCGGACGCGCGCATGTTCCCGCGCGGCGGCGCTTTAAACGCGACGCGCGCGACGGAAAAATCGCCGATAGTTTGTGTAAAACGCGCCAATCGGTAGTTTTGCGGAACGGGTAGAAACTCTGGGGCTGCTATGGGAACGGAACCGCCTTGCCCGGCCCCCGCCAGAAAGATCAAATCCGCGGCTGCCTGTAGCCTGATTGAAGGGATCGGAACTTGACCAAACTCAGCGTCAACCTCAACAAAGTCGCCCTCGTGCGCAACACGCGATCGCATGGAATTCCGGACGTCGCCCACGCCGGTGAAATGGTGCTGGCCGCCGGAGCCGACGGACTCACGGTCCATCCCCGCCCCGACCTGCGTCACATTACGCCCGCCGACGTGCGCAAGCTCGGTCCGCTCTGCACGCAGCGCCGCGTCGAATACAACATCGAAGGCAATCCCTTTGCCGAGGCGGGCGACCGCTACCCCGGATTTATGGCCCTGATACGCGAGATGCGACCGGCCCAGTGCACGCTGGTCCCCGATTCTCCCACACAGGCCACGTCCGACCACGGCTGGACCTTCCCCGACGACGCCGGGCGCCTCGCCCCGATCATCGCCGAACTGACATCGCTGGGCATCCGCACTGCTCTTTTCATGGATCCGCTGACGCACATGATGCCCCACGTCCGCGACCTCGGCTGCGACCGCATCGAACTGTACACCGGCCCGTACGCCGAGGCATTCGGCACGGATGAACAGGACGCCGTCCTCGAGCGCTACATTCACGCCGCACAGGCGGCGCGGGACGTCGGGCTGGGCGTCAACGCCGGTCACGATCTGGACCTGCACAATCTCGCAACGCTGCTTGCGGCCGTTTCCGTGGACGAAGTCAGCATCGGGCACGCCTTGACGGCCGACGCGCTCCACATGGGCCTGGCCGGCGCGGTACGGGCCTACAAAAGCGTCATCGGCTCGGTCCGTCGGCAGCCGGCGCTGACCTGATTCGCAGCGAAGAACATTTCCGATTACTCCTGTCAGCTTCTGATAAATCCCCTTTTGTTAGCCGATGTGCGAGCAGCCGTCGGCATTCGATATAGAAACTTTTTCCGGGAACAGTCTGTGAAAATCACAACCCAAAACGAGTTTGCCGAGCATGAAATTGCCGAGTCGCTCGGTATCGTCCGCGGCAGCACGATACGCGCACGTCACGTAGGTCGAGACATTATGGCCGGATTGAAGTCAATCGTGGGCGGCGAAATCCGCGACTATACCGTGATGATGGATCAGTCGCGCGAGGAAGCTCTGGATCGCATGGAGGACGCCGCGCGCGAGCTGAATGCCGACGGGATTGTCTGTGTGCGCTTCGCCACGGCGGACGTCATGCAGAATGCGGCGGAAGTCATGGCCTACGGAACGGCGGTAAAATTCCGATAACACTATTATTCACGTTCGATTGGTCTGTTGCGGCAGGAGCGTTCCGTCCTGTATAGCCGCTGCCGCACCTGTGTTGAGGTCGGCACGCAAACCGCCGGCATAGCCGGGAAATCACACCAGACCGTTTTTTCATTGGAGACTTCACGTGGCCGAAGACAGAACAGCGATTCTGCTGGTGGAGGACGATCCGGATTATGCCGCCCTCTTCAGAGCGCAGTTGCAAGCCAACTACGACCTGACTGTCGTCTCTTCGGCTGAAGACGGACTCGACGCTATTGACTCCGGCACTGACTACATCATCGTCGTTTCGGACTACGATCTGCCGGGCATCAACGGCATAGAATTCCTGGAACGCGTGCGCGAACGCGTGCCGCAGGCGGTACGCATCATGTTGACCGGCCATGCCGATCTCGCCGGCGCGACCGAAGCCATCAACAAAGGCAACGTTTTCCGCTACCTCGTCAAGTCGGCGCATCGCAACGACCTGACCGCGGCGCTGGCCGACGCGCGCAACCACTACATGCTCGAAAAATCGCAGCACGAGCTGCTGGAGCACACGCTCAGCGGCGCAATCAAACTGATGATTGAACTGCTGTCGATAACCTATCCGGAGATTTTTGGCCGATCGCGGAAAATCCGCACGCGGGCGCGCGCCATGGCCACGCGCCTGAACATTGAGCAGACCTGGGAGATAGACGTGGCCGCCCTGCTGTCGCACGTCGGTTGTATCACCCTCTCCCGCGATCTCGTCAAGAAATGGATTGACGGCGAGGAACTCAGCAAAGCGGAAAACGACATGGTCTCCCGCCATCCGGAGGTGGGACGCAATCTATTGATGAAAATTCCGCGACTGGAAAACGTCGCCAATGCCGTCGGCAACCTCGGTAAATTCAACCTTTCGACTTCGGGCCTCATGCCGCTGCGCAAAGCCGCGCGCACCGATGTGCTGACCAGCATCCTGCAGGCGGCCATGGAATTTGAGTCGATTCTGGCGACCGGCATCGCCGAGTCAGAAGCCCTTGATCGCCTGCACCACGAGTCCGCCAGAAAGTATTACTCCGAAGTGCTGGCCGCCCTGCGCGGCGAAATCCTCAAGGCCAAAGTCGGCCACATCGTCGTCGAGATTCCCGTCTCCCAACTCGCCGCCGGCATGATAGTGGCGGACGACATCCGCAACTCCAGCGGCTACGTCCTGATTCCCCGCAATCACGAAGTCTCCGAAGTCGAACGCATACGCGTCACCAATATCGCCGAGCGCTCGCCCGTAGGCCCCATCCGCATTCTGCTGAAAGCCGACGACTGATACGGCAACTTCCCCGCCCGGCAACGGCGCGGACATCCCGCAATGCGTCGACGCGAAACCACGCGCGGACCTGACGCTGCTATCCCGATGACAAACAAGAGGGTTTTGCAGGGGGGATTTCAGTGGAAAGCGCGGGCGGAGAATTACACGACGTACTTTGAGATGACTTTGCGGACCATCTTGAGCAGTTGCTGCGAGGAAAAAGGTTTCATCAGAATGTTGCCGAGGTTAAGACCGGCCAGTGTTACTTCGTTGGCGTCTTCGCCGGCGTTTATCATGATAACCGGAATGGACGGAGAGAGACTGCGCACGGCGCGAATGATGCTGACGCCGTCGAGGTTGGGCATTTCGCGGTTGCACACCACCACGTCGATGGAGTTTTTGTAGTCGGCAAAGGTGGCGATGGCTTCGGGGCCGTCGGATGCGCACATCACGACGTAGCCAAAGGCTTCAACGGCCTGTTTGCAGACCGCCAGGAAATCCTTTTCGTCATCGATAATCAGCAGAACCTCGCGGTTGCCCCGCAGGTCCTCGCTGTCCACCTCGCTGCTCTCCTGGCCGCCGGAGTCTGAATAGGCCGGTAAATAGACGGTAAAGGTCGTGCCTTTCCCGGGCGCGCTGACGACATCTATCTCTCCGAGATATTCCTTGACGATGTTGCTGACGGTGTAGAGCCCCAGTCCCGAGCCCTGATCCTCGGATTTGGTGCTGAAAAACGGATCGAAGACTTTGTCCAGATCTTCCGGTGAAATTCCCGCGCCGTTGTCGGAAACTTCGATAGCAATAAACAGGCCCGGGTCGTGCTCCGCCAGGACGGAAACGCCGTCGCCTGTGTATTGCATCCGGCGCGCGCGAATCGAGAGCCTGCCGCCGTCCAGCATCGCGTCGCGCGCATTGATGCAGAGGTTCATCAGGATCTGTTCAATCTGCGTCACATTGCAGAAGAGCGGGGGCAGTTTTTTCTCGACATCCAGGGAGATGTCGATCGACTTGGGAAAGGTTCCGCGGATCAGTTGTTCAAATTCGTGCAGCAGGTAGCGCAGTTTGACAATCTGTTTGTCCTGTCCGTCGCCGCGTGTAAAGTGCAGCGCCTGTTTAATCAGGTGCGTGGCGCGGTAGACGCATTGCTCGATGGTGTTGAGCACGCGCACGTTGGCAGGGTCGGTGGTTTTGGACTTGAGCAGGCTGCCGGCCAGCAGGATCGGCGAGAGCAGGTTATTGAGGTCGTGGGCCATTCCGCTGGCCAGCATTCCCATCGTCTGTACGCGCTGCGCACGTCTGAACATTTCCTCCCACTGCTTCTGATCCGACACGTCGATGCAGGTCATCAGAATGCCTTCCACCTCACCCATTTCATCATCTACGGTCGTCCAGGTACAGCGCAGCGTAATGGGGCGGCCGTCGCGGGTGTATTGCACCAGTTCACCCTGCCACTCGCCGTGGATGGTAGTCTCGCGCATCGCCTGAGCATGCGCTTCGGCCGCATTGCTGAACAGCAGGGAATCGATATTGCCGTAGAGCACTTCCTCTTCTTTCCAGCCGTAGAGGCGCTCGGCGCCGGCATTCCAGAAGGTAATCGTGCGATCCAGATTAATGGCGATAATGGCGGCCTGCGCCTTGTTGAGCATGTTGGCCATTCGGGCAATTTTGTTTTCGGCCTGGTGGTGCAGCTGGCGGGCGCGGGCGTCGCGCATTTCGCGCTCGACGATAGTCGCCAGGCGTGTAAAGCGGCCCTTGATGAGAAAGTCCTGCACGCCGCCGCGCAAAGCGTCGGTGGCCATGTCTTCGCTGATGGTCCCGGTCACGAGAATCAGGGGTGCGTATTCGTCCGAGCCGCGCAGCATATCGTTGGCTTCTTCAAAGCTGAAGCCGGGCATGGTGTAGTCGCAGAATGTGATATCGATCTGCTCCATCTCGTCCAGCGCCGCACGCAGGCTTTCGCGCGAATCGGCATGACGCACGTCCACGACGAAGCCGTGTTTTTTCAGCTCGCGTGTGAGCAAGAACGCGTCGTCCGCGGAATCGTCGACGATCAGAACGTGAAGAGTATCCTGCATGCCCCGCCCCGGAGTTTGAAACATGTCGTGCCCGTAGTTTGTACCGGCCGGCCGAATTTCTCGTCTTGCGTTTTCGACTGGTTGCGAACCGCAATACTCTGTAGATCGGTCCTCTCATCTGAATATTGATGGATGAGAAGAGACGGCCCAATAATAATTCTCGCCCAAACACCGCCCAATTGAGGTGCTGTGTCTATCTGAATCCGAATGACAGAACACGACAGATCTTGTTGTTGTCGTGGTGTGTCGGTGCAATAGTTTGATCCTGTACTGCAAACGTTGCGATCAGCCGCCCTAGAGCTCGGGCGCTTCATTGATTACGAGCCAGTAGAATCCCAACTGTTTTACAAGTTCGGTGAACTGATTAAAGTCCACCGGCTTGCGAATATAAGAATTCACGCCGAGGTTATAACTCTCAATCAGATCGCGATCTTCTTTTGACGAGGTCAGGATGACCACGGGCAGATGACGGAGCCGGGGCGTACTGCGTATTTCCCGCAGCACTTCGATCCCGCTCAACTTCGGCAGGTTGATGTCCAGCAGAACAAATTGCGGTCCGCGATCGCTCCTCCCGGCGTATTCACCACGCCGGTGCAGGTAGTCCAGGGCTTCCTGGCCGTCGACGGCGACCTCCACCTGGTTGATGATGTTGTTGGATTCGAGGGCCCGCAGGGTTAACAGCTGGTCGTCCGGATTGTCTTCAACGAGGAGTATCGGGTGTGATTTCGGCATATGAGCTATTCTGCTTCGCAATTGAGGGTAAAGTAAAAAGCAGCGCCCTTGTCGGGTTCGCTGAGTGCGCTCACTTCGCCGCCGTGGCGGTTGATAATGCGGGCGACCGTGGCCAGGCCTATACCCGAGCCTTCAAAGTCAGCTTTGTTGTGCAGACGTTGAAACGCTTTGAACAGCTTTTTAGCGTAACGGTGGTCAAATCCGACGCCGTTATCGCGCACAAAACATCGCAGCGCGTCCTCGTGTAATTCCATGCCCACTTCGATAATCGCCGGCTTGCGTGGACGCGAGTATTTCATCGCGTTTTCGAGCAGGTTGGTCAGCACGATCCTGATCAGGCGTTCATCGCCGCGCACCGCAATGCCGGGCTGAATCTTCCACTCGATCGCGCGGTCGGGCTCCTGTGCATGCAGATTTTGCGCCAGTTCGCGCGCCATGCGGCTCAGATCGATGTTGACGATCGTCAATTCCATGCGCGTCACGCGTGAAAGTCGCAGGATGTCGTCAATCAATGCGCCCATGGACTGAGCCGCGCCGCGGATGCGATTCAGGAAGTCCCGCCCCGTGGCGTCCAGCGCGTCGGCGTAGTCTTCCAGCAGCAACTGGCTGAATCCGTCCAATGCGCGCAGCGGCGCCCGCAGGTCGTGCGACACGGAATAACTGAATGCTTCGAGTTCCTTGTTGGCCTGTTCCAGCGCTCTGGTGCGCTGGCGTACGCGCCGCTCAAGCTGTACATTCAGGTTGTGCAGCTGATTTTCCGTGCGTTTGCGCAGCGCAATATCGCTGAGCACGCCGACCATTCTGAACGACTCATCCGCCGCCACCTCAACTATGCCGCCGCGCATCTGGCGCCAGCGGTACTCGCCGCCGGCAAAACGAAAGCGGCAGTCGACGCTGAAGCGCCGTCCCGGCTCGCGCAGCCGCCCGATTGTTTCTTCCACCTGCTCGCGATCCAGCTCGTGCACCAGATCCAGCAATTCCTCGATCGACTCCGGCATCTCGTCCTGATCCAGACCGAGCATCTCCGCCATCCGACCTGACGCCACCAGCGCGCCGGTTTCCAGGTTGACGTCCCAGATACCGTCGGCCGAACCTTCCGCCGCCAGCTCAAATCGTCTACGGCTCTCCTGCAGCCTGAGCTGCGCCTCCTGGCGCTCCGTCACATCTTCAAACATGCCGACGACGTGTTGAATGTCGCCCGTCGGCGTGCGGATCAGCGAAACCGTCAGACGGGCGTAAATCAACCGCCCGGTCGAGTGGTAGTAGCGCTTGGTCACCCGGTATGACGTGCGCTGACCGCTCATCAATTCGGCATAGAATTCCGTGTCCAGATCGATGTCGTCGGGATGGGTGATATCCTCAAAACTGACCGCACGCAGTTCTTCGGAGCTGTATCCCAGTATTTCCTCCAGCGCCGGATTGACTTCCAGAATTTTCCCCGCCGGGCTCACAATTGTTATGCCCATACCCGCATGGGTGAACAGCGAGCGGAACATCACCTCGGCCGACTGATACCGCGAGCGCAGATTAACATTGGCTGAAAGCAGCGTGGCGTTGCGCCGGCGCGACTCTTCAATGATGCGGTCGCCCTGCGTCGCATCGCGCCAGATCGATCGGCTGTAGAGAATCTTGCCGTTTTCGTCGCGCATGGCGGTGACGTTCAGCGTAACGGGGATTGTCTTCCCGTCCTTGCGGCGCAGGATCAGGTGCGCATCGCGCACAAATCCATGTGTAGTGAAGGACTGCATCGCAAGCTGCACATCGGCCAGACACTCCCGGGCGTAGAAATCCACGACAGGCCTGCCGATCACTTCGTCCTTGCTGAAGCCGAGCACCTCGACAACCGTCTGATTGCATCGGATAATGGTTTTGTCTTCCGCGGAAACGGAGACAATCATATCGGGCGAGTTCTCAAAAACATCGCGGTAGTATTCGTAGTCGGACTCAAGCGTCGTGTGTGATGGGCGCACCGCCGCGCCCTGCTCCGGCGGAGATGCGTCGCGCGTCGGCGGCGCCGTTCGCCTGCCTGTTGATTCGTCCTTGTCTCGCTCGCGATTTCGAACCATTGATTGGCTCACGTTACCCCCCGTGTTCCCTGTGTACCGATCCTGGCCGGATCAATCGTCGGCCGGACATTCTGGTCGCAAATGGTGAAAATCCTTTACCTGTATTTATCCAACCGCCTCCCGGAATTCACAATATGTGGAGACACATGACCTGCCGCTTTACGTCTCTGCCGCGCGACGATGTTTTCGCCGGCTCGAAAAAAGTGTCGGACATCGACGTGTCGTTGGTAAAACGATCGCAAAATAATAAGTCAATCCACTGTTAAATACAAACAGCGGCGGCTCTCCGACGCGAAAACCCAGGCAATCCGGCTTGTCCCCGTTCAACCCGTGCAGCGATTGTGTAATACGGCGTCCGGCAGGTCCGCTCGTCCGCCCTGCAAAAACTGCGCGTGCAATAATGGCGAGGTATTTGCATATCGAAACACATCAGGCTCCGACTTCACTGCAGCGCGCGTCTGTCAATTTTCATGCTGTTGCCCATCGCCGGCAGCGCTGCAAAACCGGATGGAATCCACAGCCCGGGCAGATGTTCGCGCAGCCTGCCGCGGAGCGCGTCCTCGTTGAGTTCCACCTCACTCTCCACGTACGCGAAGGGGCGTTTGCCGTACTCCGCATCTTCCCTTCCGATCACGACGGCGCGCACAATTCCGGCGATGTTTAACAACTCGCGCTCAATGGTTTCCGGCTGGATGTTTTCTCCCCCGCAGACAAACATGTTGTCTTTTCTTCCAATCACCTGCAGATTTTCTTGTTTGTCCCGGCGCCCGAGGTCGCCTGAATGATACCAGCCCTCAGCATCGCGGGCGGTGTCGAGCGCGCCGTTCGCGCGTCGATAGCCGCTGAAAAGCGTGCGGCCGCGCAGCAGTATTTCACCGTCGGCGGCCAGTGAAAGCTCGCGATGCGGCAGGAGCGCGCCGGCGCTCTTCAGCTCTGCGGCGGACGCACCGGGACGCGTCGTTGTCACCTGCGAACTCATTTCCGTGCAGCCATACGTGGTGTGCAGCGGAATACCCGCCTCCGTCGCCTGCTCAATCAGAGCGGCGGGCGCGGCGTCGCCGCCCAGCAGAACGGCTTTCCAGGCCGGATTCACTTCCGCAAATCCGCGCTTCAGCAGCCGATACAATTGCGTCGGAACCATCGAAACATGGGTTGCGCGTCCGTCCAGCGCCAGGCCGGAAGCGTCGCCGTCGCCGCGCCGGACCAACAGCGCCGCGCCGCCCAGAAAACAGCGCCAGAGCATCGCCAGGCCGCCGACGTGATAGAGCGGCAGCGACAGCGCACAGACGTCGCCGGACCCGAGCGGAATATTGGCGGCGCTTCCGAGCGCGCTCCAGAGGTGCTGCGCCGCCGCGTGCCTGGCGGCTTTGGGCCGGCCGCTGCTGCCCGAGGTCGCCACAATCGTGGCGGGAATGGTCGTGTCCAGCTCCGGATCGTCAATGTCCGCCGAAATTGATCCTGTGCGCAGATCAAACGGCGGCATCCGGCGCAGGCCCGGAACAAACTCTCCGTCCGAACTCACGACCGCTTCAGCACCGATCATTTCAACAAAAATGCCGCGTTGCTCCGCCGTCCAGCGCGCACTGAGCGGCGCGGCGCAGCGGCCGCCCAGCCATAGCGCCCACATTTCCACGATAGCCGACAAGGGATCGCGGCAGTCCAGCGCCAGCACTGCGGCTGCGGGCAGCGCGGCGCGCTCGTGCGCGCGCCTGCGTGCGCAGGCGTACTTAAACAGATCGGAATACGTCAGGGATTTGTCGTCAAAATACAGGGCGGGTGCGCGCCCGATTTCGCGCAGGTGCGCGCCAGGTTTCCAGGCGGCTGCGCCGGACCATTCGCTCTGCGGCGCGGCGCTCATCACAGATCGCGCGTCAGGATGGTTGTGGTGAGTTCATTGCGCAGACGCAGGGCGCCAATCTCATGCGTTGCGACGCTCAGCGGAAAACCGCCCGGCCTGAAAGCGGGTTCAATTATATCGGCCGCCAGTGCGCGGCAGGTGTCAAGCCCCGCCGCGGCCGCGCCGGTCTGTTCACCGGCGTTGACGGCGGCCGCAAACTGCGCCAGCATATGCAGTCCCAGTCCGCTTTCGTACACGCTGCTGACAATGATGCGTACACCGCGGCTGCGCGCTTTTTTCAGAAAAGGCGCTATCCCGCCCCAGCCGCCCAGGGTCTGTGGTTTAAGCACAAAAGCCGCCAGCCCGTCAAACAGCTGAATGCCCGCCGCGTCGCGGCCGCGCAGACTTTCGTCGTAGGCCACCGGCAAACCGGTGGCCCGGAAAAACTCCGGCAATTGCGAAGAATCGACCAGCGGCTCTTCAATGTATTCAATCGGACAGTTACGCACCTCGGCCGCAAAACGATTGGCCTCGGCCAGCGACCAGGAGCGATTGGCATCCAGGCGCAGATACACGCCGGGTCGCAGTCGGGCGCTCAGGGCGCGGACGCGCGCCGCATCGGCGGCGATGGAGTCGCGCCCGACTTTGAGTTTAATCGACGAAAAAGCACGCAGATCCTCAACAGCGGCGGCCGCATCGGAGCCGGCCGGAACCAGGGCGTTTATCTGCACGGCCGAGGCGGCGTCGGCGCGCAGGAATTCCGCCGGAGTCAAACGCACGGCATGCGCAGCGGCCTGAATGCACGCCGCCTCCACGCCGCTCCGCACCGACATGCAGGTGTCGGATGTGAAACGCGTCTCCAAAAAAATTAACAGTTCGGTCGCGTCGCGCGGAATTTCACCGGAGTCAAAAGACTCGATGATCTGCCGCGCCTGATGCTCCGCCGTTGCCGGGTCTTCCGGATGGACTCCCGGCAACGGTGAAATCTCACCGAAGAACCACTGTGCGGTTTCGCGCTTCTCACCCGCCGACAAACAGAAGAGCAGGCCCGAACGATCAGTCAGGATGCGGTCCCCGATTGCCACGGGTGCGGCAAGCGGCAGAGTAAAACGCCGCAGTTGCAAACCGTAAGCGCGAATGCTCATGTCGGTTGCCGGTTTAACAGTTAAACAATTCAGGGTCGTTTGGGGAATTTGCTGAAGTCCGGCTTGCGTTTTTCGTTAAACGCATTGCGTCCCTCCTGGCCTTCCTCGGTCATGTAAAACAACATCGTCGCATTGCCGGCAAGCTCCTGCAGTCCGGCCTGTCCGTCGCAGTCGGCGTTGAGCGCGGCTTTTAAACAACGGATCGCCAGCGGTGAGTTGGCCAGGATTTCGCGGCACCATTGCACGGTTTCGGCTTCCAGCTGTTCGTAGGGCACAACCGTGTTGACCATGCCCATTTCGAGCGCCTGCTGCGCGTTGTACTGGCGGCAGAGGAACCAGATTTCGCGCGCTTTTTTCTGGCCGACCATGCGCGCCAGATACGATGAGCCGTAGCCGCCGTCAAAAGATCCGACGCGCGGACCGGTCTGGCCGAAGATCGCATTGTCCGCCGCAATCGTCAGGTCGCACATGACGTGCAGGACGTGGCCGCCGCCGATGGCGTAACCGGCGACCATCGCGATGACCGGCTTGGGGCAGGTGCGGATCTGACGCTGAAAATCGAGGACGTTAAGTCGGTGAATGCCGCCGTCGTCGCGGTATCCCGCATCGCCGCGGATGCGCTGATCGCCGCCGGAACAGAACGCTTTTTCGCCCTCGCCGGTCAGGATAATGACGCCGATATTTGCATCGTCGCGCGCGTCGTCCAGCGCCCAGATCATCTCGCGTACCGTCAGCGGGCGGAAGGCATTGCGCACCTCGGGACGGTTAATCGTGATTTTGGCGATGCCTTCGGCCTTTTCGTATCGAATATCGGTGAATTCCATTCCGGCAGATTGCCACGCGACACTACTCATCTTCCCCGGTCCTTTGTGCAAGTGTTAAACAAAATCCGCGCAGGGCGGCGGCAAGCAATTGCGGCTGCTCCAGATGGACGGCATGTCCGCTGCGAGCAATTGTCTGGGTGCGAACGGCGGGACAGCGCTGTGCTGTTTGCACCAGCAGTTGGCTGTATTTACTGTCCAGTTCGCCCGCAACAAAAAGCGTGGGGACGCTCAAAGCGCCACTTTCGTGCTCAATTTTTTCCCAGACGGGCGGCATATTGCCCGTTCCCAGCGTCCGCATCGCCCAGGCCAGTCCGGCGCGGTCCATCGCGGCTCGGCGGGCAAACATTGCTTTAAATCCAGCGTGGATGCGCAGCGGCGCAAAGAGCGGCAAGTCGTACCAGCGGTCGAGAAAACGCGCAAAATCATCCTCAATGTTTGCGGCCTGTTGGTCGTCCCAGCTGCGGCGGCGCAGGCGTTCATCTTCATGTTCAATTCCGGGCGAAGCGCCGACGGCGACCAGACCGCGCGGGGCGTCGTCTCCATCCAGTGGCATGTTGAGCGCAATACGCCCGCCCATCGAGTAGCCGGCGAGCACATATGGCCCCTCGTACACTGCGCGCAGGCTGCGATGCACAAGATCGGCCGCGGCGCGCACCGAGTCTATTCCCGCCGTTTTGGCGACGGAATTGCCGTGCCCCGGCAGATCAAACGCGATCGTTGTTATGTCGGGCGCAAGCTCATCGCGGATCGCGTCCCAATCGCGTCCCAGGCCCATGAAACCGTGCAGCAGGAGCAGGGCCGGCAGGCTCGACGACTGCGCCGGACGGATGTCGGCCTGCAAGATCATTCTCGGCGGCTCCCGGCGAACATGGCGCGAATCCGGGCATTGAGTTGTTTAATCTGCGCGGCATTTTCAGCGCGATTCGTCCGCACTTCAATTAAACAGGTGCGGTTGCGTTCCACGGCCGATCGATAACAATCCTCAAATTCGTCGGCTCGTTCCACGCGGAAGTAGTCTACACCGGCAAAAGCGGCCGCGCCGTCAAACTGCGCCGCATGCGGCGTTCCGAAAAAGGTCTCGAACATATCCACATGGGTTGCCACGGGCAGCAGCGAAAATATCCCGCCGCCCTGGTTGTTTAACAGGACGATGATAAAGGGCTGCGGCAAAGCGCCCAGGTGCAGCAGTGAGTTGAGGTCGTGAATCAGCGCCAGATCGCCGATCAGGAGGCTGACGCCGCAGCGCGCCCCGGCGCCGTATCCGCCGGCGGTAGCGATTGTACCGTCTATGCCGCTCACGCCGCGATTGGCCGTGACGTCCCGCGCCCTTGTATCGGCGCAATACATGTCAAAGTAACGGATCGGCATGCTGCTCGCCAGGCAGAGCGCGTGATCCTGGGGCAGGCGCCGGTTAACAATGTTGGCAACAGCGGCTTCGCTGAGTTGTTCTTCGTCTTTGAATGTCAGTTGAAGTTGCCGGTTGACGGCTTCCGAATACCGCAGCCACGTTTTGGTCCAGTCGCCGGCGGCGCGCGGACGCAACTCCAGCGCCATGGCTCGACAGAACTGTTCAATATCCACTTCGAGTCGATGGGTTACGCGGTGCGCCGGATCGTGCCGTTCCGGGTGGTCTTTGACGGCGATATAACGCTGCGGCGGATAGTTCACGGTCCACTGCATATACGACTTGGAACAGAGCTGGTCGCCGAGGTGCAGGATCACGTCGGGGCGCAGCTCGGACGCGGCTACGGGGCTGTCAAGCAGGCGATCGTAGAAATCGACGCAGTGGTCAAACAGATCGCGGCGGCGCGCAGCCGAACGCACGTCGGCAAACACCGGCCAGTTTAACACATCCGCCAGTTGTTTAACCGCCCGCAAAGCATGTTCGTCCGGCAAACGACCGATCACGAGAATACCGCGCTGCCCGCCCTGCAGCAGCAGAGCCAATGGCTCAGCGGCCTCGCGCGGCGGCATCATCAGCGGAGCGATGTATTGCGTGGAGGGAAACGCCGGCCCGCGGTCCGCGGCGCCGTCCTGTCCGTTAAACAATTCACCGACATCACCGGCTTCGTCGTAGTCCGGCAGCAGCGGCTCGCGAAACATGCAGTTCATCTGCACCGGCCCGGCGATCGGGCGGCGCGAGCGATACTCCAGCTGAGCAACGCCGCCGCGCACGGAGCTTTCCGGCATCATGCCGTCCGGACAGGGCAATTCCGTCCACCAGCGCGCAAAATCACCGAAAATTTTCACCTGATCCATGGTCTGATTGGCGCCGGTTCCGCGCAGTTCCGGCGGTCGGTCGGCACTCAGAATTATCAGCGGAACGCGGTCGTTAAACGCCTCAACAACGGCCGGAAAGTAATTGGCCAGGGCCGAACCCGAGGTGCACAGCAGCACGGCGGCACGCTTGCGCGCGCGCGCGTACCCCAGCGCGTGGAAGGCGGCGGCGCGTTCGTCCAGCGCCATAAAACTGCGGGCGCGGGGATTGCGGGCCACGGCGGCCGTCAGCGGCGTGGATCGCGATCCCGGCGAGACGACAAAGTAGTCGACGCCGCAGCGCAGCAGCTCATCGACAATCAGCCGCCCGCGATGAAAGTTCGCCGCCGCGATTGCCTCATCGGCGACCGGTGGAATATCACCCGAACTGTTACCATTGTTCGTTGTTGCCTGCTCCTGGTCCGTTCGCTCGGGATGTTTTTTCATGTTTGTCATCGGGATGGAAGTCGTGGGTCTCAGCGGCCGTGCGGACCGCCGTCGAGCGCGCTCAGGAAAGCGGACATCTTGGTTTCAATTTCGCTCCACTCGGCCGCCGGATCGGAGGCGCCGACGATGCCGGCGCCGGAGAAATAGTGCAGCACGGGGCCATGCGCCAGAGCCGAGCGGATCGCCACGGCAAACTCGCTGGCGTCGTTGGCCACCCAGCCGACTGGTCCGGCATACCAGCCGCGGTCAAAGTCTTCCAGTTCTTCAATCATGTCGCGCGCCATGCCGCGCGGCTCGCCGCCCACGGCGGGCGTGGGATGCAGCGCTTCGAGCAGGTGCGTCTCCCCGACCGTGCCGCTGACGCGGCCATCGACGAAGCTGTAGAGGTGCTGCACGCGCGCCAGTCGCATGAGGCGCACTTCGCGCTGTTCATCGACGTCGACGCCGAGCATTTTCAACTGGCGACTGATGCGCTCCCAGACGACGGCGTGCTCGTGACGATCCTTTTCCGAGTGCATCAGTTCGTCGCCGAACATGCGGTCTTCAGTGTCGTCGCGGCCGCGCGGCCGCGTCCCGGCCAGAGCCTCGGTTTCGATGCTCGTACCGGCGCGTTTGTAGAGCCGTTCCGGCGGCGCTCCCAGAAAGGCGCGATCCTGCAGGCTGAAAACAAAGAGATATGTCTGCGGGTCGACATTGCGAAGGCTCCGCACAATGTCGAGCGGATCGGGCGGCGCGGCGCAGAAGAGCGAACTGCAGCGCGCCAGCACGACTTTTGAAACGTCCTCGATCGACACGGCGTCGACAACGCGTTGGATCATGCGCGTCCACCCCGCCAGATCCGGCACGTCGCGACGGCCGACAATCTCAATACCCGCGCCGTTTTGTCCCGTGGCGGGCGTTTCCGCGTTCCAGGCGGGCGGTTCGGTCAGCAGCCGGCACAGACGCGCCGCTTCATCAAACAGAGGTCCGGCATCCGTTTCGCGATTGACGAGCGCCTGCCAGGCGAACACCGTTTTGTCGCGGCGGCGGCTGAGTTCAAAACGCGGCAGCACAAAGGCGGCCTGGCCGAAGGGCAGCCAATTGCCGTCGGCGCGGCGTTGGCGGTCAAATCGCATACCGCCGTAGTAGCGCGCGCGCCCGGCTTTGTTGCCGAGCCGCGCCTGAATAGTTTTAAACAGCTCCGAGACTTTCCCGTGTTCGTCACAGCCGACTTCGTCGGCCACGCCGATGCCGGACGCCGCAAATTTTGCTCCGCGCGCCTGCCAGAAAAATCGACGCCGCAGTTCTCCGACGGGGTTCTGAACGCGAAGCCATTCGAGGCAGTCGCGCGGATCGACCGGCACCTCAACGCGTATAACGCGATCTTGCCCCGGCGCGATCGACAGCGGGTTAAAGGTCTGGCGCGCGCGTTGTAGTGCATCGACGATGGCATTGATCATAGTCCGGCCTCTTTGGCGGGTTTGTGGTTGTCGGAAACCGGAAACGCTGCGGAGCGCAGAGCGGCGAGAGCTTCGCGTTCACGCGGCGTCAACCGCAGCAGTTCTTCGGCGGCACTATCCGGCAGCCGATCCGGCGGCGGAAGTTCCGCAGCGCCGGCCAGGAGGGCCCGGCGTTGGGCAGTCAACATCGCAATCTGCAGATCGATACCGGCAACTTTGCGCTGCAGGGCCGCGGCGGAATGTTCGCTGTCGCGGCGCTCCTGCAGCAGCACAAGATCGATGAGCACCAGGGCGGCCATGGCTTCGGCGACGGGAACGACGCGCGGGCATATACACGGATCGTGACGTCCGCCGGTACTGAGCTGAACGGAATTGCCGCGGTGATCGATGGTTTCCTGCTCGCGGCGGATGGACGACGGCGGCTTGACGGCGATGCGCATCTCCAGGTCCGCGCCGTTGGAGATTCCACCGAGGACGCCGCCGGCGTGGTTGCTGCGCGTTGCGGGGCGCCGCAACTGCTCGTCAAAGTACCAGGAGTCGTTGTGCTCCGAGCCGCGCATCGCGGCGGCACGCGCGCCGCTGCCGATTTCAAACGCTTTGACGGCTCCGATGGACATGAAGGCGCGCGCCATTTCGGCTTCCAGTTTGCCGAAGACGGGCTCGCCCAGTCCGGCAGGCAAGCCGCGCACGCGGATTGCGATGACGCCGCCGAGCGAATCGCCCGCATCGCGGGCGGCTTCCACCGCGGCAATCATGCGCTGCGCGGCGGCGGCATCCGGCGCGCGGACGGCATTCTGCTCGATCTGAGACTCGTCGAATTCACTGATTGAAATGTCGCCGACAGACTGTGTCCAGGCTGAAATCTCGATACCGCGCGCCTGCAGAAACTGGCGGGCGACCGCCCCCGCCGCGACGCGCGTAGCCGTCTCACGGCCGCTGGCGCGCCCGCCGCCGCGATAGTCAAAGATGCCGAATTTTGCCAGCCAGGAGAACGCGGCGTGGCCCGGACGCAGGACCGTCGCCAGATTGCCGTAGTCGCGCGAACGTTGGTCGCGGTTGCGAATCAGCAGGCAGATGGGCGTACCGGTGGTTTTGCCCTCAAACACGCCGGAAAGCAGTTCAACTCTGTCTTCCTCATTGCGCTGTGTCGTGATGTCGCTCTGCCCGGGGCGACGCCTGTCCAGTTCGCGCTGAACGATTTCGAGGTCAAAGGGCAGATTGGACTGAACGCCGTCGATCAGGACGCCGATCGCCGGTCCGTGGCTCTCGCCAAAGGTGGTAATCCTGAAAATCTCACCGAGTAGATTTGCGCTCATAAGCTGCCTGAAACTGTGAAAAACTGCGCCAAACGGTTTCGGCCACCACCTCCGCCGCGGAATGCGATGAATCGACGCGCACATCCGCCCAGCGACGGTAGAGCGCCTGACGGACCTCGTAGGTCGACGCAATATCATCGTCTACATTGGCGGCCGCGAGCAGGGGGCGCGGCGCGGCGCGCAGACGCGCGCGAATGATTTCGATCCGGGTATCGACGTGCACGATCAGCGAGGACCGCGCCAGCGCCTGCATGGCTTCGGGCAGGGCGGCCGCGCCGCCGCCGCAGTCGATAACGATGCCGGTGCGCCGCGCCAGGGTTTTCAGCACGCGCTCTTCCCTGCGGCGAAATTGCGGCCAGCCGCGCAGAGCGACCATGTCGGCAATAGTCGTGCCGGTACCTTCAACGATCATTCTGTCCGAGGAAAACAGCGGCATGCCGGTACGCTCGGCAAGCGCCAGCGCAAGCGTCGATTTTCCCGCGGCGCGATAACCGATCAGTGCGATGTTTTCAAAGCTGCGCGTGGCGCTCGTCCCGCCCGTTTCGGTTTGCCCGCTCATACGCCGGTCTCCACCAACAGGCGGTCGTAGTCGCGCCAGAATTGCGGGTAGGACTTGTTGACCACCGAGGCGTCGTCCAGTTCAAGCCCCGGTATACACAGGCCCGCCAGAGCAAAACTCATGGCAATGCGATGATCGCCGAATGTGCGGATGAGCGCGCCGCGCGGCGCGCGCGGCGGAGCGATTTTCAGAGTTCGACCATCGCTTTCGGCAACCGCGCCAAGTGATTGTAAATTAAGGAGTAAAGCCTCCAGCCGGTCCGACTCTTTGTGGCGCAATATGCCGACGTTGTCCAGCGTGGACACGCCGTCGCAACACAGCGCGAGGACGGCCAGTCCCGGAGCGAGATCGGGCGTGGGCGTCAGGTCGACATTAAAAGGCTTCAGGTTTCCGGCCCGGTGCAAAACAAAAAAATCATGCCTGGAGTTGGTCCGGTATTCAATGTGAACGCCGCAGGATTGCAAAATATCCAACAGGCGCCGATCGCCCTGGACGGAGTCGCGCGCGAGGTTGCCGATCCGCAACACGCCGCCGCTGAGAGCTGCGCCGATCATCCAGTAAGAAGCATTGGACCAGTCCCCCTCCACCTCGTAATCGGCTGCGCGGTATGTTCCGGAAGGAATCCCGATCTCCGTTTCGTCGAGCCGTACATCAATGCCCGCACGGCGCATGCAATCGGCCGTCACGTCGATATAGGGGCGCGAACTGACGGGGCCGCGAAGGTGAATGTGCAAACCCGATTCGAGCAGCGGCGCAATCAACATGAGGGCGGAAACGAACTGCGAGGACTGCGCCGCTTCGACGGCAACCGCACCGCCGCGCCGCAAGGGACCGCGAATTTCCAGCGGTGGAAACCCATTGCCGTGACGGCAGTGCACCCCCAGTTTGGTCAGCACGTCAAGCAGCGGCCCGAAAGGTCGGCTGTTCATGCGACCACGGCCGCCGAGGTGCACCGGTCCGTCGTTCAGAGCCGCGAGCGCCGTCAGAAAGCGCGCACTCGTACCGCTCTCGCCGGCGTCGATCCACAGCTCGCCTGAAGACCGTTCTGACGGCAAGAAAGCGATCGAATCCGCTTTACATTGAAGACTGTAACCCAATGATTTCAGGCCATTTAGGGTTGCCGTCACATCATCAGCCTGAAGCGCCTTGCGCACTCGTCCTCCGCCTGCGAGCGCACAGATGATGGCCCAGCGGTGCGAGTAACTCTTGGACGCGGGCGCATCGATTTCACCCTCCAGGCGGCCTGTGACGAGACGGCGTTTCATTGGTTGATTTCCCACCAGATGCGATCGATGAGCTGCATCTCTGGTTCGTGACCGGTGAAGAGACGGAACTGCGCGCGCGCCTGCAACAGGAACATGCGATCGCCGAAAATGAGATGCTCAACGCCCAGTTCTTCGGCGCGGTGCATGAATGCTGTGCTGCGCGGGTTGTAGACGACGTCGAAGGCGACGCGTGCCCCGGTCAGGAAGTCCGCCGCGGGTGAAAGCTCCGCGTCGTTCGGGAACATGCCGGCCGCGCTGCACTGCAGGACAATATCGTAGCGGTTTTCGGGATGTGCGGATTCCAGGTTGAACTCGCCTATGAGCTCATCGCGGACGGTCGTGTTGCGCGCGGCGAGGGCGATGCTGCCGACGCCCAGATCGCGGAGAGCGGCAATGGCGGTACGCGCCGTGGAACCGCTGCCGTAGACCAGCGCACTTTCGAGCGGAGCGCAGGGCCGCAGAAGCTCGACCATCGCAGTGAAATCCGTGTTGAGCCCCAGCCATCCGCCTTCCTCGTCGACGACCAGGGTGTTGCAAACGCCGGACAACTGTGCTTCGCGATTGACTTCGTTGGCGACGGAGGCGGCAAGGCGTTTGTGCGGCAGTGTGACGCTCCAGCCGTCCAGCATGGTCATCAATTCTTCTGCATCTTCGGGATCGGCGACGTCGCAGCGCACATAGACCATGTTGAGGCCAAGTTCGGCGGCGAGGCGATTGTGCAGTTGCACGCTTTTGCTGTGCGCCAGCGGATGCCCGATCACACCGAGACGTCGCGCATCGTTGTCAATGTGTTTGAGCCGATGGAGCTCAACGGCTTCGGCCCAGGTGACCTGTCCTTCGGCGGTCGCCGCATCGGCGTTGAGCGCCACGTAGGTAAGCAGGTTGCCGGAGGCCGCCCCCAGAATGCGGGTGCAGGCGGCGTTCGCGCCGGCGCCGTGCACGACGGTGAGATCGACGTTGCCCATATCGCGCAGGCGCAGGACCAGCACGTAGGTTTTCCAGAGCGGCATTCCGGCGGGCATCACCAGTTTGTGAATTGTGGCCTTGCATACGGTGAACCGCTCAAGGTCCTCCACAAAAAACTGCATGTCCTCATTGTGCACGTGCCAGGAGCAGATCAGGCGCAGATCTTCAGGCAGCGATCCCATGGCCTGCAGCAGTTCAAAAGCGTCAAATTCCACATCGAGAAAAGGGGCGAACTCGGCGGCGCGCTGCAGACAGACCAGACGTTCGGGCTCGGATCCGGTAAAAAATCCCCCTTCGCTCTCGCGACGGATGGCTGCGATAAAAGGCATGGGCAGGCGGTGGCGCAGTTCGCGCAGGTCGGCGTCGGGCACCTTGTCCATGCGCACTTCCAGAAGCTCGGCTCCTTCGGCGTCGCGCAACAATTGATCGGCGGTCCACCCCGGCTCCAGAATGATACTGAGGCAGATCAAGGAACTGTGGTAACGCGATTCAGGCTGGTAGTTCAGAGTCAGCGGAGGCAAGAGCATCTATCAAGCCTAACTTATTGATTAACAAGGAAATAAGAGAAGACGTCACAAGTAATGCTTCACGCGGATTGCAGCGGAATTGTCACTGGTCGTTCCAGGCGAAAACAAAGTCGTCGAAAAGGACATCGGCCGTGACGACGGGGCTGCCGAAGTCTTTGAGCAGGACAAACCGCGGCCGTCCACCGCGCCGTTTTTTATCAAAACCGATGTTTTGCCACACGGCTTCGCATTCGAGTTCGTGCAGGCGGACGGCGGTCAGTCCGATCCCGTCGAGCAATCGATTGAGACGCCGTACGCAGGCGGGATCCATAGCGAGCAGACGCCGCGACAGCGACATGGCAATGCGCATGCCGGCGGCGACGGCAAAACCGTGTCCGATCCCGTACGCGCTCAACTGTTCAATTGCGTGACCGGCGGTATGACCGAAGTTCAGGATGGCGCGACGACCGTTTTCGCGTTCGTCGTCCGCAACGACCCGCACTTTGAGTTCGGCTGCGCGGCTGATTACCTCGGTCAGTGCGTCGGCGTCGCGCTGAACGAGAGCTTCGCGGCGCGACTCCAGATTGGTCAGGAAAGCCGGGTCGGCCACGGCGGCAATTTTCACGACTTCGGCGAGGCCGTTTACGAGTTCGTGCTGCGGCAGAGTTTGCAGCAGCGAGATGTCGCTGAATACAGCGGCGGGCTGATGGAAAGCGCCCAGCAGATTTTTGCCGAGCGGATGATTTATTCCGACTTTACCGCCGATCGACGCATCGACCTGGGCCAGCAGTGTGGTTGGAACCTGAATGAACGGCAATCCGCGCAAGAGCGTCGCCGCCAGAAAACCGGCCAGATCGCCGACCACGCCGCCGCCGACGGCTACGACGAGCGTGTCGCGCCCGAGGCCGTCCAGCAGGGCTTCGTCCTGAAGTCTGGCCAGCTCGCGACGGGACTTGGATGTTTCTCCCTGCGGGACAAGCAAAAATTTGTCAAAGTTGGGAAGCGATGAAAAAAGCGCCTGCAAAAACGGCCCGTGCAGGGCAAAAACGGCGGAGTCGACAACAACACAAATGCGATGCCGCGCAAAGCGATCGCGCACAAACTGCGGCAGGGCTTGCAATGCGCCGGCGCCAATGTGAACGGGAATGGAGCGTGCGAACTCAGTTAAAGGAATTGACAGGAGTCGGGTCATTTTGAGTGCGCCAGGACAGTACATCACGTGATTGGGACATGAGACGGGCGAAGGTCTCTTCCCCGATTGCCTGATCGGCATCGGAAAGCGACTTGTCCGGCTCGGGATGCACTTCGACAATCAACCCGTCGGCGCCGCAGGCCAGTGCGGCCAGACTCATGGGCGCTACGAGGTCGCGGCGCCCGGTACCGTGACTGGGATCAACAATGATGGGCAGGTGCGACGCCTGTTTGACGGCGGGCACGATGTTGAGGTCGAGCGTATTGCGGCTGAAATCGCTGAAGGTGCGGATGCCGCGCTCGCAGAGAATGACATTGCCGTTGCCGCCGCTGAGGATGTACTCGGCGCTGAGCAGCAGTTCGTTCAGCTCGGAGGCCATGCCGCGTTTGAGCATAACGGGTTTGTCGAGCGCGCCGACCGCTTTGAGGAGTTTGTAGTTTTTCATGTTGCGGCTGCCGATCTGCAAAATGTCGGCATATCCGGCGACCATCTCAACGTCGCCGGCGTCGAGAACTTCGGTGATAATCGGCAGTCCGGTGCGTTCGCGCGCTTCGGCGAGCAGTTCCAGGCCGCGTTCTTCGAGACCCTGGAATGAATAGGGGCTGGTGCGCGGCTTGAATGCTCCGGCGCGCAGGACCTGAGCGCCATGGCGAGCGACAATATCCGCTGCGCGCAGCATTTGTTCGCGATTTTCAACGGAACAGGGGCCTGCGATGACCACGGGACGCGAGCCGCCAAATTCGGCCTGTCCGACCGTGATACGGGTTCCCTCGGGTTTGACGGCGCGATTGGCCAGGCGGTATTCGGTGTCGACGGCTACAACGCGATCGACGCAGTCGAACGCTTTAATTTGTTGCTCATCAATGGCGGCGCCGGCCTGCAGTGACAGGACATAACGATCGTGGAACAGCGAGCAAAAAACGCGATGCCCCCGGGAGGCCAGGGCGGCACTCAGAGACTGAATGTCGTTTTCATCAGCATGTGAATTCAGGATAATGACCATTGTTCGGTCTTTGCCCCCAATTGTTGATTGATGCGCCCCCCGGACGAAACATCGAGAGTCCTGACGGCAAATATACGACTAAGGAACATGACAAAAGGGGCCTGATTCGCGCAACGCCGCCGCGAATCGATGAAAATCGCGGCGGTCCTCCCGTTGAGCTGAGACGCACAGTGCGTGCATCGCCCACTGTGACGAACAAGTTCGCCAATTGTTTCCCCATTCCTCGCCGCGGGTGCGGCGCCGCCGCAACGGCACGTGGACGAAGCCTAACGCGCCGGAATATTGGCTACCGTAAGGCGCGAAACACAGACTTTTTCATTTTCCTCATTGCGAATGACAATCGACCAGACCTGTGTGCGGCGGCCGATATGCACGGGTTCACCGCGGCCGACGACCCAACCGCGACTGACCGGGCGCAGGTGGTTGGCATTGATATCAAGACCAACGCAGCGAAATTCGGCCGGATCAACACAGAGCGAGGCGGCGGCGCTGCCGATTGTCTCGGCCAGCATGACCGAAGCGCCGCCGTGCAAAATTCCGAAGGGTTGCACGGTGCGCCGGTCGACCGGCATGCGCGCTTCCAGCCAGTCCTCCCCTTTGGCCGTGAACTCGACGCCGCAGTGTTGGAGCATGGAATTGGCGCGCAGCGCATTGATCGCCGCGATGTCAAAGTCGAGATGCCAGATGGCCATTCAGAGGTTTTCCGCGATTGAAATTGGCATTCAGGAATTGTTCAGCCCGCAAAAATGCGCAAAAAGCCGATTCAGCGAAAATTGAAGCGCGTTCGGCCGCGAATACGTCGGTTGTTACGGCATGCCGCGGCCGGCGAATCCGGAGACCGCCGGCACTCAATTGTGGTCTGCATCGTTTGCAAGGCCGGACGCAAACGGATCGACGGTTCACACAAGACAGCGGAGATGATGATGGCACGTGCAACGGCGGAACTGATCACGGTTCTGCGCACTACGGCGGACAGGCTGGCGGGCGGCGCGCACTACCGGTGGTCGCACCAGGGCGCGTGCAACTGCGGTCATCTGGCGCAAACGGTAACGAGTCTCTCGCGCGCGGAAATTCACCGACGCGCATTGCAAAAAGCCGGCGACTGGCAGCGCCACACCATCGACTACTGCCCCACCAGCGGCTACCCCATTGATCACATTATCTCCGCGATGCTGGAAATCGGACTGACGCCCGAGGATCTGGCGCATCTCGAACGATTGTCGGACCGCAAGATACTGCGTCGCCTGCCGTCGGGCCGGCGCGAGCTGAATCACCGCAAGCGCGAGGACGTGATTCTGTACATGCGCACTTTGGCGACGATGCTGGAGGAGGCGTTTCTGGCGGAGACGCCGGCGCCGGAGTTCACAGCCGCGGCTGAACGCGCCGGGCCGCAACGGGTGGAAACAGAGACACACGACGCGGCGGCGGCACACGCGGCGGCGTAAGATTTCAGCCTGGTGCGGCGGGACTGCACGACTGCTCTCAATGACTTGATACTCAAATGCCGGACTTGGCATGGACACACTTCAGATTGTGATACTGCTCGCGGCGGGGCTGCTTTCAGGCATCGTCAACACACTGGCGGGCAGTGGCTCGCTGGTGACGCTGCCGGCGCTGATATTTGCCGGTCTGCCGCCGACGATTGCCAACGGAACGAACCGCGTTGCGATTTTGCTGCAATGCGTCACGGGCGTCTGGAGCTTCAAACGCCACAACAAACTGCCGCTCAAACACGGACTCAAGCTTTCGATCCCCGCCATAGCGGGCGCGTTGATCGGCGCTGCTCTGGCGGTCAAGCTGAACGAGGAATTGCTGCGGATTATCATCGGCACGATTATGGCTCTGATGCTGGCGGTGATGTTGATCAACCCAAAACGCTGGCTGCCGTCGGACAAACTGAAGGTACAAGAGCGGTTAAACTGGACGCAGGGCATCGCACTCTTTTGCATCGGGCTGTACGGCGGATTTATTCAGGCGGGCATCGGCATTTTTCTGCTCGCCGGCCTGGTTATGAGCGTTGGTTATGACCTTGTGCGCGCAAATGCGCTTAAACTGCTGATCGTTCTTGTGTACACGCCCTTTGCGCTGGGCGTTTTTGTGTACAACGACATGATCAACTGGGAGGCGGCGCTGTATTTATCGATCGGCGGCATCGCCGGCGCGATGATCGCGGCGCGCATGGCGGTGTCCTGGGGCCCGAAGTTTGTGCGCTGGGTATTGTTTGGAGTTATCGGGCTTTCGGCTTTGTATATGTTTGGGGTTGTCGAGTGGGTGTGGGAGATGGTGAGCGGTTGAGTGTGAATGCCGGGAGCATTGATGTGCTGAGAAAGAGATTGGAGTTGTGAAATGGTGATGTGTTAATTGTTGAGTTATCAACCAGTTTGTTTCAGGGCGTACTCCACCGAGATCAAGGGGACCGCCCCGCCGCCGGTATGTTAAAAAGCAAGGAATTTATCCCGACCGGTGTTTTAGAGACGTAGCCCCCCTGCGCCGTACGATTGATCGTACCGCATGCGGGATTCTGCTATGCGACCGTTTGCGTG
>JAUIKM010000047.1 GCA_030430495.1 bacterium | reverse complement strand
ATTTTCCGAAGAGAATACTGCATCTTTTCCCATTGCGATTGCCGCTCCGTATTGGTAAGAAGGGTTTGACTTCTCCTTAGCATCGGTCGGTAATCGCTATTTTTTAAACATACAGTCTACCGCGAGTCTCCACCACGTCCAGACGCACTCCTCCCACCCTGCAACCAGTGCAGATTTTTGTAAGGCAAGCGTCAGTCCGGCATGCCACGGCGCGTTGCATGCGGCGCTCCGTGGCATGTACCAGTCTACCTCAAAACCACAAATTATCCGCGCGTAAAAAAACAAGCGGTGGTCAAAACGCAGTTAAACGCACCGGAAACGCCGGTGAACGGACTTAGAGACGCGATCTCAACCCCACAGCCCGGATGTTTCAAGCCGTTGTTTGCTCTCAGACTTTACACCGGCGCCGGCTGTGCCGCTACAGCCGCGCAGCACAGCTTCGAACCTCAAACCCGAAGCCAAACAAAAAAGTCATAAAGCAAGCCCGTGAGGGCGCTGCAATCAGATTTCCTGCTCCCCCGGTCCCGATGCAGTAGTGCTACCTCCACAAGGCTATGTATATACTTCTATCGCGACTTTTCGATCAGACATCAAAAAGCGGATAGGACAGATCATGAAACAACTATCATTTTTTTGTGCACTGCTCACAACTTTGCTGATGTTTGCCTGCGGCGATGACGACAGTCCGGTCAGGTACACAATGCCGGATTCGACGAATTCAGACACGAACAATCCGAAAACAGAGATGAGAATCACTGGCGTAGACACGACAAACATTTGCCCGGAACAGCTGATTAACGTTTTTGGTGAGGGATTTCCGCCTTCCGCCGCTGAATTACACTGGAAAATCGGCGACATACCTGTTGAGGCAACTACCGTTAGCGAAACGCATTTCAGCGCCGAGGCACCCTGGTTAATTAAACATGGCCGTATTGAACTCCTTGACGACAATGACGAACTGTCGACAGCGTGGACACTTGAGATTTCGCAGGACTGCAAAGTCGAGCCGGACAAAGTACTTGACATCACACTTGAAGGGCCGTTCAACCTGTGCCCATGCGACCTGATTAATTTATCAGACGAAGATATATTCAACAATCGGAACTTGCGCTTGTTTATCGGCAACCATGAAACCAAACCATCTTTCAACAAAGCGTTCGGCCCTCCGGCAATCAGTTTGCCTCTGTCCGCTTAAACGGGTCACTTTGTGGTAATCTCCGCGGAGGGCGACACACTATTTATCTCCGATAGTCTGTTTGTTCGCAGAAACAGCTGCTGGGAAGATTTCAGCTTTTCGCTCTCAGGCATGCAAACTCTCGTGCGCCGATTGGCAACTATCAATGATAGTAGACGAGATAGCGCAACCAGGGACACCAGTGAATACTGGACAAAATTTGAGGGCAGCGTTGTACCAGAGAAACGGAACAGTTGCCAGGCTGAGTGGATGTATGATGTATCAACTGTTAATGAGTACCAGGATTCGGTGCAATGGTCTCAAAGTCGAACGGATAGACTCACAGGACATCAATACTCTCCATCTTTAACCCTTCACTATAAACCAGGAACCAGGATTCCACAGAACGTCCGGATTGACCACAGCTACGATCGTCCATCACGTTCCAGCAACAACAACTTCGCCTCAAGTGGTGAATACGCGGTAACTGTCGGTCTGTGTAGTTGCCTTTGGTGACGTGAACGTACCGCACCTCGTCGTCGGCCTGCACAAGGTCGATCAGAACACCCAGTGCAAAACCAAAAAGCGCTGCCTCCCGAATGGAAGACAGCACCTCATACTGCGACTCAACAATATTGGAGTGGAATCGGAGGCCTGGCTACATGACCCCGTCAAGCGTATAGATCAATCAGGATCTACCACCGGATGGCAAAGTTTGTCTGTAGCGGCTGCGACTGTCTCTGCGGGAAGGCGGGGGTCAACGTCGGCTTTGGCCGTCGCACAGATGCTCGGTCCAAAGGTAATCTGGCCGTTGCCGGGTACGCTCAGCTTGAGAGAGAAGGTATCATCGTAGCCAACGGCCAAATCGTCGATGTTCCAGGTGGCGACGTTGTCGGTTACATCGGCAGTCCGCGGGAGACTACTTACGTAACCCAGTGCAGAGTGAAACTCGATCGCAAGCCTGCCTGAGTACGCCACGTTTCCGGTATTTTCCACCGTAATCTTGTATATCATCTCTTGTCCATAGAATGCGTCCGTGCTCGTCAATGTGACCGTCACAGCACGGACGTCGTCACCAGCATTTGCGTTATTGTGAGCGAATAAGAATCCAAAACAAGCAAGCACAAGCAAATAATTACGATACTTCATCATAATCCTTTCAACTAATGTTATTACAGAAAAAGTGTGAGTGGGCTTCCACAGAATGTGTGAAGCCGTCGGAAATACAATCGTGGGCCGGGCTGTGAGGGTGAAAACAGAGTGTCGCTTGAGCGGCAGAAAAATCAGCCAGGCACAATGCCGACTTAACCAGATTGGGCAAATCTTGTAGCCGACAGATACATAAAACGGGGGTGGATCAAGATACTACATTCAGAACACAAAATCAAAATATGCACCAGTGGCGGGCAAGGTCGCTGGAAGGTGATGTGCTTAGCCAACAACGATTGTTCGGTGGGATTCAAAGGTTGATTATGGACTGTCCCCGACACAACCTCCTCCAGGCGCGATACCCATCATTATAACCTCCCTTACCGGCTCTCACGCGGGCTCGTTCAGCGTGCAATCAACCCATGATCTCCACACAACATCAACGACCGGTCCGCCGACGTGGCACCCATACAACTCCGCAGCCGGAATTTTCACACCGGTAAAATCTGAACGACACCTGGAACGCGGTTGAACCCGCCAAATTCACAGCTGAACGGGTTGTCAGTGAGGTGTTAAACACAAGCCGAAAGTCTGCCTGAAATCCCCGCGAATCTGATTTCACATGGCGGCGGCAAACTGAACAACGTCGGGGCTCTCCCGACGCCCGCGGCTTCCCCGCCCATCGACAAACAAAAGCGTCATAAAGCAAGCCCGCAGGGCGCTGCAATCAGGAGAGTGGTGTCAATGAGCCATACCTCCAACCAATACCGGGGCAAAACCGACCGGAACCGCTTAAACAAAATAAGCCGGGAGAGCAAAGTTCTCCCGGCTCATACTTAAACACGGCATACAAGTTCCTTAACGCAGCACCACCAGCTTCTCGGCTATCTGGCGGCCCTCCGCCTCGAGCACGCAGAGCCAGACACCACCATTCGGCGCGTTGAAGTGTACCGAATGCACGCCGCGGTTAAACATACCGTGCCGGATGCGCATCTCGTGCACTCCCTTGATGGAGTACAAACTGATGTCCACCATCGCCGGACGTTTAAGTTCAAACGCTGCGCTCACATTGCCGGCGCTCGGGTTGGGACTTAAACGCAGCGCCGCGCCGGAGAATTGGTTAACAAATGGATTGTCGACCGAGGAAATCGCCGGGTCCAGAATGCCCATGTGTACAAATTGTTTGCCGAGAATCGCCTCCACGTCCGCCTTCTCAGCGCCGAACAGCACCTCCAGAATTTCGGCGTACACACGGCGGTAGTCGTTCTGGTAGTCCAGGTTGGAGTTGCGATCGCTGTCCTTCAGGAAACGAGCCAGGTCGGGGTTGTCGCCGTAGAGACCCGCGCGCACGCGCTCGCCGAAGACAAACTGCACCGAGGTCGTACCGTGGTCCGTGCCGCGGCTGCCGTTCTCGCGCGGACGACGCCCGAATTCCGTGACGGTCATGCCGACGACGCGATCGGCGAATCCCTGGTTGACGGCATCCGCCATAAACTGACTGATGCCCATGCTGAGCTGCTGCAGCAGCGCCGGGTGAAAACCGGTCTGGCCCTCAAAAGCCTGGTTGACGTGGTTGTCGAAACCGCCCATGCGCAGCAGATAAACCTTCGTACCCAGCCCGCCGCTGATCATGCGCGCCACGGTGCCGAACTGCTGCGGCAGGCCTTCGCCGTATTGAATGGTCGTTTTGCCGCCCTCGTAGGCCGCCTTGACCTCGTCCTTGTAGCGGTCAGAAGCCTGCGCCACCTGCAGGATGTAGTTGTATTCTTTCTCGTAGGCGTCGACGCCCGGCAGCGCCGCCTCGTCGGCTGAAAGGCCGCCGTCCTGACTGAAAAAGCGCTCGGGATCAGTGATTGCAATGCCCGCGTCGCCCGCATCGCTTTGCAGCATGAGCGAGAGCTGACCGCCGATCTGGATCGCCAGCGGATAACTGGGCAGATCGCTGGGAAACGTCGGAATCGAGTGCGCAAAAAAGCGTCCAACCCAGCCGTCCAGCAGGCGCACCTGCGGGTCGCTGAAAATGTCCTCGTCGCGCGGGTTGTAGCCGCTCAGCCAGATGTCGGTCGAACGGAAGTGCGAAAGATTCGGGTGTTCGTAGCCGATGCCCTGAATCACCGCCAGACGCCCCTCGTCGTGCAGCTTCAGGAAACCGCCGTCGAAACTGTCCACCAGCGCCGGGTGAAAATACGCCTCGCTGCCGGCTATCTGCGCCGGATTGTCCTCCGGCCGCACGCGTATGGTCGGACGCAGGTTGTGGTAGTTGTCGTCGTTGAGCGGCACGATGGTGTTGAGCCCGTCGTTGCCGCCGAAGAGCTGCACGATAATCAGGATTTTATCGCTTTCCAGCACGTTGCCGCCCAGCATCGGCGGCGACTGTGCGTACACCGGCAGCCCGCCCAGTCTGAATCCCTGTGCCGCTCCGGCCGCCACGGCCGACGCCGCAGCGGTGTATTTGAGAAAATCGCGTCGTTTCATGATTGTATCCTGGATTGGAATTGGCCTTGGGAATTTGTCAGCACAAGTGGAAGTCGGGCGCACGTGAAATTGCCGTCAGCAGCGAACGCAGGCGCAATGCCGCGCTGCCGGGGTCGGTCCCGCCGATAATCTCCGGCCACTCGTAGTCGCGCGTTTCGCCCGTCAGCAGGGCGTCCACGTAAGCGTCGTGGCGCTCCGTGGAAACGGGGCGCGGCAGCAGGAATTCCTCCACCGCCGCCGTCAGCAGGTAAGCGTCGTCAAAACCCGTAAAGCGGCGCGCCCAGTCCACCAGCTGCGCGTCGGGAATCGCGCGGATCAGCTCCCGCGTAAACGCCGCGCGCAGCGGATAGGTCTTGGTGCTGATCCAGGCGCGGTAGCCGTCCCAGCCGGACACGTCGCGCGGATCGAACAAATCCTGCTCCACCTGCGCCATCGCCGTCGCCACGGTGGCGGGCGAAGCGCCCATCTGGCGCGCAAAACCGACCATGAATTCCGCCGGCGTTTTAATCTGTACGCCGCGCACGGCCGGCTCGTAGAAGTGCGCGCTGCGCAGGATCGCCCCGAGCACCGCGCGCATGTTGTAGTTATTGTCGATAAAACGCTGCTGCAACTGCAACATGAAGTCTTCCGGCGGTGCGACCGGTTTGCTGTAGATAAAATAGTGATAGAGTTTTTCGCCGATAAAACGCGCCACGGCGTGCTCCCGACCGTCATTGCGCTCCAGCGCAAAAATCAGCTCGATCATGCCGCGGATCTCGTCGCGCCGCACCAGCACTTCCGTGTTGAAGTCCTCGTCGCGTGCAGCGATAATCCCGCCGAGCAGCTCCTTCGCGCCTATATCGTGATCTTCGGGAATGAAATAGGACTTGTACATGCCGCGCGGCGCGGGCGCGCTGTTGTATTTGGATGCTTTCCATCCGGTCAGGACGCGCGCCGACGCCTGCACCTCCGCCTCCGAATACCAGCCCAGTCCGGTGGTAAACAGCTCAAACAACTCGCGCGCGTAGTTTTCATTCGGATTGCCGGCCACATTCAGCTCGCCGCCCAGGTAAGCCAGCATGGCGCCGTCCAGCGTTACCTGCTCCACGAATTGCTTCAGATCGCCCTGGCGATAGCTGCGCAGCATCTGATTCTGGCGGTACAGCAGCTGCGGCACGGAATACACATCGTCAAAGGTGAACTCTGTCGTAAAATGGCCGCTCCAGAACAGCGTCAGTTTTTCGCGCGCGGGCAGCGTTTCGGCGTGCATCCGCTCCACCCACCACTGGCGCAGCATGTCGTGCTGGTTTTCCCAGCGCTTTTCTATCTGGTTGCGCGTGATCAGGTCGGCTTCCAGCGGGTCCTCCTCCGTGCTGTCCACCCAGGGGCCGGGCGGCTCTGGCAGCGGCTCCGGATTCAACTCCGGGTCGTAGACCGGCCCCAGCAGCAGTTCGACGGCTTCCTGTGCGGTTTTGCCTTCAATTTCAGCCAGCAGATCGTGCGTCGGCGCCAGTGTAAACCGACGCAAAAGGTGCAGGGCGTCGGCGCGCGTCAGTTGTCCGGGCCGTTCTTCCAGGCCGGCGGTCACCCCCAACGTGTCGTCCCAATCCTGCGGCGAGCGCGCCCTGAAGCTGCTGCCGCTCGTGTTCATGCGCAAAAAGTCCCTGCGATTCATTGCGTTCCTCTGCTGTTCTGTGGAAGCTCCTGCCTGCGGATGCAAAGCCGAAAATGCACGTAAATTCAACGCCGATCAAGCCGCGGACGCCGATAGATTCGCACTTGCTCCTGCTCATGGCGGCCGCGAAATCTCCTCGTCTGAATCCGGATCGGCCGCCTGTGTTACAGCGCGTTCCGACGCCTGCGCATTTCCTGTTTTTCCCAACCCGCATGAATTTTCTTGTTTGGCCCGCGCAACACCCAACAGAAACGCATCCGGGGGCATTAAGTCGCGCGGTTGTGCGCTCGGGGTGTGAAATGTCGGGCCGCACAGCATTCTGATGTCGGCGCATCTCCGCGCGGACAGCCGCTAAACACGAACGCCCGCCAGGGTCGAACCTGGCGGGCGTTTTCAGCTGTCAATTTTCGCGTTCCGGACCTGCTTCAGGCTTTGCCGGCTTCGGACTCATCGCCTGAGCTTTCCGACTCGAAACTCGGGGCGTCGTGTACTTGCGGCATTGGTTTCGCGGCCCCAACCGGATTCGCCGGTTTTTTACCGCGCGGCTCCAGTTCTTTGACGCGCCGCACAATCGCCACGCCGAAACCGGCGACCATCAGAATAACGCCGATCCAGACGAGGTTGATGAAGGGTTTGGTCGAGACTTCAACCGAAAAGACTTCGCGCTCGAGCGTCTCGGCGCGGTCGATGTCGGCAAAGGACAAAACCGCCTCGGAGTTGGCCAGATTGCTGCGGTCGGGCTTGATCTCGCGCAGGGCCACGTAGTACCCCGTGCCCGGCACCTGATAGGGTTCGTAGCGCCACAGGTTGTCGACCGTGCGAGTGGAATAAATCACTTCGCTCCAGGTTGAATCCGGCGTGTCGAAGGTCAGCTCCACGCCCATGCGCAGGTCCGGTCCGCCGCCCTGCATCGCCGAAGTCATGTCGAAGCGCTGCAAGGTCACAACTACATTGGAGTCGAAGGGAAACGGCGTCTCTTCAAACTTGTGCACGGCGGCCGTCGGGCTGCTGCCCTGGATCTCCACTGCTTTGGGCGAGACGTAAACGTCCTGCACAAACGTTCGGTTGATGCCCGGCTCCAGGAAAGCCGATTTGCGCTGGTTGTAGTCGCTCCAGTACAGGATCGGTTTGACGACGCCTTCGCCGCCGTTCTTCTGGACTTTAACCAGGTATTCGTATTTCTCGCGGTCCTTGAACTGTTTGTCGATCTCGCGTTTGCCCTGGTAGGTCAGCGTCATGCCGAGCACTTCCGTCGGCTCGTCCTGCACCAGGCGCGCGTGGTCCAGCACGGAATATCGCGATGTTGCGATCACGCCCAGGAACAGCGCCGCAATTCCGATGTGCGACACGTACGCGCCGATTTTGTCGGGTCGCGAAGCAATCAGGCGAATCAGCAGGTCGAGATTGACAAACAGGGACAGGAACGACGCAAAGGCCAGCAGCACGTAGGGAATGTCCTGCCAGCCGAAAGCCACGACCAGAGCCGTCGCCGCAATCGCCATGATCAGCGGCAGGCGCAGGCGTTTGAAGAACAAAGCTTTCCCCGTCACCTTCCAGTTGACGAGCATCGAAACGGCATTGACGACGCCAATCAAAATGGCAAGCAAAAGATGGCTTGTGTTGTAGAAGGAGACCTGCATGGCGACCTTCGTGTGCACGATCAGTTCCGAGAAGAGCGGATAACTCGTGCCGAACAGCACAATCCCAGCGCTGATCAGCGTCAGCATGGAACCGATGCCGATAATAAACTCGCGCGAATTGAGTTTGAAGTCCGCCGCGCCTTTGCCCAGCTCGCCGATGCGCCGGAAGATCATGCCGAAGCCCAGCACGCCGAAGACAATCATCGTGCCAATGAGCAAAATGTAGGCGAACATGCCGGGATCGACGAAGGAATGTACCGAGGTGTCCCCGAGCACGCCGCTGCGCGTCAGGAAAGTCGAATACAAAACCAGAATAAAGGCCGAAACGGCCAGGAAAAAGTTCGTTTTGACGAGTCCGCCGGTTTGTTTTTGCGTCAGCATCGTGTGGACGAGCGCCACACAAACCAGCCAGGGAATCAGCGAGGAGTTTTCCACCGGGTCCCAGGCCCAGAAGCCGCCCCAGCCCAGAGTCTCATACGCCCAGAAGCCGCCCAGCATAATGCCGAAACCAAGCACCGCCGTGCCGAAAAGCGTCCACGGCAGCGATACGCGAATCCACTGCGTGTACTCGCGCCGCGCCAGACCGGCCATCGCAAATGCAAAAGGCACGGTCATCGCCGCAAAACCTGTAAACAGAATCGGCGGATGAATCGTGATCCAGAGGTTGTGCAGCAGCGGATTCAGCCCGCGGCCGTTCTGCGGCTCAAAACCGGTGTACACATTCGGGTCCGACGCAAAGTGTTCCCACACGAACTGAAAGGGACTCTTGGCCACCATCATCAGCAGCAGGAAAATCAGCGCCAGCGTGTAAAAACTCATGAAGTGCGATTCGTAGCCCACGCGCCGCACGTAGGGCAGCATGCAGACGCCGATCAGCGACACGAGGAAGGTCCACAACATAAAGCTGCCCTCCTGCCCCGCATAGGACGTGGCGAACAGCAGCGGCGCGGACAGCTCCGTATTGGAGTAGTTGTAGACATAGTAATAGCTGAAGTCGTGCTGGAAGATGTTGTACACCAGCATGCCCAGCACCACGCACAGACCGCCGAATACAACCAGCATGAACGACCGCCCGACCTTGCGCATGACGTCGTTGTCGCGCCAGGACAGGAAATAGGCCCCGCAGGACACGATGGCCGAGGCAAACAAAAAATTAACCAGAATTTGTCCGAACATGGAAGGCGCCCTTCGGTCTGTGGCCGGGCGCACACGCCGCGGCCGGAGACTAGTAGTCAGTGATTACTTCCGAACAATGAAACCAGGGCGGAGCGCCCTCGTGCGTATGACCAGCCAGCTTGACCTGCATGCCGCCGCGGAGATTCAGTTGTTCTCCGCCGTCGTAGGACACAAGAAATTTTTGGCCGTCGCGGTCCTGCGCGTAGAAAGACGCGCTGGTTTCCGCAACTTCGAGCGGATGCTGTTGGTCGTCGAGCACAACCGCTTCTATCACAATTTTGTAGCGTGGTTCAATCTCCGTTCGTCCGGCGGCAATTTCAACCGAGCGGGCAAAATTGACGGACTGAACTTCCCCGTAGCGCGACGCCATGAAAAGGACCAAAGGGATGGCCAGCACAACGAGCGCAATGGCGACTTTGCGGAAAAGACCGCGCGATTTTGAGCGATCCCCGTTGTGCGAATTCGATTCAGATGTGTGTTCCGATCCGGCGGGCGAGGTCACGATTCGCTGTTCCCTTCTCCCGCAGCGGGTGCGTAGGCCGAAGGATCGCGCATCGTATTGCCCTCGTATTTGGACGGGCACTTGGTCAGTATGTGGCGCGACTGCAGGATATCGTTTTCGATGCGACCTTCAACAACAATGCTCTCGGCCAGTTCGAAGTTATTCGGACGCGGACCGTTGTGCACGACCTTGATCATGTGATCGGTGGAATCGCGCATGTGGAAGGTAAAAATGTCGTGTTCGCTGTCGTAGTCTGCGCCGTTTTCCTTGATCCATGAGCCTTTGACTTTCACAAAGCCGGGCGTGGACCGCGCGGTCTGGATATCGGAGTACGCGATAGTGCCGCCGTCCAGGGAGATAAGCCCGATGACGACAAACACGGTTACGATCAGTCCGCCAATCAGATATTTGGCTTTCATTGTCGCTTCCTTTTCTGCATGCGGCGCAGGCGGGCACAGACCCGTCACACGCTGTTATCGTTGTTTACGGGACGGAAGACGAAGGTTCGTCCGCGCTCGTGTTCGCAGCGAGGTGTTGTTTTACGCCGCGTGCGGTCTCCTGCAACTCCGTGACGCGCTTTTCAAGCCGCATCAACAAAAGTGCAAGGCCCGCCCAGATCATCAACACGATAATCAGAACCACATACAGCGAATTTTCTGCCAGAAACTGTTCCATAAGAGCTTCTTGTTCAGGAAAACTGTGCTTCGTCGAGTTCCATTGCGACGAAGCGTGAGCGGACCGTAATGGAATACAGCCAGAAGTAAATCAGCGTAAAGGACATCAGCGACAGCGTGTAGAGCGAAAGAACGATCGGGTCGATCGATCCGTCAACGAGCGGTCCCATATCCCCCGATTTGGCGGCGCCAGGGTGCAGTCCTTCCATAATGCGCGGAATGATGTACACCAGGAAAATGGCCGACACAAATCCAAAAATTGAGTACACGGCCGAAAGGCGCGCGCGTTTGTCGTCGTCGTCGCTCAGTGCGCCGCGCAGGGCAAAGTACGCCCCGTAAATCATCAGCAGGACAAAGATCGATGTCTGGCGCGGGTCCCAGCTCCAGAACGCCCCCCAGTTGAATTTAGCCCACACCATGCCGGTGATCGTCGCCAAAACGGTAAAAGCCGTGCCCAGCCCCGCCGCCGCCGCGGCTTTGATGTCGTCGGACGGTTGGCGTTTGCGCAGGTAGCGCACCGAATACATCATGGTCAGGAAGTAAGCCAGGAAACCAATCCAGGCCATCGGCACGTGGAAGTAGACATTGCGGATGCGTTCGGCAAGTGCCGGCACAAAACCAATCGTAACGGACGGGTCGACCGCCACAACGGACTCGCCGCGGAAATCCGTGTCGGAATCGCCGAGGCGCACGTTGACGATGACAACTTTGGCGCTGGAGATCTCAGCCGGTTCGCGTCCGGTGAACACCACCGGAAACTCGCGCGGTTCGCTGCTGAAATCGCGCATCACAACAGAGAATTCGTCGCGTTCGGCGTTGTAGGATTTGGTGGAGTGGTCGATACGGGCCTTGAGCGGGACGGCCTGTTTCTCGTAGCTGCGTCCCATCAGCACGACCGAATTAAAGGTTCCGCCGAGGGGCGGCCACAGGGCCAGAACAATCGTCAGACTGGTCAGGATCACCACCGCCCAGCGCCACCATGCCGGGCGCGGGCGCAAAACCGAAGGGAAATTGCCCAGAATGATTCCAATCGTGAACCCGAGCAGCATCAGGAGAGAAGACATGAAGCACTACCTTTTGGCGGTCAATGCGCACAAAAATGACCCGCAATTTCGGCTTTTGCAGCCACTTTTCAAAGGCGGCGCAGCATCGAGCCGCGCCGCCGCCGGAATGATCAGAAGGGCAACCGGAAACCGATCAACAGATCGATGCGGCTGTGCGCCCAGTCGGCATCGCTCAGCACGCTGCTGAGATAGTGGACGTAGCGCATTTCGGAGAACGCCGTCCAGTCCCCGTACACGGGCACCGCAAAGCCGACGCCGGCCAGCAGACCAAACCTGAAGGAAGACAGACTTTCAAGCGTTCCGTCGCGCAATGGAATCGTATTTGTGCCGGTTTCTTCGTAGGTCGCGTCCGCCGGAATAAATATCACGCGCTCAACATCCGCCGATTTTGACAGCGCAAACGCCGTCCTCAGACCGCCGAGTGCGTAAACGCCCGGTCCCAGGCGGCGTTCCATCGTAATCTCGCTGCTCAGATAAAGCGCATTGGAACTGATGCGAACGCCTTCCCTGATGATATCCGGCTGCGAGGGCGCGGAAGTATCGATCGAACTGATCGCCCCGCCGTGCATCTCCAGTCCCAGACGCCCGGTAATTGTCCAGTCGAGTCCCAGCGGCTTGCCGATCAGCAGACCGCCGACGCCGCCGATACCGGTTTTGTCGTCAAAAGGGTTCTGAGCGGCAACACCGTCCGTCGCGTTGAAATCGGGCGAATGCAGATCGACGGCCGGACTGAAGTATGCGCCCCAGAACATCGTCGACGGCGGGCTGCAACCTTCGTCCTCGCCGAGCGAGTAGGTCAGTTCGTATTCGCTGCTGTCGTTCAGACTGTAGCAGATGGAAAACAGCGTCACGTTGCCGGCCACGTCGGTCGCGCGCACCAGCGCGCTGCCGAACTCGCCGTAGCTCTGCGGACGAGCGCTCACGGTTATCTGCGGCACGCCGGCAATAACCTTGGGCAGCTCAACCACCATGTTGTGACTGAAAACCGTGTCGATACTGCGCAGACCGCGGTCGATTGTCCTGTTTTCGCGCACATAGGCAAACAAGGAGTCGCGGGTAAGTGTCGGATCCACCAGCGGCGCAAGCGTGTCCTTTGTTTCCGGCAGCGCGCCGAACAATTGCCCGCCCATATTGCCGTAGGCGTCGCTTTTGTCGTCGCCGAATCCAAGGCCGTAGGAATAGAGGCCAAAAGGTTTGTCGGCGCGGATGGCGTGTGTGCCGAACGGCACCTGCAGTCGCGCGATCTGGTACCCGCTCTCGCCGAACGGCTCAAACTTGTTGCGATTTACCTGGTCGCCGTTGAGGCGTACCGAGCCCACAGCGTCATCCGGCACCACCACGTTCACGTAGTGCCGCCATGTGCCGTCCACCGGCGTCGCAAAGCGGTAACTCGTCATAAACTGCTGCGTGGGACTCACCAGAATCATCATAGGGTCGCCCAGGCCGTCGCCGTTCTGAGAGCCCTGCGAAAAGAGCGCGACGAGCACGGGGTTGGTCGCCGTAATCTGCGTCGGTCCCGTCAGATCGTGCGTCTCGTAGTGTTCGCCGGCATTCAGTACGGCGATGGGACGGAAATTGCGGAACACCTTGGTACTGTCGCGCGAAGCCAGCACGCGGAAACTGGAGCGCGAGCGGTTGGCCAGATTGCCGACGTAGAACTGACGCCCCCAGGTATTGACCGGCGGCAATTGCTCCACAAGGTGATTGCAGAACGACACTTCGTTGGGTATGTACGCGCAGTTGTGACCGCTGAAAACGGCCACCGGTTTGTCGGATCGGATAAAAGTCCCGGTCAGGTCGCAGGTCGACTTGCGGTCGTATTTGGGGCGCATCTGGTAGACGTCCCCTTTGTTCAGCCTGATGCGATATGGGTCGCCGGCTTTGTTGCCGCCGGAAGTCTCGACGCTCGGGATGATTGTCAGCGCGGTCTCGTCTTCGGTCGCCACCACCGCGACCTGCGAGAGCAGGTCTTCGGCCTTCTGCTGATACCCCATCACCATGTATTCCTGGCCGAGCACGGAAACGGGCAGCGCCAGGTAGGTGTCGGTCGTCTGGAAACGACGGTTGAGGCCGTAGACCGCTATCGGCACGTCGGAGGTGACGTGCACGCCGAGTTTTTCTATGCCTTCGTCGATGCGCACCTGCGCCGCCGAGTCGATGTCCATGGACACCACGCTGCCGGCCGGCACGCGCACGTCCTTGTTGAAGCGCAGTCCGGGAATCTCCACGCGCACTTTTGCATTCTGCGGCGAAGCGAAGAAGAGTTTAAGTGTGAGCGTCGAAGCGCGCTCGGGCTGGCTGGATTGCAGGTTGTTGTTGTACTGGACGTCGCGAAAATTCTTCTGAAAACAGATCCAGAATTCGGTGCCTTCCGAATCGCGCGCCGCGTCCATGTCCTCCGGCTGCGCACTCAGCGTCAGCGGTGCAACAAACAGCGACAGGGCCAGCAGACAAAACCCCAACAGATAACGCGCCGGCCAGATGGCCGGGTTCAACACATTCCGCGGAATGTCCATTCCTCTTGTTCCCTCAACTGTAGCATAGGTTTGTGCCGCGTTTCCTGTTGATATTTGTCCGGGCGGCGACGAAGTTGGCTCGTTCCGCGACGCCGGTGCGCGCTCATTCTTTCCAGACAAAATCAAACAACAACCAGGAAACCGTCGTGAGCACGACGAGGTAACTCACCATGAGTTGCAAATTGTTTTGCGCCTGCGCCATATCCGCGCCGCCGAGCGCCAGCAAGGTCAGTTCAACACCCGGCAGCACAAGCGGTAACATGATCGGGAACGACAGCACGGGAAACAGAGCGCCGCGCGATCGCGACCTGGCGATAATAGCGGAAATCAGTGTCGTGGACGCGGCGGTTGCAAGACTTGCCAGAGCGATGACAAGCAAAAATAATCCGGGAGAACCGACCGCCACGCCGCCGACAAAGATGAAAAAGAGCGTAATGCCTGCAAAATTAAGCAGCAGCGTCATTAACACATTGTACAGGAGTTTGCCGAAGAACACCGCGGCCGGCGGGCTGCTAAGACGCAGCAGCAGACTCGTGCCGCGCTCTTCTTCGGCAACAAAGGCGCGCGCCAGACCGGTCATTGCGCTGAAAAACATAATCACCCAGAGCAGACCGGATGCGACGCCGTCATTGACGATCTCGCCGCGCGTCGCAAAGGCGATCATCATCACCGTGGTCAGCACAAAAAGCAGAATCGCGTTCAGCGTATAACGCGTGCGCAACTCGCTGCGCAGGTCCTTGCGGAAAACGGCCAGTGTTCGGCGCAGAATAATGCTCAAGTTCCGATCCGCCGGATTCAATGAAAGTCGTATTCAGCGGGGCGTCAAAACTGGACCCGCGCCCCGAAATTGATATTTGTCTGCGATTGGCCCCAGTCGGCATCGTCGACGACATCAGTCAGGAATGCGGTCCGGCGCAATTCCACAAACGCCTTGATGCGCGGTACAATCGGATAGGTCATACCGACGCCGCCCGTCAGAGCCAGACGGATTGGCGCTATGCTGCCCAGACCGTCCTCGTACTGGATGAATTCGTTTTCGTTGCTCTCGCTGTAGACCAGGCCGCTCGGCGTCAGGATGCGGCGTTTAAGCGTTACGCCGGAACCAAGTGCAAAGGAGGTCTGGACGCCCGCCGTAAAGTAAAAGCGATCCGTCAGGTAGTACTCGCCGCTCAGCCCCAGACTCAGCCAGGCGTTGTCGAGCGTCAGCACGCCGGCTTCCTGAACCACCCGCCGGTCGGGCGGCGGCGTCAACGTCGTCAGACTATCCGGCGCCAGCAACTCGCCGCCGTAGGTGTCGATCGAAAGACGGGCCGTCGCACCCAATTTGGGCGTCAACTGCATGCCGACCAGGCCGCCGATAACGCCGCCCATGCCGGACGCGTCGCCGAAGCGGCCCGGCGTCGAAATCTCGCCCGTGCCGCCAAAGTCCGCCGTCCAGGCGTTGAAACTCAGGTTGGCGTAGGCGCCCCAGTAGCGCAGTTTTTCAGGCGAGCAGTCGGCCGTGGCGCCGTCCTGCACCACAAAGCTGTACTTCCCTTCCACCGGGTCGTAGCGGTAACAAATGCTGAAGTCCGCCACGTTGCCGGCAAGGTCGACGGCGCGCATGACCGCGCGCCCGAAAACATTGGCCTTGATCGCGGTGACGCCGGCTTCGAGCAGCGGCGCGCCCGACTCCACACCTGGCAGTTCGACCGAGAGGTTCCGGGCGCTGACAATGTCGACTTTCTGCAGACCGCGGTCAAATGGTCGCTCGTCGCGTATCAGCACCTGCAATGAGTCGCCCGCGGGCAGTCCTTCCACCGCCGGCGCCAGCGAGTCGGGTAAATTCTCGACCACGCCGAAATTCTGGCCGCCCATGTTGCCGTAGGCGTCCCAGGCGTCGCGCTGCAGACCAAATCCATACGAGTACAAACCAAACGGCACGTCCGCCTCAATGAGGTGCGTACCAAGCGGAATCTGAAATTGACCGATAAAATAGGAGGAGCGCCCGAAGCGCTGGAACTCGCGCTGTGGAATATTGCGGCCGTTGATGCGAAGGCTGCTCGTGCCTTCGCCCGGCATGACGATGTTCAGGTAGTGCTGCCAGGAGCCGTCCACCGGCGTGGCAATGAGGTAGCTGTCGCGAAACTGCTGTGAGGGGCTGACGATAATCATCATCGGATCGCCGATGGAGTCGCCGTTCTGAAACCCCTGCGCGAACTCGGCCACCATCACGGGTTTGTCGGCCTTGATCTGCGTATTCTCGCTGAAATTGCGCTTCTCGTAGAATTCGCCGGCGTTGAGCACGGCGATTTTTTTCTGGTCCTCAAACACGGTGGTGTTCGGCTCCGAAGCCAGCACGCGCCAGGTCGAAGTTGAGCGGTTGGCCAGGGTGCCCAGGAAAAAGTGACGCCCCCAGGAGTGCATCGGCGGCAGCTGCTCCACCAGCAGGTTGCAGGCGCGCGTGCCCGCCGGTACGTGTGCACAGTTGTGGCCGCTGAAAACGGCTATTTTTTTATCGGCCTGGATCAGCGTGCCCGTCAGGTCGGAGCGGGTGCGGCGGTCGTAGGCCGCGTTAAACTGGTAGACGTCGCCCTCCTGCAGCAGCACCTTGTGCGGCTCGCCTTCGGGGTGCCCGCCGGCCGTGGCCGTGCTCGGCGTGATCGTCACAACAGTGTTGTCTTCCGTCGCTATCAGCGCCACCTGCGAAATCAGCTCGCTCGACAGTTTGTCGTAGCACATTGCCATGTACTCCGTGCCGAGCACGTTGACCGGCAGCGCCAGGTAGGTGTCGGTTGTCTGAAAGCGGCGGTTCAGCCCGTAGACGGCAATCGGCACATCGGAGGTGATATGCACGCCCAGGCGTTCGATTTCATCGCTGCCGCGCAGCTGCGCCGCCGAGTCGACCGCCACGTTGACCACCGTGCCTGCCCGCACGTTGACTTCGCGATTGTACGCGATGCCGTCAATCTCGATGGCAACCAAAGCATTCTGCTTGGCCGTCAGGAAGAGGTTCAGTTCCAGTTCGTCCGTGCGCTTGATCGGATTGTTGTCGCGGTCGACGTCAAAGTCGCGGTAGTTGCGCTGAAAACAGATCCAGAATTCGGTGCCTTCGGAGTTTTTTCCGGTCTCCGCCGCATCTGATGCGGCCGTCTGCGCATGGAGGTCGACGCCGTTCACAGGCAAACAGATACCCGCAAGGACGGAGAGCGTCATCGCCAGCAGAACGAAAAAAGGGAACCGGGTCTTGAGCATGGACGCCATCAGCGCAGATGTTGAAAAGGCAAAGTAAAGACGCCGTTGGGCGTCTCCATCAGCAACAGATACATGCCCTGCGCCAGTTGTACTTCGGCGGCGGCCGGGTCGAATTTCCACCGATTGGCGCCCTTCCGCCCCACCGTGGTTTCGCTGTAAATCTTGATGCCGTCCAGCGTAAACACCGTGAAGCGCACCTCGACGTTGTTGGCCGCCAGTGTGTAGTCGAATTCTGTTTGCGTCAGAAATGGATTGGGGAAATTGCTGCCGAGGCTCTCCGCGTCCTCAAAAAAGACGGGCGGTCCGGTGACGGTTACCACGCCGGTGACGCTGCTTTCGACCTCCAATGTCTCGCCCTCGCTGTGCGCCGATTCCAGCGCGATGCGGCCGACGACTTCAGACGAACGCAGCCCGAGAATGACCAGCGCGCACCAGCGTCCCTGGCCCGCCGCCACGTCAAAGGCATTGATCGTCAGGATTCCCGTGGAAGGATCGAGTTCGTCGAGCTTGGCGCTGAAGGTGAAGCCGGCCGGGAAAAAGAGATCGGATTCCACCGTCGCGATGTTCGGCACGTCAAACACATCGGCGTCGTAGCGGAACACCAGCTCCAGATCCCCCGGCGTGCCGATCTCGCCGGCGACGTCCATTTGCACCGTCCTTGTGCCGTCGGTGGAGACCTGGCCCAGAACGATGGAAATCTGTGCGGACAGTACGCCCGGCAGCAGCAGCGCCGCACTTGCTATGAGAAAGAGAGTCCGCATGAGATTCCTGCCTTTTGCCTGCTTCAGATCGCGAAAGTTACGATGAACTCGCGGTAGAAACAATCCCCAATCGCAGCCGATCAGCGCGCATCCTCCGGGATCAGCGCCTCAACTTCGACTTCAATCAACGCCGCCGGATGTGCAAGACCGCTGACCGCGACCATTGTCGCAGCCGGCCTGATTCGCCGAAAAACTTCCAGATGCGCGCGCCCGACGCTCTCGCTGTCGGCAAAATCGAGGATGTACATGCGCGTGCGCGTCACGTGCTCAATCGACGAACCAGCGTCGTTCAATGCGCGGCCGATGATTTCCAGCGCGCGGCGCGTCTGCTCGTAGGCGTCGCCCGCGATGTCGCCGCCCGGCAGAATTCCCAGCGTACCCGCCACGTAGACGTGTTCGCCGCGGCGCAGGGCGCGGCTGTAACCCACGCGGTCTTCCCAGACCGCCCCGCTCGAAACGCGTTTGTCGCTCATATTACAGCCTCTTTCCGGGTGGAAGTTTGCGGCATGCGACACGTGCAAGCGGCGGCATTATTTCACGGATCGGACGGGCTCCGGCGGCGCCGCGGGCAATCGGAGCGCAACGCATTCGTTCTACCCACGGCGCACTCCGATTCCGGGATCAAAAACGAACTCAGTATGGTCCGAAACTGTGTGAGGCCTTTCAAACTGCGGCATCTGGCTCTGGCGATGCTCCTGTCGCTGTGCACGCCGCCGCTCCTGCCGGCCCTGGTATCCGGCGACCCGAATGCGGACTTCCGTCGCGATGACTCGCGGCTCGACGCTGTGAACCGCACCGTTCCCGACAGCGTTCCACCGCCGCCGCGACCGTCCGCCGAAGACCCGCAAAACTCAACCAATGCCACTTCCGGCGTCACGCCCGGTCCTCTTGCTCCGCCCCCTCCACCCGTCGCCGAAGACACAGTGACCGCTCTTCCCGAGAACGCTCCCGGCCGGCCGCCGCACGCCACGCCATACATCAAACGCCTCTCCTCCGTCCTCTGGCGCGACTTCGAAATTTTCCTGGCGGACAATGCCCTCTATTTCAGCGGCCCGCTGCGCTGGAACGGACGCGACTGGGCGAAATTCGGCATTCTGAGCGGCACCCAGGCGCTCCAGATCGGCCTGGTTGACGCGCCCGTGCGCGAGGCTTTGCTGGAGTACAATCAGGATCTGGACGATGATTTACACGAGTTTCTGGAAATAGTCGAAATCTACGGCGAGGTCGGCTGGGCGACGGTCGGCGGCGCGGTGGTCTACTCCTACGGTCTGTTCAGCGAGGACAAGTACGTGCGCACGCTGGGTCTGGTCCTGACCGAATCAATTTTTGCCAGCGGCGTTCTGGCGCTCGGCGTGCGTTACGTGGCCGGACGCAACCGCCCCTACCGCACCGACGACCCCGTCGAGTTCACCTGGTTTGAGGCGGATTTTGAATCGCAGGCATGGCCCTCGGGACACGTCATTCTGGCGTTCGGCCTGTCATCCGTGCTTGCCGGCTATTTTGACGAACCCTGGGCCTACGCGGCGTTTTACGGTCTGGCCGGTTTTGTTGCCGTTAGCCGCGTCTACACCAATGGACACTGGCTTTCCGACGTGACGCTGGCAACCGCCATGGGGCTTTCTTCGGGATTGTTTGCGCTCGACCGCCTGGAGGAACGCAGGAGCGGAATCGTCCGCTGGGACGGCTTCAATTGGGGCGTGGGGCCGGGTTCCGTCCACTTCAGTTACCGTTTCTGACACGTGATTGCAGCGCTGCACGCAGCTCGCTTCAACAGCCTTTTTTTGTTTGCCGGCGGGAGCGGAATCCGGCGTCCCGCAGCTGTCTTTGCACGTGCGGATTCCAGGCAATCAGGTCGGTTTCAGGTCGGGAGTCATCGCGCTCAGATCATGCCGAAGAACCACTTCTGCACCAGGTCCTCGCCTTCGGAGTGCAGCTTGCCGCGCAGACAGGGAATGTAGTTGCCGCGCCGATCGATGACGGAAACAAGCAGGGTGCAGTTGGATTGGTCGTCCCCGTCGATCAGGCGGAAGGTAAACGTCTCGGCAAAGGAGTTGTCTTCTGGGCGTGCATTGCGCACAAAAGTCTGCACTTCCATGCCGCTGTTGCTGTAGGCGGTAAAACTGGCGTCGGCATCGACTGCTTTCGGCACGGGCGTGCTGATGGAACAGAAACGACGCGCTTCCAGATCGACCAGCGTCAGCAGATATGGCGTCTCGCCCACGCGCCGGCCGTTGATGTAGACGTCGGCCGTGTCGCCGTTCTGCGTCTCAATCAGGAAAATCATGTTGTCGAAACTCAGCCTTTGCGCCTGACTCTCGGTGACAAACAAAAAGGTCAGGCAAAAAAGGCCAAAAAGTGCTGTCGGAAATTTGAGCGGGCGCGAAGTCACGAACATGAGTCGACTCCCGGGAAGTACAAGTGGATGTGAACGCTGAAATTAGCGGAATGCGCAGCGCAATGCAAGGTTTTTCATCATGCGACGTGGTCGGAGCGCCACGACATTTCCCTCCCGAAAAAGCCCCGGAATTTGAAATAAACTGATTTGAGTGCATTTTCAGAATTTTTGAGCGTCGCGCTCGGGAAGCAACCGACGCCGCGACGGCAGCGCCAGACGACACGGGATCGACGAAAGCATGCACAAAGACGCCCGGCAACGCATTCCCGACACCAGCTATTTTGTTCTGGGCAACGGCCATATCCACGCCGTCGTTCAGGTGTCGGCCGACGAGGAGGCCAGCCCGACGGCGCTGCTGCTCAACCTGCCCGGCCAGGCCGCCCGCCCCAAAGAGGAGTGGCTCAACTTCGATCCGGAGCAGGGATTCAGCGCCACGCAGCTGGTGATTTCCACCGGCGAAAGCGAACTGCGCGCCGACGGACGCACCTGTACGCGCCGCTGGGTCCAGAACGAAGGCATCCCCACGGTCGAAATCAGTTGGTCCGGCCCGCTCATCAGCGTGCGCGAGCGTTTTTTCTGCCCGGACCGCGGCAAACCGCAAATCCTGCGCGAACTGCGCCTGACAAATCCGAATAAAAAGCGCGTCACAATCGAAATGTCGACCGGCGACGGCCTCGTCCACGAGCGCATGCGCCTGGACGGCTACGCGCGCAAACGGCTGACGATCCGCTACCGACTGGCGGATGACGGGGCAATCGAGATGGGCCTGACGAGCTGGAGTTCGCCGCTGATTGCGGATGTGCGCACCTGGGACAGTCTGCTGCAATGTTATTGTTTTGACGATCGTTTTGCGCGCGCAATCACGGCGGCGCGAACGCAGCTGGGCGCGCAGTTGAGCGCCGATGGCGCGGGCGACGCCCGCCTGTGGAGTCGCGAACCGGAACGCAACGGCGGATCGGCCGCCCTGCTGCGCGGCCTGCTCGTCAGCGGATACCACGGCACGGCGCGCAGCCTGCTGAAATCAGGGCTGGAGACACTCGCCCACCAGCTGGAGCCGGCGTCCGCGCCGGCAGTACGGCTGGAAGCGGCCGCCTGGCTCAGCGCCGCACGCGCATACGCTCTCTGGACCGGCGACCTCGCCACGCTGGAAGACTGCCGCCCGCAGCTGCATCAGGCCGCCGATTATCTGGCGCGCGGCGCGGCGGAACCTTTGTTTAAGTCGGGCGCACACGCCGCCGGCGACAACTACTGGTGCGCCGACACGGCCGAACACCGGGCGGCGACCGCACTGCTGACAGCCGCGGCGCTGCGCGATGCGACCGAACTACCGGCGACGGAGCACGGCGCGCCGAATGCCGAGGCCTGGCGGCAAACCGCACATGATATTGAAGCGCAGTGCCGCGAGCAGCTGCTGGAAGTGTTGACAGCCGAAGAAATCGATTCAACTTCCGCCGACGAGGCGTCCGCGCGGAACCAGGCGGCGGAACACCCCCGGGCGGATGCGGTGCGGTGGAATCTCCTGTTTGCCGCCGCGGCGGCGCAGAACGGGGAGTTAAACAATTCAACAGCGGGTCGTCGGATCTTCAGCCAACTGCAAAGCCTGTGGAATCAAACGTCCAGCGGCGGCGGCTACGGGCGTTGCGATGCCGCCTTTGAAACGGAAGCCGGCGGCGGGCGTCCGCTCTGTTCCCTGTGGATGGCGCAGGCGGCCATGGAACTGGGACAGACGACGGAAGTGCAACGCACGCTGGAGTGGCTGCTGGCCACGGAATCGGCGGCGGGCACGTGGTTCGAAACCTATCCTCCCGCCCCGCGGCGCGGACAGGAACACATTGAATCGAGCGACGCGCTGGACCCCGTCGCCTGGGCGGCCCTGCTGCACCTGTTTATTCACCACGTCTTCGGCATCCGACCGAGCGAGAGCGGAGTGCGGATTAAACCGCGTCCCATCAGCGGCTGTGAAGAAGTGCGCGTCTCCATTCCCATTCGCAACTGCGTACTGGTGCTGATTATTCACGCCGCGGCAGCGGACAGCGAATTCCAGGCGCGCGTGGACGAACAGCGCGTTGAAGCGAGCAACGGCGAACTCACGGTAGAATTCACCGCCGCCGAGCACGTCGTTGAGTTGTTTATTCCGGACACGCGCAGCACCGACGAACTGACCGATCGCAGCGGCTTCGGCATCTGAATTTTTGCGTTTCCACGGACAATTTGCGGGCCGTCTGCCACGTCGAGGAACAATTCTGCGCGAGAGTCGCGCCCGGTTGTTTAGCCTGAACAGGACGAGTTATGAAATTTTCCGAATTCCCTTACCAGCGTCCCGACATCGACGCACTGGAACAATCTTTCAATGAGTTGCTCGAAGCGTTTAACGCGGCGGAAAGCGCCGAAGCCCAGGCTGAAGTTTTCCGGCAGATTACGGCTCTGCGCACCGAGTACCAATCCAACCGCGAGCTGGCGGAGTGTCGCCACACCATTGACTCGCGCGATGAATTTTACGACGCCGAGCAGACTTTTTTCGACGCGGAGGGACCGCGCTACACGGAACTGGTTAACCGTCTGGACGACTGCCTGTTGAACTCGCGTTTCCGGCCCGACCTCGAGAAAATTTTCGGCCCTCAGCTCTTTGTGTTAAGTGAACTCTCGCTCAAAACATTTAAACCGTCGATCCTTGAAGACCTTAAACGCGAGAACAGCTTAAAGAGCGAATACTCGAAACTCCTGGCCACCGCCAAGATTGATTTCGACGGCGCGAAACGCACGCTGTCGGAGATGCTCCCCTACGAAACGAGCAAAGACCGCGACACGCGCATCGCCGCCACGCGCGCCAAGTGGCAGTTCTTTGCCGACAACAAGGCCGAGCTGGACCGCATATACGACGACATGGTTAAGACGCGGACGTCCATTGCGCACAAACTGGGACACACAAACTTTATCGAAACCGGCTATGCGCGTTTAACACGTTCGGACTACAATGCGGACGACGTGGCGGCGTTCCGCGAAAACGTATTGAAATACATCGTGCCGGCGGCAGTTAAACTGCGCGAGCGCCAGGCGCGCCGCCTCGGTCTCGATTCGCTCAAGATTTACGATGAAGGATTTTCATTTCCGAGCGGCAATGCCAAACCGCAGGGACCGCCGGAATGGATTGTCGATCGCGGTTCCGATATGTATCGCGAACTGTCGCCGGAAACGAATGAGTTTTTCAGTTTCATGCGCAACAGCGAGTTGATGGACCTGGTCAGTAAACCGGGCAAACGCCCCGGCGGATATTGCACGACCTTTGTTAAACACAAAGCGCCGTTTATCTTTTCCAACTTCAACGGCACCGCCGGCGACATCGACGTATTGACGCACGAAGCCGGTCATGCATTCCAGGTGTATTCCAGTCTGGATCACGATGTTCTGGAGTATCACTGGCCGACCTATGAGGCCTGCGAGATTCACTCGATGAGCATGGAGTTTTTCGCATGGCCCTGGATGAATCTCTTTTTCGGCGAAGACACGGAGAAGTACAAGTTTGCGCACCTGAGCGGCGCGCTGCTGTTTATTCCGTACGGTGTGGCGGTGGATGAATTCCAGCATTTCGTTTACGCCAATCCGACGGCCAGTCCGGACGAGCGTCACGCGGCGTGGCGGCGCATCGAACAGAAATACCTGCCGTACCGCGATCACGACGGAATTGAGTATCTGGAACACGGCGGTTTCTGGCAGAAGCAATCGCACATTTACTCGGAACCTTTTTACTACATCGACTATACGCTGGCGCAGATCTGCGCTTTCCAGTTCTGGAAGCGTTCGCGCGAGGACCGCGAGGCGGCCTGGAGCGACTACGTCAAACTTTGCCGCGCCGGCGGCTCGATGTCATTCCTCGACCTGGTTAAACTGGCGGGTCTGCATTCGCCCTTCGACCCGGCGGCCATCACCGGGGTGATCGGCGAGATTGAATCCTGGCTGGACAGCGTGGATGACATGGCGCTGTAGTAGTTGAATGGATTGGAGTCGGTCCAGTCCCAACTCTCGGGTTCGGCGTGCCACAAGTGGTGATTTTGAGTTCAGACTAAAAAATACGCAGACCTACGCATGAGCTGTGAGCCCTGAGGGCTCGCAGCTCAAAAACTTTCCGTGCCAAATTTGACGGATTTACGAATTCTCTTTTGAACGCTTGACTCCGGCCGACAACCGGCGCACTTTTGGACTTTAACGGGACCTGGTACAGCACCTCCCCCGATAATCCTGCATCCCGCCGCCCGGCGATGAAAATCTACTTCACGGTATATCCGCCATCACGTACATCATGACGGCCATGGCTGCGGCGCACTGGTTCATCTCATGCGGGTCGAGTTTGTCCGGCGTGTCGGCGTGGGTGTGATGATACCAGAAGTAGCGCTCCATATCGACCTCCAGGCCCATCATGTCAACGCCTTTGGCGTTTAACTGCGAAACATCAGCTCCCCCGCCGCCCACGCGGACCGTGTCGGCTCCGACAGATCCCAGCAGAGCAGCCGCGGCGCGCGCCACCGCGTGTTTTTTGGGTGCGCCGGTAAATCCGAAACCGGTCGGGGCAAAGACGCCGCCGTCGCTTTCGAGCGCAAGAATATGCGTTGAGTCGCCGAATTCCGCCGCGTAGGTGCGCGCGCCCTGCAGACCATTTTCCTCGTTGGTCCACATCACCAGCCGGACGGAGCGGCGCGGCCGCAGGTTCAACTGCCTGAGCACACTCAGCGAGCGCCAGGCGGCAAAACAGCCGCCGGCATCGTCCATAGCGCCGCTGCCGACGTCCCACGAATCGATGTGGCCGCCGAACACCAGCATCTGGTCGGGCCGTTCCGAGCCGTTGATCTGGGCGATAATGTTACGCGACCGCGCCGAATCGGCATAACGCGCTTCCATGTTCAGATGTATGCGGACCGATTTGCCGCGGTCGATCCAGCGCTGAATCATGAGCGCGTCTTCAATCGTCACGGCGGCATGCGGAATGCGCGGAATCGAGTCGATGTACTGCATCACGCCGGTATGCGGCGTCTGCATGGAAAAAGGACCAACCGAGCGCACGAGACTGGCAATGGCGCCGACTTTGGCGGCTTCCACCGCCCCGTTGAAGCGATAGGCCACCGTGCGGCTATAGCTCTCGTATTCGGCGTTGAACAGAACAATCTTGCCCGCCGCCTCGTCGGCGCGGGCGCGCAGTTCCTCAAAATCGCTGACGCTCACGACTTCCGCCTCAATACCGCCGGCGGGCGTTCCGATGCTGCCGCCCAGCCCCAGGATGAACATCTCGCGCTCCACCGGCGCAGTCATGCGGCAGGACTCTTCGCCGCGTATCCAGTGCGGCACGGTCACATCCTGGGTAAAAACCGTGTCGAATCCTTCGGCTTTGAGTTCCGCCACAATCCAGTCGATTGATCTCTCGAGCGCGGCGCTGCCGCTGAGGCGCGGCCCGAATGTATCGCAGAAAAACGCCAGACGATTCCAGGCGCTGCTGTCGCTCAGCGTGGTGTTGATGATGCGGTCGGCCGCGGCGCGGTACTGCGACACGATTTTAACACTGTCGCGCAGTGTATAGTCGCCGGTTTGAGCCACGGAGACGTCCGACGCCATGACAAACAAAAGCGTCAGAAAAGCGAGCGTGCAGAACATGCACGCGCTGCAATGCGTTAAGCGGAAAGCTGTGCCACGCGACGACCGACGAAAAAGCCCGGAAGTTTGCATACCTGTCCCGATTGTAAATAGCCGAAGAATCTCATAGATTTGTTGAATATCGTGAAAGTTCGGCAGTTGGCACAGAGCCGGCAGACAAACCGCCGAAAGAACCTGGAATTTCGAGAGCGTGCACTCAAGGTTAAAACCGCGCGCCGCCAAGCAACATGTGAGCAATCATGAGCAACTTCGACGTTTTAAAAGAGTTGATCGAAATCGACTCGCCAAGTGGATTTACGCACAACGCCATCGATTTTCTCGATGAGCAGTTTAACAAATACGGCTTTAAAACACGACGCAGCCGCAAAGGCGCGTTGATCTGCCGACTGGGCGACGAACCCGCGCGCCTTGCCCTGGCGGCGCACGTAGACACGCTCGGCGCGATTGTATCGGGATTCAAGAACGACGGCACGCTCGCCTTTTCGCCCATCGGCGGACCATCGCTTAACGCATTTGAAGGCGAATACCTGCGCATTCACACCATGGAAGGTGCGGTCGTCACCGGCACCTTGTTGTTAAACAACCCGTCGACGCATGCCAACCGCGAGACGGAAAAGACGCAGCGCTCGGTGGACACAATGCACATACGCGTGGACGAAGATGTTAAATCGCCGGAGGACTGCCGCAAACTGGGCATCCGCATCGGCGATATTATTTCCTTTGACACGCGCTACCAGGAGACGGCAAGCGGCTACATCAAGTCGCGATTCATGGACAACAAAGCGGGTTGCTACGTTCTGCTGGAAGTTGCACGACGCATGGCCGAAGCCGGTCGCACCGCGCCGGTGGATTTGTTTATCAGCAATTACGAGGAAGTCGGGCACGGCGGCGCCTGCCCCTGGGACGACAGCGTGGAAGAGCTTCTGGTCATCGATATGGGCGTGGTGGGCGACGCATGTGAAGGCGGCGAGACCTTCTGTTCGATCTGCGCCAAGGACAGCAGCGGCCCCTACGACTACGCGATGCGCACACGACTGGTGGAGCTGGCGGAAGCCGGCAATATTAAACACAAACTGGACGTGTACCCCTTCTACGGATCCGACGGATCGGCTGCATTGCGCGCGGGAAACGACTTCCGCGTGGCGCTGATCGGCCCCGGCGTGGCGGCCTCTCACGGAGTCGAACGGGCTCACAAAGACGGCATAGAAGCCACGGTTGATCTGAGCCTGGCGTATATCGACGATTTTGTTGGACGTTAAACCACGACTTAAACACAGTATCCGGTTGAGGCCGCGGGCGGCCGATGCACTAACAAGGTTTATTAAACAGACTACTTCGGAGCAGTGATGGACATCAAAGGCAGTAAAATACTCGTGACGGGCGGCAGCCTGGGTATCGGCAGGGAAACGGCGCGGCAGTTGGTCGGGCTCGGCGCGGAGGTAATTATCACCGGGCGCAACGAAGAACGCATCAAGGCGGCGGCCGAGGAAATCGGCGCAATCGCCCTGCGGGCCGACGTGGCGAATGAAGCCGACATCGACAAGACCTATGCGGCCGTAAACGAGCGTTTCGGCGGCCTGGACTGCCTGTTAAACAACGCCGGTATCGGCCGTTTCAGCACACTGGAAGAATTCACCGCCGAGCAGTTTCACGAAGTCATGAACGTCAACGTGCTCGGTGCGGCGCTGATGGCGCAGCGTGCGGCGGCGATGATGAAAAAGGCCGGCAGCGGCACGATTGTTAACATCGGCTCCACGGCCGCTCTGCGCGGTTTTGAGCGCGGTACAATCTACACGGCGTCCAAGTTTGCATTGCGCGGCATGAATCAGTCCTGGCAGGCCGAACTGCGACGTGAAAACATTCGCGTCATGCAGATTAACCTGAGCGAAGTTGCCACGGCCTTTAACAACCCCGAGCGCGTGGAACGCGATGCCGCGCCCAACAAGTTGCGGGCCGCGGACGCCGCCCAACTGATTATCAGCCTGCTGCAACTGGATCAGCGCGCCATGGTGCCGGAAGTGCAGCTGTGGGCGACCAATCCGTGGTAATTCCGCAGAACACAGATTGACCTTGGGCTGCAAGCGATTCAAATCCGTTCCGGTCGCAGGAAGAGCACTTTAAACACAAAAGGCCGTTTACAACTGAATGTAAACGGCCTTGATGTTTCAAGAACTCGTGCGCGCTGTTACGCCAGATTGTTCAGCGCGACCACTTCCCTGTCGGGAAAGGGGTTGGGACCGGCACGCGTGCCGTCCGCACCGCGGTCAATACCGCTGACTACGCGCTCGCCGAAGGAATCCGTTGCGTCGGAAAACAAACGGCCGCGGCGCGAAGCGCCATGTTGAAACACACCGGCCAGACCGACGGCAGCACCGGACATGTCGCCGCCGGACTCACAATCACCCGACTGAACCTGCGCCGGAGCCGGACGCAGCGAACCGCTTTGAGTAGCGCGGGCGACGTATGCAAGATCCTGACGTGCCGAGTTGCCGCGCAAAGAAAGCAATGAGTCGTCAACGTCGACGGAGTTGGACTGCACATTGCCGCTGTCGGCAAACGTCTCGATAAGTGTGTCGGCCGGATTGGCGCCGATGGGCAGGCCATTTGGTCCAAAACCCGCCGAACCGTTCATGCCGAACCCCATGGTCAGGCCAACGATCACCAGCATGGCGAAACCAGCTCCGCCGTAAGCCAGCGATTGCGGCGAGGTAGAACGCATGTAGTCAAAAACGCGCTGATACCAGGGACGGGCGCGTTCTTCCAGGCGTTCGTTGATGCGGACAAACAGATTCGGATCGAGTTCAAGTGTTTCTTCTTCGGCCTGCAGCGCTGCGGGAAGATGAGTCAGCGTCGTCCGGGCGCACTCAAAATGTTCCACCGAACCGAGCTCGCGCAGAACGTATTCCTGCTCGGCGGCGCTCAGCCCCTCAAATGCGGAGCGGTGCAGCAGTTCTTCCAGATCGAAGTTGTTAACATTCGTATTCATATCATTCTGTGCGCTGTATGCGTGTTGCGGGTTGTTTGATCGTTCAAAGTTTCTGTTGCTGTCAGGCGTCGAGGCCGTGCCTTCGCTGCGGCGCTGTGCGGAGGTTCTGCGATTGTTCATATCGGGCGAAACTCCTCAAGCGCTCCGGAAAGCCTCCTGATCGTGTAGTGCAGACGCGATTTGACCGTGCCTTCGGGGCACTCCAGGATTTCACTGATCTCGCGAATGCTGAATTGTTCTTTGTAGCGCAGCAGGAAACAGGTGCGCTGCTGTTCGTCGAGCCCGTGCAGCTCCCGGTCGAGAGCGTCCATGAACTGGCGTTGCTCCACGTAGCCGTCGCCCGAAACGGCGGCGCAGGGCATGGCGTCCAGGTCGTGACCGGCTTCCATGTTACGACGCACGTTCATGCGGCGATACTCATTTTTACACATGTTGTAGGCGACGGAAAAGATCCAGGTGGAAAAGCGCTTGTCCGCGTCGAACCGCTGCGGTTTTTCGGCGATTTTCAGGAAGAGGTCCTGCAGAAAGTCGCCGGCTTTTTCTTCGTCCCGGTTCAGCATGCGCAGAAAGTAGTGGTACATTCGCCGCGCGTGGCGCCGGTAGAGTTCGTTGAACGCCTGTTGGCGTCCGCGAACCAGACTGGTCATCAATTCTTCGTCACTGCAATCCTGCAGTATGCTCATGCTCCAACCTTTGTCAGCTTCGAGTGCAACGTTTGAAAGCTGTGTTCAAGCGCCTTATACACCGCCGCCGCCGATAGGTTCAGATAAAATTGAACTTTTTTCGGCGGCGGCGGATTTTACATCAAATTGTGGCGCTGGTTCGGCACGCGGCGGCCGACGGCACTCAGACTTCGAGCGCGGGAAGGACGCGAGCGCGCACCTCGCCGAAGCCGATGCGGACGTCGCCTTTGCGGCAGGTTCCGCGCATAATGACCGTGTCGTGGTCATTGATGAATTTGCGCTGCGTGCCGTCCGGCATGTCGACCGGTTTGCTGCCGCGCCACGTAATTTCGAGCATGGAACCGTAGGAGTCGGGCGTCGGCCCGCTGATGGTTCCGCTGGCGTACATATCGCCGGCGCGCACGTTGCAGCCGTTCACCGTCTGGTGCGTGAGCTGCTGGGCCATATTCCAGTACATGTACTTGAAGTTGGAGTGGCTGACGCGATGCGCCGGGAACGCCTCGTTTTCAATGAAGACTTCCAGATCGATGTCGATGTTCTTGTCGCCCTGCGTGTGCAGGTAGGGCTGCACCGGCGGATCCTGTTCCGGCCCGGCCACGCGGAAGGGCTCCAGCGCGTCGAGCGTCACCACCCAGGCCGAGATGGAACTGGCAAAACTCTTGGCCAGGAAGGGCCCCAGCGGCACGTATTCCCATTTCTGAATATCGCGCGCGGACCAGTCGTTAAACAACACCATCCCAAAGATGTAGTCGTCGGCTTCTGTCGACGTGATCCGCTGCCCCAGTTCTTTGCCCGCGCCGGTGACAAACGCCATTTCCAGCTCAAAATCCAGCAGGCGCGTGGGACCAAATTGCGGCGGTTCGCTGTCGTTCGGTCGCGTCTGCCCCACGGGGCGGCGAACATCCTGCCCGGACACGATAATTGAGGACGCCCGACCGTGGTAACCGACCGGCAGGTGTTTCCAGTTCGGCAGCAGCGCATTCTCCGGATCGCGGAACATAATGCCGACATTGGTGGCGTGCTCAATACTGGAATAAAAGTCGGTGTAGTCGCCCACTTCCACGGGCATCAGCATCTGCAGCTCGCCAACCGGAAGAAGGCAGGCGGCGCGCAGTTGCTCATTGTCGCGCAGCGACGGATTATCGTGACGCAGCAAGGTGGAAACGCGGTCGCGCAGGCGTCGCCAGGCGGCTTTGTCTTTGGCCAGGATGCGATTGAGGCTTTTCGTGGCAAAATCTTCAGCTTCGAATTCGGCCGGATTGAGGAGGCCGGCGGCGTGCAGCGCGGCCAGGTCGAGGGCCATATCCCCGATACGCACGGCGACACGCGGCTCACCGTCGGCGGGGCGCACGATGCCGAATGGCAGATTCTGAATGGGGAAATCACTTTCGGCGGGCACATCCACCCAGGAACGAAGCGCGGGGTCGTTGGCTGCGATCATAATACTCCTGTTTGACTGAATTGGGGGCGCGTCGCTCACGCACCGGAACGGCATCGACTACAATGGCTAAAGTACGAATCGGCACGGCGCTCATTGTCGGCCGCAGGCATGTTTTTGACGGTGGTCGCAACAGGTCGCCGTTTGTTCGCTTGGGCTTGAGCACTTCGCCGTCGCCGCGGGCTTCCGGCTTGTTTTTTTCTTTTTGTTTGTCAGCGGGTTTGAAGCGGCGGCCGGGGCAGGCCATGCCTCAGGTCGTCGGTCGACCAACGGAACGTCCGTCAGCGGTTTCAGGTGTGTGTTCAGTCGCATGCGGCAGTCGATGCTGGTTTGTCAGTTGGTTCAATGAACTGTCGCCGCTCGCAATCAACTTTGGATCAGGCGGTTGCCCGGCACATGCGGCGTTTGGCGCAGTGCTCCGGCGGCAAGCCGGACGGTTCAGACGCGCGGACAAACAAGAGAATCAAGCAGAGCTATGCCGCAGGCATAAAGCGACCTGCGCAAACGGCGGGTCGGGAAAGCGCAAAGACCGGGCCGCCTGGTCGCGTTGCAGGCACGTTCACTGCGAATTTTGGCGACGGTCGCGGAAAAGTACGCAATCGGATCAGGAGGTTCCCGGCACATGCGGCTTTTGGCGCAGTGCTCCGGCGGCAAGCCGGACGGTTCAGACGCGCGGACAAACAAGAGAATCAAGCAGAGCTATGCCGCAGGCATAAAGCGACCTGCGCAACCGACGGGTCGGGAAAGCGCAAAGGCCGGCCCGCCTGGTCGCGTTGCAGCCACGTTCACTGCAAATTTTGGCGACGGTCGCGGAAAAGTACGCAATCGGTTCAGGAGGTTGCCCGGCACATGCGGCGTTTGGCGCAGTGCTCCGGCGGCAAGCCGGACGTTTCAGGCGCGCGGACAAACAAAAAGTCAAGCAGAGCTATGCCGCAGGCATAAAGCGACCTGCGCAACCGACGGGTCGGGAAAGCGCAAAGACCGGCCCGCCTGGTCGCGTTGCAGGCACGTTCACTGCGAATTTTGGCGACGGTCGCGGAAAAGTACGCAATCGGTTCAGGAGGTTCCCGGCACATGCGGCGTTTGGCGCAGTGCTCCAGCG
>JAUIKM010000072.1 GCA_030430495.1 bacterium | reverse complement strand
TCAATACATCGTTCTGTTTTACAATAGGACCAGAATACATTCAACATTGGGATATCGAAGTCCCAAAGAATTTGAAGAACAACTCGATCAAGCCTAACTTGGAATACCAATATTGGGGGACACTTCACCGCCTGCCCCGTCGGCCGCCCCACCGCCTCCACGAGTTTCCACCATGTCCAGACACACTCCTCCCACCCTGCATGTGTGCAGATTTTTTTTAGGGCAAACGTGAGTCCGATACTTCCCGGCGCGTTGCATGCGGCGCACCGGTTCCATGTGCAAGTCTATAGTGAAGCCATAAAAATTCCTCGGGCAAAACTTTAAGCGGCAGTCAAAACGTGGTTAAGCGGTCATTTTTAGTGGTTCAACGGCGGAAAGTCCGAGGCACAAACAACACTGATCGCCGCCTCGCATGCGTTCCTGCACTCAGTGACAAACAAAAAAGTCAAGCGAGCTATGCCGAAGGCATAAAGCGATCAAAAGCCACGTGAAGTGAAAAGTCCGCCGCCCGCCGCCTGGTTCAGACCTTCCGGAAAACGCCTCCGAACATCGGCTGGAAACGCCGCAATGGCGCCGGAGGCCGGAATCTTCTGTATGCCCTCATGCAAGCGAAAAGGGGCACTCCGGCGTGAGCAAAGGATCCACCCCGAGAACTTCACCTCCGAACGACGATACCCGCCAACAAAACCTCACCTGCCCGCTCCGCGCGGGCTCGTTCGGCATGCCGTAAACCAGACACCACCGTGGCGGCGCACACGACCGCTCCGCGCACCGAATGCACATTGCGCAGCCTGTCAACATATTCCTCGCAGATAAAAGTGAACGTACCATACAACGTGGTTGAACGGGCGTTTTTTCAGCTCGAACGGACATCAGTTTTCCACATTTGTAAAATAATTTGGGTTCGTCGGTGACCTAATTCAACAAATCGTGTCGGTGAGCATGTACAACGGAAATTCTAAACCCCGTGAAAAAATTTGCCCGGTTCCGGAATGTGTTTTTCTCCGCCATAGGCGGGAATCCCCGGAAAACCTCATGGTCGCCGCAAAGCCTTACCGCGCGGCCGCAGACGGTGAAACCAGGCGTCTTGCACAGGCAAGATATGAAAGTGCAGGGGTGAGGCGGGATGGGCGGCGCGCTCTTATGAGACGTCGCCCGTCCCTATTTTTAAAGCTTTCCGAAATTAAGGGATTTTGGCCCTGCCGCCGCCCCTGAGCGCTTTTGCGGCAGGATTTTATCATTCGCCAACATCTTCATCACAATAAAAGAGACGGCGGGGCGTGGTAGCGGTGTCCTGTTGGTCAGGGCCGCAGTTTCTTCCAGTTTTATCCTGTATCCAGATATGAGCACTCAACGTCGCGAAGACATACGCAACATCGCAATCATTGCACACGTGGACCACGGCAAAACTACGCTCGTGGACCATATGCTGCGCCAATCCGGCACGTTTCGCGACAACCAGGAGGTCGCCGATCGGGTTCTCGATTCAAATGACCTGGAACGCGAACGCGGCATTACCATTATGTCGAAAAATGCCGCCGTGCACCGCGACGGCGTCAAAATAAATATTGTCGACACTCCCGGTCACTCCGACTTCGGCGGGGAAGTGGAACGCATTCTCTCAATGGTCGACGGCGTGCTTCTGCTCGTCGATGCGGCCGAAGGTCCGCTGCCGCAGACGCGTTTTGTGCTGAGCAAAGCACTGGGCCTCGGCCTGCCCGCGATTGTCGTGATCAACAAAATTGATCGCGGCGATGCGCGCCCGGATGAAGTGCACGACGAAGTGCTCGACCTCTTTATCAGCGTTGGTGCGGACGACAACCAGATTGAATTCCCCTACCTCTACGCCATCGGCAAAGAAGGCATCGCCCAGCGCACACTGGAAGAAAAGGGAACCGACCTGGAACCGCTGTTCGAGACAATCATGGAGCACATTCCGGCTCCGGAATACGACAAAGACGCGCCCCTCGGTATGATTATCACCGCGCTGGACTGGAGCGACTACGTCGGTCGTATCGCAATCGGCCGTATCCGCACCGGTCGGATCAAACTCGGCGAAACGGTGGCGCATGTGCATCCGGGTGGCGACGTCGAAAAGCGCCGCATCACCAAGCTGCACGAGTTCCGCGGCCTGCAGCGCGCCGAAATCGAACACGCCGAAGCGGGCGATATTATCGCGTTGTCCGGCTTTGAAAATGTGAATATCGGGGACACCATTTCCAGCGTCGAAAACCCGGTTTCGCTGCCCTACGTCAACGTCGACGAGCCGACGATTGCCATGCACTTCATGGTTAATACCTCGCCTTTTGCCGGCCGCGAAGGCGACTATGTGACCTCCAACAAGATTCGCGAGCGCCTGACGCGCGAGCTGCGCAGCAACATCTCGCTGCGCGTGACCGACACGGACTCGCCCGACGTTTTCAAGGTTTCCGGCCGCGGTGAACTGCAGCTGGCGATTCTCATCGAAACGATGCGCCGCGAAGGCTTTGAATTCGCCGTCTCGCGTCCCGAGGTGCTGCTGCGCCGCAACGAAAACGGCGATCTGGAAGAGCCGATCGAACACGCCACGATCGACGTGCCGAACGAACACGTCGGCTCGGTGATCGAGATGCTCGGCAACCGCAAGGGTGAGATGGTCGGCATGACGCCGATCGGCGACATCGTGCGCGTCGAGTTCCGCGTCCCCGCACGCGGTCTGATCGGCTTCCGCACGCAATTCCTGACTATTACACGCGGCGAGGGAATTCTGCACCACGTCTTTGACGGCTACGACGCCTATCGCGGTCCGCTGAGCGGCCGCAGCCGCGGCGCGCTGGTGAGCTGGGAAACGGGCCAGGTGAAACGCTACGCACTGGAGTCCGTGCAGGATCGCGGAACTCTGTTTATCGAGCCGGGCGAAGAAGTCTACGAAGGCATGGTCGTAGGTGAAAATGCGCGCGACGCCGACCTGAACGTCAACGTCTGCAAAGCCAAACACCTGACGGGCCACCGCCAGGCGACCAAAGACGTAGCCGAGTCGATCAACAAAGCGCGCAAACTCAGCCTGGAACAATACATCGAGTGGATCGCGGATGACGAGCTGCTCGAAATCACGCCCGAGTCTATCCGCCCGCGCAAAAAACTGCTGAATTCCTCGGATCGCCACCGCGCGTACAAACGCGCCAAACTCGGCAAGGAAGAACAGGTTTGACGCCCTGAACTTCTACCTGCACGACTAACAAAATAATCAGGCGGATTTTTCAGAGTTGATCAGAGTTGAAAAGTGCGGCCCATCCCACCGGCCGCACATCGACCCTGCACGGAGTTTGTTCGGACGGTTGCAGCTGCGTACTTTCACCCGCGGCAAACAGCGCCGGTTGTGTTGACGCGTCGAAATCGATTTTACCTATCTTGAGCGTGGAACCGCACGCGACGCAGTCGTGTTGAGCGGCGCATACCAGGTTTCCGGAAGCAGGACCGGAGACCGCCGAAGAGAGCTAAAGCGGTTGTAAAAATCTTTCCTGGCGTTGGAATTCCCCGGATGGCTACCAAGAGTGTTGCGGCATTGGGCCGGCTGCGAATGTTCGGCATGGCCCTGTTTTTGGGCGGCGTGCTGGTTTTTATCGCAGCCCTGAGCATGAACGATTACCGGATCGACGACAAGGGTCTTGAGCGGGCGGTCGGCAACGGTGAGCACCGGGCGGCGATTGGACTGGCGCTGGGGGAGAGCAAAGGGCGTACATATACCTCGCTGCCGGAGTTTCTGGACGAGGTTGAGGCGGCCATCACCGTGGCGAACAAGCAGGGCAACGCCGGCATCAATTCGTACGACAGGGGGCAGTACCTGATGTACATCACCAAACACGCCGGCGTCGGATTCCTGGAGAACAACCGGCTTCTGGTCCTGATTTTCAGCATTATTCTGGCCTGTATCGGAGCGCTGATTTATATCGTGCCGCAGGCGGCGCAGACACCGCCGGGCATACGCAACGACGGGTTGTTTACGAGCGCGGCCACATCGCGCGGGTGGATCGGAATTGCGGTCGGCAGCATGCTGATCGGTTTTTACATAGTTCTGTACTGGGCTCCGCATCTGATTACGCCGTGGATCCGCCTGGTGGACCCTGTCAGTTACGCATTGAGCGGCAAGCAGGCCGGGCAGTGGTTTTTGTACGGTTTTCTGTACACGGTTTCGATGCTGGTGATGGGCGTACGCATGTTTATCCGCTACCGCCACAACCGCTACCAGCTGATCCGCACGGGCTCGGTCTTGTTTTTCCAGACGGCTTTTGCTTTTATCATTCCCGAAATTCTGGTGGCGCTGAACCAGCCGTATTTTGACTTCAAGTTTATCTGGCCGCTGGACTACGACTTTTTCTACAACTGGAACCTGGACCAGCTCAGCGGCAGCGGCGCGATCGGCATGTTTATGCTCGTCTGGGGGCTTGCTCTTTTGTTAGTCGCCGTGCCTCTATTTACATGGCTTTGGGGCAAAAGATGGTATTGTTCCTGGGTGTGCGGCTGCGGCGGCCTGGCGGAGACGGTTGGCGATCCCTACCGCCACCTCTCGGATAAAAGTCTGAAAGCCTGGCGCGTGGAGCGCATTCTGATACATTCGGTACTTGTGTTTGCCGTGGTGATGACGAGCGTGACGCTGATCAACTACTTTTCGGACTATCAACTGTTGGGCGCGGCGACGGGGGCGTTTCAGTCGGCATACGGCTTTTTTATCGGCGCGGCTTTTGCGGGCGTTGTGGGCACGGGTTTTTATCCCTTGATGGGCAACCGGGTGTGGTGCCGCTTCGGCTGTCCGCTGGCGGCGATCCTGGGGATTGTGCAGCGCTTTCAGTCGCGTTTCCGCATCACGACCAACGGCGGCCAGTGCATGTCCTGCGGCAATTGCTCGACCTACTGCGAGATGGGCATTGACGTGCGATCGTACGCGCAGCGCGGGCAGGACATTGTGCGCGCTTCCTGCGTCGGCTGCGGCATCTGTTCGGCCGTCTGTCCGCGCGGGGTTTTGAAGTTGGAGAACGGACCGGCGTCGACGCGCAATCTGGAGATCGACACGGTGCTGCACGGGGGCGTGAAGCAGATTCAGATCGTCGAAGCGGATTGACGCGGGGGCGTGTTTGCGGTTTGCGGCTCGGTAGTTCGGGGCAAAAAGACTTTGGACACGGCGACTTGTGGATTGTGGTTTGTTGACGAACAAAAGCGGGAACAAGCCGGAGGCAGGACGGCGAAGTGGTCCGGACAGCGGCGCGGGAGTGACGTTTGGACGGGGGATTGCGGCGTTTGTGTTATTGAAAAAGATTTTGGCGGTGAGAGACGGGCCTGGGCTGAAGTGCCGACTGAGTGGGCGGTTTCGGGCGGTCAGAGGGTGGTTTTGGGGGGTGAGCGGAGAGGTTGAAAATTTTGGGCGCACTTCCCGCTAGATCAAAGGGCCCGCCCCCGCCACCGGTATGTTAAAAAGCAAGGAATTTATCCCGACCGGTGTTTTAGAGACGTAGCCCCCCTGCGCCGTACGATTGATCGTACCGCATGCGGGATTCTGCTATGCGACCGTTTGCGTGGCCCTGAGTGT
>JAUIKM010000046.1 GCA_030430495.1 bacterium | reverse complement strand
AAAATTTGACGCCGCGTGAATTCCTGTTGAAATATGGAAAACTCTGCGAGTTTCCCACATTCCAACAGGACAAATGTTAATAAGTTTTTCTAATTTCCCTTGAAGCTAAGAAGGGGAAGTTTACAATTCCAGCAACAAAGATGAGGCCCGTAAAAGTCAGAATCAGGTTGTACATCCGCTGATCGCGCTGGTCACGGCGATCGCGTTTGTCGCGTTCGTCGGCATTGCTGATAAGTTTTGCGGATATTCGGTTTTCCACAAGTGAAGTGGTAAGGTGAAATTTTGAAAACTATGACTCGTGGCGTCTTTCGACTACCACATTAGCGACAGATTGTACAGCAAATTGGTCCGTAATGTCTAAGATACTTTTCTCTTTGTCGTATTATGATAAAATCGATTGTCGAGAGCGCAAAAACAATGATGGATATTTGTTCCAAGCTAAACATATTATGTTATTGTTTAGACTTACCCAGACCATAGCCCCCTACGAAGCTTGCTACTGACGTAAAAATGGTTAGTAAGAGATCCTTGTCCGCATGAAGAAACCAAATTATTCCTCCCAAAAACAGAAGACCTATTACTAAGATTTTCATGTGAAAAGACTTTTGCTTATCTGAATCTTCGCGATCGCGTTTATCTCTCTCATCTGCATGATCAATTACTTTGCCGATATGTTCAGGTGTCAGTTTGTCTGCAAACGAATTGCTTCGCTGCATAAATCCAGAGAAAAATTTCTCTTCTATAATATTAAACACCTTTCCCCGATCTTGTTCTGGAATCGACTCGAAGAACTCCTCAGTCTGTGAATCTCCAACCGAAGACTCATCTTGATCATTTTGTTCTAAACTTTTGTTTCTCTGATCTTCTCTTTCGTTATCGCTACGATCGTCATAGCTGATTGGATCAATTTCATTAGCCATGGCATATTACTCTGTAAAAAAATAATAAGAAAGTGGAGAATTAGCTCGGCTTGAGTATTTTCTTTATTGCTAGTTCTAATTCTCGGTTGATTTTTTCTTCTAGATAGCGCTCAATGATCGCCGCTAGGAAGATTACCAAAACTTTACGTTCTGATCCAGACAACTTGGACAATGACTTAGCTAGAATACTAATATCTCTAGAAAAATCATCGTCTAGATTGGCAGGTTTGCCAGACACAGACTTTTCTGAGTAACTCTCGAGAAATCTATGTGGATTTTTGAGTAGAAGTTCCTCTACTAAGTACGGAATTGAATGTGTTGATTTGTTGATATGTGACATTTGATTTCTTGGATATTATGTGCACTTGCAGATTTACAGTATGAAAATTAGAGGGTACTTTATACTTGCCACTGTAAAAACGATCTTATCGACCCTGAATTTTCTTTGGAATAGTCACAGCCAATTGGCTATGCTAGATTTGAGTCCAAAAAGCCCAAAGTAACACTTGCACCGTCACTTTCCAACTTCCTTACCGACATATAAGTTCGATCTCAGTTTGTAGTGGGTCGTAGGTATATGCTTCGTATTATCCAATTGCACTGTTGCCTTGCGACATTCTGTGAGTCAATTTAATATTTCAATAATCGCCAGTGGCTCCCGCAAGTTTCGGCATTCAGATGCAATTTGAAGTGGAACATACTTCTTTGGCTTCGGTAAGTAAAACATTATTTTCACCGTCAAGTCTTGGCTCTCTAGCGGGCAGTTTTTGCGTCTGACCGGACAACTTGCAACTGGTTCCCGCACCAGGGACACCGCGCAGACTTGCCTCTTCATGTTTGTCGCAATGTGCGGCGGCGGCCGCAGATCAAGCGTAATAAACTGAACGCTACGGATACAGCGCTGAGCGTGGCGGATTTTGTGGTTGAACGGTCGGATACTCCGCACATACCTGCGGTGCGGCGGCTTCAATTTCGCTGACGAGCAAGAATGTCAGGAGAGCCTGAGACGCGGACGCGGCTCAAAGCGATCGGAAAACATTTGGAGGAGATGTCAATGACGAGTAATTTTGCTACTCGTTATTGCTGAGTTTTCCGCACACAAGAAGCGGCATAAATTTTGCTCGATTCGCTGATTACATCCAAGACCCGGATAAAACTTCTGCTGAAGTTTTTCTCGAACGCGGAGACGCAGGCATATTTGCGCGGACTGGCGGACGAGCTGGGCGAGTCGACAAACGCCGTGCGGGTGGAACTCAACCGACTCTCGCAGGCGGGCCTGCTGGACAGCGCCAGCAACGGCCGCACCAAACTGTACCGCGCCAATACCAGCCACAATCTTTTCCCCGAACTGCAAAGCCTGGTCCAGAAGTATCTCGGGATCGACAAAGTGATCGAAATCGTGCGCAAGCTCGGATCGGTTGAGCTGGCGTTGATTACAGGCGACTACGCGGCGGGCAAAGACACGGGCATTATCGACCTGGTGATTGTGGGCAAGATCGAGCAAAAATACTTGCTGCATCTGGTGAAGCGGACGGAGAAAATTATCAAGCGCAAACTGCGGGTGCTGGTGCTGAGCCGGGCCGAGTTTGAGGACCTGAAGGACAATTTTAACACAGAGCAGGCTTTGGTGGTGTGGAAGAGCGACGCCGAAGCCGGAAATGCGGTGAACGAGCCGGAAGCGACGCCGACGGAAACGCCGGGAAGCTGACCAGGAGTCGCGGAAAACACGATGGCAAAACGACATCTGCCGATCATATCGACGCTGCTGAACTACTACAAGGTGTACGAGCCGTACGTCGGCAAGCGCATTTACATCTTGCTGGCGCTGGCAGTTGTTGCGGCGCAGTTGGAGGGCTTTGGTCTGGCGTTTTTTCTGCCGCTGATGTCCGCCGACACGATGTCAGCGGACCAGGGCGGCCTGGCGGGGCTGCTGGCCAAATTCTACGGGTTTTTCGGCTTTGAGCTGTCGCACATGACCTCGGCGATTTTCATCGTGATTATCTTCACGTTTAAGGGAATCGTAAAGTATGTGGAGGGACATTACAACGCTCACCTGACGACGCGGGTGGTGTACAGCGGCATGCGCAAGGATCTGATTGCGCGCTTTTTCGGCATGAGTTACCTGTACTACACGGCGCAGAACACGGGCACGTTGACGAATGTGATCACGCACGAAGTCGACCGCAGCATCAAGAGTTTTCGCTTCTTTTCATTGACAATGGTGCAGATTGCGACTATCCTTTCGCTGCTGGTGTATTCCTTTCTGATCAACTGGCAGATTACGGGTCTGGCGCTGATGTACGGGCTGCTGATTCTATATTTATTCAAGCCGCTTTCGGCGCGCTCCAAAAAATTCTCGATTCGTTACTCGCGCGAACACGGCGTTTTCCACGCGCTGTTGATCCAGGCGTTTCAGGCATTCAAGTACCTGCGTTCGACGCGCAGCCTGGGCAAGTTCACAACAAAGACCTCGGGCAATATCGACGACCTCTCGTCCTATACGTTTGAGATTCACAAGGCGGGAGCAACGATCAAGGCGATAGCCGAACCGCTGGTGATATACTTTATTGTGCTGTTGATCGGCATTTACGTGGGTGTGCTTGGCCACCCGATCGGCGAAATAACGGTTAACATCCTGCTGCTCTTCAGACTGATGATGAACGTGATGGGATTCCAGACGACCTGGCAGCAATTCTCCGGTTTACTCGGCGGCGTCGATTCCGTCAACCGCACGATTGCCGCGGTGGCGCGCGAACCAGAGGTGCACGGCGACCAGCAGATCGACCAGCTTAAACAGGGTATCCGACTTGACAATGTCTGTTTCAGCTATGACGACAAGGAAGTGCTGAGCGACATTTCACTGTTCATTCCCAAAAACCGCACGATAGCGCTCGTCGGCGAATCCGGGTCGGGCAAGTCGACGATTATCGACCTGCTAACGGGTGTATTGCGTCCGACGAAGGGCGCGATCGACGTCGACGGAATCGACAGCAGCACGATTGACTACAATTCCTTTCGCGAGAAGATCGGCTACGTGGCACAGGAGAACGTCGTGTTTGACGACAGCGTGGCCAACAACATCAGCCTGTGGAGCTGTGCGGAAGAGTCGGCGGAGTGCCGTCGCCGCGTGGAAGAAGCGGCGCAGCAGGCCTTTGCAGATGAATACATCCGCGCACTGGACGATGCCTACGACACGCCGATTGGCGACCGCGGCGTTAAACTGTCCGGCGGTCAGCGTCAGCGTCTGACAATTGCGCGCGAGCTGTTCCGCCATCCGGAGTTGCTCTTGCTTGACGAAGCCACGAGCGCGCTCGACACGGAGTCGGAAAAGAAAATCCAGAAAAGCATTGACGACCTGAAGGGCAAAACGACGGTAGTGATTATCGCGCACCGGTTGAGCACTATTCGCAACAGCGATTATATTTATGTGCTGGACCGCGGACGCATTGCCGAGCACGGGACGTTCCAGGAACTTGTTAATGCGAATGATTCCAAGTTCCGCAAGATGGTGGAACTGCAAAATATCGCCTGAAGGATGCGGCGGGATTAACACGTGCGATTGATGTCGCAGAAGACAAAACCGGGAGCTGTTGAATGAAAGTAGTGATTTTTGCCGGCGGACTGGGAACGCGGATTTCCGAGGAATCGCATCTGCGTCCCAAACCGATGATTGAGATCGGCTCCAAGCCGATTCTCTGGCACATCATGAAAATCTACGAGAGCCAGGGATTCAGCGAGTTCATCATTTGCCTCGGCTACAGGGGATATCAGATCAAGGAATATTTCATGAACTACTTCATGCACAATTCCGATGTGACGATCGATATCCGCAGCAATGAAATTGAAGTGCACGAGACCAATACCGAGGCGTTCAAAGTGACGCTGGTCGACACCGGACTGCACACCAAAACGGCCGGCAGACTGCGCAGGGTGCAGCCCTACCTGGAAGACCAGGAGCAATTCATGTTAACCTACGGCGACGGCGTTGCAAACGTCAACGTCAAAGAACTGCTCGAATTCCATCGTTCACACGGCAAGATTGCCAGCATGACGTCGGTGCAACCGGGCGGTCGCTACGGCGTGGCGTCAATCGACGAAGAGACGGGCCAGGTGGTGGAGTTTATAGAAAAACCAAAGGATGACGGCGGCTGGATCAACGGCGGCTTTTTTGTACTGCGCAACGAGGTGTTTAACTACCTGCCCGACGACGCGGACGACGTCATGTGGGAAGATCAGCCGATGACGGACCTGGCGAACGAAGGGCACCTGATGGCGTACAAACACGACGGCTTCTGGAAAGCGATGGACGCGATGCGCGACAAAAAAGTTCTGGAAGATATGTGGAAGAGCGGCAACGCTCGCTGGAAAATCTGGGACTGACCATGACGGGACTGGAAGCATACGGCGGCAAGCGGGTTCTCGTAACCGGGCACACGGGCTTTAAGGGTTCGTGGCTGTGCACGTGGCTGGAAAAACTCGGAGCGGAGGTGACGGGCATAGCGCTGGCGCCGAACACGGAGCCGAGTCACTTCGCGCTGTTGAATACCCGCATGAAATCGCATTTGCTGGACATACGCGATCGCGACGCGTTGTTGCACGCTGTTAAACAGGCTGATCCCGAAATTGTTTTTCACCTGGCGGCGCAGCCGCTGGTGCGCGCGTCGTATGCCGACCCGTATGAAACTTACACGAGCAACGTCACCGGCACTTTAAACGTTCTCGACGCCTGCCGCGCCTGCGACGACCTGCGCGCCATAGTTGTCATAACGACCGACAAGGTGTACGACAACCGCGAATGGGAGTGGGCTTATCGCGAGAACGACGCACTTGGCGGCCACGATCCCTATTCTTCGTCCAAAGCCTGCGTGGAATTGCTCTGCAATTCCTGGCGCATGTCTTTCTTCAACCCAGCGGGTTACGGCAGCGATCACAACGTTCTGCTGGCGACCACGCGCGCGGGCAATGTCGTCGGCGGCGGCGACTGGGCCGTGGATCGTTTGATTCCGGATATTGTCAAAGCGACGGTCGGCGGCGAGGAAGTTGAAATCCGCAATCCGCGGGCGACGCGTCCCTGGCAGCACGTGCTGGAGCCCTTGGCCGGCTACCTGCAACTCGGCGTGCGGTTAATCAACGGCGAGAGGGAATTTGCTTCGGCCTGGAATTTTTCACCGGACAACCTTGAAGGCTGCGACGTCATAAGCGTGGTGCATTCAATGCAGGCGATCTGGCCGGCGGTACACTACAGAATTAAACAGGACGAACACGCGCCGCACGAAGCGATGCTGCTGCGCCTCGACAATGCAAAGGCGCGCACGCGCCTGGGATGGCGGCCACAGTGGAACGCCGATGCCACATTTCGGGAAACAATTCGCTGGTATCGCGCCTGGTACGAAGAGCGCACTGTGTTAACAACGCAGCAGATTGAAGAATACGAGCGTTTGATCACGCAGACGGCGGAGGTTGACTGATGGGACTCGGCGACAACCTGCGGCATCCCGCGCGAGCCACTCTGGCCGTCTGGCAGCGACTCGCACGCGGTCGTTCGACCTCGACGACCAATATTTTTATCGCCTGTTTTCCCAAAAGCGGATCGACCTTTCTGTACAAAACCCTGCATGCGGTGACGGGTTTTGAGGTCGAGAGCATGACATTCCGTCGCAAGCGCAACGAGCAGGACATGTACCTGCCCACGGCCGCCGATGCGGCGCGCAAGAACTCGGTGACGCAGCAGCACGTGCGCGCCACGCAGCCGAACCTGAAGATGTTAAACGAGTTTAACATCCGGCCGGTCGTTCTGACGCGCAATATTTTCGACATCGTGATTTCGCTGCGCGATCATTTTTACAAACAGGGGCAGAACTCGCCGATGTTGTTTGTCGACGATCGATTCTACGAACTGGCGGAATCGGACCAGTACGACATGATCATCGACATGGCATTGCCCTGGTACTTTAACTTTTACGTTTCGTGGTTTGAAGCGCGGCGCACGCAAGCGATCGACCTGCTGTGGACCAGCTACGAAGAAGTGATGGCCGACAAAGCCGCCGCAATAAGACGCATACTTACTTTTTATTCTTTGCCTGTCAACGAGGCAAAAGTTGAAAACATTCTGGCGGAAGCCGAAGAAAAACGCAAGGCCTCGCGCTTCAACAAAGGCGTGTCCGGTCGCGGCACGGCTTTGTTAACGGATGCACAGCGCGACCGCGTACGGGCGATGACGCGATTTTATCCCTGGGTGGATTTCAGCCTGATGGGACTGGCGCCGCAGGAAATGAAGGAGCAAACCCGATGAAGTTCAGCGAGACCAAACTGCGCGGTGCGTTCGTGATCGAACCCGAGCCTCACGGCGATCACCGCGGCTTTTTTGCGCGCATGTACTGCGCCAATGAATTTGCCGCTCACGGGCTGGCCACGCACATGGTGCAGAGCAACCTTTCGCGTTCGGCGCTTAAACACACTCTGCGGGGCATGCACTACCAGGTGGACGGCGCTGAAGAGGCCAAGCTGGTGCGGTGTACACAGGGCGCCATCCTCGACACAATCGTCGATGTTCGCCCTGACTCGTCGACGTTTAAACAATACGTGCAGGTGGAGCTGACCGAAGACAATATGCGCATGCTCTACGTGCCGCCCGGATTTGCACACGGTTTTATTACCCTGCGCGACAACTGCGACATCTTTTATCAGGTGTCCAACTTTTACGCTCCGGGTCGCGAGCGCGGCATTCGCTGGAACGATCCGTCCATCGGCATAGACTGGCCGACGGATGCGCCGGTCATGTCCGACAAGGACAAAGCCTATCCGGACTTTGCACATTAAACACAGAGATTAACCATTCAGGAACGCAGTTGAAAATGAATGTACGACTGTTCAGACCCAGCGTCGGTGAAGAGGAACTGGCCAACATTCGCGCCGCATTTGAGCGCTCGTGGATCGGTCTCGGTCCCAACGTCGGTGAATTCGAAACGCGTTGGAGCGAATTCATCGGCTGCAGGAGTTCCATCGGTTTGAACTCGGCGACGGCGGCGCTGCACCTGGCGCTGGCCCTGTTTAACTTTCCCGAAGGCAAAAAAGTCCTCGTTCCGGCGCTGACATTTGTTTCTTCGGCCACGGCGGCCTTGTACAACCGCCTCGAACCTGTATTCGTCGATTGCAACCCGGAGACGCTGGGACTCGATCTCGACGATCTGGAGCGCAAGTACAGCGACGACTGCGTTGCCATCGTGCCGGTGCACCTTGCCGGACATCCGGTTGAAATGGATCGACTGATGGACTTTGCGCGCGCAAAGGGTTTAAAGGTCGTCGAGGACTGTGCACATACCGCCGGCGGTGCGTACAAGGGCCGCAAACTCGGCACCTGGGGCGACATCGGATGTTTTTCCTTCGAGGAAAAAAAGTGCATGACCACGGGCGACGGCGGCATGCTCTGTTCCGACGACGAAGAACTGGTCCATCCGGCGCGCGCCATGCGCTGGATCGGCATCGACAAGGATACCTGGAAGCGCAATGCGGCTTATACGGACGCAACGTTAAACGCGCGGCACTGGTACTACGAAGTGGCTTTGCTGGGCTACAAGTACAACATGAACGATCTGGCGGCGGGAATTGGATTGGCGCAATTGCAAAAACTGCCGACGTTCAACGAGCAGCGTTTAAGTGCAATAAAACGCTACCTGGACGGTATGTCCGAGCTGCGTCATATTACACCCTTGTTGCCCTACGATCTGAGCGGCGAGTCGACCTATCACGTGTTCGGCGCGCGTTGTGAGCAGCGCGACGAGTTGATGGTTTTCCTGAAGGAGCGCGGCATTGCAACGGGACTGCACTACATGCCGCTGACACTGCATCCTTTGTTTAGTCCCTGGGTGTCGGATGTTCCGCAGGCGATGGACGTTTACGACCGCATCATGACTCTGCCCTTGTTCAGCGCAATCACGAACGACGAAGTCGACTACGTGATCTCCGCGTTGCGTGAATTTGATGCGAACATGTGAAATGACGGTGTACAACGCTGAAAGATGACGGACAAGAACAACATACGGCTTGCCATTTTTGCAGAAGGTGAAATCGGTTTTCGCGCGGTGGAATTTGTCGCAACGAAACATCCGCAGCACCTGAAGCAGGTCGTCCTGGCCAAAAACTCAAAGATTGTCGAACGGATTACGGCACTCGGGGTTAAACGCGAGGACCTGCTGTTCAGCGACGAGATATACGGCGACGCGGCGCTGGAGCGAATGCGCGGCCTGGAACTGGATCATCTGCTCCTGGCGTGGTGGCCGTTTATCATCAAGGAACCGCTGATCTCTTTGCCTTCACGCGGTGTGTTAAACTTTCATCCGAGCTATTTGCCGTACAATCGCGGCAAAGGCTACAGCTTCTGGACAATAGTGGAGGACACGCCTTTTGGTGTGACGATTCACTACGTCAATGAAGGCATTGACGCGGGGGATATCGCGTTCCAGCGGCGAATTGACAAAAGCTGGGAAGACAATGGCGGGACGCTGTATTACAAGGCTCAGGACGCGATGATTGACTTGTTTAAGTCGGTCTATCCGCGCATTGTTGCCGGCGACATCCCGCGCCTCCCGCAGGAAGTCGACAAAGGAAGTTTTCACTACGGCAAAGAGCTCGATCCCGCTTCCAGGATTGATCTTGACAAACAATACACGGCGCGCGAGTTGCTGAATCTGCTGCGTGCGCGAACCTTTTCCGGTTACCCGGCCTGTCGCTTTGAAGATGAAGGCCGGGTATACGAAGCACGTATCGAAATCAAGGAGTTGAAGTAATGGGCGTCGATCCCGTTGAAGAGTTCAAGCAGCGCAATGCCGAGTATATCGCTAAAATGGGCGAAGACAGCGAAGTGCGCGATCTGACGTGGCAGTGGTTCAACAAGGTGTCGGAGTACGAATATTCCTACCATTTTCGCTGGATGGACCGCCCGATTATTCAATTCCCGCAGGATATGGTCGCCATGCAGGAGATCATATGGAACGTAAAGCCCGACCTGATTATCGAGACGGGAATTGCGCACGGCGGCTCAATAATATTCAGCGCATCGATGTTGGAATTGCTCGGCGGCGATGGTGAAGTCATTGGCATAGATATCGACATTCGGGAGCACAACCGCGAAGCGATTGAATCGCATCCCATGTTCAAGCGCATCACCATGATAGAAGACTCATCCGTTGCCGACGATGTCGTTGAACGCGTGCGCAACATTGCCGCCGGTAAAAAACGCGTCATGGTCTTTCTGGATTCAAACCACACACACGAACATGTTGCCGCCGAACTGCAGGCATATGCCGACATGGTAACGGTGGGCTCCTACCTGGTCGTTTTTGATACCTGCGTGGAATACATGCCCGCCGACTTTTTCCCCAATCGTCCCTGGGGGCACGGTGACAATCCTTATTCGGCCGTGAAAGAGTTTATGAAAGTCAACGACGACTTCGAAATCGACCAGGAATTAAACAACAAACTGCTGATTACCGTTGCGCCCGACGGTTATCTGCGGAGGGTTAAATGACGCGACTCGACGATCTTACGCTCGTGATACCCACGCACTTTCGGCATGGGTACCTCAAGCGTTTGCTCGACTATTTTCGCGATTCCGGTCTCACGACCCTGGTGGCGGACTCTTCGGACAATCCGTTCACTCAGGCAGGTGAATATGCCGACCTTCGATACTTTCATTATCCAAAGGTCGGCCTGCCGCAAAAGGTAGCCGACGTTCTTTCGAAAGTGACAACGCCGTACACAGTCATGTGCGCCGATGACGATTTTATCACTTTATCGGGGCTCCGAACCTGCCTGGCATTTTTGAGGGACAATCCGGACTATGCTGCCGCTCAGGGGCATATCATTCAGTTCAGACCGGAGCAGTCCGATATAGAATACAGCCCGATGTATCTGCATGCTGTTGATCGGGATGTCAACGGTGCGACCGCCGCGCAGAGAGTTAAACAACACTTTGCAAATAACGTGGCGATCTACTATGCAATTCGCAAAACGGAAACATACCTCGACGGCTATCGCGAAGCGGTTGACAATGGTCTGAGCAATGTCAACTTTTTCCCGAAGCTGGACGCGATGCTCACGGTGATTCACGGGAAACACAGGGTGCTGCCCGTGTTTTATTCGGCACGTGAGTTTATACCCGGCAGCGGCTCGTCTACGACGCGCAGGTTTTCCGAGTTCATTGACGATCCCGAGTATGCAAAGGAAATTGAGGCATTCCGCGATGTTTCAAGCCGATATATTGCCGACAAAGACAACATTGCGTACGGCCAGGCACGCGGGCATGTTGACGAGACAGTGGAGTTGATGCGCGCCTGGTATAACCGGCGTGCTCCGCGACTGGCCAACAGCGGGCTGGCAGGCGGGGCGCTGCACAAAGTGGCGCGCAAGATCAGCATTAAAGTCGACCAGCTCAAACGTCGCAAGGAAATCCGTGAAAGCCTTAATACGCCGGGATTTCCGTATCACGACGAGGCCGGCCGCAGCGAACTCGAACGCATTGAATCATTTATCCGATCGTATGACGTTTCTCATTCATCAAAGTGAATTGCAATGTTTCACATCTGACAGTTCATCATTTTAACCGACTTTTTTGGAGTTGAACAATGCGAACTGAATATGAATTTACACTGTCGCGCGATGCGGGCATCGATAAAACGCTGGCAGTTCTGCGCGAGCACGGCATGGTTCACATTCCCAATTTTATCCCTGCCGAGGATATCGCCGCCCTGCGCGAAGAATTTGAAGAATTGTTCAAGCAGTCCGTCGGCTGGATAAGGACTATAAACTACGAGCACGGCCGCGCGCTGTCGGTCCACCGCGAAGGAATTGATACGAGCAAGTTTCCGGTATTTGCACGTACCTTTGACGACGACATGATGAAGTTGCTGACCGACCAATACCTCGGCAAGCCGAATCTTGTTAACAACGACATCTATATTACGCACGACAAGCCGAATCCCGAACCGATTAATCCATTGCACTTTGACAAGATTCTCTCGCTGAAGTTTTTTCTCTATCTGCTCGACACGACAGAAGAGAGCGGGGCATTCCAGTTTATTCCCAGATCGCATTTGATTGGTCGCAAACTGGCCAATGAACATTTGCGTTACGGCGGGCGGATGGAGACAATCGACAACCGCACGACGGAGCAGAAAATGATTGACCAGGCGATACCGATTGAAGGTCCGGCCGGTACAATGATTATTTTTGATACCGATGGTTACCATCGCGGCGGCGTTGTGCGGCCGGGCCGCGAGCGCATGGTGATGCGCGGCCACAGCCACACCGACCCGATGCCGGTGTATAAACCCAAGCCGTTTACGCAGCAGTGGTGGCACGAATCGCCTCTGAACCCCGCGCGTTTCTCAGGCAAGGTGCCGGCCAAACGCATCTGGAACGAACAATCTGTTTAACGGCAATCCGCGAGCACTTCAAACCGACCTGACGCCGGCAAACCATCATGCAACAACGCATCGTTTTTCATATCGGATACCCTAAAACAGCTACATCCTGGCTGCAACGCGGCGTGTATCCGGAACTCGACGGCGTCAACTACCTCGGCCGCTCTTACTACAAAAAGAGCCGGTTCGAAAAGTTGTTTAACCGCGTGTTGCATCGTTTGCCGTGGAAACCCGCGCCGGTCACGAAGCTTATTAAATCGCCGACGCCGCACAGTCAGTGGATACAGGAAATTGGTTATGCGGCCGACGGTGAATACAATCGCGACGAAATCCGAACAACACTTGATGCGGTCGTGCAGGCCGACAAGTTGAATGTGATCTCGCATGAAGGTTTGTGCAAGCCCTATCTGGAAGAGATGGTAGCGGACCGCATTCAGGATCTGGCCGATGGCCTGGACGTGAAGATCGTGATTTCGATCCGTCGTCAGCCCGAGCTGATTCTGTCGCGTTACACACACGACTTCCACATTAAACGCTGGCAGTACAAACTGGCGGACGTGCTGGACCGCGAGGGCTCGCTGTTCTGCAACTATCCGGCCTGTCAGCACGGCCGCATCCGCTGCCTGTGTGAACAGCGCGGCGGCAAGGCGATCTTTCTGGAGCACTACAACTTCCTGCGCGTCTACAACATGTACGCCGAGCGATTTGGTGCGGACAGAGTATTTGTGCTGGTCTTTGAGCGACTGTTTGAAGACGGTGCGCAGGAGTTTCAGCGCTATTTTAACTTTCTGGGGTTAAATCCCGGCGCGGCGGAAATAGAGCGATTCATGACGCGACCGCCGCAGGGGAAACGCTCCAGGAATGAGAAGAGTGAAGTTCGAGCGTTTAACGGCCCTGAACTTGATGAACTGCTGGCTGAATTCAGTGAGTACTATTCGGAATCAAATGCTCAACTGAACAATCTGGCGGGGCTTGGCCTTGAGCGTTATGGATACATTCGTGAAGGACAGGCCGACAGCAAATGACGACATGAGTTTCCGCTTTTCAGCGTGGCCGTCATTCCTGGGAGCTCCCGCGAACATTGAAGGTTCAAGTTATGAATTCAACAGTCTGTATTATTCCCGCTCGCGGCGGTTCAAAGAGGATTCCGCGCAAGAATGTGCTCCCCCTGGCGGGCGTTCCCCTTCTGGCGTATTCCCTCCGTTCTGCGCGCGAAGCCGATGTGTTTGACAGAATCGTTGTTTCGACCGAAGATGCCGAGATAGCGGAGCTGGCAAAGTCGGAAGGCATTGAGGTGGACCATCGGCCCGAGCATCTGTGCGGCGACAGAGTACGGATGGTCGAGGTTGTAGAGGAGTTTCTGCAACGGCCGGAAAACAGCGGCACGTATCAGAACGTCGCCGCCCTGCTGCCAACCTGTCCGTTTCGTACCGCGCACGATATTCGCAGTGCGGTGCAGTTGTTTAATGAACATCCGGATGAACCGTTTCTGCTCGGAGTTGTTGAATACGATTTTCCGCCGCAACTCGCGATGGAGCCGGGCTCCGGCGACGATCCGCATGTGACGATGGTTGACCCCGGCGCATACGGAATGACAACCCGCAGTCAGGATATTCGCACGTTGCTGCATCCCAATGGTTCGATTTACATCGGCGATGTGGCGAAGTTTCTCGAGCGCTCGACGTTCTTCCAGGAAAAAATGCTGGCGTACGTCATGCCGCCCGAACGTTCGTTTGACATCGACTATCCCTACCAGTTCCAAATTGCCGAAGGAATGATGGCGCAACTACTAAACCAGGAACAATCCAAATGAGTGAGACTAAATACGATGATTTGCGCCAGGCCGTGACCGGGCCTGTGATCCCGCTGCCGACGCCTTTTAATTCAGACTTCGACGTCGATTACAACGCGCTGGCGACATATGTGCGTTTTCTGGCGGACAACGGGATTCAGACTGTAATGTCTACTGTGGGCACCAGCCGCTTTAATCTGCTGACAACGGAAGAGATGCTGCAGATTAACAAAACCGTCATCGAAGCTGCGGCCGGAAAGGCCAAAACTATTGTGTCTACGCCGATGACAGGGTCGACCCGACAGTGTATTCAGTTTGCGCAGCACGCCAAAGAGAACGGTGCGGACATTCTGCTCGTGTATCATCCCGAGCGTCACTACGGCGACGACACACTGTACGAATTTATTCACGCAATTGCTTCGGCGGTTGACATTGCAATCATGCTGCACGAAATGCCGATGCGCAACGGACAGGGCGGCGGTCAGGTGCAGTATTCAATTCCTCTGTTGCAGCGATTGCTCGACATTCCCAATGTTATCGGAATGAAAGAAGAGAGCCTGGACATCAACTACGGCAACCAGGTCGTTAAAGCTACATCGGAGAGGGCATTGATTGTCGGCGCGGGAGGAGGCATGAGCCGCTATCTGCGCGATCACTGGAATGGCGCTCGCGCATTCCTGGGCGGAATCGGAAACTTCCAGCCGGAGATTGAACTGGACTTCTTTAACAAAATGATATCCGGCGACTACGGCGGTGCACACGAAATTGTGTACAATACTGAATTGCCGTACTTCGGCGCAGTTGTCCCAATGGGATGGCACATTTCACTCAAGGAGGCGTTGCACCTGAAAGGCCTGATGCCGCCTTACGAACGTCCGCCGCTGCGCCGCATTCTGCCTGAGCAGCGCGAGCAATTAAAAACGGTCATGCAAAACAATGGTTGGTTGTAAGCCAGGCTGAAGCAGGAGTGTTAACAATGCACGTGTTTAATCAGGTCATTGAAGTGAACGGCGCTGTGAAAATTGCGCCCTATTTGCGGCCCTATATCATTGCCGAAATGGCATGTGCGCACGACGGCGATTTCGACAAGGCGCGCGCGATAATCGATGCGGCGGCGGACGCAAAAGCGGATGCCGTGCAACTGCAATTTTTTCGGTCCGACCATGTGGTCACGCCGCGTCATCCGGTCCACGGTCTACTGAAAGAAATCGAATTCAGCGACGAACAGTGGAAACAACTCTACGATCACGCGCGCGCGCGGGAGATAGACGTATGGGCCTGTGTCTATGATGCGCCCAGCGTGGACCTGGCGCGCCAACTGGGCGTCGACGGGATTAAACTTAACTCTGCCGACCTGTCCAACCCGGACGTGGTGAAGGGCACGGCTAACCTGGGCGTGCCTTTTACGCTGGGAACGGGCGCTTCGACGATGGAAGAGATCGCCGCCGCGCTGCGCGAAGTTGCCGAAGAGGGGGCAAAGAACGTGGTTCTGATGTACGGTGTGCAGAACTTTCCGACGGTGATTGCCAATCTGCACATAAACAAGCTGAATTTACTGCGCGACGTGTTCGGACTGCCGGTGGGGTATGCGGATCACACCGATGCGGAACTCGAATTCGCCGGTCAGACCGATCTGCTCGCCATGGGCGTCGGCGCCGGGATTCTGGAGAAACATATCTGCATGGATCGTGCTACGACAAAGACCGACTTTCAGGCGGCCCTGCAGCCTGAAGAGTTCAGCGCCTACGTGCAACGCATGCACACCGGCGCCGCCGCGCTGGGCGACAAAAGCGTCAAGCCCTTCGACGAGAGCGATTTGCGCTATCGGACCTTCCAGAAAAAAAGCATCGTGGCGGCGCGTGAACTGAAAGCCGGTGCGGTACTCAAGCGCGACGACGTCCTTTTTATCCGCAATGATGTTAACGGACTCTCTCCGCGTGCTTTTGCAGAACTGGAAGGCAAAACCCTCGTGCGCAGTATTAAACAGTTTGACAACCTCGCAACGAGCGACGTGCAGGACTGATGCATGTGCGCCTGCGGCGCGCATTCAGTCCAATGCATTGTAGTCGGGATCAATTAACAGTCACTTACGGAACTCGCATGCAGTTTTCTCACAGAATACCACTTGGATTGCGCTCGATATCTGCCGGTGATCCGGTGTACATCATTGCCGAGGCGGGGGTTAACCACGGCGGCGACATGGAGCTGGCCAAACGACTGATCGATTGTGCGGCGGAAGCCGGCGCCGACGCAGTCAAGTTTCAGGCTTTCCGCACTGCGCATTTGATCCTGGAGGATGTTGCCAAGGCGGGGTATCAGCAGCAAACGACCGACAAAGCGGAATCGCAGGCGGATATGCTGCGCAAGCTGGAACTGGCTCAGGATCAGTACCGCGAACTTAAACAGCACTGCGATACCGCCGGCCTGACATTCCTGATTACACCTTTTGACGAAGTCAGTCTGGATGAACTTGACGCGCTGGATCTGGATGCCTACAAAGTGGCATCTACGGATACGACTAATCTGCCCTTTCTTATTAAACTGGCCCAAAGAGGCAAGCCGATTTTTCTTTCGACCGGCATGAGCTATTTGAGCGAAGTTGAAATGGCGTTGAAAGAAATATCGAAATACAACAGAGACGTCGTGCTGTTGCAGTGCACGGCCAATTACCCGATTCTGGACAGTGAGGCCAACCTCAACGTCATCGAGACGTTTAAACGGCACTTTAATATTCTGGTTGGTTATTCGGATCATTCCGTCGGTATCGGGGCGGCTCCCTACGCAGTGCCGATGGGCGCTTGCGTTGTCGAAAAACACTTTACTTTAAACAAAGATTCCGAAGGGCCGGATCACCGCGCATCGCTTGATCCGCAAGAGCTCAAGGCCTTTGTGCGCCAGGTGCGGACGATAGAGCAGTATCTCGGGACGCACGTCAAAAAACCGACAATCTCGGAGTTGGGTACGCGCGCTTCTCTGCAAAAGTGCCTCGTTGCAACGCGGCCGATCAGCAAAGGCGCAACGTTTCGGGCCGATGATCTGATCGCCAAAAGGACGGGCGGCCGCGGAATCTCGCCTCTGTTTTTCCGGGAAGTAATCGGGCGTGCAGCGCCACGCGATTTTTCCCGCGACGAAATAATCGAATTGCAATGAATGAATGTGTTGTCATAGGCGCCGGCGGACATGCGCGTTCTCTGCTGGGACTGCTGCGACACTGCGGCCTGGACGCGCGTGGAATCTACGATGATTCCTGGGACGCCGACGGAAACGAAGTTATCCAGAACATTTCCGTGCAGGGTGTACCTGACGATATTCCCGCGGATGCGGACATTGCACTGGCCGTAGGCGACAATCGCAGGCGGCAGCAGCTTTTTGATCGTTTTCGGGCGCAAATGCTGGAACGGCCTCTGATTCATCCGCATGCGACGGTTGAGAACTTTGTACGGCTGGGCTCGGGCGTGCAGGTTTTTGCACGGGCATTTGTTAACTGTGAAGTTGAAATAGGCGACAATTGTATCATCAACTCCGGCAGCATTGTCGAGCACGAGTCGCAGGTTGGCGCGCACAGTCATGTTGCGGTTGGGGCGGTGCTCTGCGGTCGCACGCAGATCGGCGCTCGCGTTCTGGTCGGCGCGGGTGCAGTTGTCAATCCGGGCGTTAAAGTGTGCGACGACGCGGTCATCGGTTCAGGGGCCGTGGTAAGTCGCAATATCACGGAAGCCGGTGTTTACACTGGCATGCCGGCGCGGAGGCGCTCATGATCTACATCTCCTCTTCCTGCGTACGCGCGGCCACTATCCGCGATGCCGTCAGGCAACTGGCCGAGGCGGGTTTCCGCCATATCGAGCTGTCCGGCGGGACGGAGTGGTACGACGCGCTGCCGGAGGATCTGCTCGACCTTAAACAGCGCTTTCAACTCGAATATCTGTGCCACAATTATTTTCCGCCGCCGCTTAAACACTTTGTGCTGAACCTGGCTTCGCTGGATGACGAGACGTTTAAAGCCAGCCGCGCGCAGGTGCGGCGCGCCGTCGAACTGTCAAAACTGCTGGGTGCGCGGCGCTACGGCTTCCACGCCGGCTTTTTGATCGACATTCCGCTGCACCAGATTGGCAAAAAGATTGATCGCATGTCCCTCTTTGACAAACAAGAGGGATTTAAAAGGTTTTGTCAGGCGGTCGGGGAAGTGTATGCGGAAACGGAGGACGTGGAACTCTACATTGAGAACAACGTCTTTTCGGCCCCGAACGCGGCCAGTTACGGCGGAGTAAATCCCTTCTTTTTAGCCGATCGGTCCGGATTCGAAGAACTGCGGGCCGAAGCGGACTTTAATCTGCTGCTGGACCTGGCGCATCTGAAGGTGAGCTGCGCGACGCTGGGGCTGGATCTGGCGAAAGAAGTGCAATTCCTGCTGCCGCAATCCGACTACGTGCACATCAGCGACAACGACGGCAGGGTGGACAGCAACGGTCCGCTGGAACGCGATTCCGACCTGTACCGCCTGCTGGAGCGCGCCGACCTGGGCGGCAAAATATTTACCCTGGAAATCTACCGCGACCTGCAAACGGTGCGGCATTCTCATGATGTTCTGGCCACGCTGCTGGAGGATTAGTGCAAGATTCCATTACAACCCTGAACAATTCCCTGCGTCAGGCGCTGGCGGCAATCAATGCCCAACCGGTCGGGATAGCCTTCGTCAACGACGAAAACGGCAAGCTCTGCGGCGTGCTGACGGACGGCGACGTCCGACGTCAACTGCTGGACGGCGGCTCGCTGGACGATATGCTGCGCGACATGCCGCTCGGCGACTACGTGTACGGCAAGGTGGGCGAGGACATCAACGAGCTGATGGCCAAAACCAACCGCAAGATCCGCGTCATTCCGCTGGTGAACGACGATGGCGTGGTGGTGGACTATTTCCGCTACGACCACCGCGTGCACATTCCGGTGGCGATGCCGGACCTGGGCGGCAACGAGCTGCGCTACGTCACCGACGCCGTGCTCTCGACCTGGATTTCCAGCTCGGGCAAGTACCTGACGAAATTTGAGGAAGATTTTGCAGAGTTCTGTGAATGCAAACACGGCGTGGCGGTCAGCAACGGGACGGTGGCGCTGCACCTGGCGCTGGCGGCGCTGCGCATCGGCCCGGGCGACGAAGTGATCGTGCCGGACTTTACCTTTGCGGCCTCCGTCAACGCGGTGCTGCACGCCGGCGCGACGCCGGTGATTGTCGACGTGGAGCGAGAGTCCTGGTGCATCGATCCGGACGAAGTGCGCAAGCACATTTCGCCGCGCACCAAAGCCATCATGCCGGTCCACATCTACGGCCAGCCGGCCAACATGGACGCAATCATGGCGCTGGCGGAAGAACACAATCTCTACGTGGTGGAGGACGCCGCCGAGGCGCACGGAGCGCGCTACCGCGGCAAACGCGTCGGCTCGATCGGGCACATTGGCTGTTTTTCCTTTTTCGGCAACAAGGTAATCACCACGGGCGAAGGCGGCATGTGCGTGACAAACTCGCCGGAGCTGGACGACCGCATGCGCGTGCTGCGCGACCACGGTATGAACAAACAAAAGCGCTACTGGCACGACGAAGTCGGCTACAACTACCGCATGACAAACCTGCAGGCGGCGATCGGCTGCGCCCAGCTGGAGCGCATCGAATCGATTATTCAGCAACGCCGCGATATCGAAAGCGCCTACCAGCGCGCCCTGGCCGACACGGGCCTGTTTGAGTTTCAGCGCGGCGATCTGGAACATCGCGAGAAAGTGGTCTGGCTCGTCAGCGCGCTGGTGACGGGCAACAACCGTGCGGACGTGATCGAACGGCTCAAAAACGCCGGCATCGACGCGCGTCCCTCGTTCTACTCGCTCAGCGACATGCCGGTGTACAAGGAGTACAGCCGCTCGGCCGAGGTGAGCCGCTATATTTCGGAACGCGGACTTTCCCTGCCTACGCACAAGGATATCGATCTGAACAAAATCGACGCCGTCGCGGCCGCGCTACAGCATGAGCGAACATCATAAAACCATCCTGACGCGCCTGAACGAGCTGGAGCGCGAATTCGATGTGACCGCGCTGCGGTATAAATCGATTCGCATCTGGCCGTTGCTGCGACTAATGCTGACGCGCGCTTTGTGGCAGGAGGTCGTGCCGCCGCGCTCATACGGCAAACTCGTGGGTTTTGCCAAGAGGCTTCAACGTCGTTACCCGGCGGCCAACAACCTGATGCCGCTGCCCGGAGTGTTTTTCCGCTGGGGCGAGTACCTGCGTCGGCGCGGCATGGTCGAACGCGTGGAACAGCAGGACCCGGGCGGCATAGCGCATATGCACGGCCCCGTGGACGCGTTGTTCCTCGCCAAGAACAACCAGCGGCGCGACCGCGTCGACGGCAAGTTGTTTAATCCCTTTTTCAACAGCCTGCCGTTTAACAATGAGTCCGGGCGCAGCGCGCTGATGCTGGAGTATTCGGACGACGCCAACTACCTGACGCCGCGCTACGGCACTTCGCAACTCCTCGATTCCAGGTTGGCGGCGGCGGCGCTTAAACAGAGCTTCCGCAGCGCGGGCTCGCTGCTGAGCGGCGGCATGGCGAGTTCGAAGATTGAGGGCTGGATCGACTTCCGGCGCGCTTTAAACAAACTCGGGCTTCCTTTTGCCGCCACGCACGTGGCTGTGATCGACCAGGTTGAACGCATCCTGGCGTACAAAAAAGTCTTCAGCGACTGTTTGCGCGAGTACCGTCCGCGCGCGTTGTTTTTTACCTGTTTTTACGACGAGATTTCCTTTGCCGCAATCCTGGCCTGCAACGACGCCGGAGTCAACACGGTGGAATTGCAGCACGGCCAGCAGGGCGATCACCATTTGATGTACACACACTGGGCGCGCGTTCCACGCGAAGGTTATGAACTGATACCCACGCATTTCTGGATGTGGGGCGAGCCGAGTAAAGCGCGCCTGGACGCCTGGTGCGGCGGCACGACGCGGCACCAGGTTCTCATGGGCGGCAGTTCATGGCTGGCGCTCTGGCGCGACCGCAATTTTGAAACGGACGAGGCGCGCGAGCCCGCCTTCCGCGACGTGTTTAATGCCGATGTTAACGTCATGGTCGCGCTGCAACCTGTCGACCAGCCGCTGCCGGATCATTTGTTAAGCGCGATTAAACAGTCGCCGGACAAGGTCAAATGGTTCCTGCGTCCGCATCCGCGCATGCGCAGGCGCCTTCCGGAGTTAGTGGAGCGCCTGGGCGATCTGGCCGCGCGCTGCGAGGTGGAGCGCGCGGGCTCTATGCCGCTCTACGGCATGCTGCGCCACGTCAAGGTGTGCATCACGTTGTGGTCCACGGTGGCGTACGAGGCGCTGGCTTTTGGCGCCCGCCCGGTGATTATTCACCCGAACGGCCGCACGTTAATGCGCGAGTTCTGTGAGAACGGCGCATTTGTGTACACGGAAAGCGCCGAGGGAATTCTGGACGCGATCAATGCGGAAGAGGCGCCACCGGCACAGGACCGCCAGTACATCGTGGCGGACTACGCTCTGGTGGAGCGCACGGTTGACGGACTGCTTGCTGAACGCTGGGTCTGAGTGTTGCAGGCCGGATTTTAACAATGTTGTTTAAGTGATTTTGGCCGGTTTGCGGCTTGAGGCTCTGAGCGCTTCGCCTGCCTGGCAGGCTTACTTTTTTCTTTTGTTTGTCACCGGGTTTGAAGTTTAGAGGCTCTGATTCTGTCGGCGGGTTGAGAGGTTTGTGGTTTGAAACTCGTTTGTTAACAAAATAGTCAAAAGAGCCTGAGCGGCGAGCAGAGGGAGGCGCTCAAAGCGATCGGTTAACCACGCGTAAATTTGTTGCTTAGGCAACTAATTTGAGGCGTTCAGTTTAATGCTTCGCAGCGTCGAACCGCGTGAGAAGCGACCAGCCGCCGAGTTTGAAGCACAACAGCGCAGTCGGAAGTTTCCAGGTGTAAAACCAGTGCCAACGTGAAGTCTCGATTTCCACATGAGGCTTCAAATGCCGAAGCCTGGGTTTCGGGAGCGAGGCGCAGCCTGAGGAAAAGCAGCATGGCGGCAAGAAATTGAACGAAGTCGAAAGTCGGAAAATCAGGCGGCCGGACTTGCGGCGACGTCTCAAGATGTTAAACACGCTCGGATGAATTCGAGCTCTGGCGGATAGATTTCAGCGTAGATTCAAGCTCTCAGATGCAAATTCAGGTGGTTGAACATCATGAGGAGCGCTTAAACGCAGTCTCAAGTATTCGAGCCTGAAAAAAGAGCTCGCTGAAAAACAATAATGGGTCCCCCACCCCCTCCGCCGCCTGTCCAATTTTCCCATTTTTTTCAATCACCCGGACACAGCCCAACCGCCCCCGAATTTCGCGGTTTTTTTTGAAAAACACATGCCCTCTTCAGGCCTGTTAATGCGGCGCGGCCGAACCCTCCGGATGCTTCGGCAATTACAACATGCCGTCGCCGACGGCCAATTACAAGCGCTAAATGTCAAACGTAGCGCAGGACGTGGTCAAGCGGGCAAGTTTTGCGTCTGAACGGTCGGAGTAATGAATGGGTAGACACAATGCGCGGAGTCAAAAAGCTCCAAAGTCGCCTACAGATCCTCGGGGAAAAAGCGTTCCATGATCTCGCGGCACTCGCGGCGGATCGTGTTTTGCTCTTCCGTCGAAAGCAGCTTGCGCAGTTTGCGGTCGCGCGCCGGGTCGATGTCCGCGCCGACGTAGGTCTGCTTGATATAGTCCGCCGTCGGGCGCGGAACGTCGCCGTCGGCCTCCGCCGGCTCAACGCCCAGATAGCGGTAGATGCGCTCCATCGCCGCCTGCGGATGGTTGATCAGCTGCTCGTAGCGAACCGGCAGTGAAGAAGAGCCGTCGTAGAGAAAGTAAAACTGCGGATGATATGTGCTCTTGTACAGGTCGATGGCCGCGCTCAGGTTTTTGCCGGCGCGTTTGTAGATCGCCGCGATATTGGAGAGTGGACTGCGCATCAGAACGATGAATTTGTCCTGCGGGTAGAGGTGGCGAATCCAGGAAGAGTAGTAGATGTGCGCCGGCGTTTTTTCGCCGACAATCGAGTCGCCGCGGTGCTCCTGCGGAATGCATTGCGCAAAACAGGCGTCGAGCAGCGGGCGTGTGTTCCAACCGCCCTCGGCGCAGGTCCGCAGAATGCCGTCGCGGTCAAAGCGCTCGGCGTACTCGGCCAGCCAGGTCGGTTCCTTCTGACCCGGCAGCGGCTGCAGATAGTGCGCCAGCAAATTTTTGATGTAGTTCGTGCAGAGCAATGTTTCGACGGCAAAGTCCGGTCCGGGCAGGTCGTCCGTCGGGGGAATGTAGGCCGCAGGATTGCTGTGGCGCAGTTTGGCGCGTGTGTTCATGGCCAGGTTGTACAGCCAGGTGCTGCGGTTGGCCAGCGTGTTGCGGAAGTAGCGCACAAAGCGGCGTCGCAGGCGGTCCGCTCCGTCGGAGGACTGCTCCAGATATGATTTGGCGAAGATCTGATAGACAAAACTGTCATTGACGGTGTAGATGTTGGGGTGGGACGAGAGCAGGTTCGCCAGCAGGGTGCTGCCGCTGCGTTCGCAGCCGAACAGGAAGAAATCGGGAGAGCGGGAGGATTCTAAGTCCATTTTATACTATTTTTGGCGTGCCGGAATGTTTGCTGGGAGTTCAAATTACGAAAAAATGCGACGTTCGTCCGGTCGATTTTGGCCCGGCGAAATCGGGAAGAACGCGTGAAGGGAACCGGGGGCGGCTCAATGAAACGACAATTGTACGATCTTTGGCTGCGGTCGCGTTCGATCAGTCAGACACGCGAATGCCGCAATCTGCTCAAAGATGCGCATTACGGGGATAACTACCGCCGCATCTACTTTTACCACATCCGCAAGACGGCCGGGTCCAGCATCATCCAGGCTTTTCTGGCGGCCGGCGGCGAAGAGTCGAAGAATGTGTACCGGCGTCTGGTGCAGCAGCCGCAACACCGCGCAATCAGCGACAAATACGTTTATGTGGGCTGGCGCAAATACCTCATCGAAGGCGGTCTGTACACCTTTGCATTTTCGCACATTCCCTACTGGGAACTGGAGCTGCCGCGCGAAACCTTCCGTTTTACGATTATTCGCGATCCGTTTAAGCGCGCGTTTTCGCACTACAAAATTCTGGTTAACTTTTCGCGCCAGGAAGGGCCGATGCGTCCGAACATCGTGCCGGAGTTGGCCTGGCTGGGCAATTCGATGAACGACTTCCTCGACAAAATTCCGCGGGACGCCCTCCTCAACCAGCTTTTTATGTTTTCCAAAGAGTTTGATGTCGATGAGGCTTACGAACGCATTTGTTCCTGTGAGCACGTGATGTTTACCGAGGATTTTGACAACGGTCTGGCGCAGCTCTCGGCCAAAACGGGCTTTACGCTGGAGCCGAACCGCACGCGCACATCGCGAATCGAGGAAGACGTCGACACGTCGGCCATCGATCGCATGCGCGAGATGGTCGAGCCGGAAATGCGCCTGTATCAACGCCTGCGCGAACGTTTTTCGCCCATCTCCGGCGAGTCCTGAACCACGCCTCTCCGCGATCAGCCGCGCCAATGAGCATCCTGCCAATGAGCATCTTGATATTTCAGCGAATTTTACCTCCCTATCGCCTGGCGGTGTTCCGCGAACTGTACCGCCGTTTTGCGGCGCGCGTCTGCTACAGCGAGGCGCACGCGGCGGCGAGTCTGAAGTCCGTGGATGAAATACCGGACTTTCCGGCGGAGCGCATCGGGCGGCGCTATGTCGGCGCCAAGGAGACGGCGGCGCTGCAGAACCCGCTGCCGCTGCTGCGGCGATATAAACCGCGCATTGTCGTGAGTGAATTTGCGGCTGCTTATCTGACGATGTGGTTGCTGCTCTGCCTGCGCCCTTTTTTTGGCTTTAAACTTTTGCTGTGGACACACGCGGTCGACAACCACGACATTCACCATCCCTTTGTTTCGCGTCGCGGCCGCCTGGCGCTGTGGCTGTTTAAGCGCGTGGACGGGATTATCTGCTACAGCCGCGGCCGCTGTGAGATGGTGCGCCGCGCGCTCGGTGAAAACGCACCGCAATTATTTGTAGCGCCGAATACAATCGACACGAGCGCGCAGCACGCGCTGTACGATGAATTCGAGGCGCGCGGCAAAGATGCTGTTCGCGCGGAGCTCGGCATGCGGCGGCGCTTCCAGCTCGTGTACATCGGCCGTTTAATCGCCGACAAACGCATAGATCTGCTGCTGGAGACTTTTAGCAAACTGTCCGCCGCAGTGGATGTCGAACTGCACGTGATCGGCGACGGCCCGGAGCGCGCGCGCGTCGAGTCCGCCGCCGCGCGGAACGACGGAATTATCTGTCACGGTGCAATCTGGGACGAGCGGCGCAGCGGCGCGTTTCTGTACGCGGCGGATTGTTGTTTAAATCCCGGTTATCTGGGACTCTCGCTGGTGCACTGTTTTTGTTTCGGCACGCCGATCGTTTCCTGTTTGTCGACGGAGGACGGCCCTTTTCACAGTCCCGAAGTTGACTACCTGCGGCCGGGAGTTAACGGCTTGTTGCCGGCTTCGGATGTCGACGCGCTGGCCGGCGCGCTGCAACAACTCCTGACGGACGAAGCCGCGCTGCGCGGGATGGCGGCGGCGGCGCGGCGCACCTCGCTGGAAGAAGTGTCGCTGGATAAAATGATGGATGGTTTTGCGGAAGCCTTTGATGCAATGGAGGAGAACAGTCGTGCCTGACAACAAACGCACTACCGTGCTGGTCGTTGCGCCGGTGCCGCCGCCGATGCACGGCGCGGCATATGCGACGCAGCTGCTGCTTAACTCCGGCTTCTGCGGTGAATTCGACGTGCTGCACATCGACGCGCGATATGTTAACAAGGTGAGCGAGCTGAGCGGCTTCAGCGCCGGCAAGGTGTTTAAGATGCTCGGGTACCTCTGGAAAACCTTTGCAACTGTTTTAACGCGCCGTGTGGACGTCGTGATTCTCGAGCCCGCCTTTTACGCCGGTCCATTTGTTAAAGACGCCTTTTTCATCCTGCTGTGCCGCCTGCTGCCGGTTAAAAGCATCGCCTGGTTTCACATGAACTTCACGGCGATGGAATTTGACAAACTCGCCGGCGTGCAGCGCTGGTTTATTGTGCGCATGTTAAAAATGCTGGACCGCGGCGTGTGCGTGGGCCGCAAACTGATCGACGGATTGCCGCAGCAGCTGGACCGCAGCAAACTGGCGTATATTCACAACGGCATTCCGCCGCTGGAGCATTTGGACCCGGAGACAAACAAAAAGGACAAGTCAAAAGTCCGCGTGATGTATTTGTCCAATATGGGGCGCACCAAGGGTTGGCACGTGCTGCTGCGGGCGGCGCGCCAGGTGCGACGCGTCAACGCCAATGTCGAATTCCACTTCTACGGCAATCCGATGGCGGACAGCCCGATTGAGGAAATACGCGAGGAGTTTGCGGCTTCCGGCGGCGGCGACGCAATCGTCTACCACGGCCCGGTCTACGGCCCCGACAAAAACGACGCTTTTCTGTCGGCCGATATCTTCTGTTTTCCCTCGATGTATCCACCGGAAGCGTTCCCTCTGACCATCCTCGAAGCGATGAATGCGGGGCTGTCGATCGTGACGACGGACGTGGGCGCGGTGGCCGAAGCGCTGGACGGCGAGCAGGGAGGAGCGGTCGTACCCCAAAATGACCCAAGCGCTCTGGCGGCGGCGATTCTGGCGCTGGCGGACGACCCGGAGAGAAGACAGAATCAGGGCCGGTACAATCGCGCCCGTTTCTTTGAACATTTCACCAGTGAAGCATTCGCCCGGCGCTGGACCGAATTTGTGCGCGGCGTCGAGGATTAATGCGCTCTCGTTTGTAAATTAGCGCCATGCACATCGCATTTGTCATTCATAACCGGGCCGGCACCGGCCCATACTTCAAGGTCCTCGAACAGTGTGCGGCCTTGACGGACTTCGGGCACCGCGTGACCCTGTTCTGTACTTCGCGCACGCACAGGATGCGCGAGTTGGTGGAAGAACGCGACGGGGTGACCGTGTACGAAGCGCCGGACCTGCTCTGGGGCGGCTTGCGCCAGGGGCCGGACCTGTGGAACTGCCTGCGCCGCTGCATGTATTCGCAGTCGCAACGATTTGATCTCGTACACGCCATCGACTGCCGTCCCAACGTCATTTTTACCGCGCTTCACATCAAATACCGCCAGAAAATTCCGCTGGTCCTGAGCTGGTGGGACCTCTTCGGCGGCGGCGGCCTGGTGCAGGAACGCAGCAGTAAACTGTACGCGGCGACCTTGGGGCACGTGGAAACCTGGTTTGAAGAATATTTCCGCCGTCACGCCGATGCGGCCACGACCATCACCAGTTATCTGGCCGAACGCCTGGCGTCGATGAATTACCCGACCGAAAATATCATGGTGCAGCACGTCGGCGTCGACACGCAGGCGGCGGTTCCCGAGCGCGATTACGCCCGCGCGCAACTGGGCCTCGAATCGGATGTGCCGACCTTCTGTTTTATCGGCACAATCTACAAAACCGACCTCGAGATGTTGCTGCGCGCGCTGGACATCGTCAAGCAGCGGGCCGCCTACCGCATCATCTGGATCGGCAACGCGGCTATTCCGGAAGAAGTCTGCCGCGAGTACAACATTCATCGCACGGGCTATATCAGCTCCGAAGAAGTGCGCCTTTATCTGGGCGCCAGCGATATCTGCCTGCTGCCGATGAAGGTGAATATCACCAACAAGGCGCGCTGGCACTCCAAAGTCTCCGACTATTTCAACGCGGCCAAACCCGTCGTCAGCACGCCGGTCAGCGACTTCCCCGACATTTTTGCGCGTCGCGACGTCGGCTGGATGTCCGCTTCGGACGGCGCTCAGGATTTTGCGCAGATTCTGCTGCAGGCCATCGACGAGCGCGACCAGTGGGAAGACAAGGGCCGCAATGCGCGCGCGCTTGTGATGGACGAGTTGGACGTGCACGTGCTGGCGCGTCAGCTGCTCGAATTTTACGGCAAGCTGCTGCCGGCCGGGAAGACCGAGGCGCTGGCCTCGTAGGGTCGGCGTCGCACAGAACATTTTATCGCGGCCGCCGCCCACACACGTCGCCGTGAAGCTGAACACACAATCCATGAGCACAAAAAACACCTGGTCGCGCCTGGTAATCGTTTTGCTGGATATTCTGGCAATTGCCGGTGCGGTGAGTTTTATCTTTTTCCTGCGGCAGACGGACTTCGTCAAAAGTCTGTCGGTCAGTGCCGGCGCGCGTTTTCAACTTGAAAACTTCGTGTTTTTCCTTGTGGCCAGCCTGATGCTGATTCCGCTGTTCTGGTGGAATTCGCTCTATCGTCACAAGGTGATCGTCAACTGGGCGGAACAGACGACGCGCGTCATCAAGTCCTATGTGACCTTCAGCCTGGTGCTGATCGTTGTCTTGTTTTTCATGCAGGACTCGCAGTTGATCAACTCGACGCGCGGTTTCCTGCTCGGCGTCACCGCCTTCGGTATTGTTTTTGTCTCGCTGCTGCGCACGCCGATTCACACGCTGGTGCGCAAGGGCGTGTTGCAGATAGGCACGAACACGCAGCGCCGCGTTCTGGTGGTCGGCGCGGGCCGCGCCGGTGAAAAGTTCGCGCTGCGGGTGCTCAACGACCCGGCGTTTAATATCGAAGACGCCACCTTTGTCGACGACGACGAAAAAAAGGAAGGCAAGCGCATCCTCGGTTTTCCGGTGATGAAAGGCGTCAATAATATCGTCAACCACGCCATCACCAGCGCGGCGGACGAAATCTACGTGGTGATCAACTCGATCGCGCCGGACCGCCTGCTGGAAATCATCGAAACCTGTAAAAAAACCAACCTGCCCGTCAAGGTGCTGTCGCGCCATTTCCGCATCGTCAACAGCGACAACGGAGCGACGGCGCAGTCGATCAACGCGCTGGAGATGCCGTCGCAGCTGGCTATTCGCCCCGGGCTGGCGGCCAAGCGCCTGTTTGACATTGTGTTTGCAAGCCTGTTTCTGCTGGTTGCCCTGATTCCGGCGCTGATAGCGGCGGCGCTGATCAAAATCTCCTCGCGCGGACCCATTTTTTACCTGTCAGATCGCGTCGGCCGCGGCGGCAAGACCTTCAAGATGATCAAGTTCCGAACGATGCACGTCAACGATGCAACGGAGCACCAGGCCGCCGCGCGCGAACGGCTGAAGGAGGGCAAACACATGGGCAAGGTCGCCAACGACCCGCGCATCTTTGCCGTCGGCGCTTTCCTGCGCAAGTACAGCATCGACGAGATTCCGCAGTTCATCAACGTGCTGATCGGCGATATGAGCGTCATCGGGCCGCGGCCCTGCCTGGCGTACGAGATGGAGTTTTTTGACGACTGGCACATGCGGCGTTTTCACGTGCTGCCGGGCATCACCGGTTTGTGGCAGGTCACCGGCCGGCAGATGGACGGCCTGTCACTGCACGACGCCATGACGCTGGATGTCTATTATGCTGAGAACTTCACGATCTGGTTGGACGTCAAAATACTGATCAAAACCATCCCCGTCGTCATTTTTGGCCGCGGCGGCAAATAACCCGCTGACAAACAAAAGCGGATTTAAAAGAGCGCAAAACGAAAGCCCTGCCGAGTTGAATCGACAGGGCTTTGTCATTGTACCGAGAGAGCGTTTTCACCGCTGCGGCGTTCAGGCGCGTTTAATCCGCGCAAAGCGGCGTTTACCGACGCGCAGCACCCGTTCGGCGCTCAGGTCCAGCATTGCTTCGATATCCCCGACTTTTTCTCCGTCGACGCTGACGGCGTTCTGCTGAATCATGCGGCGCGCCTCGCTGCGCGATTTCACCAGGCCGGCGGTGCTGATTGCCTCAATCACACTTATCTCGTTGCCTTCGAGTTCCAGCGCGAACTCGGGCATTTCGTCGGGCACGTCTTTTTTGACGAACATGCGTTCAAATTCGGCCAGGGCGTCGGCGGCGGCCTGAGCGTCGTGGTAGCGTTCCACAATAGCCTGGGCCACGCGGACTTTGGCGTTGCGCGGGTGCACGGAGCCGTCGGCGAGTCCGCTTTCCATGGCGGTCACCTCGGCGTCGGCGGCAAATGCGCCATAGCGGAAGTAACGCGCGATCATCGTGTCGGGGATGGACATCGTGCGGCCGAAGATCTCGGTGGGCGTGTCCGTCAGCGCGATGTAATTGTCGAGCGACTTGCTCATTTTTTCGACGCCGTCGGTGCCTTCCAGCAACGGCGTGGTTACGATGGCCTGCGGTTCGAGGCCGTGCGCTTTCTGGATTTCGCGTCCCAGCAGCAGGTTGAAGGTCTGGTCGGTGCCGCCCAGCTCAACGTCGGCCCGAATGGCGACGGAGTCGTAGGCCTGCGCCAGCGGGTAGAGGAATTCGTGGAGGCTGATGGGCTGGCCGCCGCGGAAGCGCTTGGTAAAGTCGTCGCGTTCGAGCAGTTGCGCCACGGTGGCGTTGGCGGCCAGGCGCACGACGTCCTGAAAGCCGAGTTTATCGAGCCATTCGGAGTTATTGCGAATCTGGACTTTGTCGGCGTCGAGGATGCGGCCGGCCTGTTCAAAGTAGGTTTGGCCGTTGACGCGCGTTTCTTCGATTGTCAGCGGCGGGCGTGTTTTGGAGCGTCCGCTGGGGTCGCCGATCATGGCGGTAAAATCGCCGACGATCAGGATGGCGTTGTGGCCCAGGTCCTGGAACTGCCGCAGTTTGTGGAGCACGACGGCGTGGCCGATGTGCAGGTCGGGGCGGCTGGGGTCCGCGCCGAGCTTGGCGTTGAGCGGTTTTTTGGCGGCAATCGACTGTTCAATTTTTTTGACCAGTTCCTCTTCCGGCAGCACGTCGACGGCGCCGGAGCGGATGAGGTCCATTTGTTCGTTCAGCGAAGGAAAATTCATTGTGCACTCGTTTGGGACGTACGTATCACTTTCGGCTGCAAAATTACGCAATCCCTCGCTTTTTGGCGTCACGCAATGGGCGATTCCCGATCCGGCGTCTGCGCCGCCGTCTTTTCAATCCGCTTTTGTTAGTCGGCGCGTCGGGAGTGTCGCGCCGGCGGGTGAGAGGTATTTTTGTGTGCGCGGCGGCGGGAGAGGAGGCGGGTGTTGATCTTCCCCCAAAACCTTCGACAACAAACGTCTGCGGTTCTCGACCGGCGAAAAGATGCAGGCCGGAATCACCGAGCCTGCTCGCACGGTTAAACAATTAGGCCCAACACGCATCGAGAAAGTCGTTTCCAGGCACGTGTTGACTACCGCGCCTGGAGAGCATCGTACGCAGGACGCTGATCTGGCTTTCACATTTCTGCAAGCACGAGACCGTTTGTCGTCACTTTGTCCGATCAGTTAACCTTCCTGTTTCTCAAGCTGCCCGTTCATCATCTCAAAAAACTCCGCATCAGTCATTTTTTTGCGGCTATCGAGCAAGAAGTTGGCGTCGTCCCCAGCTCGGTATCTCAGTTGGTCTGTTCCATCAGTGACAGCCTTGTGGATTACTTCCGCAACCAGACTTGCTTGTGAAGCCGTGTTGTCTGGGTTTTGCCATTGTTTCATTAAGGCATTAATGAGAGGCCGGTATTCTTTGATTTCTCCTGCCTGAAAGTCGAAGGAGCGTCCGCCAAAATCAGTTGCAATGAAGCCCGGCTCCACAATTTTAACTTTAACTCCAATTTCTTTCATTTCGTAGTGCAATGACTCTGAAATGCCTTCAACGGCAAATTTCGTTCCATGATATAGCGAACCCAGGGGGAAGGTCATTTGCCCGCCAATGGATGAGATGTTGACAATGACGCCGCTCATATTATCTCTGAAATGTGGTATGACGGCCCTGGTGACATCCATCAATCCAATCACATTGGTGTTGAACTGTCTGATAATGTTTTCGCGCGGAAACGATTCCAATGGACCGTACGCTCCATAACCAGCATTGTTTACAAGTGCATCGATTCTTCCAAATTTTGAAATTCCGTTTTCAATGGCTCGTTCAATGGACGTTAAATCCAGGACATCCAGTCTCTCCAGATGTACGTTTGCGAGCGAGTTCAATGTATCGTCTTTTTCAGGTGAGCGCATGGTCGCAATGACATTCCACCCCTGCCGCTGAAAATGCAGCGCAGTTGCTTTGCCAATTCCGCTGCTTGCTCCTGTAATCAGTATTGTGTTTTGCATCTTAGTCTTTGTTTAATGTTAACAGGTTGGCGACTCCGTTGGCCGTATAGATCGCTTTGGTTGTCTCGTTCAGAACTCGATTGTAGTTCTCGATTCCTTCTTTCAATCCTGAAAAATCAACAACGGTTCTAAATGGTTTTTCACCAAACGGGGTGTTTACTAAATGTACTACGGCTTCTGCCACTCTCTCAGGTCGTTGTTCGGGAATGGATTCCACATAGGCCACATAACCATTAAGAGCAGCCTCGGGAATGTTTGCCATTTCGCCATATTGGGCTAATCGCTCTTTATCACCTGGGTTTATCATTCCACTCATGAAGCCCGTTGGAAATCCGCCGGGTTCGACAATGCAGGATTCAATTCCAAACCCTGAAAGTTCGGCTCGATACCCTTCTGCCAAAGACTCCAATGCGTATTTTGAAGCCGAGTAAGAAGCTAAAAAAGGTGTTGTTACTCTGCCTATGCACGAAGACGTATGGATGATTGTGCCTTTACCTTGCTGTCTCAAATGTGGTAAAACAGCTCTCATAAGTCGTTGAACTCCAAATACATTCACATCAAACACTTTTTGGATGTCGCTTGATGTGAAGCATTCAAGAATTCCATTTGCTCCAATTCCTGCATTGTTAAAGACAGTATCCAGACCGTCCATTAGTTCAATGGCTGATTTTACTCCTGCATTTACACTGGTTTCACTGCATACATCCATTTCAACCAGTGCAACGCCATGCGATTTCAACTCATTGGCGACTGCTTCATTTTTACCTGAAGTCGAACGCATTGTTCCTGCAACTTGATGTCCGTGTTCGGCTAATTGGATGCAAGCAAGACGTCCAAAAGCTCCACTTGCCCCTGTGACAAGAATTTTGTGTTTCATCGTCATTGATCTTCAGAATGATTTGACAGGAAATGATTTGATGAAACAAATATCCGACTAATAGACAGGGCGGGGTAACACAAAAACGAGAAGGATGAACACAAATCGCGGAAATGCAAAAAAAGGACGCTGTTTTTGCTCCCTTTATCCTAGTTCAACTGGCGGTACTCTTGTGGTGTTTTGCCTGTCTTTTGCTTGAACAACCTGCCGAAATAGTGTGGATAGTTGAAACCCAAAGTGTAGGCTATTCCACTGATGGAATCGGAAGAGCTCAGCAACAAGTGTTTTGCTTTGTCAACCAGAAATTCGTTAATGTGGTCTTTGGTGGATCGCCCTGTTTCTTTGGTCAGAAGATCACTTAAATAACTGGCGGACAAGTTGCATTGGTCTGCCAAATACTGGATGGTCGGCTGGCCTTTTTCTATGAGTTGTTGAGCATCGTAGTAGTTTTTGAGCAGCAACTCCACTTTGGAAACTACATCAAGATGACTGGCGGAACGCGTATTGAACTGCCTTTCGTAAAATCGTTTACTGTAATTGAGCAACAAGTCGATATTGGAAACCAGGACTTGTCGACTGTGATTGTCAATTCGCTCTTTGATTTCCGACTGAATAAGCTGAACAATTTGATTTAAGGTGTTTTGCTCGCCATCGGAAAGATGCAAGGCTTCGTTAACTTCATAGTTGAAGAAATTAAAGGAGTCGATCTTTGCACCGAGGGTCGTTCCTCTGATAAGGTCGGGATGAAAATACAGCATCCAGCCTTTCACTTCATTCAGTGCTTGAGGTTTTCTGACAGTAATGACCTGTTTTGGCGCGGTGAATATCAAAACACCGTCGTCAAAGTCATAGGAATTTCGTCCGTAATCAATACCGCAACGGGAATCTTTTAAAGCGATGCAGTACAAATCAGCCGAAAATCGTTTGCCGACAGTTTCTTCTCCATAAGCAAGCTTTTCTGTATCAAGAATGGTAATTAGAGGGTGTGTCGGCTTGTCCAGGCCAAATACCGCTCGGATTTCTGCGACAGACTTTGAATGAAATATGGAGGCGCTCATTGTCATTCTTGCAAAGTTAGAGAGGTTCTTGGTGGGTCATTAGCACAAATCGCAGAACAAATAACACGAAATGGTTTTTGCGCCGGCTGGAAACGTGTGTATAGGCCGGTGTTGTGACGGGCCGTTTGGGCGGGGGAGACGGGTGTTTGGTGCGGAAAAGACGCACTCCTGCGAGATCAAGGGGCCCGCCTGCCCCATCGCCCGCCCCGCCGCCGGTATGTTAAAAAGCAAGGAATTTATCCCGACCGGTGTTTTAGAGACGTAGCCCCCCTGCGCCGTACGATTGATCGTACC
>JAUIKM010000071.1 GCA_030430495.1 bacterium | reverse complement strand
TTCCTTGGAGCGGTCAGCGCGCCACGGCTGCCACAGTAGAAGTCTGTTGCATCGCTGTAGCGGTAGCACCTGACTTCAATCATGTCATACAGGCGAAGAGGCTGAATATCGAGCACCAGGTATCGCGACGCGATGTACTTCTCTCCGCGACGCGAAGGACCGCCGTTGCTGCGCGGCCAGCCGAGCAACGAAACAGGATCATTCTTCCCGGCGTGACGCCGGTACATCGGCGCGTGACGCATGAGTTGCCGTACATTCTCTCTCCAGGTGTGGTCTACCTCAGGTAGCGCCCACATATCTTCTAAAACTGTCGGCGGACGCTGTAACAGTCGCACCTTTTCCATGCTTGCTGCCTCCGTACGTGTGAAACAAGGGTCTTGGGGAAACATCACGGGCCGGGAGGGTCGCCGGGGGCCGGTAACCGGCCGTGCGCTTCCCGCCGCACCGCTCCGGCACATACCGGCGCACGCCGCCGGTTGCCGCTTGCGAGCTGGGCAGTCGTGCGCGTCGCCGGACAAGGGCCGCCCTTGGCGCTTCGGAAACATGTTTCCCAAAGCGCCCAAAGGGCAGACATATCGCCCGGCCCCTACGGCCGCCGCGCAGTGCCTCGGCATGGTCCCAGCTCGGCGCTCGCTCGGCTAACGCCGCAAACGGCCCTTACGGCCGCCGCGCAGTGCCTCGGCATGGTCCCAGCTCGGCGCTCGCTCGGCTAACGCCGCAAACGGCCCTTACGGCCGCCGCGCAGTGCCTCGGCATGGTCCCAAGCTCGGCGCTCGCTCGGCTAACGCCTGCAAGCGCCGCAAACGGCCCTTATGGCCGCTTCGGCAATCCCAGCTCGGCGCTCGCTCGGCTAACGCCTGCAAGCGCCGTCAACCGCCCTATCGTCGGGCAGAAACGCCGTGACACGGCAAAGCCACGCAAAGAGCCGTGATTGCTCTTTGCGTGGCTTTGCATTGCCCGGCACAAGTTTGCAGGCGATACAGCCTCGCGCGCGCCCTTGCAATTCGCGGTGTCGATAAATAACAACAGCCTGAACGGTTTTGACCGTTCAGGCTGTACCAATCAGCGCGGCGGCTGATTGTTGTATCCGGTGAATGAATATTTCAGGTAGTGAGAACCTGACGTCGTCGCGGTATTAAACGAGAGTTCACTGTTTAATACGCGCTATCAATTGCCAGATCGTCGAACCAGAAAAATTGCGACTCCAACGATCCGGCGGCCGCGTGCCGTTGCGGCGGTTCGCGCACATTGAACAGCCATGAATCAGCGCAAGACGAACATAAACCGGCGTCGGGAATCATTTCAATCGCGGCGTCGTCGCTTGTAATAAGGGCGTTGCACTCTATACAGCGGGCCGCCGTCTGCGTGCTGGTTCTCATGCGTCGGCAAGCTCCAAAGCAGGTGCAGTTACCGTTGCTTTGTCGTTTGCGGCGTCGGGTTTGGGCGCGGCCGTTTGCGGGGGGGTGATTGCAGCGTTCTTGACCGCGCTTTTGGGGTTCGGCGTGTCGAGAATTCCCTTGATGAGTCCGAGTAAGTCATCCGTTTCGTCAATCGTTTCAGTCGCCTTGTTCTGCATCTCTTTGATTTGCAGCGCTTTGAGTTCGTCCGAGACACAACCGGGCGTGGAATTCCAGAACTCCCGCACGTCTGAAATCTTTGTGCCTTGCGGTAAAACCCAGGTCCACGTTTTTTTATCCTGCTTAGGGCTGAACGTATCCCGGAACAGTTTCCGCATGTAACCGCTTGTGTCACGGTGAAACTTCACAAACCATGCGCCGCCGTTTGAATCGATTGTCGGCGGCGTGTCAATCGATTTGGCTTCATTGCGGGTTACAAGGGCCATGAACTTTGTTGCCGCCTGCTTTGCAACGTTCTTATACTCTTGATACTGTGCCGTACTGTCGGCGAAGTGCTTTGAAAACACCGGAACAAACGCGGCTGCAACTCCAGTTTCCGACGTGTCAAGAATCGTACGCGTTCCCTTAAACATTCCTTCAACGTGAACGGCATACCCTTCAGGCGTCAAAAAGTGTTCCGGTACGCCGTCACCGTTCCGATCACCGCCCCAAACGCCCGTAAGGTCGCGAACCTTAAAAACGCCCGTCCAGTGCGTCGCCTCGTTCGGCGAGTCCACGAGCGTTTCACCGTTGCGCAGTCCGTACACTTCAGCGCCCATTTTGACAAGAGCGCCCGCAATAAAGCGTGAAATCATATTGTGCTCAAACTGCGTGATTTGCGTAATTGTCTTATACGCCATTGCATCACCTGTAGGTTAGATTGAATGATTGACCAAAACCGGTCGTGTTGTGTGCATTCGGGCGCTTTGTGGCCTGCATCCGTGGCGAGACCGGGCGGTAACCCGTACTCTGCACGAAATGCGAGGCGGCAAGGCGCACTATTGGCGGTAGTGCGCCCCGCAAATCGGGGGGGGAAAGTTCGGGCGGGGGGCCGGTCACATTTGCGCCCCGCGCGCTTTTGATGTGTCAGCGCGGCGAGATTTTCGGTGAATCATTTTCACCTGGATTGCGACCTTCGCGCCGGAAGAGCGGTTTACTCAGCTCGCGAGGCGGCAGCGGTTAAGTAGAACCTTTTTAACAGCAAAGTTGTTTTGGCAATTGCAATAGGAAAAAGAGCTGGACAGCCGCGTGCTGAATGGAAGTAGATGGTGCTCCAAGTCATGCAAATTGTGGCCGACGGCAACAGTAGACCAATTGCAGGGTTGCTAACAGCCAAGTTTCTGCAAGGTTTGGAATTAGATTGTTCTACAGGTATTTTTGAACATAATGGAAACATAATCAGGATCGATCATGTCGTTAACAGCCATAGATTTGTTTGCCGGTGCGGGTGGTCTTTCGGAAGGTTTCAGGCAGGCTGGCTTTTCGATACTTGCTGCAAATGATTTCGATGAGCATGCTGCCGAAACATTCAAGCGTACACATCCAGATACGACGTTTCTGGATGGCCCGATTCAAGATATAACTGCTGATGACATTTTGGATGCCGCGGGCATTAAACGTGGTGAGTTAGACTGTCTGATAGGAGGCCCGCCGTGTCAAGCATTTAGTGTATACAACCATCAGCGAGGAATGCACGACGAAAGAAGCGGACTTTTTAAGGAGTATTTGAGAATTGTACAAGGTGTCCTGCCGAGATGGGTCGTGATGGAAAATGTAACCGGCATGACATCAATTGCCAAAGGGAAAGCGGTTCAAGACATTCAGCATGGATTGTCTAATTTGGGTTACGGTCAATTTCAATATAAGATTCTTCGTGCAGAGCAGTTTGGCGTACCTCAAGAAAGACGACGCATTTTTTTCGTCGCAAACCGCATTGGATCTGATATTCCTTGGCCCATCCCATCTCACAATGGTGCCGACGTTGACTTCATTTCTGTTGACCAAGCGATTTCAGATTTACCTTCGTTGAATAATGGCGAAGGTTCAGAAGCGGGGCTTCCCTACCGTGTTAACAAGTCTTTGGCGACCGGATATCAAAAACAAATGCGCAATGGAAAGCGGAAGGTGTTCAATCACGTCGCACCTAAACTCTCCAATGTAAATATGGAAAGAATGGAATATATTCCTCAAGGTGGAAGTTGGCGCGATATACCTTATAGACTGCTGCCCGCAGGAATGAAACGCGCGAAAAGAAGTGATCATACTAAGAGGTATGGCCGCCTACTTCCGGAAGGCTTGTCTTCTACGATTTTAACGAAATGTGACATACATTGGGGAACGTATATTCACCCGCACCAAGATCGAATAATAACTGTCCGAGAAGCGGCCAGGCTTCAATCTTTCCCGGATCATTTTGTTTTTAGCGGTCCGAGAACTGAACAGTATAGACAGGTAGGCAACGCCGTTCCACCTTTTCTGGCTAGAGCTGTTGCCAAAGCCATAGTGGCCTGTGAACGGGGAGATGAAGAATTGTACATAATCGAAAAGGATAGCAGTTGCAATACGATCCATCTGACTTTATAGGTGAAATTCTTGGTGAACCATCAAAGAAAATGAGGAATCCCGTTAACGCGGAATATCTCTGTCCATTTGTTGACCTCAAATGCACAAAACGATCACAACAACTTAATGGCCCGTACCCGGTATGCTCGGTTTATAAATGGGGTGGGACAGCGAACCGTCGAACGAAAGAAGACCTAATCTGTGTTTGTCCCAATAGACTATTTCAGGCTCAAATAGAAAGGGATATTATTAGCAACTGTTGGCCTGGTGAAAAACCCACAAACCCTCAAACTGCGTTTGAAGTTAAGCTCTCTGAAGTTGGAAAGATCGATTGGGTAATTGCTGATATTGCCAATGACCAAACCGTCAATCAATTTGTATCGGTAGAGTTGCAAACAGTTGACATTACAGGCTCTTGCTTTTCAGCTTATAGTGCATTGATCAATTCTAGCATGCTCGAAAAAAAACCCAGCTACAGTTTCAATTGGAAAAATGTGTACAAGCGATACATTATGCAGTTAATCTTTAAAGGTCTTTATCATCATCATTGGGGTACGAAGATTATTGCAGTGATGCAAGATGTACTTGTCGAAAGGCTCTGGGACATTGGCAAGTTTACTCAAACTGATATTCAGGACAGCAACATCGTCTTCTTATCATACAAAATGGTTTCTGATCTCGAAGATGAAGGAAGGTATAATCTTGAGTTGGTAGGTCCAATAGGAACTCAGCACATCAATCTAATGAATAGTATTATTTATCAAACACCACCTTCCAAAGATAAGTTTGTCCAGAAAATTCTGGATCGAATCGTCTAATGAGTTTAATTGCCGTGACATAACGTTCTTGCGCCACTTCAATTCGGCCAACTTTAAAAGATAATTAAAGTATCTCCAACAGTATTCCTAGGCACATTCGAACACTAGATCAACAGTGGACTGATACGGGCTTTTAGTTCATGAATTGGACCATCCAGTCCAACTACAGCACCGAAGCGCTGCTACAACCCATCCACGCACAAGAGTTGAACGTTTCTTCTAGCTAATTTGACCGCCCGGAATTCCCACAAGATTCGTAACGGTTGTTAAGTTTGGGCCTACGGAATTGACTAACCGGGCACAAGAACCGCCCGACGAAACTCTCGGATACAAAAAAACAGTCCCGCCGCCAATCCGGATTACTTCCAGGATCGATGACGAGACTGCTGCTACGTGTCCTGTCCAATAGTGACATTTGTTTACGTCGGTGCCGGCTTCTTCTCTTGTTTTTTCCGTAGGCGACACTGTGCAGACAGCATCGCATTGAGTGTGCGATACTTGTTCAGACTTTTGTGCAACAAGTTCGCCATCGATCTCAACGACATTTTCTGGCCGGTGGCCTGTTGCCGTTGTTTGGCAATATGCTGGACCTGGCCATAGATCAGGCTCTCCAGCAAAAGCACCAATGTTTCCAGCGGTTTTGGCGTTGAATTGTTAAATCTGATCACCATCCGATCGCCCACATACACTGTAATAAACAGGTGGGGAGGCAGCGTTTCGACTTTAACTGTGATTATCATGTTGATTCCGTCAGTTTTCGTGCGACATGGACCAGGACCGCTGAGCAGACCAGTGTGACATGTTGCGGAATGATGTGCGTGCAGCCAGAAATCGTTGATTTGAGCCGGACGACCAATTCGGGATGGAGTACAACCTTGTAGGTTTCGCCCGCCGATCCGAATACCGACCGCATCGTTTCTTGTACGTACGAGCCAGGATCGCTGGACCGACTGAATCGGTGAAAGACATACGCTGCGGCCTGACTCCTTGACGGCCTGAATCCCCACTCGTCGTGCAGAACGTCACGAATTTGCTCCAGGCATTCGGCCGACCACGTAAACAACTCCAGCGTTGTTAAGCGAACCTCCGTGCCAATTGCTTCCATGCTTTCGATACCATGCTGCCGTCAGGTACACTGCCCTGTTGCAGGCACTTGTCGCAGATCGGATATTCCGGTAAACTGTCGGAATGAACG
>JAUIKM010000006.1 GCA_030430495.1 bacterium | reverse complement strand
CGGTCGAAAACTTCCATGCCAGCGGAGCTTTTATATCGTACAAATGCCACATCCAGCCACGCGTGTGGGCATGATCTGAATGCTCGCGATTTTCCGGCGTCAACTGGATTTCACTGAAAGGTATGCCCGGCGTCAATCCCCGGTCGTTCGGCAGCCACTCCGGCGGCGGCGACTGAGAACTGACTGAAAAAGTTAAACACAGTGACAAACAAAAAGTCAAGAAAGCGAGCCGGGGCAAAGAAGTGCCGCGGCGCTGCAAGAGAAGCGTCGAGTTTTTAAGCATGATATGTTTAAGTGTAAGTGTTAAGAAATCGATGACAATGCCGCACCGTCGATCGATCGCGGGAGTCGCGTGGTTGACGATCGGTCAATGTACGGTGAAGGGACTGGTCATCTTTAAGTTGACGGAGTGCTGTTTACCTCTTGTTTCGTGCACGATCAGTTTTGGCGGAACGAGCTTCGGCATTAATGGTGCGGCCGAATGTGCTAAACATACACTTGGCAGATGTGAAATACAAGACACAGGTGAATGCCGGCTTAACAAATACAGATTCTTAAACGGCACAAAGACATATTAAACGCAAAAGCGGGCGCCACCTGTCGGAGACGTCCGCTTTTGCAATTCCACACCGGTTGTTAATGCCGGCCGCTACAAACTACAATTTTAGTCTACAAACGCTTTTGATTTCGTCGGCTCTTTCACGTTGCCGTAGCCTTTGATTTCCAGCGTTTCGTATTCCGGGTGGCTCGTTTTCATGCTGACGGAAGCAGAGAAATAGCCGTCTTTGGCCGGAACCACTTTGGCCGCAACTTCAATCGTCTCGCCCGCTTTAACAACCACTTTGCTGCCGATATCCAGTTTAACGCCGTTGTCCGCTTTAATGTCGCTCAGCGTGACGTCCTGGTTGCTGGAGTTGCGGATTTTAACCGTGGCTACCGCTTCCGTGCCCGCTTCCATGTCGTTGAAATACAGGTAGCGCGGCGTGACGGAAATCGGACGATCCACATTGGCTTTGATGTACAGCACCGTCGTCGGCGAACCGGCGTCATTGCTCGTAATCGTGATCGACTTCTGCACCTGGCCCGTGCTCGTGGCTACTTTGAGCGAAACGTTCATCACCGTTTCTTCGCCCGGCATCAGACGATCTTTTTCGAGCGGAGCGGTCGTACAGCCGCAGCTAGGTTTGACCTTGGCAATAATCAGCTCGGCATCGCCGGTGTTTTTGATCTTGATGTCGGCCGTCAGCGGCGACTCTTTCGGGCTGACCGTGCCCCAGTCGTAGGTATTGTTCTTAATACCCAGGAGCTCCATTTTCGGTTGTGCGATCGCCATGGCAGTCGTAGCGATAAATGCGGCGACAAGGACCGTGAAAATGCGTTTCATATCAAATACCTCTGAAAAACTTGTGAATTGAAATTGCAGGTAGTTTCGTCCATTGTTGGTTCGGCCTTTTGCGGCCTGTACCTGGCATGTGCGCGGGATGCGCCGCCGGGTATTTTTTTGAACGGACCTGAGACGCTGGCAGCTGCGCAAAGGTTTACGCCTTTTTCAAAACTTTTTTAAAACCCCTCTTGTTTGCCCCGCTGATCGCTCAGGGTTGGCCGTAGAGCAGCGATACATTCAGTCGCAGGCCATAGCCGCGCCAGGACTGATCGGCTGTGGCGGAGTGCAGCGGAATCGAGACCACAAGCCCGCTCACGGCGTAGAGCCCGCGCGCCAGCGGTGCGTCGTAAAAAATGCCCAGATCGGCGCTGAAGAGCAGGTCCGCCGCGGCGCTGAGTTCGCCCTCGACAATGCGGGAGCTGCTGCTGACGCCGTCAATCTCAAAGTGAGCTTCCGCCGGTGCGACAATCTGCTGACGCTGCTCTACCGTTTCGGAGAGCAGAAATCCCGCGCTGAGCGCCCCGCCCACGCTGATTCGGTCCAAAATCCGCCGCCGCAAGCCGGCGTCGAATGCCAGGCGACGGCGCGTCGACTCAAACTGCAGCTCGCTGCTGATCAGCCCGTATTCCAGCGAGGGCAGGTCCGGCAGGTCGCGCTGTGCTTCGATGTCCGCGCTGACGTAGCCGACGCCTGCGCGCACCGTCCAGAGTGCATCCAGCCAATATTCGCCGCGCAGGCCAAAGCGAATATAGCTGTCGCTGCCGCTGTCGAATACACCGCATTCGCGGCAGACCAGGCTGCCGTCAAAAGGATCGTCAATTTTTTCGGTGTGCCGCAGCTGCCCGGAATACGCCGACGCACCGCCCGCAACATCAAGCCCCAAAAACAGATCGGGATAATCGCTCGGCATGCGCGCATCGTACTGCCAGTCAAATCCCTGGGCCTGCAACAGCGGCGCGCACAGCCAGAAGACCGCAACAGCGCACAGCCGCACGGCCGCGCATCTGAAACGACCGCGCAGCCCGCCGGGCGATATGTGTTGAGCCGGGCGCTTCATCGCGTTTTCACCAGGGTATGAGTTGCAGTGTAAATACCGGCGCGCATCACACAATAATAGGTTCCCGCCGCCAGCGCGCTTCCGTCAAGCTGCGCCAGGAAGACGCCCGGCGGATGTTTGCCCGCGGCGACCTGACGCACCAGCGTCCCCATGGAGTTGAACAACTGAATGTCGACCACCGTGGGATACGCCACTTCGTATTCTATCGCAATGTCGCCGTCCACCGGATTCGGCGAGGGCGACCGCAAACCAAAAGCGCGTCCCGCGCTGCCGCCGATCGTCAGAACGTGCACGCCGCAGACGGAATCGGCCACAAACACACCGCCTGAGCCGACGGTGTCGACCGACACAATTTCGTCGCAGTCCGTATTGCCGAGCCTGATTGAGGCGATATTGATCGGCGTCACCGCCGCATCGCCGACGTAGGTATTGAAGCGCAGACGCAGGAGCGTGTCGGACGGCTGCAGCGCCGCCGAGCTGCGCAGTTCCAGCTGCAGCACGCCATCCGTTTCAGCGCTGGAAATATCGTCGCTGCTCAGATTGCGCGCCGCCGTACCGGCCGTCAGAAAGTCTTCAAATTGCAGCGTCGTGCGATTGTATTCCAGTTCGATGTTGACCGTTTCAATGTTCGAAATCTCCTGCTGCCCGGCCAGGTCCGGCAGCAGCAGCGGAATCTCCACCAACGTGCCCGGTTGCGCGCGCGTGACGTCCGGAATGTCGACGCGCAGGGCCGGCGGCATCACGCCGACGCCGACAATCGGCAGAGCATAGCTGGAGTCCGGACAGCCGCCGTTGTGGCTAAAGCGCAGAGTATCGCGCGTGCGCCCGACGGCGTTCGGCTGGAAATGCACGTAGATCGTGTCGTCCTGATTCGGGCCCAGGCGGCGCTCCGCGGTTCCCCGGAAGCTGAATGCCGTCGGCTGGACCAGATTGATATTGCTGAGCAGCAGGTCCTGGTTGCCGCCGTTGATCACGCGCAGCGCCAGAACGCGCTCGTTGGCGCAGTCCGGCAGCACCGCCAGGCTATCGAAGTCCAGCGTGCCGTCCTCCAGCACCGGGCCGAGCGGTTCGACTGCCAGAACGGCCGCCACGGGCCGCACCCTGAACACCAGCACCAACTGCCGCACCGACTCGGGCGAACGGAACACGCGCTCGTCGATGTCGCTCTCGATGATGCGCTCCACTTCCTGCACCACGCCGACGCGGGCCGCGCGCTGCGGCGTAAAAATCACGCGAATCTGACTGCTCAGTTCGCCCGGCTCCAGCCCCGCGCCGTTGATCGGCAGATTGCTTATCGTAAAGTCGTTGTCGACGCTGTTGGTGCGCTGAATAACGCGGCGCACGCCGTAGCGGAAATTGCCGTCGTTGCGCAGGCGGAAGGTAAACGAACGCGAGTCGTTGCAGACGTTTACCTCGCCCAGATCGATGATGACCGTGTCGCCGCGGTCGTCAATCGTCGGCGCAATGCCGCTGGTCTGGAGTGAAGTAAAGGTCAGTTTCTGTTCGACGCCCTTGCCGCGCAGTTTGATACGCGTCGTGTCCCGGCGCGCCTCGCCGGTCGTGTTATAGGCCACAAAAAACTCGGCTTCGTCCAGCCCCAGATCCGACGGTTCAAAGATAAAGGGCAGCGAGATCACCTGTTTTTCATCGATAAATCCCGGAATGTTAAACGCTCCGGAACGCAGGTCAAAGGATCCGCCCGACGCACCTTTGTTTAACAGGCGCGAGTCGATTGGTTCCACCGGCCGGCCGCAGTTTTCCAGCTCCATATCCAGCGTACGCGAAGCATTCAGGTACACCAGCCCGAAGTCCAGAATCGGCGGCTTGCCGACGAGCAGCGCGTCCGTCTTGATCGTGCGCACGACAAATTCCTTGCGGTACATACGCGATGTGTCAACCGTATCCCGCATGGTAAAAGTGAAGTCGACGCGTTTAAGTCCATAAAACTCGGGCTCGCGGAAATCGGATTCGCCGCCCAGGAATATCAGTTTAAACTCGCGTTCCGAGTACGAGCCGGCGACGTCGAGCGGACGCCGCGCCACATACCTGTTTTGAATCACGTCAATCAGGTCGTCGCTGTAGTGAATCGTGGAGGAAATCAGATCCCTGGTTATCGGATCGTTGTAGTTGGCTATGACGTAGTCCGGCGCGGTCTGGTTCTGCTGCATGAAGCCGACTTCCATGTTGCCGTAGTTGCGCACAAAAAATGACACCGTATCGTTCTTGCCTTCCGGCTGATAGCCAAAATCGATCGTGTCGCTCTCGCGCTCGCGCCGCTCCCAGTCGTAGTAGATAAACACCGAGTCAAAGTAGGAATAGGCCTGCAACACGAGTCGCTGCGGCGAGAAGTTTTCACCGGCGACCTCGAGCGTATCGCGGAACAGTCCGTGCGTCGTCGGATTGAAATTGATGTCGATCGTGCGCGTTTCGCTCGGATTCAGGTCCGTCGCACCCGCGCCCCACTGCGCCGCAGCGCTGAAAGGCGCGCTCAACCCACTGAGAGCCACGGCGTCGGCGCGGCTGCTGCCGGTCGATTCCACGACGATTCGGCGTCCGGCGCTCGCGTCGCGATGCACGTTGCCGAAATCGTAGTCGGCCACCACATCGGGCGAGCCGGCCTGCGGGCGCAGTTTGACCGCCGCAAGCGTGCCCTCACCGCGCAGTTGCAGGCTGAACCAGGGACTGGCGCCGCCGTTCAGATTGGGATCGTTGCAGAAAACGCGCAGCTCCACGCTGACAGGCCCGACGCCCAGCGGCTCAAAGCTGCAGGACAGGCCCAGACTGTTGACCTCTCGCCGCAGGCTTGCCGGGTCGCCCAGGGCATTGCCGTCCGAGCGCTGCACCACAAAGTGCCTCACGTCCGCCGCGCTGCCGATCAGTTCCATCCGACTGATCTGCAGGTCCTCCAACGCGCCGTTCAGCAGAACGCGTTCAAGGGTTCGTCCCTCCTGCCCCACGCTCAGCTTGCCAAAATCAATCCGGGCCGACTTCATTATGCGGTCCGGCGGCGAAATCAGCAGATCTTTTTCACTGTCGCGCACCAGCAGCTGCGGCGATTCGCGCTGGATAATGACGCGGAATTGCGTCGTGTCCTCGCCCGTAAGATTGTCGTTGTAATACTGCTGCACCTCCGCTCCCAGCTCGCGGTCGTAGCGGTCCACAAACATGAACTGGCCGGGTCCGTCGTTGCCCGTCACGCTGATGACATAGCGGTGGTCCGGATTGTACACGTCCTCACGCGGAACAAAACTGTAGCGTTTAAGTGCGGCGGCGTTGACCGGCTCCAGGCGCTCAAGAAGGTAGTTGTTGTCGGCCGGCGCATTGACGGCCAGGAAGATATTGCACGGGTCCGGAATATCATTGCAATACCCCTCAAAACCATTTTGCTCGTCGCTGAGCGGCAGGCGCGGATTCACGCGGTTGTTGATGTTCCCCAGGGCAAAACGCGCGTCGGCGACGATGTCCAGGTCGGTGCCCGCATCGCCGATGAAGCCCGAACCGTCGATGGTCCAGCGATAAGACGTGCCGGCAAAATGCGGCCACTTTGAGTTGAAAACTACCGGCAGGTTGGCGTACACAGTCACCGTATCGTCCGGCTGCGCACTCAGACGCGGCGCACCCAGGGACGAACAAAAAAAGGCCAGAACAAGGCAGAGTAATATCACGCGATACTGCATCATAGCGTGAATACCGTATTTCCGTATAAAGTTGCCGCAGCTCGGGGGAAAGTGCGGATAATGATCCCGGCTTCCTGCCAACGAGAAGAAAGATTCGTAATTTAGAAGCTTATGCATGAAGAGACAAACGCAATCGGTGTATTTGATTCGGGGGTCGGAGGACTGACGGTTCTGCGCGAGCTGGTTTCGGTTTTTCCGCGGCGCTCCCTTATCTATCTGGGGGACACGGCGCGCGTGCCCTACGGCACCAAATCGCCGGAGACCATCCGCCGCTACGCCGTACAGTGCACGCGCTTCCTGATGCAACACCGCGTCGGCATGGTCATTATTGCATGCAACACGGCTTCGGCCCTGGCGATGGACGCCGTGCAGGACATTGCGGGCGTGCCGGTCGTGGGGACAATCGAACCGGCGGTGGACGCAGCGCTGAAACTGACGCGCAACGGGCGCATCGGCGTTATCGGCACCGCGGCCACGATTGCCAGCAATGCCTTCCAGCACCTGCTGGCGCAGCGACGCGATTCCAAAAGCGCATTTGTGCCGGCGCAGGCCTGCCGCCTTTTTGTGCCGCTGGCCGAGGAAGGCTGGCATCGCCATCCCGTGGCCGAGCAGATCGCGGGCAAATACCTGGCGCCCATGCGCACGTCCGGCATAGACACATTAATTCTGGGATGTACTCACTATCCCCTCCTGATCGACGTGATCCAGGCGCAACTGCCCGACGTGGCGCTGGTCAACTCGGGTGCGGAGGCGGCGCGCACGGCGCTGCGGACGCTGCAACTGCCGCCCGACGCCGCGGCTTCCATTCCCGGCGACGCGGCGGACCGCATCCGCTGTTTTGTCAGCGACAAAACGGAGGGTTTTTCGCGAACGGCGGCGAGCTTCCTCGGTTTTGCACCGCTCTCCGTCGACGTGGTAAATCTGGAAGATTATTAGGCGCAGTTCTATTATTTGCGTAAATACGCGGCACGGTTAAACACCCCGAAGTCCGACCCGGCGCGCGGAGACGCTCCGCGCCGCCCGACTTTCATTCAACGCGATTCGACTTGCAGTGTTTATGAGTGCGAATTCTACCGACGACCGGCCCACGGATCAGCTCGACCGACTCCACAACCGGCTGGCGGAAGATTTTCTGGGGACCATCGACGTCCTGGCGTCCATGGTCGGCGCTTTTGAGCGATACCACGAAGGCAGCCACAGTCATTTTGTCGGCTACAAATCCGCCGAGACGGCGCGCCAGCTGGGCCTGAGTCCCACGGAAGTATTTGCCGTGCAGACGGCCGGACGCCTGCACGACATCGGCAAAATCGGCCTGCCGGAGCGCATTCTGACGCGTTTCCCGGCCGATCTGAGCGAAGCCGACTTTGCCGAGTACGCGCGGCACGCCGAACTGGGCGCGGTTATGCTGCGGCATCACAACTCGCTCACAACGGTGGCGGACATCGTGCACGCGCATCACGAGCGCCTTGACGGCTCGGGATTTCCGCAGCACCTCAAGGACAGGGCCATTCCGCCGGGCGCCATGATTATCGCCGTGGCGGATACTTTTCACAATATGATGTACCGCAAGGGCATCGCCCGCAACGAGGCGTCCGGCGTGCCGAACGCCATCCGCTCGGCGGGTTCCTTCCTGGAAGCCAGCAGCAAACGCTACACCCAGGTCATGAACTATCTTGAAAAAAAAGCCGGCGTGTTGTTCCATCGCAAAGTCGTCGATGCCTTCACGCTGATCATGGAAACGGAGCGTCGCCAGCTGGGAGACAAACTGGTTAAACGCGTCGCACCGAACTACCTGCGGCCGGGCATGAGCCTGGCTGAAGATTATTACACGAGTTTTGGATTACTGGTGGCGGCGCGCGGCGAGGCGCTGACGGAGCGCTCAATTCGCGCCCTGCTGCGCTTTGCGGAAGACGGAGAACTGCCCGCCAAGGTTCTGGTGGTAGATTAGGCCTGCTGTATGATCGGATATATTCTGCGCAAAATTTTCTACGCCCTTGTGGTCCTGTGGGGCGTGATCACCGTCAGTATTGTGATCACGACCTTCATGCTGCCGGGCGACCCCGCGCGTCTGCAGATGGCGCAGCGCGCCGACGCCGAGTCGATAGCCGCAATCCGCGCCAAAATGGGCCTGGACCGCCCCTGGTACGAGCGCTACGCCGGTTTTGTCGGCAATATCGTGCTGCGCCAGGACCTGGGCCGCAGCTTCGCCACCAACCGCGACGTCGTGGAATCCATCGGTGAACGCATTCCCGCGACGGCCCTGCTGGCCGGTTCGGCGATGTTGTTCGCCACGATAGTCGGCATTTGCATCGGCGTTGTTTCTTCCGTGCGCGCACACACCTGGATTGACGGCGGCTCGATGAGTCTGGCCCTGCTCGGCATTTCCCTGCCCAGTTACGTCACCGGCCCATTGCTTGCTCTTTTGTTTGTCACCGCGTGGGGATTACTACCGCCTTCGGGCTACGTCTCGCGCGGCTGGGAACACCTGATCCTGCCGGCGCTGACGCTGGGCATTCGCCCGCTTTCGATCATAGCGCGCGTCACGCGCGGGGCGATGCTCGAAACGCTGGACACGGACTTCATCCGCACGGCGCGCAGCAAAGGATTGAGCGAGAGCGCCGTGGTGCTCAAACACGCGCTGCGCAATGCGCTCAACCCGGTGATTACGACCATCAGCGGCTGGGTGGCCGCCGTCCTGGCCGGCACCTTTTTCATCGAATACATTTTTTACTGGCCCGGCATCGGCCTGCTCACAATCAACGCGATCAATCAACTCGATTATCCGATGATCCAGGGCACCGTGCTGTTCACGGCCGTCATTTTTGTGCTGATCAACCTGCTGGTCGACGTGGCCTACGCCTGGCTCGACCCGCGCGTCCGCATGCGCTGACGCGCCGCAACTACAATGGACAACTCTGCCGCAGATATCGAAGGCGAACAGCCGCAGGAGACACAGCGCGGGCCGGCACGGCGCGCGGAAAGCCTCTGGGCCGTCTCGTGGCGCAAACTGCGCCGCAATAAACCGGCGCTGGTCGGCATGTACACGATCGTCGTTTTTGTACTGATTGCCCTGTTTGCACCGCTGATCAGCCCGCATCATCCCAACCAGCAGATTCTGGAATATGCGATCAAACCGATGATGTTCCGCGGCGCGATTCTGCTGCGCATCAATCCGTCCAACCCGGACGAACCGCTGGCGCTGCCCATCTCGGGATACGAGGTTCAGGGCGACTCCGTCCGCTATTTCAGCGGCAGCGCAAGCGAGCCCGAAGAGACGGTTATCGCCGCGGCGGAACTGGCGGGCGACGGCCCGGACGACTGGTACAAAGAGCCGCTGTTCATTTTCGGCACGGACCGATTCGGCCGCGACATCTTCAGTCGTATTCTCGCCGGGGCGCGCATCAGCATCAGCGTCGGAATTTTTTCGCAATTTATAGCTCTGACGATCGGCATGCTCCTGGGGGCGCTTGCGGGTTACTTCCGCGGCAGGACCGACGATGTGATTTTGTGGCTGATCAACGTGGTTTGGTCATTCCCGTTCATTCTTTTGGTCATTGTTTTCTCGGTCATACTGGGCGAAGGCTGGTGGCAGACCTTCACGGCCATCGGACTCGTGGCCTGGGTGGAGATTGCGCGGATCGTGCGCGGCCAGATTTTTTCCCTGCGCGAAACTGAATTCGTCGGCGCGGCGCGAGCGCTTGGATTCGGCGATGCGCGCATCATTTTGCGCCACATACTGCCAAATACCATCGGCCCGGTTATGGTGCTGGTTACCGCCGGTTTTGCCAATGCGATTATCGCCGAGGCCGGGCTGAGTTTCCTGGGACTCGGGGTTCAGCCGCCGGACGCCTCCTGGGGGCAGATGATCAACGACGGGCGCGGCTACATCAGCGCCGGCGTGGGCTGGGAGCTGATTGTCTTCCCCAGCCTGGCCATCGCGACAGCCGTCTTTGCGTTCAACGTTTTCGGCGACGGCCTGCGCGACGCCCTGGACCCGCGCCTGATCGAAAAATGACCGGCATTCGGCGCGGCGGCCGGTGAACACAAGGACAAAAAGGCCCCTCATTCACACAACCGACTCCGGCAACCCGGAGGTTAACCAAAGAAGGCTGTTTAAGGCAGTTCAGGAAATTCGATGGAAAAACCAAGCAACATATATGAAAACCTCACGGTGATGATCGTCGAGGACGACAAAACCCACCGCTGGGCGTTGCGCCAATGCCTGCAAGCCGGCCTGGGCGTCAAGATTATCGAGTGCGGCACGGGGCGCGACGCCGTCGATTCGCTCAAGAAATGCGAGCCCAACCTGATTATTCTGGACCTGCGCCTGCCCGATTTTGACGGCGATGCGCTGCTGAATCGCATCCGCAAGGACGAACGCACGCGCGACATTCCGGTGCTGGTCTGTACCGCGCATTCCGAGCGCGAGATAATTATGCGGCTGGTGGACCTGAAAATCAGCGGATGTATCGTCAAGCCGTTTACGCACGATACCGTGCACGAAAAAGTCCGCGCCGCCTTTGATCAGCACCTCCATATCGGGCACTGAGGGAGGCGGATGGACGTCGGCAGTTTACGGCGATCACTTTTCGGGAACCGGTGGAGAAGGTCATGAGTATCGACAGCGCTGATCCCTATCGCAATTTTGCCGTGCTGGTTGTGGACGACGACAGCGTGCATCGCCTGATCGTCCGGCGCACGCTGCAACGCGAGCTGAACCTGACCGTGCACGAAGCCAACGACGGGCGCGCGGCCCTGCAGATGTTGAAAACCATGATCCCCGACCTGATTCTGCTGGACCTCAGCATGAAGGATATCGACGGTGACGCGGTGCTCAACCGCCTGCGCTACGACCAGGCCACGCGCGACATCCCGGTGATTATGTGCACGGCGGAAAACCAGTCCGCGACGATCAAACGGCTCATGGCGATGCGCATCGACGGCTATATCGTCAAACCCTACACGACCGAACTGCTGGTGGACAAAGTCAAAGCCGTTTTTGACAGGCATCTCAAATAAACCGCAAGGCCCGAACACAGGCAGCATGTTAAAATCCGTCAGCGGCATCGACTCCTTCGACAAAGCGCCCAACGTCCTCCTGATGTTCGGCGAAGAGGACTTCCTGCGCGAGGAAGCCTACGATCAGCTCATCAACAAACTGATTACGCCGGAAATAGCGGCGTTTGACTTTGAGGTGCTGGACGGCAATGAAGTCAGCGCCGAGGAGCTGGTGGAACGCGCCGGAGCGTTCCCGATGATGGCGGAGCGCCGTACGGTCAGCGTGCGCCACTTCGACAAGATTGCCGGCGGCCGCGGCGGTAAAAAGAGCGACAAAAACAGCCCTCTTTCCAAATTTCTTGCTCGTCCGCCTCAGTCGCTTTTCCTCATTCTACAGGCCTCCGTGCCATCATTGAACGGCGTCAGCGCGGAGCTGCGCAACGCCAAACAGAAGGCCAAGGGCCAGAAAAAACTCAAGAACGCGCGTTTCCCCTGGAATCTCATCGTCGAAAACGGCGAGTGGATTGAATTCCGCAAACCCTACGACCGCGAGCTGCCGTCGTGGGTCGCCAAACGCGTCAAGTCCTTCGGCGCCAAAATCGAGCCCGAAGCCTGTGAGCTGCTGCTCACCCAGACCGGCGCCTCGCTGCGCGCCCTGGCGGCGGAAGTCGACAAAGTGCTGACCTACGTCGGCGAGAAACGCGAGATCACGCGCGATGACATAGCGGCCATCACCGGCGCGTCCAAAACCTGGAACGTGTTTGAGCTGCAAAAAGCCATCGGCCGCGGCGACGCCGTGGCGGCGCTGCGCATCATGGAACGCATGGTCACGATGGCGCGGCAGGAGCTGATGATCATCACGATGCTGGCGCGCTACTTTACAATTCTGTGGAAGCTGGGCGACGCTCAACGCCTGAGCCGCGACAAATACCAGCTGGCGGGCGCGGTGGGCATCAGTCCCTTTTTTGTGCCGGACTACCTGGACGCGCTGAACGTCTTTCCGCCGGCGAGCGTGGAGAACGCGCTGCGCGCCCTGGCGGAGGCGGAGATGCGCCTGAAATCGACACCGGAAGACCCGCTGATCGTGTTGCAAAACGCGCTGGTGCGCATCCTTGAAAACCGCATCTGAACGCGTTCCGCCGCCGCGCGCCCCTTCGCTTCCCACTCCGTGCCGAAAAAAAGCCTTATCTTGCGGACTTGCAGTAAGCGATTTCAGCTCACTTTAACCAGTCCGTTATACATCGGCCATGCGTTATTCAACGACCTTTATCCCCACCTTGAAGGAAGTACCTTCCGAGGCTCAGATTCCCTCACATCAACTGATGATTCGTGCCGGGATGGCGCGCTCGCTGGCTTCCGGCGTGTACTCCTTCCTGCCGCTCGGTTATGCCGTCGTCAAAAAAGTCATGCAGATCCTGCGCGAGGAAATGGACGCCATCGGCGGCCAGGAATTCCATCTGCCGGCGCTCAACCCGATTGAAATCTGGGAGCAGACCGGCCGCGTGGCGGAGATGGACGACGTGCTCTTCCACATCAAAAACCGCGAAGGCCTGGTGCTTGCGCCGACGCACGAGGAGATCATCGCCTACCACGCGCGCCAGCACATCAAGTCCTACAAGGATCTGCCGCAGATCTGGTACCAGATCCAGACGAAGTTCCGCAACGAGCCGCGCCCGCGCTCGGGCGTGCTGCGCGGCCGCCAGTTTGTGATGAAAGATTCCTACACGCTGGACGCCACGCCGGAAGGACTGGACGCGGGTTATGAAAAACACCGCCTGGCCTACGAGCGCATCTTTACGCGCTGCGGCCTGAACTTCTTCTCCGTCGGCGCGTCTTCCGGCGCGATGGGCGGCAGCGGTTCGCAGGAATTTATGGTCGAGTCCGACCACGGCGAAGACACCTGCGCGCTGGCCGAGGACAACTCCTACGCCGCGAACATCGAAGTGGCCACATCCTGGACGCCGCCGATTGAACGCGTGCCCGGCGACGACGCCATCGAAAAATTTGCAACTCCGGCAGCCAAAACGATCAACGACCTGATTGAGAAACACGGCATCCCCGAGGAGCGCTGCGCCAAGTCCGTCGTTTACATCGCCGGCGGCGAGCCCCTGCTGATCCTCATGTGCGGCAATGACGAACTGAACGAGGAGAAACTGGCGCGCGCGCTGGACACGACGCAGTTCCGCCCCGCCGAAGAAAACGAACTCCTGGCCAATACCGGCGCGCACGGCGGATCGATCGGGCCGATCGGCCTCAAAAACCCCAAAATGCGCGTCATCGCCGACCTGCGCCTGAAAGGCGTCAACGGCCTGGTGAGCGGCGCAAACGAGGACGGGCAGCACTACCGCAACATCGATCTGGAGCGCGACGCAACGATTGAGTCCTGGCACGACCTGCGCGTCGTGCGGGAAGGCGAGCGCGTCGGCGGCCCGGACGGCCCCAGGCTGCGCGTGGTGCGCGCCATTGAGATCGGCCACATTTTCAAGCTGGGCACAAAATACTCCAAAGCGCTCAACGCGGTCTTCCTGGATGAAAACGGCCGCGAACACCCGATCATCATGGGCAGCTACGGCATCGGCGTCGAACGCATCGTAGCCTGCTTTATCGAGCAGAACCACGACGAACTGGGCATCCGCTGGAACGCGGCGCTGACGCCCTACGACGTGCAGATTGTCGGCATGAATACCAAAAAGTCGGAGACCGTGCGCGCCGCCTGTGAGGAACTGGAAGCCGAGCTGCAAGCCGCCGGACTGAAGGTGCTCTACGACGATCGTCCGGCCTCGCCCGGCGTCAAGTTCAAAGACGCCGACCTGCTCGGTTTCCCCGTGCAGCTCGTCGTCGGCGACAAGAATCTTGACAACGGCCAGGTGGAAGTCAAAAGCCGCAAAACCGGCGAGCGCGAGCTGACAGCCCGCGAGAACGCGCTGGAAGCCGTCCGCAAACTCCTCGCCGCGTCATAAGCGGCGCAGCCGCGCGCTGCGCGCCTGAAACACGGCGACAAACAGAACAGTCATCAGAAGTCAAGGAAACACAAAACCGGTGATAAATCCCCTGCTGGAAGGCGAAGAACGCGCAGACCTGCATATGCATACCACCGTGTCGGACGGCATGCTCAGTCCGACCGAACTGGTGCACAAAGCGGCGCAGCGCGGCCTGAAGGCAATTGCCGTCACCGATCACGATACGGTCGGCGGCGTGGAGGAAGCACAGACAGCCGCGCGCGACCTCGGCATCGAATGTGTGCCGGGCATCGAGTTTTCCTGTGTTCAGCCGCAGGGCGAAACGCATATCCTGGGGTATTTTGTCGATCCCGACGCCGCTGCGCTGCGCGCCCACATCAAACGCTGCGACGAAGCGCGCGAACAACGCATCCGCGACATCGCCGTCAAACTCAACGCGCTGGGCCTGACGATCAAACAGGACGACATTTTCGACCGTGCCGGCGGCAGCGCGGGGCGCGTGCACGTGGCGCAGGAAATGGTGGCGCGCGGTCACGTCACAACCGTGCGGCGCGCTTTTGTGGAGTACCTGGCGGAGCGGCGGCCGGCCTACGTGCCCAAGTGGAGTTTTTCGGCGCAGGAAGCCTGCGATCTGGCGCGCAAAAGCGGCGGCGTGGCGGTGCTGGCGCACCCCGGCAAAACCCTGCGCAACAAATTCTTCTACGAGATGATCCAGAGCGGGCTGGACGGCGTGGAGATCGTGCATCCCAGTCACAGCCGCCGCCTGCAGCAGAAGTACGCCGGGCTGGCGCACGCCTACAAACTGCTGATGTCGGGCGGCAGCGACTACCACGGTTCACGGCCTTTTGACGAGCGCAATCTGGGTACTTTCACGGTGCCGATCACGATGCTCGAGCGCCTGCGCGAGCGCGCCGCCGAACGCAGTAACTGAAATTTTACCTTGCGGAAATGACTCTTTCCGCCAATTTTTGCAGACCAACTTTTTCCAGTAACGACCAAGGGCCAGCCGGCCAATCCATCGGAGCGGACCATGCCTCTATCGCATCATACCCACGGACTTCCCCGCGTAATCGAAGGCGATTTCAACGCCGCGGGCAAACGTTTTGCGCTGGCCGTGGCGCGCTGGAATGAGTTTATCGTAGACCGGCTTGTGGAAGGCGCGCTGGATGCGCTCTACCGTCACGGCGCCAAACGCGACGACGTGACGATCGTCTACTGCCCGGGCAGTTTTGAGCTGCCGATGCTGACGGACAGGCTGGCTCAGAGTCGTGATTACGACGCGGTCATCGTCCTGGGCGCGGTTATCCGCGGCGCTACGCCGCACTTCGACTATGTGGCGGGCACGGCGGCCAACGGCGTGGCGGCGGCGGCAACGGAGAGCGGAACGCCGTGTTTATTGGGCATATTGACGACGGACACGATCGAACAGGCGATCGAACGCGCCGGAACCAAGGCCGGCAACAAAGGGTTTGAAGCGGCGATGGCGGCGATAGAAATGGCCTCGCTTTTCGAAAAACTGCCGCCGGCGGGCGACGAGTAATACGTGTTAACGCGCCGATACAAAGCGCACTTTACAGTGTTTTACGCGGGGAACGGCCTATTCACTTTGTTCCGATTGTTTAATCGTTTGCGGCGTCGGCGCACGGCGCTGAATACTATGTTAAAGGTTGGACAGTATGACCGCCTCCTCTTGCAGGTTTGTTAAGCGGCGCAGGGTCGCCGGATATCCGCGTTTGTTCAGGACGTCTTTCCCTTTCATTTGCCTGATTCTCTTGTTTGTCGCCGCGTCTCGCGTTTCAGCGCAGGTGCGCCTCGACGAGTGGATAACCTATTCGTCGATGGTGGATGTCCGCGCGGCGGATACCGACGCCGATGGGCTGACCTGGTTCGCCACTTCCGGCGGCGTCTTCAGCCATGACTCGCGGACGGATGCGTACCGAGAGTACCGCAATATCGACGCGCTCAGCGAACTTAACATCACGGCGCTGAAAGTCGATCCGGTTGAAAACTTCGTCTACGCCGGCAGCGTGAATGGATTTGTCGACATCTGGGACGGCGAGCAGTGGATTAACATCCGCGACATCAACGACAACTCGGACGACTTTCCTTCCGTCACGGTCAACGACTTTTTGTTTACACCCGAGGTTGTGATCGTGGCGACGGACTTCGGCATGGTGCTGTTCGACCGCGCGACGCGGACGTTTCCCTCGACGATTACAAACTTTGCCGGCCAGCGCGAAATTTCGGTACGGCAGATGATGATTATCGACAACGTAATCTGGGGCGCGACGTCCGTCGGCGTTATACGCGCCGAGCTGACGCCGCAGTTTTTTGCCTTCCCGTCCAACCCCGCCAACTGGGAAATGTTTGCCGTCGGTTTCGACGACCCTCTCGTCACGGACGTCACGGTGTTAAACGGCGTCGTTCACGTTTCAAACGCCAATCGCATCCTGCGTTTTGAGGACGGCGCTTTTGTTGAAGTCAGGGAGATTGAGCTGGAAGTCAACAGCATGACCGTCATCAACGGCGAGCTGTTTGCCATGACGCCCTTCGACATTCGCAATATTGAGGGCGGCGTGTACTACGGCAACAACGACCTGGCGCGCGCCTTTGCGTCGGTGGACACGCTGCGCCGCGACGGCGTCGACGAGCTGCACATTCTTACGAGCACAATCGGCGCATTCACGCTCGACGCACAGACGCAGGCCAATCCGCCCGTCGCGCCGAACACGCCGGCGGGCAACCGCTTCCGCGACCTGACGGTGGACGAAAGCGGCGTGCTGTGGTGCGCCAGCGCACATCCTGCCGGCTCGGGCGTGTATCGCCTGATCGACGGCGCCTGGGAAAACTTCACGCGCACGACGCGCGAGGAAATCGAAAGCAACGACATCTATCGCATTCAGGCGATGAACGACGGCTCGGTCTGGGCCGGTTCCTGGGGCAACGGCGCATATCGCTTCGGCCCGCAGTCTCCGCCGCAGATTGATCTGTTTGACGAGCAAAACTCGCCGCTGCAGGGCTTCGACAGCAACAACCCAAGTTTTGTGCTGCTGGGCGATATTAAACGCGACGAATTCCGCGGCTACACCTGGCTGCTTAACAAAGACGGCGACCGCCTGGTCTCCTGGTCGGAAACGGCCGGTTTTGAGACCTTCAATATCAACCGCGAGATCGATATGCTTTTTCTGTCGATCGACGCTTCCGGCACCAAGTGGATCGGCGGCGACGCGGACCGCGGCCTGTGGTACTTCAACGAGCGCTTTGACCGCGCGGCGAGCTCGGACGACGTCTTCGGCACGCTTAACACCAGCAACTCACCGCTGCAGGAAAACTCACAGACGACGGTGGAAGTCGACCTGAGCGATCAGGTCTGGATCGGCAGTGCGCGCAATCTGTACGTCATCGCCAATCCCTTCGCCGTGTTGACGGGCGACCGCATCTTCCTGCGTTCGATTACGGATCTGGCCGGACAGTTTGTTAACGACATCATGGTGGACCCGGTGAACAACAAGTGGGTGGCCACAAACAACGGCGTCTGGGTTATCAATGACGACGGCACGGAGGTACTGGCGCAGATCACGACGCGCAACTCACCGCTGGTGAGCAACGAGGTTTTATCGCTGGCCAACGACCCGAACAGCGGACGGGTGTACATGGGCACGGACGACGGCCTTTCCTGCGTACAGACGCTGTCGGTACGCGCCAATCCCGACTTCAGCGACCTGCGATGTTATCCGCAGCCCTACATCCCCACCGAGGACGACGAGCTGGTGATCGACGGCCTGGCGGAGCAGAGCACGGTCAAGGTAAGCACGCTTGACGGCATGCTGGTTCGTTCACTGAGCGCATTAAACTCGCGCACTGTTATCTGGGACGGTCTGGACGAACGCGGGCAGCCCGCACCCAGCGGCGTGTATATTATCTCGAGTTTCTCGGAGACGCTGTCGGAGGCGGGACAGACGAAGGCGGTTCTGATTCGCCGCTAAAAAAAATTATCCACATGTATTGCGGAAAATCAAAATTTCCGTAATTTTAAGGCTATCCACTTGCGGAAGTGGCGGAATGGCAGACGCGCCATCTTGAGGGGGTGGTGTCTTAATTGACGTGCGGGTTCAAGTCCCGCCTTCCGCACGCAACTCAATCTCAAGGCCTTGCAGACTCCGGTTTGCAGGGCTTTTTTATTTGGGGGCATTTCACTCGCCAACCGGATTAAGTCTCACCGGATTTAAACTTCACTTGATTGCAGCGCCGTTTCCGGCTCGCTTGTTGAGCGCTTCGCCTGCAGACAGGCTTGCTTTTTGGTTTTGGATGTTGGTGGGTTTGAAATCGATAGACTTCCCCGTGTTGTCCGCATGTCGATCCACATGTTGATATTGTAGTTTGCACTTAAAACAATCGACACTGTCTCCCTAATCTGCCCCACCGTCAGATAGTGGATATCATCGACGACCTGCCCCGCACCGCGGGCCATTCGGCTTTGTTAACAAGGTTGTTGTTTAACGGCTATTCAATGATTTTTTGTAGCTTGTTATTCCACTTTTTCTTTTACCAACCAATCTGTTGAGAACAATGATCAACTCTCAAGATCCTGAAGAATCAGGACAAAACGCATCACCGGAATCCGGATCCGGCACACTTTCCAGGTACAACGTCAAGACATGGAATACCGAGGCGGCAGACTTCCAGTTTCCGGAAATAACCGGCGATGATGCCTATTTCGACGCGAACTCAAACCGTCCCGAGCGCGGCATCTGTTTTTCGGGCGGCGGCACCGTCAGTATCGCCTTGATTGCGGGTTACCTGAATGCCCTCGAAGAACTTGGCTTGATTCCGGAAATCGGATACATCTCCGGCGTATCCGGCGGCACCTGGGGCACAGCGGCGTATATGTACAATCCGCAGAATGATCCAAACAGTCTGCTGGGCAGTCACTATTCCGATCCCGCCGATATACCCGCGTCGGTGTTGGAAAGCACGGCCGATGGAACGCTGGCGCGCGCTACCTGCAATTGCCCGATCGTCACCGAGATACTGGCCTATGAAAGCCTCCGGTTCAACAAAACCTGGATGCTCTCTGTTCCTCAACGTCAGGTCTACACAATGGCAATCGGCGCAATGTTCATGCGGCCATTTGGAGTAGATTCGCCGGCATTCGACGCCGACAATCCGCAGATAAAATGGAGAAAGTTCTTTACGACCACAGGGCAACAGGCCGAGAAAATCGCCGGGCGCAACAAAATGGAAGTAGAGGCTTTCATGACGCTGAATGCCGACCGCCCGTTTTACATTATGAATACGACCTTGCTGGCCAAACCGCAGAAAAAAGGCTCGCTCACGAATGTCTATCCATTCGAGTTCACACCGCTCTATGCCGGCCGCATTTCTTCCGAGTTAACAGACGTGGTCGAGGGCGGCCAAAAGATCGGCGGCGCGTATGTGGAACCCTTTGGTTTCAACTCAACTGCAGACAGCGACACCGACAGCAAGGGATTTGTTAAAGCCTCAAATTTGTATCGCTTTGAACTGCAGCAACCGGTCGGCACCAGTGGGTCGGCGCTCGGCAAAGAGGCTCAGTCGGGTGACGCTCGCATACTCGACATCTTTTTTCCAAACTTCAAGTATTGGAACCCGACAGATTCCAACCTCGAAAACAACGTTCTCAAGTCGACGAATTATGACTTCGGTGATGGCGGCATCATCGAGAACACCGGCGTAGCGCCGTTGCTGGCGCGACAGGTTAAATACATCGCCGTTTTCATCAGCGAAATGTCATATTATCCTCCCGTGAATGGCGGCGACTTCCATATCGATACATCAGAATTCGGGTGGAAACAGAAGGTTTTCGGATATAATCAGATTGCGGTACTGTTCGGCGGAAAACTGATCGATGCTGATGCAATGGATCCAAAGAAGCAGTCAAATGGCGACACAGAAAACTTCGTCAACGTCATTTGGATAGAGGACACAGTCAATCGCCAGGTCTTCGACAATACAATTTTAGATGGCGAAACGACAGCGACAACGATGCTTGACGAGGTCATTGCCAGACTTAAACAAGTTGACGACGGACCGACAAGCGTCGATCTCGTTCTGAACGTAGTCGATAATCCCCTTTTCGGCATCAAGGCTTACTTCAATGTCCAGATAAAACTGACAATTGTCGGTTCTTCGACAAACTGGACCGACAACCTGACCGGTGATGTTAAAACGGCGTTTGACAACAGCACCCATGGTCTTGGCGGATTTCCGAACGTTCAGGTGTTCCATCAGAACAAAGGCAAATTGATTCAGTTGAATGAGGCCCAGGCGAATTTGCTGGGCAATCTGGCTTACTGGAATATCAAACAACAAGCAGAGGTCTATCAGAATCTGCTTACAGGCCATCCATTTAAATAGTCGTCCGCCTCAATGGCCAGTCTTTATGCAAAGCCGTCCGGGCAATAGTTCGGACGGCTGTTTTTGCAGAATGAAAGGGATAAACCCGTCGTGACAGCATGTTGCAGACCAGGAAGATCACAGTGTTCAGTGAATGGCGATCACGGGTTGAATTCAGAATTCAGGAGACTCACCCTCGGTTGAAGTATTCAAACCAGAACAGGCAACTTGTTTCTCATCCAAAAACACCTGGATAACCGATGCCAGCCCGCACCAACCCAACCTGCCCGCAGTGATAAGCCTCATGTGTTAACAAAAACACCAGCAGGTCCTGTAAACTTTCATCGCTCGTGCGACTGTGTGGTCGTTGGAGCTCAACTTCGGTGAAGGTTTCAAGCTGAACCGACCACGCTTCGTCGACTTGCCGTATAACGCCCCTCAAACGTTCCAGCGTCGGATACTCGTCCGGATTTCTCGGCGGTGTGCCGCCGCGGTCGAATAGTTTCCGCTCGCTCTGACCGAAAAAACGCTGTGGATTCAAATCCGTGTTCCAGCGCTCAAGGAAGTACACGCGAGTCAGGGCGATATGCCCCTTATGCCACTTGATGTTGTTGACTCGATCATTGAGAAACTTACCGGCGTGTTCCTCGGTGATATCCGCAGTGAGTTTTTCAAGCATCGCGCTTGAATCGCGGAAATAACGTGTGAAGTTCATGAGGATGTTCCGACAACTTTGTCTGTGCGGTTAATGTCAATTTCTTAACGATTTGTTTCAAAGTTGCGTGTACAGCCACAATCAATCAGCGGCAAGCTCTCGATGCCGCAAATGCCGGCAATCTCTTTCGACTCCGGCCTCCATATCATGACAAAGATCATATCTTTAGAGAACTCCGCCACTTAACTTGCATACTGCTGCCAGAACTTCGCCCGCTTGCGGCTTAAACAAATCCCCGGAGAACCCCTTCATGCGCACAGCAGTCTACAGCACCCACAAATTTGAGCGCGACTTCCTGATCCGCGCCAACGACAACAAACACGATCTGCTGTTTCTGGAAACTCGCCTGACCAGGTCCTCAACGCCGCTGGCGCAGGGATGCGACGCCGCCTGCGTATTTGCCGGCGACGATGCCAATGGTGAAGTTCTGGAGCAACTGCATGCCCTTGGAGTCAGGTTTCTGGCTTTGCGCTCGGCAGGTTTTAACCATGTCGACATCAGCCGCGCGCAGGAATTGGGCATTGCCGTCGCACGTGTGCCGGCCTACTCGCCCTACGCTGTGGCCGAACACACCGTCGCGCTCATGCTGGCGTTGAACCGCAAGTTAATCCGCGCCCACAACCGTGTCATGGAGTTAAACTTCTCGCTCGATGGCCTGGTGGGTTTTGATATGAACGGCAAAACAGTTGGAATTGTCGGTACGGGAAAAATAGGTGAAGTAGTCGCCAAAATCCTGCACGGCTTTGGATGCCGCCTGCTTGCATTTGACCAGGCAGCAAATCAACAACTCGTGGACAAATACGATGTGCGATTCGTGGACATGCGCGAGTTGTGCGCCGAGTCGGACATCATTACACTTCACGTCCCGCTCTCGGAGTCGACGCGCTACATTATCGATGCAAATGCCATTGCGCAGATGAAACCTGGCGTCATGTTAATCAACACAAGTCGCGGCGGCCTCGTGCACACCAAAGCCGTCATTGACGCGCTCAAGTCGCGGCGAATCGGCTCCTTTGGCATGGATGTGTACGAAGAGGAAGAAGGGCTGTTTTTTGAAGATCACTCGGACGACATTCTGCAGGACGACACAATTGCGCGGCTGATGACCTTCAAGAATGTGTTAATCACGAGTCATCAGGCATTTTTGACGCAGACCGCTATAACAAACATTGCCGACACGACAGTGTTTAATCTCGATTGTTTTGAGCAGGAAGTCAGAAGCGGGAATGAGCTTGTTCTTCCCCGACAGTCACAGATACTAAACGGCTCAGCGACCAGGACACTACGACACTTGTGCAAAGGGCGCAAACTACAGCTGACCGATCGACACTATTGATATTAACACCCAGTCCGGTACTTGACGGCCCGGACACAAGGCCCTGGAACCCGGGCAATATTGTGCGGCGACCCCCTCGCAGATGATCGTCGCGCCTGTAATATTGCGGAGTCTGCCATGACCAGCCGGGATTGTGCAGTTCCAGCCATTTATCCGAGACTGCCACGATTGTGTATTTGTCTGCAGAAATCATCTCCCTCAATCGCATGACGAAATTTCGACATCCACAGCCTGCATTCACAAGAAAATTAATTTAGACTCAACAACTATTTTACTTGTCAAACTGACATCGAAGCACTATATTCACCCTCGAAATTCGGTGTCCCGCTTTGACAAATGTTCAACGTCAATTAACAGGAGGCTGATCTACCAGCAACCACTTTACACGGATATTCACGCCGACCACCAGTAGCTCAAGTCTTGGTCGCCCCCCCTCGATTCGTGATCGCCCAACTCTTGCGAGTACCATTACAGCCATGCAGCCCGATTGCAGCGCCTTTTGATCCGGTGTACTGCCACTATGTTCAATAGTACCGCGGTCAAACACAGAATGCGACTGTTCAACCGGGAATCTCATGATATAATCTGAGAACCACAGGCCGGTGCACTTGTACAGCGGACGCAACAGTGTTTAGTCCGAAGAACCTAAGCAACAATCCGGGAGCAACCCGGTGTTTCTTCGGGTCTTAGGCTGTGCTGTGGTTCAAACAGTTGTGTCTCAGTACCATCATTCATGCCTGCGGCGCAATGCGTCGCTACAGCAATTTATCATTAAACAAATCAGTTTGCTTTTAACAGCAGACCAGGGATTCTTTTGTCCCTGCATTACCTGAACTTTGGAGTCAAAATGAACTTGTCAGAATTTGTTAACAACCACCTTCATTTCCACAGACCAGCACGGACTCGACTATTGTTTCCGCTCGCCATTGTACTGATGTTAACACCTCTTTTATTCGGCGATCTTTATGCAAATGCGGACGACGGCGACTGCTGCGAAAACATTGAGTTTCGCTATGAAAACTCGGATCAAGGCGACTGCTGCTTCGACATCTATATTGCCTTCGACGATGAGTTCGATTGCAATGTAGATAAAGCGCGCATCACTATCCAGGGAGAAGCCGTAATGATGACGGTGGACAATGCCGACTGGACGCCAGAGATTAACGGCAATGAAGTCACCTGGACCGGCGTACCCAACGCCGGTGAAGAAGTATTCCTTGGAACCCTGTGCATTGACGGCCCCACGGCGTGCTACACAGCCGTCTTTGCGTATTGCGATGCAGACAGGCAGCAGTGGGTCGAGTGCAAAGATGATATTAAACTGTATTGCAGCATAAGCGACGCTTCGCTTTGCGGCACAAAATTCCTCGACGCCAACTGCAACGGCATTCGCGACGAAGGCGAACCCGGCATCCCGGATTGGACCATTAAGATCTACAACCAGGAGAACGGCACGCTGCTCTCAACCACGACGGATGAAAACGGCAACTACAAGTTCTCGGCACTTGATCTGGCTCCCTGGTTTGTCTACGAAGTGCAAATGGACGGTTGGGCCCAGACCGCGCCGACTGCGGGTCGCTACTTTGTCGAATTGAGCGAAGGAGAGATAATCGAAAATCTCGATTTCGGCAATATTCCAACCTGCACGGCCGAAGAACGCACGGTTGCAACATATCTGGCTGGTGAAAAAGACGACTTTGCGCCCGGCGCGGACGTACCGCCCGCATCGCTCAGCCCGGAACTGGCCGAGTTCCTTAAAGGACGCACTCTGGCCGGTTTTGACGACAGCAATAACGACCGCTTTTTTGCACACAGTTTTACCGACTTCGGCATGGACAATTGTTGCCTGGTGGCCGCTTGTTTAACTATCCACATGAAAACGAACAGTTCGAGCCTGAGCCACAACGACGGCATCGGTTTTGTTCAGGACGGCGAGGTGATTTACTACAATCGCCTGTCCAACCTTCTGGGCGGTACCAACTGGCAGAACCAGCCGGCAACGACGCTTAAACTCGACCTCGGCGACCTGCTTGAGAACCGCGGCACCAGCATTCTGCCTTCGCTGCACGACGGCACACTGGATTTCTACATCCAGGACGACACACAAATCGACTGGGTGGAACTGCGCGTGGAATACTGCTGTGAACCGGACTGCTGCGAATACCTCAGTCCCCGCTACGACAACGCCGGCGATGAAGGCCCGTGCTGCTTCGAATTCTTCGTCGACGTGGCCGATGGCTGGCCCTGCAACTACGAGCAGGTTCGCATGACCGTCCTTACCGATGAAGATGTTACTATTACGTACAGCGGTGACGGCAGCCACACGTATTCGATTAACGGCAAACAGATTGTCGTTGAACACACACTTGGTGAAGGTGAGAACAATCTCGGCATCTACTGCATCGACGGCGGCACGAGCCAAAGCTTCAACATTCTGTTTGAGTACTTCGATGCCGAAACCCAGACCTGGGTCAACTGCGGCGAATATCTGGAAGTCTTCTGTTTAATCGAGAGCGGCTCGCTCTGCGGAACAAAATTCGAAGACACGGATTGTGACGGCGTGCGCGATCCGGGCGAACCCGGCATTGCCGACTGGGAAATTGTCATTGTTAACCGCACAACCGGCGAAACGATGACTACCACGACCGACGGCAACGGCGACTACAAATTCAGCGATCTGGAATATGCAACCTGGATTGTGTATGAAACACAACAAACCGGCTGGGCGCAGACCTTCCCGGCTTCAGGTCGCTACGTTGTTGAGGTATCGTCCAACACGGCGGTGGAAAACCTCGACTTCGGCAACGTTCCCATCTGCGCCGATGTGATGGAAACCAGCGAACTCGCCGGCGAAATGGATGACTTCAATCCCGACGCCGACGTACCGCCGGCTAGCCCCAGCGACGAACTTCGCGACTTCCTGGCGGGACGCTCGCCGATCGTCGGTTTTGACAACTCCAGCAACGACCGCCACTTTGCACATACCTTCACGGATGTGTTAACCGAATTGCGCAACGCCGGTTGCTGCATTGTCGGCGCGCAGCTTGACATTCGCGTTCGCACCAACAGTTCGGGTCTGAGCTGGAACGACGGCATCGTGTTTGTACAGGACGGCGTGACCATCTGGGGTTCGCGCATCGGTACGCTTGCGGGCGTCACCTGGGTAAGTCAGCCGGGTACGATCATCTCGATCGATCTGGGCAACCTGCCCGGCGGCAATGCCACCAGCATCCTGCCATCGCTGCTGGACGGCACGCTCGACTTCTACATCCAGGACGACACCAGCGTCGACTGGGCCGAGTTGACTATCCAATATTGCTGTGAAGAGGCCGGCCAGACGGTTCCGGTCATTGAAGACGATGAAACGAGTGTGTACCTGCTGAAGCCGAATCCGGCCGCCAGCACAATCTCGCTCGACTTCAATGTTATTGACGCGGGCGTCTGGAACTTCGATGTGGTTAACAGCCGCGGTGAAGTAGTCTATTCGCATGGCGCGGTGAACTTCAGCGCCGGCGAACAGACGCTGAACTTCGACGTGCGTTCGCTGGTTAACGGCGCGTACTTCCTGCGCATCCGCACGGCCGACGGCAATGTTCAGTCGCTGCCGTTCTCGGTGGTTCGATGACTTCTGTACTGAGTTAACAACTCACAGCGCAGATTGATGTTCAAAAGCGCACCGCTTCGGGCCCTCCGGGTTTGGAGCGGTGCGTTTTTTTAATGCATGGTTCGGGCCGACAATACTCAACAATCACACATAGTTCTGTTCAAACAATTCCTGCATGAAGTACAATTGACGGCTTTTTTCACATGCCGAATTACTATTCACTTCAGTTCCTTGAGGCTGACCTGATCTGATTTGACATAATATCTTTGGCAATCTCCCAAAACTGGCTATCTTTGGAATCGGTTACTTTTCAGCATAACATCAAAACAACTACCACAGTTTTTCTCAATTAATCAGTTCTATCACTATCCAGGGATTTGTACGAATGCTTTCTGCTCTTGCAAAACGATACGGACTAAAAACGGTCCTGCTCGTCACCACAACTGCTTTTCTGATTAGCCAATCGGAGAGTCTTTCATCCGATCCGACAACCGTTACCTTTACAAATGGCTGCCCGCAAACTCAACCTTATGAAGGCGAAGTTTCCTTTCAATTTTTCTCAGCTTCCGACGAGGTTTTTGTGAATTTGCCGGCAGGCGCCTCTTACCTCGTAATGCCAGAAGAACCAGTCAGCATGACAATAAATGGCTCAACGGCTTATACGGATGGCGCCTATGTGAACTTCGACCACATGGGTAAAACGGGTTTGATGTGGTTTGACAAAGAAGGTAATCTTTGGCACGCCGAGATATAACATTATTGTAGAATTGAGCACGATGACAAATCAAGCCATCGTGCTCAACATTTTCCGGAACTTACTGCATGGCTTCCGAAAATCCCGGTGAACTGTTTGCACGCATCAACCAACTGTTAATGGAGCAGAGATACAATGAAGCGCTTCCACTCGCGAACAAGTTTGCGGAGCTTTTACCGCACAATCACTTCCACACAACACTGATTTTTGCCGCAATCAACTCCGGTTTGAAGCAATTCGATCAAGCGGTCAAACTATTCCGGGATGTTCTGGAAACCAAGGGCTGCTGGTTCAGCAAAGAAACATTAAACAGCGCCTTCAACTCCGTGTTTAAACCGATACTGGCTTCCGGCCGACTCGACGCACTCCTCGCCGAGTGGAGGTCCCGACGCGAGCGCGACGAAAAGGAGTTTAACAACTCGCCGATTGTCACTCGTCCGCCGCAAGCCGCGCAAAATGCCGACTTCCCGCTCTTCGTGGGTCTGCACGGTTTGGGTGAAACAACGCAATTTTTCCGCCAACACTGGCATACAGAAACACTCGACAACAACTACATCTGCGTTTACCCCGGCTCCACAGTGCTGGAATCGCCCGGCAATCCGTCGTGGCACGATGGGGCCCGCGCCGGACAGGACATTACCGCCGCGCTCGAAGACCGCACCAACATGCAAAACGTCCTGTTTCGCAACAGCGTTTTCGGCGGATTTTCACAGGGCGGCAAACTGGCTCTTCAATACGTAATCAGCAATAAGACGAGCACGAGCAACTGCCTCGTTTTGTGCCCGCTCATTCCCTCGCTGAGCGACGAAGGAATAGCCGCCGCCGCGGCACGCGGGGTGAAAATCTTTTTTGCGCTGGGCGGACTGGATCAAAACAATGTGGCGGCGGTGGCGGCCTTTGCAGCCAGACTGAAGACCTATAATATTCAACACCAAATCGAAGTCGATCCACGCTGCGGGCACTGGTTTCCGCAATCCTGGCCGGAAATCACGCGGCGCGCGCGGGAGTTTTTCACTTAACTCGGTCCGCCCACAACACTCCGGTTCGCCGGCCATAAAACCACACAATCCGTCGGTCAATCGCTTCTCCCCCGCTGACAAACAAGAGAACAAACAAGCCACGCGCAGCAGGGGCGAAGTGCTCATGCCTCATGTGGCAGCACATAAAACACGTCGTTCAGTCTTCCTCCTCACTGACGTGGTCCATGCCACGGCCCACGATTTCGTCAGCCTCGTCGCGCTCCTCGGAGTCCGGCGGCGGAATGTCCTCCGCCTCGTCGGAATCCATCAGGTATTGCAATTGAATAAATATCGGAAAGTGATCAGACCCGAAGTGTTCAAGCCGGCGCAGGTCCGCAACCGCAAAGTCCGAAGTGTGAAACACGTGGTCGAGCGGCCAGCGAAGCCACCAGCGCAGAGCGTCAAAAGTGTTAAACGCGCCGCGGCCCTTGCGCGGGTCCAAAAGACCGCTGACCTTCTGAAACAAATCGTTTGAATGCGACCAGGCCACGTCGTTCAGGTCGCCCGCCACTATGGCTGCTTCAGACCGCTCGCGAATGCGTTTGCCGCACATTAACAACTCGGCGTCGCGCGGAGCGGAACTGTCGGCCTCGCCCGGCGCCGGCGGCTCGGGATGCAAGCAGTACAGCCTGAATATGCGCCCGCTGCGCAGTTTAACACGACAATGAATCGAGGGAATATCCTTTTTGAGCAGGTATTCCACGCGCGGTTCAATCAACTCGAGGCGTGAATACAGCGCCATGCCGTAGAGATTGTCGCGCAGGTCGGAGATGCGCCACTTAAACATCTCTCGCAGCTCCGGCAGTTGGTCATCCCACCACTCGTCGGGTTCCAGCAGCAGCAGCATGTCGGGCTGCTCGCGTTTAACAATCTCCAGCAGACCGCCCGTATTGCGATTGTTCATCAAGACGTTGGCCACCAGAATTGAAAGTGAATCTGCGTCCCTGCTTTTGGTAGCGGCCGAAGGCGCTTCCAGGGTCGCCAGGCGCGTATAGGGAAACAAGGTAACAAGCTGATACAACGCCGCCGCTACGGCGGTTAACAAAATCGCAACAAAGACGAGCAAGTCCGACGGCCCGCAGCAGATAAACAGCAGGGTGCAGGCAAGCAGAACCAGCAGCAGCAGATATCGCGGAAAATCGAAAGCGCGGATCCACCACTCGTCGCGGCGAACAAGCGGCATGATGTTTGCACCAACGGCCAGCAACAGCAGGATCGTCGAGAAGATCTTCATGCGGATTCGCGGCGGAATTGAACAAAAATCGGCCTGGCGCAAATCTAGCGAATGCGGGCCATACTTCCACTGCCGGCGACCGCCGGATTCGTCGGCGCGACTTTGGCTCCGTCCGATTGCACGCCATCCGCGCCACTTTTCGTAAATTGCGGCCGGAAAACAAACAAAATTACAATTCGACTTTTGAATCCAGGATTTCCCGAGGCCGCATCATGATCGACCGCATAACGGAACTGCTTGGCGACCGCGCCGACCATCTGCTCGCGCACACGTGCCGGACCATTGACAAAGCCAGTCTGCATCTGCCTTCGGCCGACAGCGTCGACAAGGTGTTCACCTATTCGGACCGCAGCAACCGCGTGCTGGTCAACCTGCAGCGCATCATGGACGCCGGCCGCCTGGGCGGCACGGGCTACGTTTCCATCCTGCCCGTGGACCAGGGCATCGAACACACGGCGGGCGCCAGTTTTGCGCCGAATCCGGCCTATTTTGACCCCGAAAATATTGTTAAACTGGCGATCGAAGGCGGCTGCAACGCCGTGGCTTCCACCTTTGGCGTGCTGGGCATTACCGCGCGCAAATACGCCCACAAAATTCCATTTGTCGTAAAAATCAATCACAACGAACTGCTGACCTACCCGAACAAATACGATCAGCAACTCTTCGGCACCGTGCAGCAGGCCTGCGACATGGGCGCGGCGGCTATCGGCGCCACGATCTATTTCGGCTCGGAAGAAAGCAGCCGCCAGATTGTGGATATTGCCAAGGCATTCGCCCATGCGCACGAGCTCGGCATGGCCACAATCCTGTGGTGTTACACGCGCAACAATGCGTTTAAGGCCGATAAAGACTACCACACCGCGGCGGACCTGACCGGCCAGGCCAACCACCTGGGCGTCACGATTCACGCCGATATTATTAAACAGAAATTGCCCGAGACCAACGGCGGTTTTACGGCGCTGAAATTCGGCAAAACACATCCGGCCATGTACGACCAGCTCTGCAGCGACCACCCGATCGACATGTGTCGCTATCAGGTGGCCAACTGCTACATGGGGCGCGTCGGTTTAATTAACAGCGGCGGTGCTTCCGGCAGCAACGACTTCCAGGACGCGGCGGCAACGGCGGTGATTAACAAACGCGCCGGCGGCATGGGCCTGATCTCCGGCCGCAAGGCCTTCCAGCGCCCGATGGACGAAGGCGTCCAACTGCTCAACCTCATCCAGGACGTGTATCTCTCCGACGACGTCACGATCGCCTGACGCAAATCGGCGACGCGTGTTTAAGTTTTGACAAGATCGGCTCACCCATGCGGGTGGGCCTTTTTTATGAGCTTTTTGTTCGTCACACAGACCAAAGTCTCCGAGTCCCGAGCCCGTCTCGAGTCCCGCAGCCCTCAGTCTCTCGGCCCGCCGCACAAGCACAAGTCCCGCCGCGCCGCTCGGGCCCATGGCAGCCACGCGCCGCACAGGAGCGAGTCCGCGGCTGCGAACGCGCCTCCCGGCGCAGTGTGCGCAGGCGGACGAAATTGCGGGACGCTTCACTAATCCGCCGCACCGCTCGTCAACAATGCCGTCCGCGCGCAAAACAGCGCGCGGCGCATTTTCCAGCCCGGACGCCGCTATGCAAGAACTACGCCGCCTGAAACCTTACCTCAAGCGCCATTCAAAGATCATCTTCTTTGGGTTTGTGTTTGTCACTCTGTCCAATGTTGCCGCCATCCTCGGCCCGCGCATCATCGGCGATACGATCGATCTGATAGAGCGCGAGGGATTCAATGCGGCCATGTATACCGACGTGTTGTGGCACGTGGCGGCTTTTCTGGGCACGGCGGCATTTTCGGGCGTCTTTATGTACTACACGCGGCGCACGATCATCGTCGCCTCAAGGCGCATCGAATACGAACTGCGGCGCGACCTGCTCGGCAAACTGGAGACGCTGCCGATGCGCGCCATCCAGCAGACGTCCACCGGCGAGCTGATGGCGCTGGGCACCAACGACATCTCCGCCACGCGCGAGTTTCTCGGTCCGGCGATCATGTACTCGGCCAACACCTTGACGCGCGGCCTCTTCGCGATCGTCATGATGATCATCGCCAGCCCGATGCTGACACTTTACACACTGATTCCCCTGCCGCTCGTGTCGCTCGTCACTTACTGGATCGGCAAAAAAGTCCACGTCCTGTTCCGCAGCGTGCAGGAGCAGTACGGAGCGCTGACAACGACCACTCAGGAGAATCTCTCCGGCGTGCGCGTTGTGCGCTCCTTCACGCGCGAAGAACACGAAAAAGACGAATTCGGCAAACAGAGTCGCAAATACCTCGACCGCAATATTTCACTCGTAAAAATCCAGGGATTGATGATGCCGCTCATGGTCGTATTGATCGGCGCGGCGCACGTCATCATTCTCCTTGCCGGCGGCGGCATGGCTATCAGCGGCGAGGCCACGATCGGCGAGCTGACGCAGTTTTTCATGTACGTCACCTTCCTGATATGGCCGGTGATTTCGATCGGCTGGGTCATCAACATCATCCAGCGCGCCTCCGCCTCAATGGGGCGCCTCGGTCGCATTTTTGATCTGGACGTCGACATTCAGGACGGCCGCGACCGCGAGGCGAAACTCGACGCCGAGGCCGGTTCGATTGAATTCCGCAACGTCAGTTTTGCCTATCAGGAAGACAGTGCGCAGGTGCTCAAAGACGTGAGTTTCACGCTTGAAGCCGGACAGACGCTCGGCATCGTCGGTGCAACGGGAAGCGGCAAAACGACGCTCATCCGCCTGCTGACGCGCCTCTACGACGTCAACGACGGCCAGGTGCTCGTCGGCGGCCGCGACGTGCGCGACTACCCGCTGGAAGTGCTGCGCTCCAGCATTGCGGTTGTGCCGCAGGAATCCTTCCTGTTTTCCACGACAATCGCCGAGAACATTCGTTTTGGCCGTCCCGACGCCTCCATGGACGAGGTGATGGAAGCCGCCGGCATCGCCCAGCTGAGCGACGAAGTCGACAACTTTGAAAAGGGCTGGGACACGCTCGTCGGCGAACGCGGCATCACGCTCTCGGGCGGTCAGAAACAGCGCACCTCAATCGCGCGCGCCATCGTGCGCAAACCGGTCATTCTGGCCTTTGACGACGCCCTCTCCGCCGTCGACACGGACACGGAAGAACGCATCCTGCGCGGACTGGACGCGGTGGTGCAGCAGCGCACGGGAATTATTATAGCACACCGCATATCCTCGGTCAAAAACGCCGACAAGATCATTGTCCTGGACGACGGCCGCGTAGCCGAAAGCGGCTCACATGCCGAACTGCTGGAACACGACGGCCTTTACGCCGACATGTACCAGAAGCAGCTGCTGCAGGAAGAGATCTCACGGATGTAGATCATCCCGCATGTTAACACACAACCGGACATAATAATGCGCCCTTCCCCACCGGAGCAGAAGTTTGTTTTGCGCAAAACGACTTACTCCATATTCGTCATGCTTGTGATGCTGCTCACCGTAGTCACATCCGGCTTGTTTATTTTCACCGATATTGCGCAACGTCCAGTAGTGTACCTGGTTCCGCCGCTGGTTTTGTTGGGTATCATTGTCATTATCATTAACAGAATAGGATACGTACGGATCACGCCTGAATCAGTATCTCTGAAACTTTCCGGTCACAAGACCAGGATCGATTTCAAAACAGTCACCAAGATATCGCTAACGTACAACGGACTCGCCGTCATCCAGAACAACAGAAAATTGGTGTACATCAACGCGGCCTGGACAGATGCCGGCGCTGCCGCAGAATACGTGATTCACAGACTGAACGACCTCGGCCTGCTCGACGCGGTTGAACTGTATGGCGACACTGAGAAAATTGCGGCGGTGGCCGACCACAAAGACCACATTCACTTTCAGACGCGACTGCAGCACAGATTCCTCGGCAAATTTTTAACACACTCCGACGACACCGGCAATCAGCAGAGTCGTTAACAGCACAAGACAATAGGCAGGCGCAAAGGCATGGCAAAGCCTGGATCGAACAATGACTTAAACACCGGACCGACGGTGCGTTTTGGCCCGAGCCGTTTGGTCAGGGTTCTCCTCTGCGTCGGAACTGTTGTGTTCGCGGCCGGTGCGCTGTTCATGTATGCTGCGGATATCAACTGGGGCGCTCTGATATTCACGCTTTTTGTGCTCGGGTTTATCGTGCTTGCCACCTTTTCCTTCCGCTCTTTTCTGGAGATTAACGAACAGCGCGTTCGCATGCGCATGTTCCGCACGACGGCGATTGAGTTTAATGCCATCACGTACTTAAAATATCACCGCCAGGGCGTGACAATCAGGACAAAAGACAAAAGAGTCATCAGCTTCGACCGCGGTTTCCGCGATGCCGGCGCGGCGGCCGAATATGTTATTCGACGCCTGAAACACTTAAACAGACTCGATGAGATCGAACTTGAGGGCGACGTCAAACGCATTAACAAAATCGCCGCGTTGGAGGCGGATGCCGACCTGGAGCACCCGGTGACTTCGGCGATGACGCGCGTGCTGTTGGATGGACTTTTCGAAGCTCTGAGCAGTTGACCTGTCTGAGCGCTTCGCCCGAAGACGGGCTTGCTTTTTTCTTTTGTTTGTCACTGTGGATCAAGCTCCGCGGCACTGCCGTTTGCGACGCAATAACCGGATTCCAGACGCGCGTACACGTGGATTGACGCGGACTCGATGACCTGGGACTTCTAATCGAATGACAAACAAAAGTGCAAGGAAGCCTGCCGCCGAATGAAATGAGAGGCGGCAAAGCGCCTCAGAGAACAGTGTAAAATACCGCGATTGATTCCGGCAAGCATGCGCTGATGGTGGAAGCGCGGATGTTTAAAATACAAAAGACCTGTTAAGTCGGGACAAACATTCTCCAAGGTAATTCCCGGGCTTAACAGGTCTCTGTAATTTTCAAGGACAGGATGCGGGCGTTTACTGCTCGCGGCCCCAGTCCACCAACAGCGTAAAACGCATCGTATTGGCAAGCGGGTGGTTTTCCTCAACCGGGCTGATAAAGCTGAAGTCCAGCTGGAACAGCTCAAAACGGACGCCCGCGCCAAAGGTCAGGTATTGGCGATCGCCGATGCGCGAAGGCTCCGTAAAGTAGCCGGCGCGCAGAGCAAAGACCTGCTCGTACCAGTATTCCGCTCCAAGCGAAAGCTCCACGCCGCCGGTTTCCCAGGCCGTGACAAAGGACTTCGGAATACGGTCGGCGCCGAATTCATCGCGACGCACAAGCAGTTTGGCAACGTCGACGGCCAGGATCAGGTCGTTGAATTCATCGCGCACAACGTTAAGTCCAAGGCCAAGGCGCAGCATCGTGGGCAGCGGATCGGACTCTTCGTTGTAGGTAACGCTGGGACCGACGTTCTGCAGGTTAAACCCAAGCGACAGTTTGTCGTCGAGGTCAACGCCAAACAGGTCGAGTTTTTCGGGCGCCCAGAGGATACCGAGGTCAAACCCGACGGAGATGCCGGTACCGGATCCCGTGCCCTGCGCGTTGGCGCCTTCGGCCAGGTTGGACTGAATGTAGCGGAACTGCGTTCCGAAACCAAAGTCGTTGCCCAGCTGAGTAGCGTAGGTAAGCCCCAGCGAAAACTCATTGGAGCGGAAGGTGCCGAGGATGCGCCCATCGACCGATGTGCGCGTAAACTGCCCCAGGTTCATGAGGATGAAGTTGGCGGCGACATAGCCCTCCAGTTCCTCAACGTACTGGCCGTAAGCAGCATAGCTGTAGAAGAGATCCGCATTAAACTGCGGCAGCCATTTGGAGAAGGACAGTGAGACTTGCCTGTCGTACTGAAAAGCGAGACCGCCCGGGTTCCAGAAAATGGCATTCAAATCGTCGGCGATTCCCGTCCCGGCATCGCCCATGGCGCTCGAACGAGAGTTGGGTGCGATGAGCAAGAACGGAACGGCGGCGCCGCCGGCTTGCGCCAATGCATCTTTTGCACCGAATCCCAGCATGAGCATCACCACGATGGCTTTTGGGATGAGATTTTTTCGCAGCATTCACTTAACTCCTGAAAAAGGAAACAATCTGCAATCTTGAAGTCTATCGGGGTCCTAGCGAATAATCAACACCTGGCCGGTGTAATCTCCACTGCTGCCGTCCGCAGCCCGAACCTGCAACCTGAACAAATAGGAACCCGTCGGCATGAGGTTGCCCTCGTCATCGCGGCCGTCCCAGATAAGTTCGTCCGTTCTGGAAGCGCTCGCAACTTCAAGTTGACGCACGCGCATTCCATCTGTTGTATAAATCTCAACTGAAGTAGCAACAGCTTCCGGCGCACTGTGCCGGAAGACAAACTTCGTTTCCTGCTGAAAGGGATTGGGGAAAGCGCCGACTTCATCCAGGCGGATGCCATCACCACACGGGATCCGGAAAAAGGTCTCGCTTTCCGAGAAATTATTGAAGACGTCCCAGGCGCGCACGCGCACGCTGTGGTCGCCGCATTCCAAATCAAATAGTTCCTGCTCGGCCGTACCGGTGCGGAAGTTGTCCAGCGACACGGTATAAGCGCCGGTCAGGTTGATCGTTTCGGGCGAATCGTCCATCCAGGCCTGAATATCGTGCCCGATGCCCAATCCGGTGGCATTGATGCCGGTGGCGTCCGCCAGGTCGACAATCAAGAGCGGAACGGGCTGGACGTAGTCGCCCGGTACAAAGGTACGGTTATCGAGATAAATGTCGATCAGAGGACCGTCGTTGTCGTCGCCGACGTCGGTCGTGATGCCACCGACGGTAAATTGCTGTGTGGAACCTTTGGCGAAACGCGTAGCCGATTCGTTGAAGGCATAGCCGTAGAGGCGGCCGTTTTCATCCGAGAAACTGATGTCTTTGGGCACGACGATCGAGGCTTTGAAGCGCCCGTTGAGCACTTCCGCCCCGCTGACGTTGAGGATGCCGCCGACCAGACTGAAGTCGTGTTTGGTGCGCTCCTGGTCGGTGTCCGTCACTTCCTTTTCGATGTCGCTGTCGTGCAGATTCAGCACAATCGAGCCGTTGAAGGTGTTGTCGACATCGTCGCTGCCGGGAACGGCCACATAACCTTCGATCTCGACGGTAGAGAGCGCCTGCAAACGCGGTGACGTACCTTCGGAAAGGTCAATCCCGTTGATTTTGCTGATGTAAACTCGCGCCTGCGGAATGAGGATGTTCATCGCCGGGTCGCCCAGCAGGTAGAACTTGCGGTCGTTGGTTCCGGTGCGTTCCTGTTTGACGTGAAACAGCACCTCGCCGCACGTAAACTGGCGGCCTGAAGTATCGTCGAACAGCAGCCCGTAAAAGGTCTCGTTGATGCGCGCATTCTGATTGGCGTACACCGTCCGTGCCGACGAGAAGATACCAATGGCGCCGCCGTTCTCCTTGAACAGAAGATCTTCAGCGCCGCTCTGGCGCGAGGGGTCGTCAAAACGACCAAAGTCACAGGTCGCCGCCGTCAGGAAAAAAGGCTTGTCGTTGTTCTGAAAGAGCGCAATCGTTTCATCTTTCTCGAAGATTTGCTCGTGCGCCCAGACGCGCGGATTTCCGTGTCCGATCCAGTTGAGCAGGAGTGTGCCGCTGTTGACGGAGGAAACGATGTCCTGGGTCACCTTCGGCTTGCGGCGGCCGCCGGGAATGTTCTCCGTCGGGTAATCCGGCAGGTAAATTTTGCGCAGTTTCATCGATGAAGGAATCAGGCCTGCAAGTCGCTCGGACTGCGTCGTGTGCAGCGAACCGTCACCGGGGCGCGTCACTTCGGCCTGAGAATCATCGGCGATCAGCGTGATTGTCGTGCGCCAGTTTGAGATTGAGGATTCGCGTTCGTAGTGTTCGAGTTTTTCAGTATAGATGGAACCCTGAGAGTTGGAAGTCACCGGGATGCGGCCGAGTGCGATGTCCACCAGCGCGTCGTCGCCGACGACCATCACGAAGTAGTCTTCGGTCAGGTAGGTCGTATTGACGGCGTGCAGGACATCTTCAAGATCGAGCGACTGAAAGGTCGGCACGAGGTTCTGCTGCGTCGTATTGATGCTGCGGTAGTCGTAGTGCCCGTCGCCCCACATGAGTGCATAGCGCGGTTTGACGCTCCAGTCGGCCATCGCATGCGCCAGGAAGTCGCGCAAGGCGGTCGGATCGGGCATTCCGCAGGCGTATTCGTTGTACAACTGATCGGTCGTGACAATGGCGATATTGAGCGAACTGCGGGACTCGCGATAGGCTTTGAACTCGCGGGCGCTTTCCAGCAGGTCGCGGTGCGTAATAATCACGTAATCGGCGGCCAGGTCGGACTCCCGCAGGTCGGACCACTCAATGCGATCCAGCGAGGCCACATTGCGCGTCTGACCGCTGACAAAGTACCGCGCCGGCTCAGTTGGATTGGAATTGGCGTTGAACACCATGGCGCCGCCGGTGCTGGACTGGTTGAGCAGCAGCTGCGGGCGCGCGCGGTCCGTGACGTCAAAACCAAGGATGCTGCCGGAAAAGCCGGAAATGTTGTAGTGGGTTAGGCCCGGTTTCTGCTGGTCGGAGAAAAACTCGATTGAATTGTCAATCGCGCGGAAAGGCCGCGGATAGTGAATCTCAAACCAGTCCACATAGCCGAAAGCAGCCTGATTCTGCGTGGTGTTTGAATAGTCGAATTGCATCTCGGCCGCGCCGGTCAGCGAAGACGCGGGCACGGAAACTTCGCGCTCAACGAGGCGCGCAACCTGATAAGATGTCGTCGCAATTGACTCCAGCGGCATATTGCCGATTTCCTGCTGGCCAAAACGAATGTCAAAACGTCCGTTGGACGAGGACTTGTGCCCCAGCATATAGCGGAACAGCACGTCGCCCTGATTCAGCAGGTTTTCAATGCGCGGAAAATAGGTCGCGGGAATATTCTGGTCGACGGTACGGCCCAGCCAGCGGCGGCCGGAACCCGGCGTGTAGGGATTATTCAGTTCCTGCTCATCATACATCCGATGAATGTAAAAGTCGGGCGTATGCACGGGCTGACCGGAGGGCGGGGTAACGCTTTCGGCACGAAGGCCGGCGCTGCCGCCGATAGCGAGGATGTAGTAATTGCGATTGGAGTAGTGGTTGATGAAGTGGCGGAAGTCCTGACCGTCGTATTCAAATCCATGCGCGGACGCGCCATAGAAGACGATCGACTCAAGTTCTCCGCTGCCGTTCGTTTTGACGATGAGCGGCTGTTCGATCAATTCGTTTGAAAGCGCGTCACTGACGGCTTCCGGCAGCTCCCTGCCTCCGTGACCGTAAAGTTTGATCGTGGGCACGTCGCCCGGCGCTACGACAATTCCGGCTTCACTCAGGCGCTGCGCGCTGATGGAATAGATGCCTTGCTCATCAACGCCGACGCGGAGAAAAGTGCTTGCATCGGCTGCGAGGCGATCGGTACCGCCCTTCTGCAGACTTCCGGGCAGTTTCGTCGGCTGAACGCGCCAGGAGGCGGCCGCATCTGCGTTAACGACGCGGAACATGGAGCGCGGTGACTGCGCCGTCGATGCCGCGACCTTGCCGGCCATGAAGTCGATTTCCACCTGAATCGACGTGGGAATTTCGGTTGTACCCGCTGCGGCGTTGTAGCGAGCAGCTACAAAGCGCAGTCCGGCGACGTGCAGGTCGCGTGCAACCCCGAGGTACTTGATGTCCGCCCAGGATTTGGAGGAAAGAACTTCGTCAGCGCCAGTCTTCGCCGCCATTTCGTCGGCCGACTCTTGCGGCCAGGCTGCAAGTCCGGCGGCGCAGGAACGCACCGAAACGGCGTTAATCGTTCTTATCGCAAACATGCCTTCATCCGGCACGGCAATCGGCAGCTGGAAAACATAGGCGGTCTGACCGCCGGCAGCCTGATTGATGTCCGTACCAATGATATTCGGTCGGACCTGAATCATTCCGCCGCTGTACAGAGTGTCCAGGGAGATAATTTTGGGCGTGTATTCCAGCACGAGGCGGTGCTGACTCGATTCAACGATCGACACCCCCTGGCCGGACCAGGCATTGTCAGAGGCAGAAACGGTGTGTACGAGGCAAGGCAGGAAGGCCGATGCCATCGCAACCGCAACCAATAATGTCCGCATAATCGTCCTTTATCGACTTAAATGAGGTCGTGCGCGATATCTACGGTAAGGCGCTCTGCTCCTGGCAGACGTGTATTACCGATAGCTGTCAAACATTGCGGATATTAACAGGGTAGCAGTATGTGCGATAGACGGGCCCGTTTTGTTGGTAAATTTCGTCCAATTTACGCGTTATCGGCACAATGAGTCAAGGGAAAACTGACTGACCTGCCGTAAGCGGAACTGGCTTGACAAACTTGAAGCACTTTGTACATAGGTAACAATGGCTGTTTTTTTCCGGGATTCGGGTCCGCCTGTATCGACTGTTACCGGCCGCAATCTGGCATTGTCAACCGAATCTCCCGTGCACAAGTTCCACGCTGGTCGTGTGCGTGCTTGCACCTAGTAAACCGGATTTGCGGCTTTGCGTTACAGCGCCGCACTCCTTTGTTTGTCTTTTGTTTACCACTGAATTTCAATCGCCACGAAGGCGCGACCGAGCGACAAAAACAGGACGCATTGAGACTTCAACTGTCCAAAGACTCAAAGTTCATGGGATTGTCACGAATGGCCGTCACTGCGCCTTTGCGACGCCGTCGCAGACCATGGTCGAACAAACAACAAGGCCGGACCCAATACAGGTCCGGCCTTGTGTATATCTGACTCAGTGGGCATCAGGAGTACTGATGCACCGGCTGATTACTTCGTGTTGACGGCGGGAACAGTGATCGACTGTTCGCCGGATTCCATCACGATGAAGTAGGTACCGCCCGGCAGATCCGTAGCGTCGAACTGCGTCGAGTACGAACCCGGAGCCAGGATGCCGTTCGCAAGCTGAGCAACTTCCTGACCGGCCAGGTTGAAGACGGAGATCGTCACGTTCTGAGCTGCAGGCGAGGTCAGAGCGTACTCGACCATCGTGCTGCCGTAGAACGGATTCTGCACCGTGCGCAGCGTGAGCATGTCGTTTTGCGCTTTGTTGTCCGCAACGCTGGAGACCGTGAGGTCCGTCGTAGCGGTCAGGTCAACGAACCAGGATTCGCTGTTGGAAGCGTTCGACGAGATGAACATGAAGGCTGCGTATTCTTTTTCAACACCGGCTTCACCCGTGAAGCTGACATCGATCATAGCGGACGAGTTCGGCTCGATGTTCATCGGCAGAGAAACGTTGTTCACGCTGAAGAAGTCGTCTTCGATCGAGATGTCGGAGATAACCAGCGTTTCCGAACCCGTGTTGCGAATCTCGTAGGATTCAACTTTGGTTTGACCCGGGTAGACGTTGCCGAAGTCAAGTTCGATTTCAGCTTCGATAACCGGACCCTCAGCGGCGTCGGTCGACAACCAGTTCAGGACGCGCGACATAATGTTCACGCGATCGTTCACGTTGGCCAGCGCTTCCATGCCGAAGCCGCCATAGTAAATTTTACCTTTGGCCTGACCGATTACGGCTTTAACGGCGGCAACGTTGGCCATCGCATTGTCCGTGTAGAAACAGGCTTCAGCCGGACCCGAACCGATCGACATCTGATCCGTGAACGGATCGAAAGTCGGCCACGATTGCTGGCTGTACTGGTTGGCCTGAGCAACAGTGATGCCGTCGCCGATTTCATCGTTGGCGACACCATTGATCGCAAAACCGCTGATTGAGGCACCGCCGCCCTGATTAAGCTGATAGCGCTGCAGCGGAGCCGTGTTGAAGTTCACACCGAGCGTCGTGGCAAAGAACGCGCGCGTCGGCTCGAGACCATCAGGCGTCGGCGTGCTCAGAGAGGCGCCGGCCGAGAAGTGCGAGAAGACTGCAATGCGTTTGCCCTGAACCAGCCAGCGCTGAACGTTGGACAGCCAGTAGTTGTTGAGAACGCGCTGTTCGCCCGTGATGACCTGCGGGTCAAAACGCAGCGGCAGGACGTGTTTCTCAATGTCGTCGCCAAAGGCCGTCATGTTTTCCGAGGTAGCCAGAACAGCGATGCTCTTGCCGGCGTATTCCGGGATTTGCTCAAGCGTAGCGTTGCGATAGATCGAAGCGGCATAGGCGTTCAGACCCGTCCAGACAATAACGTCCGGTGTGCCGGCAAATATTTGCGGCTCGAGAATTTCGAGGTCGGCAACTTCACCCGGAGCGTAATCTTCGGGCAATACGGCGCGAACTTCGATCAGCGAACCTTCCAGGAAAGCTTCCGATCCGGAGTAGGTGTACACGGCTTCAACAACCTGCGTAGCGCCCGCTTCCATCGTGAAGGATTCCGGCGACAGCTGAACCGTAACGCCTTCGGGCAGGTTGACCGAGCGAACTTCAGCCATGACGGCGTGGTCGTCGTCGTTGATCACGTTGAACGTGCGCGTAACCTGCGGCGTTTCGGAGGTCAGGCGAACCATCGGGTTGCCGACCCACTCAGCGTTGAGCTCGTGGCCTTCGATGTTCGAAGCAGCCTGGAAGATTTCGTGCGTAAAGTCGCTTTGAACAAAAGCAACCACGTAGATTTCGTCCTGCGGAGCCAACTCATCGTAGTTCAACGAGTACGTAAAGTCGTAGGTGTTGGAGGAAGCCGGTTCGATCGTAATTTCCGTGCCGGCAGGCGTCGGAAGCATATCGAGGGCAACGTCTGTGTGCAGGAGTTCGCCATTGTGACCAGGCAACGTCGTAGGCAGGTCCGGCAGCAGCACTTTGCGTGCAACCACAACCACGTGCAGTTTGACGGTACCCAGGTTGGCGCCGGCTTCGGAATCAACCTGAACCGAAACTTTAATGTTTTCCATGTCGCTGCGATCTTCCGTCACAGACATGGTTACCGGCGTGGCATTGGCTTTGACTGTGTTGATAGCCGTTTCTGTGACGTCCATCTGCTGCATGTTGGGGTTCTGCTGACCGCCAACCCAGCCGTAGGGAATGCCGTACTGACCATCGGTGTCATAATAAGCGATACGCGTACGACCCATGTCGCCGCGCGCTGCGTCGCGATTCTGCCAGGGATCGTTGGGCTGCGGCCACCACATGTGCATGCGGACGGACAGGACACCCTCGCGATAATCGACGAGCTCATTTAATACTTCCGTTGCGGGTACGCAAGGAGGGCAGGTGGCGCTGTTGAATTCTTCAACCAGTGCAACGCGATCGGCTGCAACTGCTGAACTGCTCCATGCGATGAAGCCGGCAGCAACCACTAACAAAAAGGTAGAAATTCTGCGCATTGTCAGAAACTCCATTTTTAGATAAAGAAATAATACATGTCAAAGACGTGTTCGAAGGTTGTAGTTCGCTTCCGAATTTTTCAGTGTGTGTGTATGGAAGCGTTGCTCCGATTTATGCAGTGACGATAAGGTCAGTAATCAAGTTAAATCGGAAATTTGAAGCAGCCCCACTTGCTCCAAGCAGAAAAATAAGGATAAATGTTGCACACTTGCAAGTGGTGTACAATGTTTCCCCTTTTTGTCCTACCCGCTGATAACAAATAACGGCAGCAACGGATGGCTTTACTCTCCCACGTGGGCCGCTTCGACCTGCAGGATGCGATCCGTTCCCTGAAAATCGTGCACCATGACGACCACTTCCAGTTCGTCGGGGTTCCATTCGTCCGGATTAATCGTCAGAGTCCAGGACTTTTCGATTTCGTCGCCCGCCGAGGCAGCTGCTGCGGCAACAGGCTCGCCCCAGGTTCCATTAAAGGAAGCGCGCAGCACGTGCTGGTGAACATAGTTTTCCACGATGTTCGGGGTTTTGCGTTCATCCACCTGTACCTGCACGAAGTTATTTTCAATCAGGTAGACAGCGATGTAGTCGTTGGCGCCGCCATTTTCAAAGTACGTGACCGTAGCATCCACGCTGACGGTGTTGGTAGCATCATTGTAGTCGCTGGAGACCTCAATCGTCATCGGGGCTTCCTGCTCCAGCAGAGAGTTAACCGATGAGCGCCAGTCTCCGGGACCTACGACTTTGGAATTGTTGAAGTCGGAACGATTGATCAGCGCATTCGGCGTACCGGGCGCGTTAACGTCAAACTTGTCGTCGAGTTGATCGCCAACCGGCGTTCTGAAATCGTAGGTGAAAGGTGAACTGCCGCTGCCGGTCTCCGCAAAGAAGCCGGAGTGCACGGAAATGAGAATCACCTGGTCTTCGTTGCGGGCTTTGATATCAGCCGCAATTTCCGTTGCCGCCGGACAGGTCCGACAGCGGAAACCGGTGAATTCCTCCAGCAGGATCTTTTGCACACGATCGCCGACGGGACCGCCGGAATTGCCGTAACTGTCCGGATCGCGATAGGGACCGTTCACTTCATCACAGGCGCCCAGCAGAAACACGGTTGCGATAAGACCAACGATAAGTTTTTGTTGCTTCAACATATCAGCCCGACCATGTGTTAGATTCGTCGAATTCTAGTGTATTAAGGGCAGCTCAACATCAAACGCTACGACAAACAAAAATGGGTTGCAGTCAGGAATCAGAAGCTGCTGGCCAGCGTCAACAGCAAACCCGTGGCTGCGGGAACGTTACGGCACACACCACCGACGCAGACAATCCCCTCGCGCTGACGAGCGAAGTTTAACTGAAGGCGATGCGGTCCCTGAACGTAGGTTGCGTTGACCCCCAGATAGTGGATGCGTTTTTTCTTGTCTTCGTGTCCCAGGTTGTACTCGTCGGAAATCGAAAAGAACCAGTTGGGCGCCAGCGCAAGTTCGACCAGCGCAAATGCCCAGTCTCCCGATTCGGGTTCGCCGTCGAATTCCTGGCTGGAAATTGCGTATTGCAACTCGGCGCGAAGTGAATTGACCGGCGTGATTTTATACGTGATTTCCGACGTGATAATATTACTCGTTATTACACCGTAGCTGCCGTTGGGTTTACCCTCGATAATATCCTTGTTGTAGGCAATGCGGAAGTAACCGAGGTTAACTTTCAAATCTTTGTCGATGCGGCGGCTGAACTTGATGTTAAAATCGTCGAACAGCCTGCGGCCGGCGTCAAAAAAGCCGGTTTCGTACGTAAAAGTATCGATCGGTGTGCGCTCCAGCGGATGCATACGCGCGTATTCGAGTGAAATATCGGTTCCATAGCGACCGCCTATGCCGTCGCCGCGCGGAATGTTAAACACCACACTCCCCTGCACGCCGATTTCACCATTGGCCTGAGTAGCATAGGGAAACAGCGTCACAAGGCGCTCCGTATGCGTTTGACTCTGCGGCGGCAGGAAGTTAAGATTCAGGTTGTTGGCCGTTGCCGCGCGATCACCGCGCGAATCCATTTTGTCGACTCGTTTGGCGCTCAGCGAGAGGCCCAGTCCGCGTTCGGAGTAACTGGTCGACACATACAGACCGTTGCCTTCATTATAGGAGTAGTTGGAGGGGTTTGACAGCGGCGTAGCGGTATCGCCCGGAAAGAAGTACACATCGGTGGCCGACGGATCGTTGGACTTGAACGCATACTCAGTGTAGAGGTTGAAGCCGCCGATGCCCAAAGTGGCACGCCCGGCAAAGGACGCCACGTTTTCCGGTAGAATGTAGAGCGGATCGTCGTCGGCCTGAAAACGGCTGACCATGCTTCCGCCGAGCAAAAGAACGACATCGCCGTCATCGCCGAAGAGGCTGCTGGCATCAATGTCGAGATCGAGCCCGCGGATGATACCCTCGCTTTTGTTCCAGAAACTGCGCTGCCTTCCGATCAGGCCCGTGATTGTGATATTGTCATCGGGCCGCAGCTTGACGCGCAAGCCGTCAATTGCGTTGTCGAAACCGAGCAAGCGCTCCTCGTAGGCGCGCAGGATGAGTCCACTGCCGAACTGCTCGTAGAAATCGCCCGCTGTTACGTCGATAAAATCCGAGCTATATGTGGCATAGCGGTACGCAAAGCCCTGTCCGTCGGCATAGCGATCATCAAAACCCAAAATGGGATTGAGATACGCTTCGTAGCGCGCACCGGCGCTGAAACTACCGAGCGTGTAAATCAGATTGACGTATCCATTAAGTCGCATTTCCTCGTCGACCTGTTCCGCGCCGGTCTCAGCATCATTGATGTAATACTGCGCGTCACTTTGCAGATCGCCGTGAACGGAACCGAGGTTAACGGGAAGATCCTGAGAGGGAGCAACAGCCGGAAAAACGATCGCCGCCCCAAAGAGAGCGGCGATAGCGAACTTGTACATTTGCCTGCCTGCACACGGTTAAACAACAACTGTCAAACTGATAGAAGATGAACGAGCGGCGCAGAGACGCGCCGCCCGGATATTCACGCCGGTGGGCCGACAACGGCCCGGAGGCCGATGGTGTTCAGCCTTCCATGCAAATTACAACTCGCCCGCTTTGACTTTGCGGACGACTTCGAGAAGTTTCAATTCGTCGCCGGGAGCATAGGACGTGTGTTCGTACACGACCTCGCGATTGGCATTCAGCACAAAGGTGTGCGGGACGGCATTGACGTGCATGGCGCGTTTCAGGTCGGCATTTTCGTCGATGTAGACATCGTATTCCCACCCGCGGCCGTTGATGAAGGGCTTGACTTTGCGGCTGGTCCGCGCATCATCCACCGAGATGGCCACGAGCTTGACGCCGGTTTCTTCCTGCCAGTCGGGGAATTCATCGTGAATCGTGGAAAGCTCGAGAATGCAGGGTTTGCACCATGTGGCCCAAAAGCTGACGATAATCGGCTTGCCGTCGTTCTTGATGTTTTCCGTATTGAAATTCTTGCCGCTCAGGTCTTTTACGACAACTTTCGGCATGGACTTGGTGGCCTGGCTGTCCGCGTCGTCGGCATAGCCGGCGGTTACCAACAGGGCCAGCGCAATGCAACAGCTCAGCGCAATCGAACGCTTCAGGTGCATCATGTCAATCCTCCAGATACGAATATTGTATTGTGTTTTTGCGTCTGAATCAATGTCGTACAAATGCTGGTTGACAGACCGGCGGTCGAGAGTACGGCGGCGCTGTGGTTCAATCATCCAGCATAGCCCGGATCACAATACGCGAAAAATTGTCCGGCCGGGAACAAAATCGGCATCCGCCGTGTATACGGCCCGAAGCCAATATGGTAGCGGAAATTAGCATTATTTGTTCCGTACTACAAATTTGGAAACTCATACGCAATCGGCCCGTAACAAGTTCCCAATCTTTGACTTTTGGCGCTTGTATAAGCAGGAGTTTTTCCGTATCTTTCGCGCAATCGTACCAAAAATGTACGGTAGCGATTATCACGAGCTTTGAACAATATTTGAATACAAATACATCCGGAGGGGTAGAACGATGAAGTTAGCGCGACTCTTTTTAGCGGCCATGTTAGTTGTTGCGGTGGGAACCGCGACCGCCCAGGCACAGAGCATATTCCTGTTTGCCGGTCCGCACACGATTCAAAGCGACGCAGAAGAATTTGACGTGGAAGGTGAACTTCCCGTCAGAAACTCCGGCGACACACAGTTGGACATTAAAGTCCGCATGTTTGTCGAGGAGAAAATGGAGGGCCAGGACATCTACTTCTGCTGGGATCAGTGTTTCCCGCCCACGATCGTTGAGTCGGGCACCGTTCGCCTTATGCCCAGCGAGTCCACGGACCTCTTCTCGGCGCACATCAACCCCAACGGCGTCTCCGGGAAAGCGGTTGTTCGCTTTGAATTCTTCCCGGTCGATGAACCTGATAAGATTGTTACGACGCGCTTCATCTTTGAAATCGGCGAAACGGCAACTGATGTGGACGAATTCGGCAGCGGAATTGTGGCGCCGCAACTGACCTCCTTCCCCTCCCCGGCGATCGAATCGGTTGAACTCAGCTTTGAGATTCCAGGGTCGTTCTCCAACGCTCAAGTGACAGTGCACAACCTGTTCGGCAATGAAATCGCGACGATTCCGGTGACGGCGGTTCGCGGTTCGACGCTGCTTGATGTCACGGGCTACAATCCCGGCGTGTACTTCTACACCTTGACGGTCGACAACCAGCGCCTGCTGAGCAAAAAATTCGTCGTGAAACGTTAAAATTTCGTGGTCGATTTTCAGACCACACAAATAAAGAGAACCGGCAAGAGAACTGACTCTTGCCGGTTCTTTTTTTGTTTCGCACCAACGTGACCGGCAGCATCGGGCCCGCCTGGCCGAAAATTTGACAGGGTGCCTTATTGCAAGGAATTCGGCGGAGTGCGATATTTGTAGATTCAACCCTAATATTCGGGTTGAGCCCTATTTTTCACTGATTTACTCATTAACGAAACGGGACATCTTTGGGAAGACCGCGCAGCAGAGGCCCACGAGGCCGTCGTCAACCAATTCGCCAGGAACCGCGCGTACGCATTAACGAGCGTATCCGCGTACCACAAATTCGCGTTATCGATGTCGATGGAGAAATGGTCGGCATTATGTCGCCGCTGGCGGCGCTGAAAATTGCCCGCGAACGCGGACTCGATCTTGTTGAAATTGCACCTCAGGCCAGCCCGCCGGTGTGCAAGATCATTGATTTCGGCAAGTACCGCTACGAACAGCAGAAACGCGAAAAAGCACAGAAGAAAAGCCAGCACCAGCAGCAACTGAAGGAAATTCGCTTTAAACTCGGCGTCGACACGCACGACTTTGACTTTAAAACGCGTCACGCCCGCGAATTCCTGGAAGAAGGCAACAAGGTCAAAGCCACGGTATTTTTCCGCGGCCGCGAAATTGTACACAAAGATTTGGGCAGAGCCGTCATTGAGCGCTTTATCAATGCCCTGGCCGACATTTCCAAGGTGGACCAGCCAATCAAGATGGAAGGTCCGAACTGCTCGGTAATCGTCGCGCCCGACAAAACGAAAATCAAGAAAAAACCGAAGCCCGAAAAAGAAGCGGGCAGCGGCAATACAAAGCAGGCCCACGCGCCTGCTGAATCAAACGACGATGCCGACGGAGATGACGCTGAATAATCGGCGCTCCCCTACGCAGCGTTTTACCCTCTAATTAACTGGTGCTGTTATGCCTAAAATGAGAACAAACAGCTCGGCCAAGAAGCGGTTCAAAAAAACCGCCACCGGCAAGCTGAAACGCCAGAAGGCTTTTCGCAGCCACATCCTGACGAAGAAAAGTCGCAAACGCAAACGCGATCTTCGTCACGATACGGTACTGCACCCGGCCGATGAGCCGCGCGTCAAGCGCTTGCTCTGCATGGCCTGATCGTTAGTTGCGGTAGCCGGCGCGCATGAACTGCATGTTCATGCGGCGACGCCAGTGCGTCGTACAGATGCGTCGGAGCCCACGACAGTTCACAAAATCTGTAAACACAAACTCAGGGATTACTTATGCCTCGTTCAAAGAACAAAGTAGCTTCAAGGGCGCGCCGCAAAAAGATGCTCAAACTGGCGCGCGGCTACTGGGGTCTGCGTAAAAACGTCTGGACCGTCGCCAAGAACCACATCGAAAAAGCGCTGCTGTACCAGTACCGCGACCGCCGCGCGCGCAAACGCGAGTTTCGCCGCTTGTGGATCATTCGTATCAACGCCGCTGCGCGTCTGAACGGTACAACCTACTCGCGTTTGATCAACGATCTGAAAAACAACAACATCCTGATCAATCGCAAGATCCTGGCCGACCTGGCCGCCAATCAGCCGCAGGCCTTCAGCCAACTGGTTGCAGCCGTCAAAAGCTGATCCCCGACTGCACGGTGAATTGCACGACGGCGCGACTGTCCCACGGGATTGATCGCGCCGTTTTTTCTTAAGGACTCCACCCACTCGACGGAGTAAAACGGATGCTCGATAACATTGCTGCATTGCGGCAGGCAATAGAGGCCGATCTGGCGACGATCAATGACCTTGACAGCGCCGAGGCATTTCGACTGAAACACCTCGTTAAAAAAGGCAGTTTGAACGCCCTGACGCAGGAGTTCAAAGCCGTACCGCGAGAAGAAAAAGCGGCTGTCGGCAAAGCGCTGAACGAACTGAAGAACTGGGTGACCGAGTCGTTTGACGCGGCGATGCAGGCCTTCAAACGCGAGGCTGACGATGCGCAGACCGTCGACGTGACGCTTCCAGGCCGCCGCCCTTACATCGGTGCGCAGCACCCCACCAACGCGATGATCCGCGAAATCACGCGCATTTTCAGCGCACTCGGTTTTGACGCGGCCGAGGGCCCCGAGATCGAGGACGAAAAGCACAATTTTGACGATCTGAATTTCCCGCCCAACCATCCGGCGCGGGACATGCAGGACACTTTTTTCGTCAAGGATGAAAACCGGAATCTGGTATTGCGCACGCATACCTCACCGGTCCAGATCCGTCTCATGCAGTCGCGCAAGCCGCCGATTCGCTGCATCGTGCCGGGCCGCGTCTACCGCAATGAGGCGACCGACGCTACGCACCTGGCCGAATTCCATCAGGTCGAAGGCCTGTACGTGGACCGCAAGGTTTCCATGGCCGACCTGAAGGGCACGCTCTACACCTTCTTCAGCGAGCTGTTTCAGGATCCGTCGCTGAAATTTCGGCTGCGTCCCTCCTTCTTCCCTTTCACGGAGCCCAGCGCCGAGGTTGATGTATTCGTCGACGACGCGCGCGGTGCACGCTGGATCGAGCTTGCGGGCTGCGGCATGGTTCACCCGAACGTGCTGCGCAACTGCGACATCGATCCCGAGGAGTATTCGGGTTTTGCCTTTGGTTTCGGCATCGAACGCCTGATCATGCCGCGCCGCAAGATCACGGACATCCGCATGCTCTACGAAAACGACATTCGCGTTCTGCATCAACTGACCTGACAAAGCGGATTCCTGTCCAATGAGTAAAGCTGTTTTGCAGGCCCGCGGTCTGACGAAGACGTTCAGCACTGCCGCCGGGCAGGGCATCACCGTTTTGAAGGATGTTTCGCTGGAGCTGGGCGAAGGCGAGATGGTGGCGGTTGTCGGCCCTTCCGGTGCGGGCAAAAGCACGCTGCTGCACATTCTGGGCGGCCTTGACAGCCCGGACGCCGGCGACGTATTTCTGCGAGATAGCTCAAATTCCATGCAGAATCTGGCCAAACTGAGCGACGAGAAACTCGCCGCGGCGCGCAATCGGCACATCGGTTACATCTTTCAATTTCACCACCTTCTGCCCGAGTTTTCGGCCATTGAGAATGTAATGATGCCGGCGTTGATTGCGGGCATGTCGCGTCGCGAGGCGCAGGCCGGCGCTCTCGCGCTGCTGGACGAGGTTGGCTTGGCTGATCGCAAAGACCAGCGACCGGTATTGCTTTCCGGCGGCGAGCAACAGCGCGTTTCGGTAGCGCGCGCGCTGATCAACAAACCCAGCGTTGTGTTTGCGGACGAACCCACCGGCAATCTGGACGCGGCCAACAGCCGTCGTCTCATTGAACTTTTGCAGCGCGTGCGACGCGAATATCACCAGGCCTTTCTTGTCGCCACTCACGACCAGGAGCTGGCGCAGCAGGCGGACAGAGTTTTGCGGCTGGGCAAGGGCGCTGCGACGATGGAAGTTCCGGGGAATGGAATTTAAGGGGTAGTGGCGGCGGCGTCAAATTGAAACGTCAAGCACGACGCACGTCTCTTCATTTAACATTTGTGCTTGTTATATTGTGGCAAAGCTGCTGATTTCAAACCTGGTGATCTACATCGCAAAGAAAGTACGGGTACCCAAATGCCACGAGCCAAATGCGTCGTAATCGAAGAACGCACAGCTGCAATAACGGCAATACTCGGACCACATATCCGCCAATTTCCGGTCAGTTTTGAACTAAAAAAGGCAAAAAGTTTCAACGGCACGAATTGGCTGTTAAGCGGGCGAAATTTCGAATTAAACGCACTCCTGCGTGATCAACCGGCCCCCCTCCACCACCTTGCCACTTTTTTGAGTTGCACGTGCTCCCAGCCCATCCGCTTTTCAGCAGAGGTGCGGCACGGGCCGTTTAACTTTCTCCAGACGCGTCGCGCGACGACTTCTTTGTTTCAGCACAAGCCTGCAACGTCCTTGCGCCAAAGACCTCCGCAAAAACTTGGCCGTTGGCAGTTTTTTGGTTGAGCAGGCAGGCTCCGACGATCACCGGAAATACCGGCACAATTGAATTCACCTACGGACTGACCGGCTATTAACCTCGCTCTCACTGACGAACAAAAAGAAAAAGCAAGCCGGAAGTCTTCGACGGCGAAGCGCTCAAGCCTCAAGTAAAAAGTACACGTCAAACAGTATGAAATGGAGAGCGAAGCGCCCAAGCCTCAGGCAACAAACACAACAGCACTAGTTGAACAGTTTAGAATGGAGAGCGAAGTACAGCCCAAAGCTTAAACATCCCAGGAGAAACGTCGGGTGAAAAAACGGCAAAACTTAAACAAACAACTCAATCGCGGAGGGATTTTATCAACTTCAAAATGTTAAACGGACGGCCGGCGCTCGCAGGCAGGTATTCGATTTTATCGACCACGCGGCGGATAATGCTGATGCCCAGTCCGCCGTGACGAAAATTCTCAAAGTATTCCTTCATGTTCGGCGTGCGGATAGTCATCGGGTCAAAGGCGTCGCCGCTGTCGGAAATTTCGATGATCAGTTCGTTGTCGTTGATCTCGATCGTGACGCAGAACTCGCGGCCCTGATCGTGTTTGTACGCGTGGCGGATAACGTTGGAACAGGCCTCGTCCACGGCCAGAGTAATATTGTAGACGCCCTGTTCGCCAACGCCGCACTGCCGGGCGCGCGCTTCAACAAAGGCGCGAACGCGGTGCAGCTCGGACGTACTGCCGGGAACACAAATGCGATTTGGTTTAAATGCAGCCATCGTCTATTGCGGGCCCCGCCGAATCTCACTGGAATCATTTACATCCTGTTCCGCGTCCGACGACGAGTCCTGGCTGCCGCCTTTTTCGCTGAACCGGACAAAAGCTTCATCTTCGTTGTCGAGAATGTCGAAGAGCATCGGAAAACCAAGAAGGTCAAAGACAGTAAAGACTTTTGGTTTCATTTGAACGAGTTTAATATCGCCCTCGTTGCTGCGGACCTCTTCAATAAACACCATAAAAACACCAAGGCCGGCGCTGCTGATGTAATCCAACTCGTCGAAATTTACGACGAGTTTGTAGACGCCGTCCTTGATCAGACTTTCGAGCCGGCTTTCCAGTTGCGGGGCCGTATGCGCATCAAGGAATCCACTGATGTGCAGGACGGTCGCCAGATCGTGATTACGAACGGATATTGAAAAATTGCTCATAGCATGCGGCCTGAACGAGAATGAATCCAGTTATCCCATGTGACTGGGTGCGAACCCGCAATATACGGTCGCACCGCGTTAATTCACAACCGCCTCAGCTTGTTTGCGGTCGCGATTTGCCTCCTGTCCCACACCCTCGCCAAAAATCATCGTTACGACGGTCACATCGTCGTGCTGCAACACCTCTCCGCCGAATTCCGCAACCAGGCGAACGATACGGCCCAGCAGGCTTTCAGCCTTGAAATTATCGTGTTCCGACAAAATGTCCTTGAGGCGCTCCAGCCCCAACTCACCCTTGTCCTCATTGTGGACTTCGTTCACGCCGTCCGTGAACAGCAGAACCTTGTCGCCCGGATGAACGTCAAGCGTCATCTCCTGCAGGGCGGAATCAAAAATTCCGGGTCCGACGAGTCCGACGCCCAGGCCTTTGGGCGTGTAGGTTTGCGTGCGCCCGTCCTGATGGATCAACAGCGGCGTGTGTCCGGCGCGCACGAGGCTCAGCTCGGCGGCGTGTGGATCCCAGGCCACGGCGATCATCGTGATAAACGACCGCTTTTCCATCGAGCCGTGCACGGCCTTGTTGACCTTGCAAACCAGCTCACCGGGTGAACCGCACTCGGGCGCCAACGCAAGCACGATGCCCTTGATTTCAGCCATGTAAAAAGCGGCCGAAATACCCTTGCCGGAGACGTCCGCCACAACCGCGCACAGACGGTCGTCGGCCAGTCGCACAAAGTCGTAGTAATCGCCGCCGACCTCGTAGGCCGGAGAGGAATAGGCGGCAATATCGAGCCCTGCCACGCGCGGCACGCTCTCGGGCAGCAGCTTGCGCTGTACATCGTGCGCCACGCGCATTTGACTTTTGTAGCGCTCCGACTTCATCGACTTCTCAAAGAGCCAGGCGTTTTCGAGCGCGATGCTGACCGTGTCCGCAAAAGCCGTCAACAGAGCGACGTCCTCGTGCTCAAAAACAAATTCGTCCGGATGACCGGCAAAGAGCGCTCCGACAATCTTGCGGTCCTGCATCAGCGGCGCAACCATGAGCGAGCGGATGTTGCGGGCGGAGTCCAGACGCAAGTCCTGCAGCTGCGGCAGTTTGTCCAGATCGTCGGCGTGGAAACAGTACTTTTCCGCGTCCAGCAGCGACTGCAGGTGACCGCCCTTGTACAGGCGTTTGAGCGCATTGCGCTTGATGCCCAGAGCGTAGCTGATTTCCTTTTTCTGATCGATTCGTTCGATCCAGACAGCTTGAGCACCGCATACGTCCCGCACCATGATCGCCACCGAACGCATCAGTTCGCCCGAGTCGTTGACGTGCGTAATGTTCCGGCTCAGCGTCGCCAGCGCGCGCACCTCCCGCAGGCGGCGGTCCATCACGCCGGCCGTGGGCAGGGACAGCAACAATACAATGCTGATGCGCGCATAGTTGAGGCACACCAGCACAAAAATCAATGTCGTCAGCACGTCCGCTCCCGGCAGCACGCGGCGCAGCACCGTGCCGGCGTCCGAGCTGCCGCTGTTCAGCAGCACCAGAATGCAGACGGACAGTACCGATCCCAGAAAGGAAACGGCAAAACCTTTGTATTTCTCGCTCTTGCTGAGTGAACTAAGCCAGGCGCGACGCCAACCCGAAAAGAGCGTCGCAATCGCGATGACGGCCACGAGGATGGCGCTGAGCGTACCCACGCTGGGCATGTTGGCCGAGCGCAACACTTCGACGAACATGACAAGTCCGGCGCCGCCAAAAATGATGGCGCGCACACGGCGCGAGTATTTGTGCGGACGCAACTGCGCCAGGCGATCGAGCCAGTAGAGTTGGCGCAGCGAGAGCAGAAGCATCGGCACGCCCAGCAGCGTCACCAGCAGACAGGTGCCAAGGCCCGCCGCCGACTGACCGCCGATGTCCCAGACGCTGAGACAGCCGATAATCAGCAGAATGCCGAGCGAACCCAGTACGCTGTATGAACTTGCACGTCGAAATGTCTCGGAAGGACTGCCGAATTGCGTTTCCGGTCGGTGTATCAGTAAAGCAAGTCCGGCAAGAGAGAGGAGCGTCACGACGGTGATGAGTGCGTGCACGATCTGCTCGGCGGCGCTCAGCCGCACGGAGGAGTCGCCGTGTGCCAGAAAAAAGAATTGCAGCGCCAGAATTCCAGCGCCCGCCAGCGCCAGGAAAGCAGCCAGGCGAAAGCGCGGTCGATGGAAAATTTGCCGGATCGACTGCTGCGTCATCAATGCATTTCTCGTTTGAACGCTGAAAAATTCCGGCTTTCCCCTACGGCACGGCGCGCGGAAAGTTCCAGCCCGACGCCGGACTTCTCACGTGCGCAGCAGAAAGTACGGCACGTCAACGCGGACGCGCCGCGGCAATCTGTTAATTGACCTGCACGCTGGTCGCGACAAAGGAGTATTCAGTCTGATCTCCTACGATAGCCGCGATTTCCTGCGGCGTGGACCCGGCGTCTTCGGCGTAGTGCCGCGCTTCGGCTTCCGTCAGCACTTTGGACTGCAGGACGCCTTCGACGGTTACCTCGGAGCCGGAAAGATCGACGGGCACAAAAAAGCCGTAATCCTTGAACGTCACGCGCACTTCGTCCGCGCCGTCGCGCAGCATCATCCAGCAGCCTTTCTTCCGGCAAACATCGACTACTTCGCCGTGCAGGCGGATCGTCTCCTCCCCGGCGCTGGTGCGTTCGATGGCTTCGCGCAGGCCGAGCGCCGGCTGACTCGCAAGCGTCGGCTGTGCGCCGTAAATGCGAGCGTCGGAATCGGCGCCGGCAGGCGCATTCCCGGCTTGCCCGGCTTCCGTATCATCCATTGACTCCGCGTTGTCCGCCGGCGGTTCTTCGACAGCGGACATCGTTGCGGATTCGTGTTCGACGTTGTCGTTTTGATATGCCTTGCTGCCGCACGACATATTTCCAATCAAGAGCGCGGTCAGCAGCAGTCCGCATAAAGATACGCTTCTCACTTTCGGCTCCATATGTTGGTTGAGTGGTTTGTGAATTAACATCGCTGCCTCTTCCTCCAGGTCCTGCTGCTGCATTGATCAATCAGAATCAACCGCGCCGACATCGGTCGGCATTTCACGGCAAGGAAGGTTGATCGACATGACGATGTTCTCTTCGTCCAGCGAATCGACCACCACCATGCCCTGGAACATGCGAATGACCGAAGCGCTGGTGGCCAGCCGGAATATTATATCGTCTTCGTCATTTTGCAAATGTTCGATCAGCGATACGTCCGTTGCTCCCTTGTAAATGTCGAGCATGCGCTGCGATTTCGGCGTGGCCTTGATCAACATCTGAATTTCCGCGATGTTTTCAAAGGTGTTCACCTCCACCAGAATGTGCGCGTCAATCACGCTGCGCCCCGACGAAGCGGCACCGAGCAGATCGGACAGAATCTTGTCGAATGACTCGCGGTTCACGCGAATGGCGAAGGAGTCGCTGATGGCGTCGTCCAACAGAATGTTGACTTCCTTGCCCGTCTGGTGCCGCAGCATGTCGACGCTTTCTTCGAAGGTCGAACGGATCGGCAGGCGCTGCTGTTCCGGCAACTGCGAGAGACCGCGGTGTTCGACGCGGGCCACGTCCATCAGGTCGTCCACGCGCGTCAGCAGTTCTTCCGAGCTGCGTTTGGCTACGGCCGAGAACTCGTCGCGCTGCTGTTCGTCCTGATACATTTTCTCCGTCACCATCTGCAGATACCCCACTATGCTTGTCAGCGAGTTACGGAAGTAATAACTGATGTCCCGCATGAAGTGCATCTGGTACAACTCGGACTCAACGGCGAACTGACGCGCCAGCTCCACCTGGCGTCCCTGGATGGCCAGCTGTTTTTCGGCGTACTTGCGATCGGTGACGTCGCGACCGGTTGAGTACACCAGCGCGTCGGCGCGCGAGACGGTACTGTTCCAACTGATCCAGCGCACCTCGCCGCTCTTGTGTTTCATTCGCACTTCCAGGTGCACATTCTGTTCGCTTGCGGCATTGTTGACCGCGGCGCGCATCTGCTCGCGATCTTCGTCGATCACATAGTCGAATACGTTTGTCCCGACGAACTCCTGCTGGCTGTAGCCCAGAATGTCGACCATGGCGCGGTTGATGCCTTTCCACTCGCCTTCCAGGTCGTACACGCCGATCATGTCCTTGGACGAATCGACGATGCGGCGCTGGGCCGTGGTCATGCGGTCGGCCAGGTCAAGGGCGCGGGCCTGGCTCGTTCTGATCGAGATGACGAACAGAAACAGCAGCACGCTGGAAATCAAAGCCCCGATCAATGAGAGAATCGGCAGGCTGTTGTAAAACTCGCCGCCGAAGTTTGGAATCGTTTTTATGCGCACTATCAGATCGCGATCGGCGATGTGCAGCGCCTTGTCCTCGTTGAACAGCGCTTCGTGATCAAAACCGATTTCCTCAAAATTGCGCGACCTGAATACCGATAACTCACTGCCATCTTTCTGTTTGTCAAGGCATTCGAAGACCACAGTCGTATCCGTCGGCGTCCCCTCGCCCACCGCATTGGTGAAAAACTCGCGCGCCAGCACCTCGATGAAAATATTACCGGTGACATTAAGGGAGCGAATGCCGGCTGAGGAGGAGGAGTCTTCAACATCGCTGACGTAGGCCGTCAGGATAAATCCAAGCGAATCGGGTTTGCGCACCTGGTAGAAGGGCGACGCCGCCACGCGATCTTCCAATGCTGCTCGACGCAGGGTCGCGAGCAACATCGGGTCGGACGACAAGTCAAACCCCTGCAACGCTTCTTTGTTGCGCTCCAGCGGCACCAGGTAAAAAACCGGAAAAAGTGTGTCGCGCCCGGTTTCATTCTCCATCAGCGGAGGATGAAAATCATAGTCGAGATAGCGCTCGGAGCGGGCGTAGTACAAAAACGCACCGAGATGTTCGCGCGGAATGTCTGGTGCAAAACCAATGCTCTGGATGGAGTTGTACGAGCGCGGACCGATGCTGCCGTACAGCTCAAATACATCGCGCACCACAAAGGGATAAATCTCGTAGAGCGACTGCATCGACTTGACGATGTTTTCGTGCTCCACCACCGCCGCCGAAAAGCGCGCGTCAAGTGAGCTGACCGCTTTTTCATAGGTTTTGCGGTTGTCGTTAATCACTGTGCGGTCCACGACGTAGTAGACCGCAAAACTGGCCGCCACGGCCAGAATCAGGATCAGGAAGGCAGGCCAGGATCTGCGCAGATTGTACGGAGAAACATGCTTTCGCGACGCTTCACGCAAAGCGGCTTCAAAGGAGTTTTCCATAGTTTACACCAAGCTCGTACACTTGAACGGGCGCACAGGGCGCAAATCTTCAGGACTGATTGACAATAGCGAGAATTTCGTCGACGAAGGTTGAAGGATTGATCGGTTTCGGCATGTAGCCGTCGAAACCTTGCTTCAGAAAACGATCGCGGTCGCCCGCGTTGGCAACAGCAGTCAATGCGATGACCTTGGCCTTTGCATTGATTGGCCAGGAACGCAGTGACCGCAGAATTTCGACTCCTTCCAGATCGGGCAGAATAATATCACATAAAACGATGTCGGCGGGTGTGCTCTTGAGGATGTCCAGCGCTTCCTTGCCGGAGCGGCATGGGTGAATGTTGGCGGCGTGACGCTTTAACAGGAGGACAAACAGATCGCGTATCACGTCGTTGTCTTCAATGACAACCACGCTTTTTCCAGCCAGTTTTTCACTCATGTGGAATACGACTCCTGAAAATGGATCTCACGTAATTGAATGTTGTCGAGAACAGGTGCAGACAGTTGACGGAGCGAAGTCCCGGAATTCGCGCGGCTCGTTCCTCTGATGCCTCGGCGCGCAACCGGAAGGCACTGATTGATTGTGGATGAACGCGTCAGCTCATTAATCCGCAAAGATTACGAAAACTTCCCTTATTGGCAAAAAGAGCCTTATATTTGGCGTTTAAGAGCAGTTTGGACACGCAGAAGTACGATGTTAACAAGTTATGCGCAGTTTTGAGCCCGCCGAACGTCCACAGGTAGAAGTTTTCAGAACCCTGTTAAGCGGCGTGGCACCGCGACCTATCGCCCTGGTGGCGACCCACGACGAACACGGCGCCCCCAACCTCTCGCCTTTCAGCTTTTTTAACGCCTTTGGTTCCAACCCGCCCGTTGTGGTCTTCAGCCCCTCCTATCGCGGCCGCGACGGCAGCAGCAAAGACACGTTTCGCAATATCCTGGCAACCGGCGAGTGCACCATTTCGGCCGTCACTTTTGCCATTGTCGAGCAGATTTCCCTCGCGTCGAGCGAATACGACAGCGGCGTAAATGAGTTTGTCAAGTCCGGCCTGACGCCCCTGCCCAGCCGCAATGTGGCGCCGCCGGGCGTGGCGGAGTCCCCCTTTGTGCTGGAATGCAAGTTGCTGCAGCACATCGATACCGGCGGCAAACCCGGCGCCGGCAACCTGATGATCTGTGAAGTTGTGCGCTTCCACGTCAGCGAGTCGGCTTATGACGAGAACGACAAAATTGACCCGCAGCGCCTGGACCTCGTGGCGCGCATGGGGTACAACTTCTACTGCCGCGCCTCCGGCGACGCCGTGTTTGAACTGCCCAAACCGACGTGGAACGGCATCGGCATCGACAATCTGCCGGATTACATCCGCAACAGCCGTTACCTGACCGGCAACCACCTCGGCATGCTTGCAGGCGTGGCCGACGTCCCGGATCAAAAAACCGAGTTCACCGAGTCGCTGGACGGCAAGCCCCAGGACCACGAGATTGAGCTGCGCGTCGGCGATCCGCTGCGCGCTCTGTCCGCCTTCTGGCCGCGCCGCGACGAATACTCGATCCAGCGTCAACAGCAGATTCTCCACCGCATTGCAGCGCTTTTCCTCGAACAACGACGCATAGACGAAGCCTGGCAGACCTTGCTGCTCGATGGTTAAACAGAAAAGGCTGTTTGGTCAGGCGGGCAATGTCAGCCGTCAGTCGCGGCAGTGCAGCGCTATCATGGTGATGTCGTCGCTCTGGTTGACGCCGTAGGAGTGACGCTCCACTTCCAGCAGGATGTTGTTTACCAGCACGTCCGCCGTTTCATGCTGTGAGCGTTTGAGCACATCCAGCAAACGAGCCTCCGTAAACTCACGCCCATCGCGGTCCAGCGCCTCGGAAACGCCGTCGGTGTACATCAGCAGCGTGTCGCCTGTGCGCAGGTCGACGACGCCTTCCTCGTAGGGCATTATCGCTTCCATCACGCCCAGGATAATGCCGCCGTCGCGCAGGTCTTCCATCTCCCCGTTGGCGCGCAGCAGCATCGGCGGGTTGTGGCCGGCGTTGACGTAAATCATGCGCAGGGAGGGGATATTAAAACGGCCGCAGAAAAAGGTCACGAATTTGTCGGAACTGGTATTCTGCACCAGCAGGTCGTTGATGCGCGCCACCATGACCGCCAGCGGCAGGTCCAGTCCGGCCAGTGCGCGCAGAGCCGCCTGTGTGTTGGCCATCAGCAGCGCGGCGGGCGTCGACTTGCCGGAGACGTCGGCTATCGCCAGCAGCACGTTCTCCTCGTCCAGCGGAATGATGTCAAAGTAGTCGCCGCCGACCTGTTTTGAGGGAATGTTGCGCGCGGCCAGTTCAACGCGATCGTATTGCGGCACTTCGTCCGGCAGCAGGCCTTGCTGGATTTTGCGGGCGATATTCAGCTCTTCTTCCAGCCGCTTTTTCTCCAGTTCCTCGCGGAAGAGGCGCGCACTCTCCAGCGCGCTCATCGCCGTGTTTGCCAGCGCCTCCAGATAGTTTTCATCCTGTTCCTCAAAGGCCATGCGGTTCAGTTTGCGGCCGACCACCAGGACGCCCTTTGTCTCCTTCTGCACGCGCATCGGCACGAACATCTCCGCGTCTGCTTCGTGCGCAAAGTGTTGCAGCGCCTCATCTTCCAGCTGCGTGCGCTGCGTGTTGACGATGCTGTTCAGGCGCTGCAGCGCGTCGATGTGGCGCTGCTGCGGCGTTATTTTCAGCCGATTGAGACTCAGTTCAAATGCGCCGTTGTCCGTGCGCGTGAACAGCGCAAAACGACTGACCATCAGCTGGCCCATAAGCCGGTAGGTCAGCAGGCGCACAATCTCCTCCTGGTCCAGCACCGTCGTAAACTCGCGGCTGATCTCAAAGAGCGTCGTCAGCAGTTGCGTCTTGCCCTCCAGATAGCGCTTGGCGCGCGTCAGCGAGCGCAGGTTGTCGGCCTTCAGCAGCGCCGTGGCCGTCAGCGTGCCGACGAGCGAGACGTATTCGAGTTCCTCGCCCGAGTACTCCTTGCCGCCGAGTCCGGCGCCGAAACAGAGCAGAGCCAGGTTGCGCGCCTTGTAGGCCGCCGGCACGCAGATGCGCAGGCCGGCCTCGTACAGCGCCCGGTCCTGCTCGTTGGCCGGGTCCAGGATGCGCCTGTCGCTCACGTCCAGATGCAGCTCGCCCGGATCAAATCGCTTGCCTTTGACCACGCTGATGCGCCAGCGCTCGGCCGTTTCCGCGTCGTCGCCCACCGGCTGTAACGCCACGGCCTGCATCGTGCGTAGCTTGCCCATCACCGTCAGCAGTGAGGAGCCCAGGATAAAGGCGTCGTCTTCCGAGGAGTTCAGCGTCGCGCTCAGATCAAACAGCGACTTGAGATTGATCAGGTTGGAACTGGTATTCATGTGCTCAGCGCATAAAAGGGTTGAGTGTTTGTCGTCGGGCGCTTCACGTCCCCGCCGTCTGCAGACTGCGCAGCAGCGCCGCCGCCTGACGGTAGGGCTCGACGGCGTGCACGCGGATGATCGCCGCGCCGCTGCCGATCAGCAACAGGTGCAGCGCCAGGCTCGCCACGTCGCGTTCGCGCGGGTTTTTAATCCCCAGCAGTTTGCCGATGAAGGACTTGCGCGAAAGTCCGAGCAACAAAGGTACGCCAAGTCGCTGAAACTGCGCATGCCCGCGCAGCAATTGCAGGTTGTGATCGACCGTTTTGGCAAAGCCGATACCCACGTCGGCAATCAGTCTGCGCGCGCCGCGTTCGCGCGCCTGCTCCAGCGCCGTTTGCAGCTCCGCCGTCACTTCGGCTATGACGTCCTCGTAGTGCGGCGCGGCCTGCATCGTGGCGGGCGTGGCGCGGCTGTGCATCAGCACCAGGTCGGCGTTGTATTCGGCCGCCAGGTCCGCCAGGCGCGGCTCGCGCCGCAGCGCGCTCACGTCGTTGATCATCGTCGCGCCCGCGTCCAGCGCCGCACGCGCCACGCCGTACTTGGTCGTGTCCACACTGATCACCGCCCCCGGCCGCGCGCGTCGTACGGCGCGCACCAGCGGCACCACGCGCTCAAATTCCACGTGTTCGGCCACCGCCGCCGCTCCGGGACGCGTGCTCTCGCCGCCGATGTCGACGATGTCCGCGCCGTCGTCCAGCAATTGCAGCGCGTGTTCGCGCGATGCCGCCGCCGTGACGAACAGACCGCCGTCGGAAAATGAGTCGGGCGTCACGTTCACAATGCCCATGATCCGCGGAAACTTCAGTCCTTCAATCATTCCGTTTGGCATGCCGTTCGGCTGCCCGTCCGGATCGTTTTGCCCCGATTCCTGCATAGTCGCCTTTTAGTTCTTTGCCGATTCTGCAAATAGCCGTATATTTCAGTTTGTCTAAAATCAGTGCATAGTTACGCTTTAAGCGGAGGATAAAAGGTCATGGCGAAGAAAAAAGGCGCACGTCAGACGATTACGGTCGAGTGCACCGAAGCCAAAAAGGAAGGCAAACCGGCATCGCGCTACACTACATCGAAAAACAAGCAGAATACGCCGGATCGCCTGGAAGTCAAGAAGTACAATCCTTTTCTGCGTCGTCACACGGTGCATAAGGAAACGCGCTGATCGTCCCGCACGATTGCCTGTCAGCAAAAAACAGGCGGCGTTCCACAGGCGTGGGACGTCGCTTTTGTTTTTAGTAGGTTTCCCCGCGCGCAGCCATGGCCGCCCGTTTTGCCTCAATCACGGCCAGCTTTGCCGCCACCGCCGCCCCCAGATCCAGCTTGCGCGCATTGGAATAATTCATCAGCGCTATCAGGACGTCCGCCGCTTCGTCCGCCAGGTCCGCATCCGCAATATCGCGTCCCTTCCACTCCTTCTTCTGCAGGTTGGCCAGCTCGCCCGCCTCGCCGCATAACTCCAGACAAAAAAACTGCGGGGTCCGCTCCGGAAAGTCCGCCTTCTGATAGTCGTCAAAAGACTGCTGTACCGCCTTGAGACGATCGCCGATCGCCCCGCGGAACTCATCGCTGTCAAACCTGCTTTTCTGCGCCACGTTTTTCCCCCATTCCCAATCCGTTGTACTCCGACTGCAAAACTAGCGCTATTTTGCGACACGGCATTAACAAAGGCCGCTGATCGGAGCGCATGCTGCTCTCCTCTTTTAAATCCGCTTTTGTTCGTCACACAGAACAAAACATTCAAACCCCGAGGCAGTTTTGGCGAACTTGATCGAATCAGTCGACGACCCGCGTGTGGAATTGTACCGCGACATACGCGGCACGCCCGTGCGGCACAAACAGGCCGGGCTCTTTCTGGCCGAAGGTCGGACCTGTGTGTGCCAATTGCTGGAATCGGACGTGAAAATTCATTCGATCCTGGCCGCGCGCAAGTTTTACGATTATTCGGTCATCCAGGGCCTGTTAACATTCCGGCATGTTAAGAGCGCTTACTGCGCCTCTCCGTCGCTCATGAACGAACTCGTCGGTTTTAAACTACACCAGCCGATTCTGGCTGTCGGACATCGCCCGCCGCGCCGCGAGCTTAACGACATAAAACTGCCGGCGGTGGCGCTGGACGCCATGATCAACGCCGAGAATGTCGGCGCCATCGTGCGCAGCTGCGCGGCCTTCGGCGTTCAATCTTTACTCGTAGACGGCAAGAGCGCCTCGCCCTACCTGCGGCGCGCCGTGCGCACCTCGATGGGTTCAATCTTCAAACTGCCGCTCTACGAAGTCGAACATCTGGACCTGGCGCTGCAAACGCTTAAACAAACCAAAGGGGCGCGCATTGTCGCCGCGGAACAGCACCCGAAGCTGGCCAGGTCCGTGCGGCTTATGACATTCACACAAAATGACATCATCGTCATCGGCAGCGAAAACAACGGCATTCAGGACCCGGTGATTGCACAGGCCGATGAAATTGCGGCTATCCCGATGAACATGAATGTCGGATCGTTAAACGCCGCCGCGGCCGCGGCCGTGATCCTGTACGCCGCCGATTTCAGGCGGTTTAACACCGACTTAAACAACTGATCACTCGTCGTTCTGTGGCTCTTTTGGTTCGCGCATGGTGTAACCGACGCCGCGGATGCTCTGGATCAAACGCGGATCCTCGTCGTCGCCGATTTTCTTGCGGATGCGTTTAATGTACACGTCGATGATGTTCGACTCCGTGTCGAAGCTGTAGCTCCACACGTGCTGAATAATTAAACTGCGCGAGAGCACGCGGTCCTTGTTGCGCATTAAATATTCCAGCAGTGAATATTCCTTGGTGGTCAGCTCAATTTCGTTGTCGCCGCGATAGGCGCGATGCGTCACGGTGTCGAGCGAGAGGTCGCCGCACTTCAGCACCGTCGACTTTTCCGTGCTCGAACGGCGCAGCAGCGAGCGCACGCGTGCGGCCAGTTCCTCAAAGTGAAAAGGCTTGGGCAGATAGTCGTCGGCGCCCAGATCCAGGCCGGTGACGCGGTCCTGCGTCGTGCCGCGCGCAGTCAGCATCAGGACCGGCGTGGTGTTGCCCGTGCCGCGAAATTCCTGTACAAAGGTATAACCGTCTTTTTTTGGCAGCATGACGTCAAGGATGATGCAGTCGTAGTCGTGTTCGCGCGCCATGTCCAGGCCGGACTCGCCGTCGTGCGCGACGTCGACGGCGTACAGTTCTTCCATCAGGCCGCGTTTAATAAAACTCGCGACTTTTTTTTCGTCTTCCACCACCAGAATTCGCATACAAAACCCCGTGTTTAAGAACGCACGCCCGCGTTAACCTTCGCCCGGACCAAAACTACTGGTATGCTTTGGCCACAAAAACCGGATACACCTCGCGCGACCCGTCGGAAAACTCCAGTATCATGTAGTACATGCCGTTCGGCGCGACCGCATTTTCGCGTTTGAGGATGCCGTTCCAGGCGTCGCAATACGTTCGGCCCGGCTCGCGCGCTTCGTTGTTAACGGGTATCGCCACGACGCGTTCAGCCTGGTCGACGATGCGAATTGTGACGTCCATTGCGCGCGGCACAGTGTAGACGACGTTGACACCGGGTTTGGACGCCTCCGCCACCGGGTTTTCCGGATCGAAGGGATTCGGCGCAACGACGTCCACGTAGCGCAGCGTCGTGCCGCGCACCTGCATGTCCGTCCGCGCGCAGTTGTCGACGCAGCAGAAACGCACGATCACCGTGTCCGGCAGATCCGGCGGAATAATCCAGAGGTACTCACCCGCCGTCACGTCGATCGTGTCAAAGCGTTGGAAGGTTTCGCCCTCGTCGGTTGAAATCGCAAAAATCAGATCGTCGCAAGGCCTCAGCTGCGGCGGCAGGATCGCAAAACGCCGCTCGGGACAGACGATATTGGGCGGCGGGTCGGCCGTGATTTCCAGACTGTCGGGAATTACTTTGACCGTGCGCACCTGCGAGGTGTCCGTCGTGCCCGGCGGTCCAAAATTGACGGCCACCGCGCGGAATCGCACAATCGAATCCAGATCGGCCGTCAGGCAGCGGAAAAACGGCAGGCAGGGCATCGTCGCCGTCGTGGCAAACGAGCCGTCGGGCAGCACGGGCGTCACGCCGAGATCGCTCCAGACCGTGTTGACGCTGCCGGTGGTTGAAATCTGCAGCAGCACCTCGTCGGCGCAGTCCGTCGTGCCGGCCAGCGGCAGCAGATCGCCGGCGCGGTAGACGTCCAGATCAAGCGGCAGGTCGAGCGAGATGTCGAGCAGGCCGAGGCTGACGATTTCACTACTGTCGATCACCGTGGCTTCGACCGTGCTCTGCACGATGAAACGCCCTTCGCCGCTGATGTTCAGCGCGGCGAAGTCAACCTGAAATACCTCGCTGTCCTGTGTGTTCGGCACGGGCAGGTCGTTCAGCAGGATGCGCGCCCCGCTGGGGTTCGCACCGGAATAGGGCTGAAAATAGATGTTCACAAATGGCGTACCGCCCAGCAGGTTGTCCCATTGCAGCGGTAAAATATCGCCCGGGCAGAGCTGCGCCGGCGGCGGATCGCCGCGCCGCGGATTGGTTATCACCAGGCGTGCTGAAATCGGCGTGCCGATACAGTAGAGGCGCTGCTGCGTCGTGACGAGGATGTCGTTCAGCCCGTCGCCGTCCATATCGCTGACGACAACGGATTCAATGACTTCGCCGTTGAAACTGCGCTCATACACCGTGTCGAAGGGCATGCCCTGGAAAAACTCGGCCGATGCGGGGCTGCGCATGCGCAGAACGCGGAGCACGCCCGCCGTGTTGTCGACCACAAATATTTCGTCTTTGGCGTCGAGCGGATCGCCGTCAAAGTCATTGACGCAGGCCACCCAGCCGTTCATCGCCTGCGTGGTGAGCGTGTCAAAAAAGTAGAGTTCCTCGTTCAGCAGATTGGGCTTGGCGATGCGCGGCCCGGTGCGGTAGCGCAGCACGGAAAGGCGGTTGCCGGCCACGGCCAGCTCGGGCGTGCTCTGCGTCACGACAATTTCATTGCCCGGATTATTCGGGTAAAAATCGTTGGGAACTCCGTCCGGCAGGCCGTCCACGTCGCCGACGGCGATCGACCACATGTGGTCGCGCAGGCCCGTAAACGAGGAGTCGGGGTTGATGGTCTGGCTCGGCGGCAGCGTCAGTTGCAGGCCGGTGGCGGCGTCGAGCAGGTGCAGCGAGGGAATGCCCGCCGCGCCGCGCCGCGCGTCGTATTCTTCCGCCACGAGGATGAACTGTGCCGGCGCGCCGCCGGCGCCGGCGTCTTCCAGTTCGATCGACATCGAACGCACCTGCGCGCCCGCGGAACTCGTCGACAGGATGCTGTTGACCGAGGTCCAGCCGGAGCCCTGCGCCATGCCGGCGCCGGTCAGCAGAACGTCAAACACGTAGAGTTCGTCCGCCAGCGAGGGGTTGATGCCGAAACTGGGAAACAGCGGGCTGCTGAGCCCGACGTTGGGATCGGGCCGCACGGGTAAAATCAATGAGACGTCGCCGCCGGACGGCGTGATCGACGGCGGAGCCCAGGACACGATGGGCCCGACCGTATAGCGAAAGAGCGGGTCGTCGAGAATATCCGGCTGCGGAAAGGGAAAGTCAAAATCGCGCGCTTTAAACTGCGCCAGCCCCCGGAAAAAGGGCGGATCGATTGGATTGGGCGACTGAACAATCGGCAGGCTGTTGTTGACCGCGGCATAGATAATCATCTCATTGCCGCTGCTGCGTCCGAACACCGGCGTGATCGAGGCCGCCAGGTTGGGATCAAACTCGCGCAGGTCCAGCGTCAGGCGTTTGATCACCGAGACGGTGTCGTTGACCGCGTCGTAGGCGGCGATGTAGGCCGAGACGCCCTGATCGGGATCGGCCGGCTGATTCTCGACCACTTCCAGCCCGATAATGACCGGAAAGACGGTATAGACATCCGGCAGAATGGCGTTGGAGTCGATCAGCACGGAAGGACGGCGCACGGTCGGGGGCACATCCGAGATGGAAATCTGTTTGCCGTCGCCGCCGATGAGGATCAGTTTTTTTGTACCGCCCTGCGCCACCACGGCGATCAGTTCGTTGGGCGCCCAGATAAAAGTCGCGTCGAGTTTGTCGTTGTTGACGATGTTGCCGACGAGGGGCGTGATAGCGCCGTAGACGTCGGTGCGATCCCATTTGACGCCCAGGTTGTCAAAGTCCTGCGTGCCGAAACTCGGGATGGGCTGCGCGCGCGTAGCGGCGGCGTCGCCGTAGGGATAGAGCCAGTTGGCCGGGCTGGCGGGCTGAGCACTGAGCACGGACTGAGCGCCGACAACGGCACAACAAACAAGAAGGGTTTGGTATAAGCTGCGAAGCAAAGCGCTCTGCCGCGAAGCGGAATCGGGCCACGCAAAAATCGATCTGAGCGGAGCCGGAGACTGCCCCGAAGTAACATGAACTTTCATGAGCGCATTGCATCGACGTAGTTGTTCAAATCCGCCAGGAGCGACCGCTGTTTTGACGTCAGGTCCCGCAGCATCATGGCATCGGCCTGAAACTTGCTGATTTTTTCATTCACGGTTGTTATCAAATTGCTGAGCGACTGGATGTTGGCGGTGATTGTATCGACGATTTCCTGATTGTCGAAGGTGTCGTACTGATAGCGAATCTGGGCCTGCAACATCGTCACCTGAACGCGCAGTTGTTTGACAAAACGGTCCAACTGCGGGCGGGCCCGTTCAAAACGAGCGGCCACGGCGGTGCAGCGTCCGGCGTACTCTGTCAGGGTAAGAACGCGTCCCTCAAACAATTTGCGATACTTTCCATCGGCCATCGCCGTCGACAGAACGCGGGCGTCAATCTGCGCGGTACGCAGCTGGGCGTTGTAGTCCAGGATGGCAGCATTGTGCTCTTCGTAGGCTTTTGAAAGAGCCGCCAGCGTCTCGGTGGAGCGCATGAGCGTTTTTTCGAGAAAAATGACGACGTCTTTCATAGTTGTTCCGGGGGCGCGGAGACCGCGAACCTGCGTAGTCCTGGCCCTGGCGGGGCGGTGATTTGCGTGCGTTTTGTTAATTTCGCAGTTACCTGCCGTGCAGATCCGGCCCGTCCACATTGCGCTGCGCCTCGACTCCGATTGGACCCGGCGGCGCAAAAACTAAGAAAATTGTTCCAATTCTGAAATGTCCATGAGCGAATCCATCAAGGTACGGCCGTACGATCCTTCCATGCGCGACGAGTGGGATGCATTTGTCGACGCATCCAACAACGGCACGATGTTTCACAAGCAGGCTTTTCTGGACTACCACGCCGCCGGACGGTTTGAGTTCCACCATCTGATGTTTTACGAGGGCGATAAACTGATCGCGCTGCTGCCGGGCGGGCTGAAAGACAATGGCCGCGAATACTGGTCGCCCGTCGGGGCCAGCTACGGCTCCCTCGTCACAAAAAACCTGGCGTTTGAAAAGAGCCTGGCGCTGGTGGACCGGCTGCTGCGGCACGGACGGGAAGCGGGCTGGCGCAACCTCTACATGATTCCGCCGCCGCTGATCTACAGCGTGGACTACCAGCAGCACGTCGAGTACGCCATGCTCTACCGCAAATTCGGTTTTGAGCTGCACTATATCTCTCACGCCATCGACCTTAAACACGGCCATGACTTCCTGCGCCACTTCGACAAAACAGCGCGCAAAACCGTGCGCAAGGTCCTGCGCGAGAAAAAGTTAACAATTCGCGAGAGCGACGATTACGAGAGTTTTTATCCCATTCTGCTGGAAAACAAAGCGCGGCGCAACGCGACGCCGACGCACTCGCTGGAAGACCTGCTGCGCCTGCGGGAGCTGATGCCCGAACATCTGCGCCTGCTGCTGGTCTACCTGGACGACGAGGTCATTGCCGGCTCGCTGCTTTTCCTGTGCAACAACAAAGTGGTGCTGTGTTTTTACAACATGCTGCGCTACGAGTTCGAGCACCTGAAGCCGATCTACCTGATTATGTACGAGACGGTGCGCCAGGCGTCCGAGCAGGGCTACGAATGGGTGGACATCGGAGTCTCACAGATGCCGAACGACCCCGACCCGATGACGCCGGCGCTGAGTCTTATCAACTTCAAGGAGCGCTTTAACGCCGCCGGCATCCTGCGCAGCACCTACCACTACAACTTTGAACAAGAACCCGCCTAAATGATTGAGCGCGTGCGCCGCGTGGACGCGGTCCTCCTGCTGCTGCAATCGGCCGTCAACGATGCGCGCATGTTAAACATTGCGCGGACGCTGCGCGACGCCGGCAAGAGCGTCGTTCTCGTCGCCTACGGCAGCGATGAAGACCGGCAGATGCTGGCGCGCGAGAACATTGAGCTGCTGGCGGTGCGGAGCGACCGCGACGGTCGTTTGTTTAAGCGCTGGCCCGCCTTCCTGCTGCAGGCGCGTTTTAAACTCAGGGGAATCAACGCGGCGTGCTACTGGGCCGAGGACGTTTTTACGCTGCCGCTCGCCGCCGGACAGGCGCGGCGCCACGGCAGCCGCCTGATCTACGACTCACGCGAGCTGTACTTTGCCCTCGGCACACTTAAACAGAACGACCTGCGCCAGAAAATCATTCAGGCGGCCGAGGAGCGTTTTTATCCGCGCTGCGACGCGGTGATGGTCTCGGGTCCGCTCGACGCCGACGAGCTGCACAAACGCTATGGCGGCCGCCGCGCAGAGGTCGTGATGAACCTGCCGCCGCGGCGCATCGTCGCACCGAACAACGCCATCCACGCGCGCTTCGGACTGGCGGAAGACGTGAACATTCTGCTGTACCAGGGCGGCGTGTTCCGCGCGAAGGGACTGGACCTGGCTGTGCGCGCGCTGCAGTACCTGCCGGACTGCGCGCTCTGCATCGTGGGGGACGGACCGTTTGAGGCGGAGATTCGGCGACTGGCGGCGGACTTGCAACTCGAGGAGCGGGTGCTGTTCACCGGGCGGCTGCCCTACGACGAACTGCCGCACTGGACGGCCGCGGCCGACATCGGCCTGGCGCTGATAGAAGCGACGACTTTGAGTTATCGGCTGGCGTTGCCGAACAAGATGTTTGAATACTGCATGGCGGGCATCCCGACACTGGCGACGGATCTGCCGGCGATGCGCGCCGCAATTGAAGAGCACGGCATCGGCGCACTGATTAAACAGGAGGCCGGCGCGCGTGAAGCGGCGGAGCTTGTTGAAGTTTTACTGCAATCGCCGAAACTGGACTCTCTGCGCGCGGCGTGCAACGCGGCGCGCGAACAACTCAACTGGCAGGCCCAGGCTGACCGCGTGTTGCAGCTGCAAAACAGCGACGCGCCTCAGCCCTGAGGGCGGAGACGCGTCGAAAATGTCTTCAGCCGCTGTTTAACCGCGCGCTTACAGGATGTATTTGCTGAGATCCTGATTCTCGGCGATCGACTGCAGGCGCTCGGTCACCATCGCCTCGTCGACGGTAATTTTGTCTTCCGCTATAACTTCCGGCGTATCGAAGAGCACGTCTTCCAGCAGCGTCGTCAGAATAGTGTGCAGACGCCGCGCACCGATGTTAACAACTTCGCGGTTGACGTGTGCGGCTGTGCGTGCGATGGCGCGGATCGCGTCATCGGTGAATTCCAGCTCGACGCCTTCCGAGGACAGCATGGCCTGATACTGTTTAATCAGCGCATTGCGCGGCACCGTCAGGATTTTGTAGAAATCCTCTTCGGTCAGGCTGCTGAGTTCCACGCGAATCGGGAAACGCCCCTGCAACTCGGGAATCAGGTCCGACGGCTTGGCGACGTGGAAAGCGCCCGAGGCGACAAACAGAATGTGATCGGTTTTCACCATGCCGTATTTGGTTGAAATCGTACTGCCCTCGACGATCGGCAACAGGTCGCGCTGCACGCCCTGACGCGAGACGTCGGGTCCGCTGCCGCCGCGCGCCGAGACCGGCGCGGCGACTTTATCGATTTCATCGATAAACACGATGCCGCTGTTTTCCACGCGTCTGACCGCTTCCTTGACGACGGCATCCATGTCGATCAACTTCTGGGCTTCCTCTTCGGCCAGGATGATTTTGGCCTCGGAGATTTTGACTTTGCGCTTTTTGTTTTTCTTCGGGAACATGTTGCCGAACATGTCCTGCAGGTTGATGCCCATTTCTTCCAGGCCGGCGGGTCCAAAGACCTGCATGGACGGATTGTGTTCAACGGCGACGTCCAGTTCGACCATGCGGTCGTCGAGCTCGCCTTTTTCCAGTTGTTCGCGGAAGCGTTCGCGCGTGGCGGCATTTTCCTCGACGACATTTTCCTCGTCGGAGAATCCGACGCCGGGTGTACGCCGTTTGATCGGCGGAATCAGGATGTCGAGGATGCGCGCTTCAGCGGCCTGCTGTGCTTTTTCGCGTACTTCTTCGGTCTTTTCGGCGCGCACGAGGTTGACGGCCAGTTCGGCCAGATCGCGAATCATGGACTCGACGTCGCGGCCGACGTAACCGACCTCGGTGTACTTGGTGGCTTCGACCTTGATAAAAGGCGCATTGGCCAGTTTGGCCAGGCGGCGGGCGATTTCGGTTTTACCGACGCCCGTCGGGCCGATCATGATGATGTTGTTCGGCACGATCTCATCGCGCATTTCTGTCGTCACCTGCTGGCGCCGCCAACGGTTGCGCAGGGCGATAGCCACGGAGCGCTTGGCGGAATCCTGGCCGATGATGTACTTGTCCAGTGCGCGAACGATCTGTCCGGGCGTCAGTTGGTCCGCCGCGGCGGTCGATTGCACCAGTGCTGTTTCTGTCATATTGCTGTATCTCGATACTGAATTTTCTCTGGGAATTTAATGGAGACCGGCGGCGGGCCGGCCGGGAATTACACTTCCTCGACCGTAATCGAGCGGTTGGTGTAAATACAGATATCGGCGGCGATTTCGAGCGATTTGCGTACGATATCGACGGCGGACATGTCGGTGTTTTCCGCCAGCGCGCGCGCCGCGGCCAGGGCGTAGCTGCCGCCGGAGCCGATCGCCACGATGTTGTCGTCGGTTTCAACCACATCGCCGTTGCCGGAAATCACAAATGCCTGCTCGGAATTCATGGCGATCATCATCGCTTCCAGACGGCGCAGGTAGCGGTCCGTACGCCAGTCCTTGACGAGTTCGATGGCGGAGCGTTGCAGCCCGCCGCTGAAGGACTCGAGTTTTTCTTCAAACCGTTCCAACAGGGTAAATGCGTCGGCGGTAGCGCCGGCAAAACCGACCATTACTTTGCCGTTGTAGAGGCGGCGCAGTTTTTTGGTCGTGTGTTTCATGATGGTGTTGCCGGTCGTAATCTGCCCGTCTGCGCCGATGGCCGCCTTGCCGTTGCGAATCACGCCGACGACGGTCGTCGAACGGGTGCGCGGGCGGCGCTCATTTTCCCTGCTGTCCATTGTCCAGTCCATACTATTCAATTCCTGCTCAGGTTGTGCTTTCACGTTTGCGAGTTATCCGAATCAACGATCCGATCGAATTGCCGGGCGCGTTTCCAGGCGCGCTCCACCGGCCGGATGAGTGTGAGTCCAAACAGAACCGCAATGCTCAGCATGGCGCTCCACAGGAACAGCTCGCTGGACCCGTCCGCATGCGCCATCCAGCCGCGCACGCCGCTGACAGCGCAATTGGCGATCGTCAGCAGCAGCAGACCAAAGGTTACTCCCGCAGAGGAGCCGGCGGCATTCCGCAGGGCTGTTCCCATGACGAGGAGAATCAGCCCCAATCCAAGCGTGATGTAAACGGCGCGCGTGGCGTCGTCGCCCTGGGCAATATACCCGAAAACGCCGGTGATGAGCACAAACAGACCGTAGAGAGTCAGCAACCTACTCGCGCGAACGTTCACGCCATTTTCTCCGCGTCGGATTCACATCGTTGATTTCAGGATAGCGTCAGACGGTCGTGCCGCCCTAAAATTACACGCTGTTGCAAACGTCGTGACGCCTTTCAACGGCCTTCCTGCTTGTCGGCCAGTGAAGCATTCCCAACACTTGAGCGGATTCAGCGCATGCACAGCAAACAACAGTCAGATTCTGCGGATGAAATTCGGCGGGTTACCGTCATAACCCTCGGATGCAGCAAGAATGTTGTCGATTCTGAGACGCTCATGGGCGGCATCAAACACCACCAGATAGAATTAGTCGACGATGTGGAGAATGCCGACGCGCTGATTATCAATACCTGCGGTTTTATCGACATAGCCAAGGAAGAAAGCATCAATGCAATTCTGGACGCGGGCAAGCTGCGCACGGAAGGCAAGATCAAAAAGCTGATCGTGGCGGGCTGTCTTTCCGATCGCTACGGCGGCGAGTTAAAGGCGGACATTCCGGAGATCGACCACGTCTTCGGCACCATGGCCTTCGGCGAAATCATCAAGACGCTGCGCCCCAGCCTGAAGTACGAGTTGCTGGGCGAGCGCGTATTGACGACGCCGAGCCACTACGCCTACCTGAAAATTTCCGAAGGCTGCGACAATCCCTGTTCGTTCTGCGCCATTCCGCTGATGCGCGGCGGCCACAAATCCCGCCCGGCCGATGAAATCGTGCGCGAAGTGCGCTACCTCGTGTCACAGGGCGTCAAGGAAATCGTCGTCGTCGCGCAGGACCTGACCTACTACGGCCTGGATCTTGGCGGACAGCGCAGCCTGGCCGACCTGCTCAAGCGCATGAGCGACGTAGAGGGCGTGGAGTGGATCCGCCTGATGTACGCCTATCCGAGCAAATTTCCGCGAGACATTCTGCCGGTCATCGCCGAACGCAGCAATATCTGCAACTACCTGGACATGCCGCTACAGCACATTTCAACCGACGTGTTGAAATCGATGCGACGCGGCATCACGCGCAATACAACGGAACGCGTCATTGCCGAAATCCGCGACGCCGTGCCGGACATCGCGCTGCGCACGACGCTCATCTGCGGCTACCCCGCCGAAAAACCGGAACACTTCGACGAGCTGTGCGAGTGGGTCGCCCGGACGCGCTTTGATCGCCTCGGCGTATTTGAATACTCGCAGGAAGACAATACCGTCGCTCACATTCTCGGCGATCCAATCCCGGACGAAGAAAAACAACGGCGCTGCGCTGCGGTCATGGATATCCAGCGCGAAATCTCGATGGAAAAGAACGATCTGCTCGTCGGCAAACAAGTCAAAGTCCTGATTGACGAACCGCTGGACGTGGAATATCGCGGACGTACGGAATACGACGCGCCCGAGGTCGACAACGAGGTGTTTGTGCGTTCGGAACGCAAACTCAATCCCGGCGATTTTGTCGTGGCGGAAATCGATGACGCCGCCGAATACGACCTGTTTGCACACGTCGTCGGCGACGGCTGATTATGTGGCTTTTTTGATGTTAAACCACAACATTGACCAAAATCAATCGATTATACCACAGATGAAAAATGCGCGGCGGACATATCGGAGGTTTGCGCTGGTCTGGCTGCTGGTTCTGCTGCACGTTGTCGCCACCGAAGGGCGGGCGCAATCCAGCGAAACGCTCGACCAACGCCACGGCTTTCTGCTCGACGTCATCTCGCTCCGCGGCGACAGCGCCGAGGCGCATCGCGTGGACGTCTACGTTGTTGTCCCCTACCAGTCGCTGCAGTTCGAAAAACAGGAGTCCTCGTTCCGCTCCAACTTCACGGTACGCATTTCCGTGCGCGACACATCCGGCGAACGCCTGCGGACGGAGTCCGTCAGTCGCGTGCTCGACGTGGCGGAGTACACATCCACCCAGGGCATCAACGCCGAATTCGACTACATTCAGAAAGTGTACTCACTGCCGCCCGGCGACTACGAGGTGGAAGTGTTGGTGCGCGATGTACTCGCGCAACGCGAGCTTTCGCGCCGACGCCGCGTCTCGGTGATAGACTACCGGTCCTATCCCTTTTCCATTTCCGGCATCCTGCTGGCCAGCGCCATCGCGCAACAGCAGGGACGCTACACGGTGACGCCGCACATTACGGACGACGTGACCCCGATGCTCAGCGACGGTTTTTTTGCCTTTTTTGAGTCCTACAACAACTCCCCGCTGATCAGCGCATTCGATGCCACGTGGCAGATACTCGACAGCGACGGCGACATCATTGCCGGCGGCGAGCGCGTGCGCCAGGTTTGCGAGCAGAACCGCCAACAGCACTTTGTGAAAGTCAATCTCCCGGCCGATATCAGCCCCGGCAATTTTGTCCTGAAAGTTCTGGCGCTGCGCATCGATGCCGGCGAGGAGCTGCAAACCAGCGATATTCTGGCGGTCAGCGAACACTCGCTGCGCATTGAGATGAATTCACAATTCGGACCGATTGGCGACGAGGCCCTCTGGACAGCTATTCGGCAGATGCGCTATGTGGCGACGCAGGAGGAACTGAACTTCATAGAGTCCGGCGCCGACACGGAGACGAGGCGCGAGCGCTTTTTTGAATTCTGGCGCAACATCGACCCGACGCAGGGCACGCTGCGCAACGAAGCCTACGACGAATTTTACGCGCGGATAGAATACGTCAACAAAAAATTCCGCTCTTATTCAGCCGGCTGGCTGACGGACATGGGTCGGGTTTTTATTATCTTCGGTCCGCCGCAGGATATTCAGCGACAGGACTATCGCACGGACGGCCGAGTGGTGGAGCGCTGGAGTTATCCCAACAACCGCGAATTCATATTTGTGGATTACAAGGGTTTCGGCGACTTCCGACTGTCTTCGCCGCTCAGCCCAAGCGACAAATACCGCTACGGCCGCAATTGAGCGTCCGGCGCTTAATCACATCTTCAATTCAGCCCACTGCCACGGGCGGGACAACACCTGTCCACCAAGCTGAAACTGCCTCTCAGCGGCTATAAACGCCGCATGCCGTTACTGCCCGGTAACACAGAGCTAAGCAAATTCTTCACCGACCGATTCGGATTGACTCGGACGGGCTTTGCGGCTCAAATTGCATGGTTTCGTGCCGAATGTGCACCAATGCATTCAAGATTTGATGTCAAATGGTCGATCCTACAGATACACATCTGGTGGAGACCATGACTTCAACGTACCGATGCTCTTCCCGTGCCTTCGGCTGAAACATCGAGAACAACCAACAAAACCGCGGCGGCTGATGCCCGCGGCCGGTAGATTTCAACCGCAACTTGCCACAGGATTTTTTTACGTATTTCTACGTATTGCGTCTGTTGCAAGGAGTATGCAATTTCGAGCGTGGGGCGGTTCTAAATTTTTTTTCAGACTTTTTTTCAACGCCTCTTGACACGAAGAGAAAAATCTACTAATTTAGCATCAGTTAAAATTAAAATCAACTAGGCGCAAATATTTAACCTCAATTTTTTCTGGAGACCTATCATGCAGAATCTCGAAATCCAAACCCTGACGCTTGACGAAATGACGCAAATCGACGCTGGTACTTCTTCCATCAGCTACGACACCAGCTTCGACGCTATCAGTGAGCCGGCAATGGATTCCGGCAATGCAGGTTACGCTCTCGAAACGATCTGGTCGTTCGAAGCCTGATTCAGATTCCACCCGACTATCAGCTACTTGAGAAGTCCGCGAGTAAAGTACTCGCGGACTTTTTTTGTTTTGGCATGAAAATGGATAACATTCAGGTCTGAAACGGCGGACATCCAGGGTCCATCCGGTGGAGACACCATGTCCGCCCCCGCACAACAACACACACAGGCATGTTTAAATCCTACAAGGTTGTTCGACAACGCTCCCGGCGCGACTGCGGCGCCGCCTGTCTGGCGACGGTAGCCGACCACTTTGGTCTGTCACTGCCGTTGGCGCGTATACGCGAGTACGCCGCCACGGACAATCAGGGCACCACCATATTCGGCATCGTGTCCGCGGCGGAAAAGCTCGGGATGAACGCCAAGGGTATTCGTGCAGGCGACGACAAACTGGATGAAGTGGCCAAGCCCTTTATCGCGCGAATTGAAAAGGAAAATATCGGGCATCACTGGGTGGTGGTGTTCCGCCGCAAGGGCAAACACGTCATAATTGGCGACCCTGAAACGGGCCTGCAGAAGGTCAAAGTCCAGGACTTCTTTGACCAGTGGACAAATATCGCCATTATCCTGAGCCCGGGCGACGACTTCAAAAAGGGCGACCTGAAACAAAGCAACCTGCAACGTTTTTTCGATCTGATTCAGCCGCACCGCACGCTGGCCGTCGAAGCATTTGTCGCGGCTTTCCTCTATACCATTCTCGGGGTCGCCACCGCGTTTTACGTGGGCGTGTTGCTGGACGAAGTCTTCCCCAATCACGATGAAAAACTGCTGCACGTGCTCTCGCTGGGCATGTTACTGCTGGTGGTATTCCGAGCGTTTTTTGGCTGGATGCGGCGTTTGCTGCTGCTGCTGATCGCGCAAAAAGTCGATGCGCGCCTGATCCTGGGCTACTACAAACACATCCTGCGCCTGCCGCAGTCGTTCTTTGACGCTCGCCGCGTCGGCGAGATTATTTCGCGCGTCAACGATGCCGTCAAGATTCGCAATGCGGTCGGCGGCACGACGCTGACGGTGCTGATTGACTCTCTTATGATTGTCATTGCGTTTGCAGTGTTGTTGCTCTACTCCTGGAAACTTGCACTGCTGGCGTCGGCGGTCTTCCCCGGATTCATGCTGCTCTACCTGCTCCTGCGCAAACCCATCCGGACCACGCAGCGCCATTTGATGGAAAGCGCGGCGGAGTTGCAGGCGCAGTACACTTCCAGCATCAACGGCATCGAAACAATCAAAGCGGTAACGGCGGAACGGGCGTCCAACCTGAAAACGGAGCTGATTTTTACGCGCATTCTGCGATTGATGGAACGCGCCACCAAACAGAACATGGTCAACGGCACCTTTTCAGAAACGCTGGGCGGCCTGGCGGTCATCGGTCTGTTCTGGTACGGTGGAACGCTGGTATTTGCCGGCGACGTCACTTTGGGCGAACTGGTGGCGTCCTACACTCTCGTCGGTTATCTGACGGCGCCGTTGGCCAGGCTGATCAACGTGCATCAGTCGATCCAGGACGCGCTGATTGCGGCGGATCGTCTCTATGAAATTCTGGCGATTGAAACGGAGGATGCCGGCAACGATCTGATGATCGCGTTGCAACCCGACTCGGTCGAAGGTGAAATAGTCTTTGAAGGCTGCAACTTCCGCTACGGCGGCCGCGGCTGGTCGCTGCAGGACATCAACCTCACGATTCCGGCGGGAAAAATTACGGCGGTCGTCGGCGAGTCGGGCTCCGGCAAAACCACGATACTCAAGCTGCTGCAGAAACTCTACACCGTGACGGACGGAAAAATACTGCTGGACGGCACGGACCTGCGCGACATCGACATGATTTCACTGCGGCGCATCCTGGGCGTGGTGCCGCAGTCGATTGAGCTTTTCCACGGCAGCGTGATCGACAACGTCGCTTTCGGCGACTTCAACCCCGGCAAGGACAAGGTGATCGACGTCTGCAAATTGGTCGGCGCCGACAGTTTTATCAACGACCTGCCGTCGCGCTACAGCACGCTGCTGGGTGAACACGGCGCGACAATTTCGGGCGGTCAGCGGCAGCGCGTGGCGATTGCGCGCGCCTTGTACAACGACCCGAAAATCCTGCTGCTGGACGAGGCCACCAGCAATCTGGACAGCGAAGCCGAAGCCGCCATCCAGAAACTGCTCAGCCTGCTCAAGTACCAGCACATGACAATAGTGATGGTGGCGCACCGGCTTTCGACCGTTATGCGCGCCGACCAGATCGTCGTGATGAACAAGGGCAGGATCGTCGAATCGGGAACACATCGCGAGCTGATCGAACGCCGCGGCAAATACTTCCAGTTGTGGAACCGTCAGCTGCCGCTCGATGCACTCAACGACATGTTCTCGTAGCGGATTCGTGACGCGGCAACAAATCCGCGCATCGCGCCGCAGCGACGCCTGCCGGCAAACAGCGATTTCCTGTATTTTCAACTCTGCGCATGGACGGAGAAAAGGTTTCCAACGGCCTCGTGCGAGCCTTCTATCCGCACGACTAACAAGAAAATCATGAGTGGCAACAAAGACATAAAAAGCGGCTCAATCCTGACCCGACCGACGAAAAAACGCGGGTCCGATGACGACGTGCGCCGTATCGACCCCCTGCCGGACGAGCAGATGCTGCGCCAGGAATTGCTGCCCGCCACGCTGGAAGCGTATCTGGCGCGGCCGAGCCTGACCCAGCGGCTTTTCCTGTGGTTGCCCGCCCTCATGTTTCTCGGTCTGATTGCATGGGCATTTTTTGCCACGATCGACGTAGTTGTCAAAGCGCGTGGCAGCCTGCGGCCGACCACGGACGTTCAGTATTTTATCAGCCCCTTCGACGGCAGAATCGGCGAGATTAACGTACGTGAAGAGGATCAGGTTGTCGCCGGAGACACGCTGATGATTTTCGACTACGTCGAGTGGAGCGATCAGTTGGTCATCAACACACAACAGCAGGATCTGATTGCGAGTGAGAAGACCGACCTGCGCGCAATGCTCGCCGTCACGCCCCTCAACTTTAACGGCGACGACTACGAGAACTTTATCCCCGCTCCGCCCGCGCTGGCGCTGCCCAAATACATGTCGCGCTACAACGCTTTTGTGCGCGATGTGCAACTGCTGATTCAACAGTACGAAGTCTACCGCAGGCGCGCCAACCGGGCCGACGAGTTGTTAAACAAAAATGTCATCAGCATCGAGGAACACGAAACGACTCTGAGCAGCGCGCGACTGCAGGAGTTGCAGATCACTCAATATTTAAACAATACACATCGCGATCTGCGCGAAATTGTGTTTAACCTGGAGCAGGAAATCAACAACCTGCAACGCGAAGCCGCTACTTTAAGAGAAAATATTTCCAAGGCGCATATTATCGCCAATGTCAGCGGAAGTGTCAGCGTGCTGGATGTTGAAAAGGCGGGCGTATTCCGCGCGCGCGGCAGTGAATTATGCCGTATCACACCGGATGCGGACCTGCATGCCGAGATTCACATTCCGCCGCACGACATAGGCCTTGTACGCGAGGGATTAAAAGTCAACCTTTTACTCGACGCCTACAGCTATTCTGAATGGGGCATTGCAACAGGTGAAATCAGCGCCATTTCCGCGGATGTCACGCAGACGGAGAGCGGCGCGCAGCCCTACTTCAAAGTCCTGGCATTGCTGGATGAAACACGGCTGGAGTACAAACGCCCCTCCGCACGCGAGCTGAGTGTTGAACTGCGCAAGGGGCTCACTTTTCAGGCCAATATTATTGTCGGTGAAAAACGACTGATCGAGTCACTCTTCGACAAAACTGTGGATTACTTTTACTTCGTGAATTGAATCGCCGCAGCCCGCGCCGACTCTGAGATTTCAACACGTTAACACTGTTTTGCGTCGCTGCGGAACTGAGTACGTTTAATTAACCGGCGGCTTCCTTGTGATTTTCCGTGGCGACCGGCTTCGCGTCCGTCGCGTCCCTGTGCAGCGGCAGGCCGACGCCAAATGCAGCGCCTTTTCCGGGTTCGCTGTCACACCAGATTTTACCGTTCATGCGTTCAACAAAATTTCTGGCGATTGCGAGACCGAGCCCCGACGAACTTTCGCCGCCGGTGGGCCGCGCACTTAAACGCACAAATTTCTGGTAGAGCTTTTTCTGTTCTTCGGCCGAGAGCCCCGGCCCTTCGTCTTTGACGACTACCGACACATCTTCTTCCGACCTGGCAACCGTAATCCAGACGCGGCGCGACTTCGGCGAATATTTGATGGCGTTGGACACGAGGTTTTCAACCACTTCGCGGATGCGTTCTTCATCGCCGACAACAAAAGCGGGCTCGTCGACCGCTTCGTACACAAGCGTGATGCTCTTGCGGCGAGCGCGTTGCTGATAGACGTTGACAATTTTGTCAACCACGCGCGTGATGGAAACTTTATTCATTTCAAAACGCATCACGCCGTCTTCCAGCATGCGCACGTCCAGCAGATTTGAAATGAGGTCCATCATTGAATCCGAGCAGGACTGGATATTGTCCAGATACTGCAGGATATCGCGTTTGTTTAATATGTTGAGATATTGGCGCATGGAGTCGCTGGCCAGCAGAACGCCGGTGAGCGGATTTTTCAGGTCGTGCGCCACAATGCTCAGGATTTCGTTTTTCTCTTTGTCGACGACCAGCAGGCGTTCGTTGGAGACTTTCAGGCGCAGGTTGGCTTCTTCCAGTTCGTGGTTAAAGCGCATGATCTGATGCTGACGCGCTTCGAGCTCCAGCTTGGCTTCTTCCAGCGAGGCCGACTTTTCTTCCAGCTCGGCATTGGCCTGTTCAATTTGTTTAAGTGCGTTGGCCAGCTCGACGTTTTTGAGGCGATAAATCTCTTTCTCGCGTTCGATGCGTTCCATGTCGTAGCGGAACTCGATCGCGGTGATAGCTTTGTGTTTTTCGATGTTGCGGACTTCGTTGCGGGTTTCCGAATACATGCGGTAGTATTCGAGGCCTTTTTTAAAGTCACCCGTCGCAACGTGAATGCGGTACAGAACTTCATATAAGCGGAACATCAGGTCTTTGTTGTTCGACTGACGCACGACGTCAAGGCCGGAAAGGCAGGCGGAATTGGCGTCTTCGTAGCGCTCTTCGCTCAGGTAGACCTTGCCGAGGTTAACATACACGTCGGTCAGACCGTTAACGTCCGGTAGTTCGGAATAAATTTTCATCGACTTGAGCAGGTACTGCACACAGCGGTCGGTATCTTTGAGCTGGAAGTACACATTGCCGAGGTGTTTAAGTGAGAATGCAATCCCGGTTTTGTCGCCGGTGGAAGTCCTGATCTCCAGTGAGAGCGTCAGGTATTTGAGCGCATCCTCTGTTTTGTTGAGGAAAAAGTAAATCAGGCCCATGTTGCCGTAGGTGTGGGCCAGTCCGCGCAGGTCATTGATGCGTTTGAAGATCGGGTAGGACCGCAAAAGATATTTCAGCGCCGTCTCGAAGTTGTCCATCGCAAAATAGATGGCGCTGACGTTGTTGAGCGTCGTGGCCAGCGTGCGGTCGTCGCCGATTTCCTCGCACATGCGCAGAGCGCGCAGGTGGTATTCAAGCGCCGTATCGTACTGGGTCAGCTCCTTGTAAACCGAGCCGATGTTCGTCAGCGTTGAGGCGATAATGCGTTTATCGCCCTGTTTTTCGTAGTACGTCAGCACTTTGTGCTGGTATTTGAGCGCTACACTGTATTTATTGAGCCGGGCGTAGATGACGCCGAGAAGATTAAATACGCTGACCTGCCCTTTGTCAAAATCGATCTGTTTGTAGTAGCCGATAGCCTTTTGTGCGTCGGACAGTGCGCTCTGGAATTCACCGAGCAGGCACTTGCTCACCCCCAGGTTCCTGAGGCTTTCCGCCATGCCCATGACGTATTGAAGCGGGGCCGCGATCTTGTGGGCCATCTGCGCCAGATTGCGCGCCTGGATAGGATTGTAGTTGCGCAGTTCCCACGATTTCTGGTTGAGAATATCAACCCGCTCGCGGTCGTCGCTCGCCTGCTTAAGCTGAGTCTGTATGTCGAGTGTCTTGTCGACCATAACTGCCTTATTCGGCGCTCAGGGCGCACGGAAGCGATGCCGGAAGGAATCGGCATCGACGGCGGACTGCAATGTATTCTCGGCTGTATAACATCAAAACATTACCAAAACTCTTACCGGAGTCAGGCGTTCGACTGTTCGCCGGCGCCACCGTGCCCGAGGTTTTGAGCGGGTTGGCGACGCGGCAACAGAACGATAAAGGTGGAACCCTGCCCGACCTTGCTTTCCACATCAATCGTCCCGCCGTGCAGTTCCACGAACTCCTTGACGAGCGATAGCCCGATACCGGTGCCGGGGCGCTGCAGGACGTTTGATGCTCGAAAAAATGGTGTAAACAGGCGAACCTGTTCACTGGCGGGAATGCCGATACCCTTGTCCGCCACACATAACTCCAGGAAGTCTCCCTGCTCGCGCACGCGCAGCACAATGGGACTTCCAGCGCCTGAGTATTTGACGGCATTGGACAGCAAATTTTTGACGACCTGCCGCAGGAGGCGGCCATCACCGACGAGCACGCTGTCGTCCAGCTCACATTCGTACTCAATGGCCGAGGCGGCCGGGTCGGTTTCCTGAAGATTTTCGGTCACGTCGCGGCAGAGCTCCGACAGGTCGACGTCGCCATAGGAGAGGCGCTCGCCCGCGGCGGGCAGCGAACTTTGCAACAGGAAGTCGTCCATCAGGTGCGTCAGCTCGGTCACGCGACTTTTTATCTTGCCGATTTCTTCCTTGCGGCGCCATTCTTCCAGGCGGTCGGCATAGCGCTCAAGGATTTCAGCCGAAGACAGAATGCCTGCCAGCGGCGTGCGAAACTCATGGGAGACGGTAGAAACAAAGCGCGTTTTGAGCGCATTGAGTTCGCGTTCAGTCGTCAGCGCCTTGCGCAATTGTCGTTCCGCCTGCTTCTGCTCGGTTATAATATGGCAGAAAATGCGCAATATTTCACCTTCCGGCAGATAACTCACCGAAAGATCGTAAACCACGTTTGCGTTTTCGTACTCGTGCCTGACCGTCTTGCCGGCTTTGTTTACCAGACCATCCATATAGGGCGGCAGCCAGGCCAACAGCGGATGCGCCAGCCCGCGCCCGGCGATGTCCGGAAAGTGCTGCTGCGCCACCTGATTCTGGTAGGTGACTTCGCCTTTGACCGAAATTTCAAGGATGGGATTCGGGTTTTCTTCCGGGAAGGTCGCCAGCATTTTCAGGCGGTTTTCCGCCAGTTTTTTCTCCGTCACATCCATGGCCGCCTGAATATAGTAGCGGTCGCCGCCTTCCGCGCGGAAGCGCGTGGCGTACATTTCCATGTAGCGGTATTCGCCGGATTTGTGCCGGAAGCGGTACAGGTCGTGCGCCATACTCGGGCTATCCTCACTGAACCACCGGGCCCAGAGCTGGTTGACGCGTTCGCTGTCGTTGGGGTGATAGAGCGATTCGGATTCATCGCTGGACAGGCGCACAAATTCTTCGACGCTGTAGCCGGTCTGGGACTCAAAAGCGCGGTTGGCGATGTAGTTGATCTGTCCGCCGCTGGTCACCACAATCTGCATGATGCCGAGCGGAATGGCGTCGATCAATCTTCGGTTGCGCGCTTCCGAATCGCGGAGGCGCAGCTCGACTTTTTTCAGCTCGGTGATGTCGACGGCGGACCCGACGACTTCGCGCACGACGCCCTGCTCAAAGACTGGTTCAAGGACGTAGAACAGCCACTGCCCTTCAAACTCCATCTCAAAACGAACTGAATTGCCCTCAAAAGCTCTGGCAATCTGTGGACCGACGCGATCGCGATGCAGCACGCCGAAAATCTCATCCGGCGAGCGGTCGTAGACAACGGCGGAGTTGATCTCGCCGGCGAGTTTGCCTTCGCGCAGCCGGTAGACATATTTGCCGTCGGAACGGCGCACGAGTTTGAAGACGAGGTTCTGCAGGTTTTCAACGGTGCGCCGAAAGTCCTGTCGCAGGGCGTCCTCAAGTGCCGTCTGAGCGGAGCGCAGTCGCGTAATATCGACGCAAATCTGGTTGATCGTATCGACCTTGCCGTGTTCGTCGAGCTCGGCAAACAGATAGGTGTCAAGCCAGACGGTCTCGCCGTTTTTGTTGTTGATGCGGTACTGGATGTTCTGCCGCCCGGGAAAACCGTCGGACTCCCAGCGCCGGAAAAAACCAAAGATGCGATCGCGATCGTCCGGGTGGACCATATCGACCAGTGTATCGGCATTGAGGTCGTCAAACTCTTCGCGCGAATAACCGGACTGCCGCTGAAATTCTTCGTTGACGAACTCATAGCGGTGTTGCTCGGCGTTAAAGCTGGTAATGGCCACCGGCAGGTAGTGCACCAGCTTGCGCAATTTTTCCGTGCTTTTCTGTGCCGCCAGTTCGGCGCGCATCCGCGCCGTAACGTTGGCCAGGATGCCGAGCTTGACGCCCTGACGCTCGATGATCCCGTCCATCGAAGACATGCCGACTTCGACCCAGAGGCGCTCGCCGGATGCGCCGATCATGGTGTTCAAATAGCGGCCCAGAAAATTGTCGCTGCCGGCGCCCGTGTCCGCCAGTTCACTTCCGCGGTCAAAGGGTGCGTCGAACAGCTGCGTCAACTCACAATTGATCAGCTCATGATTATTGCGCCCGGCCAGTTCACAAAGACGCTCGTTGGAGTAGAGAATGACGTCGTTTTCGTCGGCGATAAAAACGGCTTCGGAAAGTGAATCGATGAATTGATGCGCGTGCTGGAAAATATCTTCAATCAGTGCAGGCGAAAACACAAAGGTCCAGATCCAGGACGTGATGCGATCCGGCTGATCTTCGTCGAAGATCGGCGTGACGATGTCGCTGACGTGAAAGCTGTGGTTGCCGCTGTAGACAAATACATCGCAACTGCCTTCTACGGCCCGATTGTAAAGCGCTTCCACGCCGACAGGCTCAAGGAATGGTTCGCCGTCAATTTCAATTTCAAGCTGCTCGAGGATCTGCGAGTGCAGGATTTGGTGGTGGTCTGAACCGAACAGCTCGGTCGCCCCGGCGCCGGCGTGCACGATCCGCCCTCCGCGCGTGCAAACGACAATGCACTCAGTCTGGGATCCTCCCGACCTCGGGTCCGTCGCAGCGACGGGGCTTGACGCTTTTTTGCTCAAAACACGCATTTTCTGCATACGGTCCAACTGCAAACAATCAAAGCCTGCGATCCACTGTCGCTTTACGTTCAACGAGCCGCCAGGACCTGTCCAAACAAAGGGGCAATCTCACCAAAGTCTCACAGTGCGCCTTTCGTTCTCCGTCGCGATCGCACCAAAACTCGACGGAATCCGACCATCCAGAACTTGAATGCGCCGCCAGTCTGAAGTTGCTGCCCACCCGGCGGAAGCAAGGAATATACACATTCGGCAACAAATGAAACACATGGAGCGCCACGGTAATCCCGGCGGAAAAACAGCCCGGGTTCAAACGGCGCGGCAGCGACAGTCGTGAAGCGCTCTGCGGCGTTGGCGGACAGCGCCTGCCGGGGCAATAATTTTCTTATATTCGCAATCGGTATCAATGTCGGCAGCCGCACTGCCCGGGGACGTACTGCCCGCCCGACGAATCATTTCTTTCCGTTCCATCTACTATGCTCGCAGCCATTACCTGGTCGGTTTCGCCTGAAATTTTCGACATCTGGATATTCAGCGTGCGCTGGTACGGCATTTTGTTCGCGCTGCCCTTCCTGATCGGCTACTATCTGGTTGCGCCGATGTTCAACGGCGAGGGCCGCAAGCGCGAAGACCTCGACACGCTTGTGCTCTACATGATCGTGGCGACGGTGGTCGGCGCTCGGCTGGGGCATTGCCTTTTCTACGAACCGACCCGCTACCTTGCGGATCCGATATCCATCCTGAGAATCTGGGAAGGCGGCCTGGCCAGTCACGGCGCCGCAATCGGCATTGTCATCGGCATGTGGCTGTTTGCCCGCAAACGCGCGGCCTATTCCTTCTGGTGGCTGGCGGATCGGATTGTCATGGTGGTGGCGCTGGCGGGCGTGACTATTCGTCTGGGCAACTTCTTCAATTCCGAAATCTACGGCACGGTCACCGATCTGCCGTGGGGCGTTGTTTTCACTCTCGCGAATGAAAAACTGCCGCGCCACCCGACGCAACTGTACGAGTCATTGGCATATGGACTTATCTTCATTTTCCTTTGGCTGCGCCACAAACGATTTGACGGCAAGCCACCGGCTTCCTCACAATTTGCGATATTCCTGACGCTGACTTTCCTGGCCCGATTTCTTATTGAATTCGTCAAGCTTGAGCAAGGCGGTCTCGATGACGCCACGCTGCCTTTGCGAATGGGCCAACTGCTCAGTATACCTTTTATTCTTTTAGGATTGTATCTGTGGCGGCGGAGTTCGTCGCGGGAGCTCAAAACGTCCTGAACAGACTGTTCCCCCCGTTTCAGATCATCAGCATCAAGCGGTTTTCCGTATGCCAAACTCTCACTCCACCCCCCGGATTCCCCTGCGGGACTTCTTCCGCAACCCCGCAGCCAACAACCTGAAAATTTCGCCCGGCGGCACGCATATAGCCGTATTGCGTCCCCACAAACAGCGCATGAACATTTTTGTGCGCAACCTGGCCACACAGGAAGAACGCCAGGTGACGTTCAACACGGACCGCAATGTCGGCGGCTACTTCTGGAAAACGGACCGCCATATCATTTTTGTCCGCGATCAGGGCGGCGACGAAAACTATCGCGTCTACCGCACGGATCTGGACGGCGGCGATGTCCAGGATCTGACGCCCTTTGAAGGCGTGCGCGCGCTTATCGCGGACGATCTGCGGGACGAACCCGACTACCTGCTCGTGGCGCTCAACCAGCGCATCCGCGACGTTTTTGACGTCTACCGGCTCAACATCCACAGCGGCGAACTGGAAATGATCGCCGAAAACAGCGGAAAAATCACCTCGTGGATGACGGATCACAATGGCGACGTGCGCCTGGCCGAGATCACCGACGGCGTGGAAGCGACCATTCTGGTGCGCGACAAGGTCGAGGACGAATTCCGACCGCTGATCAAATACGATTTTACCACCAGCATTCACCCGCTTTTTTACACCTTCGACAACAAACATCTCTACGCCCTGTCCAATCGCGGCCGCGACACGCGCTCGATCGTCATCATCGACGGCGAGACCGGCGAAGACCGCGAGGTCCTGTTTGAACTGGAAGGATACGACGTCGGCGGACTGGCGTACTCGCAGAAGCGCAAAGTGCTGCAATACGTTTCCTATACGACCTGGAAACGGCACTATCACTTTCTGGACGCGGAGACGGAAGAACTTCACTCGCGCCTGGCGCAAAAACTTCCAGATGTGGAAGTAGTCGTTGCCGACAGCGATCTGGAAGAAGAAAAGTTTATCATCCGCACCTACAGCGACCGCTCACTGGGCGCGTACTACCTCTACGTCAAAGCGACTGATGAACTGACGCTGCTGGACGAGGTCAGTCCGTGGCTGAACGAAGCGGATATGTGCCGCATGCAGCCGCTGAAATACAGGTCGCGCGACGGACTGACGATTCACGGTTACCTGACGCTGCCGCAGAACGTCGAAGCCAGACAACTGCCGGTTGTGCTGCTGGTGCACGGCGGCCCCTGGCTGCGCGACTCCTGGGGTTACCGCTCGGAGGTGCAATTCCTGGCCAACCGCGGCTATGCGGTGATGCAGGTAAACTTTCGCGGCAGCACTGGCTACGGACGCAAATTCTGGCAGGCTTCATTCAAGGAGTGGGGCGGCAGAATGCAGGACGACCTGACGGACGGCGTGCAATACCTGATCGACAAGGGCATTGCGGATCCGGCGCGGGTGGCGATTTACGGCGGCAGCTACGGCGGTTACGCCGTTCTGGCCGGCCTCTGTTTTACCCCCGAGTTGTACGCCTGCGGTATCGACTTTGTGGGCGTGTCCAACCTGCTGACATTCATGGATTCGATTCCGCCCTACTGGCGGCCGGTGCGCGCGAAAATGCACCGCATGATCGGCAACCCGGAGACGGAAACGGACTTTCTGCGTTCGCGCTCGCCGGTCTTTCACGTCGACGCCATCAAGTCGCCGCTGCTGGTGGCACAGGGCGCCAAGGATCCACGCGTCAACATCAACGAATCGAATCAGATCGTCGAAGCGCTGCGCAATCGCGGCATCGATGTTCCGTACATAGTGAAGGAAAACGAAGGGCACGGCTTCCACAATGAGGAAAACCGCCTGGAATTTTTTGCGGCCATGGAACAATTCCTGCACAAACACATCGGCGCGGCCGAGTAATATTCAGGACAAGGACCGGCGACGGAGAGAACTTTCAGGCAGAGACCGCGGGGGTAATCATGCAGACAACGACAATCGGACAGGAGCCGGGTCAGGACCGGGAAACGATGGGAAGGGAACACAGTCCCGCACGGGACAGGCAGGACGACAATGCGGCTGAGCAGATCAAGCGCTCATTTGAACAGCGCGCCGAAACGGTGCGCCCGGAAGACGAAGAACGCGTGGCCAACTCGCTGCAGGACCGGGTCAACCGGCTGGTAAACAGCGCCAATGCGGAGCGTCCATTTGTCATGCGGATGCTGGCCGCCGTCAAGCTGCTGTGGGCCATGCTGCGCGAGCCGTCCTTTCATCTGGAGTGGACCACGCGCGGCACGATCATTGCCGCGCTGCTGTATTTCATCTCGCCGCTGGACGTCTTTCCGGACTTCGTGCCGCTGATAGGCGTTATTGACGACGCTTTTGTTTTAAGTCTGGTCGTGGCGCAGTTGAGCAGCGAAATTGAACGCTTCAAGGACTATCTGCGAGCGCTGATAGCCGAGTCCGAACGCTGAACAACACACGCGCCGCCGATCGCGCAGGAGCGTACAAACGAAACCGGTTACCGGCGACTCCGCCCCCGTTGACAAACAAGAGAAAAAGGCAAGCAGCAAGCCCGAGCGCAGCGGCGAAGCCCTCAAGGCAAAACATCATTCAGCGGCAAAACCTGCGGACGATGCAAGAACCACAAACCATCCGCTACACAATCAACGGCACGCCAACGCGGGAAGAGGTGTTGGCGCTCTACCTCGACGTGGGCTGGACCAACTACACACGCGAGCCGGACAAACTCATGCGAGCCATCGGCGCATCCCACACGCTGCTGACTGCGCACGCGGATGAAGAACTGGTCGGGCTGCTGCGCACGGTGGGCGACGGAACGACAATCTGCTACATCCAGGATATTCTTGTGCGCGGAACACATCGACGCCGCGGCATCGGACGCGAATTGCTGCGGCAGGCGCTGGAGCTGAACGACGACGTGCGCCAGGTGGTACTGCTGACCGACGACACGGAAAGGACGCGGGCGTTTTACCGGGCCTGTGGATTCCGGAGCTGCGACGACGGCAGGTTGGTGGCGTTTGCGCGATTGAGATAAAATGACGGCCAAACGGGCGGCCGCGCCGGAGCGGTGTTATATTGCGTGTCCGGGAAAGATTTAACAGAAATTTCAGGCTTCGATTGCACCTTATGCAAAAAATGTTCGTCCATTGCTCCAGGCTGATTCTGGCGGCGACGCTCCTTCTCAGCACGGCGGCCTGTTCGTCTTCCGTGCGCTACAACAGCACGGGCGCCGGGAGCACGACGTCCCGCAGTTCGGACGGAAGCCAGACGCAGGAGCAAGGCACACGCCGCGGCGTAGCCAGCTACTACGGCAATGAGTTTCAGGGACGGCTGACGGCCAACGGCGAGCGCTTTGACCAGAATCAGATGACGGCGGCGCATCGCACGCTGCCCTTCGGCACAAAAGTGCGGGTTAAACATGTTAACAACGGACGCGAAGTGGTGGTGCGAATCAACGACCGCGGTCCGTTTGTGGATGGGCGAATCATCGACCTTTCGCGCGCGGCGGCGGAGCAACTGGACATGATTCGCGAAGGAGTGGCGATGGTGGAAATTACGATCCTGCGTTAACACTTGAGAGGCTGAAACACGATGAACAGAATGAACGACGAAGAAGTCCTGGCACTTGTCCGGAAGGACGTTAAAACACTCAAGGGCCAGGCGACGGCCAAAGACCTGGCGGCGCGCAGCGGCATCTCCATCGATTCGGCCGCATCCGGCCTGGAACGCATGATGGAGTTGTTTAACTGCCGCGTCTCGGTGCGCCAGGAAACCGGCGAAGTGCTCTTCCGTTTTGACTACCCCCTGCGCAAACGCGGCACTAAAACACTGCGCGAAAAACTCCACGACCTGCGCGCCTTCCTCTGGAAGATCTTTGTCATCGTCTACAAAGCCTCCATCGGCATCGTTCTGTTAACCTATTTCCTGATTTTTGTCGCCATTCTGATCGGCGCCATGTTCAGCCGCGGCAGCGACAACGACGACCGCGACAGCGGACCTTCGCTGTTGCTCGGCGCCATGTTCCGCGCCCTCCTGGAAGCATTTGTGTGGAGTCGGATTTACCGCGGCGCGACAGAGTTCGGCATCGACAGCGACGGCATGCGCTACCGACGGCCAAAACAGGTGAAGGAAAAAGGCGAAAACAAGTTTGCGAAGTTTATCAAAGGCGTCTACGCTTTTGTATTCGGTCCGGAGCGCCCCGAATTCGGCGAGCGCGACCAGGCGCGCGAAGTGGCCGCATTTGTACAGAAAAACAAGGGCAAGTTAACATCGGGGCAGCTGATCGCCCTGACGGGCTGGACCTACGACGAAGCCGAAGAGCGCCTGGCGGACTATCTGGTGAAGTTCAAGGGCTCGCCGGAGATTGAAGAGAACGGCACGGTTGTGGGCGAGTTCCCGCAGCTTGAAGACGGCCAGGCGGATGAGTCGGCGATTGTGTACTACCAGGACGAAACCGAGGCGCCCTACGAATTGACGGGCAACGGCGGCGGCTTAAACGCGGGTATCGCGGCGATGAATGTGTTTAACATGGCGGCGGCGGGTTACCTGCTGGTCAACTTCGACATTCACCCGCTGCTGGGCATTGTGCCGCTGATTTACTCGATTCTGTTCTTCCTGATTCCGGCGGCGCGCATTCCGCTGGTTAAACGCCGGGAGCAGCGACGCCACCGGCAGAATATACGCCGCAAGATTTTCAACGTGCTGTTGGCCGTCGAAGGCAACCCCGTCAGCGACGCGTGGATTTTGCAGTCGGCGCGCATTCCGGACGCCGACCACCAGACGGCGCGCGATATTCTGGGCGAAATGGTTATCGAGTTGCAGGGCGACATTACGCTGGACGATCAGGGCCGGCCGCTGTACACCTTCCCGCGGCTGTGGCGCGAGCTGAAAGTGCAATGAGTTGTTAAACGGACCACTTATTCCTTGAGCGCACCGGCGGTGAGCCCCTCGATGATGCGACGCTGAAACAGCACGAACATCAGCAGGATCGGCAGGGCTGAAATGCCTGCGCCCGCCATGAGGTGTCCCCAGTCGATCGACTGCTTGCCGAGGTAAAACGCCAGCCCGACCGGCAGCGTGCGGATTGATTCATCGTTGGTAAACAAAAAGGGGAACAGAAACGAATTCCAGTTGCCGAGGAAAACGTAAATCGCCAGCACGGTGATGATCGGTTTGCAGAGCGGGAAGACAATGCGAAAGAGAATGCGCCACTCCCCCGCTCCGTCGATACGCGCGGCGTCTTCCACTTCACGCGGCAGCGCAATAATGTACTGCCGCACGAGAAAAATACCGAAGGGCGACACCAGCCAGGGGATTATCAAAGCGTAGTAGGTGTTAATCCAGCCGAATTCGACCATTAAACGATAGAGCGGTATCATGATGACGTGCGGCGGAATAATCAGCACGCCCAGCACGCTGGCAAAGAGCACACTTTTACCGCGAAAACCGCGCCGCGCAAAGGCGTAGCCGACCATCACGCAGAAGAGCACGTTGCCGGCGGTGACCAATAAAGCGACAATCAACGAGTTAAGTGCGTAGACATCGAATGCGTCGGACCGCAGCGCGTCGGCGTAGTTAACAAATGTCGTCGGCGACAGCAACAGGTCGAGAAATGAGTCGACGCTCAGCGGCCGCTCGCGCAGTGAAAGCAGCAGCATCCAGCCGATCGGAAAGATCATGCCGCCCGCCACGGCAAACAAAACGCCGTACAGAAGTGCCGCGCGAAATTTTTTCATCGGTCCCGGTAGAGTGAATGCTCGTAAATATAGTCCGCCACCGCGTCCGGTGTCAAGTAGCGAATCGATCGCCCCGCCGCCACGCGCCGCCGTATTTCCGTTGACGACAGTTCCAGCAAGGGGCAGTCGACCAAAATGGGCGGGCGCCCGCCGAGCGTCAGTTCCTGCTGCACGCGAACATCCAGCCGCGTGCCGTGCCGCCGCACGATGCACAACTGCGTCATGGTTAAAATCCGGCGGCGGTCGCGCCACTCGTGAAACTGTCGCGCCTGGTCCGCGCCGATTAACAAAAAGAGTTCAGCGTCGGGAAACTGCCGTCTAAAATGTTCAACGGTGTCGATGGTGTACGACGTGCCGCCGCGGCGCAATTCCCACTCGTCCAGGCTGAAACGCGGGTTGCCGCCGATGGCGCGTTGCAGCATCGCCAGACGGTGCGACGGGCTGGACACATTGGGCGAATCGACTTTAAAGGGCGAACGCGAAGCCGGCACGAGAATCACGCGGTCCAGTCCGACGCAATCGGCAAACTGCTCGGCGATCATGAGATGCCCCAGGTGGACCGGATCAAACGTCCCGCCCACAATTCCGATGTGCCGTTTGTCGTCGGAAGCCGACATTTAACACCGCCCCGCCGTTAATGCGCACTGTTTGTTTGTCGCGCAGTTAAACATGTAAAACACACCGGACAAGGCGGCCGCGCATTCGCGACGCCGCACAAGAAAAAAGCCACCCCGGTCGGAGCGGCTTGTGGAAGTGGTCATATGCTCGGCACGGCGCCTCACGCGGATGTCTGGACCGTTTCGAGCACTTTGGCGCGGTGCTGCACGCCGTGCACGACGTTGAGCGGAACATAGTTGCGCGACGCCTTGACGCGCTGTTCGAATTCCGAACGGAACTTGGTCACAAAACCGCGTACGGGCCAGGCGATGGCTTCACCCAGCGCGCAGATCGTGTTGCCGTCGATATTGTTGCACACGCTGACGAGCAGATCCAGGTCTTTGCTGGTGCCGTTGCCGGCCACGATGCGTTTGAGTACTTTTTCAACCCAGCCTGCGCCTTCGCGGCAGGGTGTGCACTGACCGCAGGACTCGTGGTGGTAGAAGTGCGCTATGCGCAGCGTCACGGCCGGAATGTCCGTGTCTTCGTCCATCACCATCACGCCGCCGGTGCCGATGTAGGTGCCGATTTTCTTGAGCGACTCGTTGTCCATCAGGGCCGAGTCGACTTCGTCGCCCGTCAGCGGCGGCATGGAGCTGCCGCCGGGGATAACGGCTTTGACGGCTTTGCCGCCGGGGACGCCGCCGCAGACGTCGTTAATCAGTTCGCGCAGCGGAATGCCCGTCGCCAGTTCGTAGACGCCGGGTTTGTTGACGTGGCCGCTGACGCCGAAGAGCAGCGTGCCGGGGTGCCCCGCCGCGCCGATTTTACTGTAGGCTTCGCCGCCCATGTTGATGATCGCCGGCACGGTCGCGAGCGTCTCGACGTTGTTGACCGTCGTCGGCATGCCCCAGGCGCCTTTCTGCGCCGGGAACGGCGGTTTGATGCGCGGGTAACCGCGTTCGCCTTCGAGCGAGTTGAGCATCGACGTTTCTTCGCCGCAGATATACGCGCCGGCGCCCTTGTGCACCACGATGTCGATGGTGTAGTCGTGGCCGAAGGTTTGTTTCATCTTCTCGCCGATGAAACCGCGCTCGTAGCAGGTCGCCACGGCTTTTTCAACCAGGCGCACCCAGCGGTGGTATTCGCCGCGGATGTACACGTAGGCGGCCCTGACGCCCATCGCATACCCGGCGATCATGATGCCCTCGATCATCTGCATCGGGTTGTCTTCAAAGATCTGACGATCCTTGAACGATCCCGGCTCGGACTCATCGCCGTTGACCACCAGGTACTTGGGCTTGTCCGTGTCTTTGGGCATGAAGCTCCACTTCAGGCCGGTCGGAAAACACGCGCCGCCGCGGCCACGCAGATTGGACGCTTTGACAACATTGATGACCTCGTCGGGGCTCGTGGCGACCGCTTTGCGATACGCCTCAAAACCGCCGTTGGCCAGGTAGACATCAATGTCGCTCAGGTTTGCAATTGCGGGAATGACCAGTTTGGGGTGTTTGGACATAGTGCTCTGCTCTTGACGCTTGGCGCCCGAACGCACTCTGAGGCGCGGCGGACGACATAGGTTGAAATGCTGGGGAATCGCGGAGAAGCGACGCGCAGCGGGCCGACTCCGTACCCGCCGCAAGCACGCAAGTTACATTTTTGCCGTCACTTCGGCAAGAATCGAACGCCTCCTTTCCAGCCGGAGTTTTTCACATTCATGCCGCAGATTGCATTCGTTATTCCCGTGCTCAATGAACGGCACTTTTTAGCGCGCCTCGTCGACCGTCTGCTTCCCCTTGCAGATGCAGAAATTTTGTTAGTCGACGGGGGCAGCAGCGACGGAACCATCGAGCTGTCGCAGCGTATTGCAGCCGCACATGCGCAGGTCCGCCTGATACGGTCGGCGCGCGGGCGCGGCGTCCAGATGCGGCGCGGCGCGGCGGCGAGCAGTGCGCAGACGCTCGTTTTCCTGCACGCCGACAGTCTGCCCGCTGACGAGCTGGAGGCGACGCTGCGCGGTTTTCAGGCGGCGGGGCTTCAGGCGGCGACTTTCAGGCTGCGCTTCGACAGCGAGCATCCGTGGCTGAAACTCTTTGCGCTGGCTGCGCGGCTCGACACGCCGCTGACGCGCTTCGGCGATCAGGGACTTGTGATTCGGCGCGCCTTCTACGAGGAGTGCGGCGGCTTCGCGGAAGTGCCGCTGTTTGAGGACGTCCTGCTCTTCGGCGAGATCCGCCGCCGCGCGAAGCTGGCGTATCTGGACGCGGAGATTACCACCTCGGCGCGGCGATTTGCGGAACGCGGACCGCTGCGCCAGATGTTGCGCAATATCCGACTTTACTCAGCCTGGAAACTCGGCCGCCCCATCGCGGAACTGGCCAAAATGTATCAAAAAGGGGCTCGTCAGAAATAGGCCGAGGCGCGCCATCGATATAGTCGCAGCGCCCGCCGATTGATGCGGACTATACAAGTAGCACGATCGTCCGTATGTTGCGACCGCATTCATCGGATTCCGGGCATGGACGGAACAGATGAACAAGCGGCCCACACTAACGAGGTATTGAGATGAGAAAATTGCGACATATCCTGCTGCCTACTTTTGCGGCGATTCTGTCGATCGGCGTCCAGGCATGCGCCGGTACACAGAATTCCTACTTTGGCTACAACAACGATCCCGACCGCGGCGAGCAGTACGCCGAAGCGGAGGTCGACGTCTCCGACGCCGCCCTGCCGCCTGCCGACGCGCCCGACGCAGACGGCGGCAACTACTACTCGCCCGCCGACGTCAACCCGAACGCCGGACAGGCCGCGGCCCTGCGCGACTGGGACGCCGAAGCGCAGCCGACCTACGCCGGCGCGTCCAATGACAACATCAACTACGCGGCGGACCCGCTGTACAATGAGGGCGCGAACGTCTACATCGAAAATTACTACGACTACTCCGATCCGAATTATTTCGGCGGCAACTCCTGGCGTACTTCCTACGGCCCGCGTTACCACGCCTGGAACTACCGTCCGGGCTGGTCGGTGAGCCTGGCGCTGGGACATCCGCAATACTGGTGGGGGGCGTCGTACTACAGCGGCAGCTACTATTGGGACGACTACTACTGCTACCGCCCCGTCCTGCGCCCCTACAGCCTGGCCTGCCGTCCGTGGTACAACGACTGGTATTACGCGCCGGGCTGCTCGCCCTGGTACGGGCCGAACTACTTTGCGTTCTATGACTGTTATCCGCGCTACTACCGGGGCTGGAACCACTGGTACGGCCACAACCACTACTACGGGCACTATCACGGACACGGCCACTACTACGACAATGACCGCCCCAAAAGCGAACGCAGCTACCGCGATTTCGGCGCCAATTCCGGCGTCGGAGCGACGGCGGGCGGCGTAACGCGCCAGTCGGGCGGCAGCGGCGGACGCGGGCGTGGAATAGCCGGTACAGGTCGCGGATCAAACACGCCGGTCGGTTCAGACGGCGGCGATGTCAACACCCGCTCCCGCAGCGTCGGTATGTCGGAGTTCGGCAGCGCCACCTCGGCGCGCACTCATACGGGCGATGTTGCGAGCAGCGCCGCAGGGACGGCCGGCAGCTCCGGCCAGTTTGGAGAGATGGACGGGCCGGTGCAGGCTGCGCCGAGTTCGCCGCGCACGCGCACACTCGGTTCGGGCGCCGCCACGGCAAGCGACACGCGCCCGGGCAACAGTCCCTTCGGCAGTTCCGGCAGCAATGTGCAGCCGGACGCCAATCCGCGTTCCGCTGATTCCTGGGCCCGCACACAAACGCGCTCGTCCAACCCGAACGCCGCCGGAGCGCCGAATACTTCGGCCGCGGCCGCACAGTCGCAGCCGCTCTTCGGCGCAAAGGGACCGCAGCGCGGCTCCAGCGATAACTCGGGCGCAGCACGCGACGCACGCACCGACAGATGGCGCAATGCCGGCACTTCAAATGCGGGCGCAGCGCGCAGCTCCACGACGGAACAAAACAACAGCAGCACCGACTTGTGGAACTCTCCTCCGCCGACAAACAGCGGCGCGGCAGGCAGCAGCAATGCCGGCAGTTCGCGTTCATACTCGCCGCCGGCGCAGCAGAAAACAACGAGCAGCTCGCGCAACCGCAACACTGCGCCGCCCTCCAATGTCGGCTCGACTTCGCGCTCGTCCGGATCGAGTAAAAGCAACGTCAACAGTTCGCGCTCCTCATCGCGCAGCAGCGGATCCTCGGCGCGCCCGTCGCGCTCGTCCGGATCGAGCAAAAGCAGCAAATCTTCATCCGGCGGACGCAAACGCAAGGGGAACCGATGAAACGCACATTTTATACTCTCCTGCTCGCACTGCTCTGCGGCACGGGCGTCGCACGGGCGCAGTTCGTCGACGACGCGGTGCGTCTGAGTCTGAATCACTCCTATCCTTCGGCGCGCGCCGGGGCGCTGGGACTGGCCTACGCGGGCATCGCCGACGACTTCGGCGCGACGAACATCAACCCGGCCGGGCTGGCGCTGATTCCGAACGAAGAATTCAGCCTGGGCATGCAGATGCACAGCACGGAAAACACCGGTCTCTTCCTGAACAATGCCTTTGCGGTGGATGACAACTCAACAGCGCTGAACCACGTCGCCTATGCCGGCAAGTTCGACGCCAGCGACGTCGCCAACGGCACGATCAGCCTGGTGTACAACTTCGACACGGACTTCAACCAGACTTTTGAGCTGAGCGGCTTCAACAGCGAGAACTCGCTTATCGCCTCGTGGACGGCCGGCGCGCCTTCTGTCAGCTCGCCGGACGACAACATCGCGTACCGCCTCTACCTGGCGGACACGGTCAACGGCGCGATGTTCACGCCGATCGGCGGCCAACTGTTGCAGGAGTCCGGCGTGCGCGAATCGGGCGGCCTGCACAGCCTCTCCGGCGGCATGGCCTTCGACGTGGAAGAAAACCTGGCCGTCGGTTTTGCGATCCGCGGCAACTGGGGCAGCTACAAATACGAACGCGAGTACGTCGAAATCGACCAGGACAACGTGTACAATGAACTCGACACGGTCGGTTTTACCAATGTCGACTTCGACCGCCTCTCAGTCGTGGATCGCGTCGAACAGGATCTGGCCGGTCTCGGCTTTACGCTCGGGATGCAGAGCCGCTACCTCAACATCATGCGCTTCGGTTTTGCGATCAGCTCGCCGATGTTCTACACGGTGGAGGAAGACTTCTCACGCACGGCCGTGGCGACCTTCGACAACGGCGACGCGTTCGAGGACGTGACGGAGGGATTCAACGACTACAAAATCTCGACGGCCTGGACGTTCAGCTCGGGAATCTCGTTCAACATCAAGGGCCTGGTGATCAGCGGCGCGGCGGAGTACCGCACGCTCAACGAAATCAGCTTTGAGGACGGGATAGACGAGGTGGCCCTGCTGAACCGCTCAATCGAGCGCGTGGTGGACAACCAGTTCAACTGGGGCGTCGGCGCGGAATACAACATCCCTGTTCTGCCGATCGTGGTCCGCGGCGGTTTTACGCACTACGACTCGCCTTATGCCGACGAAAGTTTTGCTGGGGCGCGCGAGGTCATTTCGGCCGGTGCGGGCATTTACGTGGCCCCGAATGCGCGTTTCGACACGATGGTTCGCAGTTACTCCGGCAGTTTCCTGCGCACCACTTACGGCGATGCGATGACCAATTCGGCGCTGGTCGATAACCAGACACTGGAAGTTGCTCTGCAATTTCACATTCGCTTCGGGCAGTAAACCCACTGACAAACAAGAAATTGCCTTTGGAGGGGATTTTGGGGAAACCGCGAAAGCGTTTTCCCCTTTTTTATTCTTGTTTGACCCGCTCAAGTCCGCGCGAGTACAATTCCTGCAGTGCGCTGAGCGCGAGGTCACGCTCCTCGGTGGTCAGTTCCGGGTCGCCGGCCAGCTGCAGAATGCTGTCGAAAGAGAGGCCTTTCTGGTCGGCGGGCACCTGTTTGGCCTGGAAGAAGGAGTCGAGGATGCGCGTGAGCACGTTGTGTTCGCCGTCGTCGCCGGAGCTGAGGTTTTCGAGCAGAACCGGCATGACGCTGTCGAATGATTCCTCTTCGCCGGAGAAGAGTAAATAGGCGGCAAAACGTTCGCGTTCGCGCTGCTGTTCCTGGGCGGAGATGCGCGCGACGTTGGATTTGAGGGTGAGCTGCCGCGGCGTGGTGTTGAATTCCTCGCCGTCGGCAAAAGTACCCTGAACGGAGATTGTATATTCACCTTTGGCGTAGTCGTAGGTTTCCTGCGGCGGAATGGCGACGACGCATATGCTGCGGTCGGCGCTGTGGAACACGCGGAAGATATAGTCGACTGTCATTTGCGAGTCCTGGCCGTCGACGAGGTGCAACTCGCGGATGTTGCGTTCTTTGCCGTCGGCGGACTGCGGCCAGGCAAATTGGTAGAAGAGCGCGGAGCCGGCGCGCAATTCGGCGGCTTTGCCCATGCGCCAGTCGCGGTTCAGTTCCATGGCGTTGACGGGACGACCTTTGAGGAGAGTCAGTATTTCCTCATCGCGTTCGCTGACGCGGGGGCCGCCGCAGGAAGAGATCAAGACCGGAAGCAGGGCGACGACTATGGTAAGCAGGGATCGATGCATGGGGGTCTCTGGTTTCGGACTGGAGAAAAGCGCGGGACGCACGCGGGACGATGCGAATGACTAAATTCGCACAACAAAAATATGGGCTAAAAAATAGATTACCGCATAAAAAACACTTGCATTTGCCGGAAAAGTGCATTAGTTTTGCAGGCTCTATTTAACTGAGAATCAATCGTAAGTCAAAAAAACGCATGCCCAATCACAAGTCTGCCGTTAAACGGATTCGCCAGAGCGAGCGTCGTCGCGCCTACAACCGCTTTCAAAAAGTCAAAGCGAAACGCGCTATGAAAGCCGTGCGCGAAGCGACGAATTACGAAGAAGCCAGCAAGGCGCTGGAGACGGCAACGCAGGTACTGGACCGCATTGCATCGCACGGCGTGATCCACAAAAACTTTGCGGCCAACAAGAAGTCGAAGTTGGCGCGTTATGTTAACAGCCTGAAGAACGGCTGAGTTAACAACAGAAATACTTTGCGCCTGTAGCTCAACTGGATAGAGCATCTGACTACGGATCAGAAGGTTGGGGGTTCGAATCCTCCCGGGCGCACGAGAAACCCCGCAGCAATGCGGGGTTTTTGCGTTTTAAAGGGTTTTTGGGTGCGGGTAAAATGACTGAAAACACCACTGTTTTTGTGTACAAGGTCAAATTCAGGTCAAATATTGGTCGTGGGCTTCCCAGATTTCACTGGTCAAATATCGGTCAAATTTTACTGACTCTTTTGGTTATTCCAACCTGAAGTCTTAAAGAATATTCCCGGTTTGCGACGGCGAGAAACGATCGGAAAAAATCCACAGCCGAGGAAAATTGACTATCCACGATCAATTGTTTGGCATTTGGATAATTCTGTTAGTTTAGACAGATCAACACAACTGAAAATTCGCCAGGTACAACACCAAATGCCCATGCGACTTCACACTCGGCCTGCCTTCAGTTGTCACAAAGGCGAATATGTTTCAAGCACTTGCAGAGGAGTAGAAATCAATGTTTACAAACTTTTCAACCAAACGACACACCGGCTTCGGTTTGTTGATTGTCGCCGCGCTGTTTTGTTTCATTTTCGTCGTTGAATCGCAATCCCAGTGCACTCCGGACTGTGAAGGCGACCCTTGGGGGCCGCCAGAGACCCGGTTACTCCTTCTTGATCCCTGTCCATATACCGGCTGTGCGGTCGAAGTGACCTATGTAAAAAGGGTGGCTTGCGGTTACTTCAAGGATGTACAGATTACCGAGATCGAAATTGTTGCGGGCTGCTTGTGCGATCCTCAGGTAATATTCGAAGATACTTTTGAAGCCCTGCTGTTGAGTTCACCGCCGATTTTCACCCTCCCTGCCCCCGGCACCTGCGACGACACATGGCGCATTTCCGCCGCGGCCTGTTTCAGCGAATTTATTGTCAATGGTCCGGAAGGCCAGACTTTTACATTCCTGGTCCCCTGTCTTGGCGAGGCATGTTGTTACGCGGGAATAACGATTTGTGTATCCAATCAGGGCGGAATCATCGAGATATACCGAGGCGCTCCGCATGATGAAGTCAATTGTGACGATGCAACTCCCGCGCAAGGGCTTTCTTCCTGTTTCACGACCTGTGACTTCCCTGGCTTCACAAAAGGCTCGACGCCCGAGGCAGACAAACCGAACGATGGGGCCGCGCCCGTCAATCATTCACTGGTTATGCCCAATCCGGCCTCGGGATCAACCGTTGAGTTTGAGCTGATCGTTGCTGCCGCTGGACTTGCCAGGTTGACGGTATATAATTTGCAAGGCCGCATTGTCGCCGGAACGGAAGTTGAGTTGCTGGATGGCGCAACGCATGTCGCGCTGGATGTCGCGAACCTCCAGTCCGGAACCTACATGTACGAATTGAGCGCCGCCGGTCACAAACTGATCAGCGATAAACTGATCATTAATCGTTGAAAAGCACAATTGGCGTTTCGACTAAATTTGATCAAGCTTGTAACGAAAATTAATCGCATTGTTTTACAGCTCGGACCGCCCGGGACTTGAGTTGAGTCGTGGGCATTTGTGTTACAGAGTAACAACACCATCGCTTTCATGGAACCTTTGATGAGTACACTGCAAGCTTTTCGAAATAGTGCCCGGCTCGCACCGGCAGTTTTGACTGCGGTATTCCTGACACTCGCTGTATGTGAACTCGCCGCCCAGGCGCACGACTGGAAAATTGTCGACTACATCAACAGCGTCAATTACCGCGATGTAGAATTTGCGGACGAGATGCACGGAATGGCCGCCGGCAACTGGGGTGAAAGAATCGGACCGATAATCCAACGTACCACCGATGGCGGACAAACCTGGGATTCTGTTCTGGTTTTCAAACCCGACCGTGATGATAATGGCAACTTCATCAACCTCCCGGTTCCTTTCTCCGCCGTAGCCCATCCCACCCCTGACATCGCCATTGTGGTTGCCGACAGCGGAATGATGTTCCGCTCCTATAACGGCGGCGATTCATGGGACACGCTCGACTTCGATTTCGACGAAAGATTCAGGGACATTGCCATGAGCGATGCCATGAACGGGATCGCCTCAACCGAAACAGACAAAGTTTTCCACACGGTGGACGGCGGCAAATCATGGAAAAACTTTCGGACACGCCAGAATGTTTTCCTGTGGGACATCGCATACATCGATAAGAATGAGTGCATCTGGAAGTGTTTTGTGAGCGACGGGACGAATTTCGCGATTGCCAGGCTCAATTTAAAAAACGGCGCATGGACAACGTACCAGACGCCACTACAGCGGGAAAGCTGGCAGTTACAGTTCATTGATCCTTTGCACGGATGGTTGGTTGGAATGGATGTTACGGAGGGTCACTCGGGCAACGACAGAGTTTTCAAGACCTCGGACGGGGGCGAATCCTGGTCCTCTCTACTTGAAGAAAGAATCAATCCTCCCTTCGGCTTGATATGCGTTGATTTTTTCGATGAACAGCACGGCATTGCCGGAGGACGGGACGAAAAAATTATCAGAACAAACGACGGCGGAAAAACGTGGATCGTTGATAATTCCAGCATTCCAAACCCGTTCTTTGCAATAACCAAAATTGCGTACATCAACAAAGACTTCGCAATCGCGGTTTCTCAAAGCGGCAATATCCTGCGCTACGACACCAGGACAACGTCAATTGACGAGGATGACATCTCCCCCACAAACCAGCAGCTCTCGATAGTGTATCCCAATCCAGCCAATCAAAACTTCACTATCTCGATACCGTGGATCTGCGCGGACAAACGCATTGAATTGTTTGATTGTACCGGGCGTTTGATCATGGCCGCTTCCGCTGATGCCTCCAGTGAACAATCTGTCGACGTTTCAACTCTGCGGCCCGGCGTCTATCATGTTCGAGTCAGCGGTTGCGAGAAGTCCACAAGCCGGCAGATCGTTGTGGCGCGCTGAGCTGTGCAATATTATCGGCCGAAAATTCCAGCTCAATTGCTTTAAACCGTCGATTTATCCCGGACTATTTGTAAAACAATGTCCTTTCAGCGCATTTCAGTCAAGTCATCCTTTTGACAAATACCACAGCGGACATTTTGTGTCTTTGTCTTCGGTTTTACAGTTGTTGCGCCTGCCGAACGCCACACAAAGCGCCGTATTGCTGAATCCGCGAATATTTCACTATTTTCCGCCTCATCATTCCGCTCACAACGTTATATGGCGCGGGAACCTGAATGCGCACTCGTCTTCGCCCATGGCTAAACAACCTCCTGTCTTTCGGCAAAAAAACCTGGGGTTTTGTGACTGCGCCCCTCCACCAGTTGGCCGGGCGTTTACGGCAGATCAACCTGACGGATATGCGCCAGGTTTCCAGTTGGGTAATCTGGATCGCCATTGTTGCGTTGCTCATTTTCCTCGTGTTCGACCTGCCGCCGCGCATGGTGGACTGGGGGGCCAAGCTGGATTCTGTTGACGGGCAGTCGCTGAACAACCTGCGCCACGACTACGAAATCCGCCACCGCGAAACCCTGCTGAAAATTCTCGCCGGATTATTTGCCGTTATTGGTTTGATTGTGGCCTGGCATCGCTCCAAAGCCGCCGCCAAACAGGCGGACGCCGCCACGCAGAGTCAGATCAACGAGCGCTACACCAACGCGATCACACAACTGGCCGACGATAAAATTGAGATCCGCCTCGGCGGCATTTACGCGCTGGAACAGATCATGCGCAATTCCGGGGTCCACCACTGGACCATTGTTGAAGTGCTCTCCGCCTACATTCGCGAACGCGCGCCCTGGCCGCCGAAACGCGAAGAGTCGCTTGTTGCCGAACTTGACATCCGGCCCTGGAAAATGGGCAAATTTCACGACGGCAAGGCCGAAGAAACTGACGACAAAAACATCAAACCGCCGCAGGACATTCAGGCGGCGCTCAGTGTTATCGTTCGACGTCCACAAGATCGCGACGAACCCGGCCAGGTAGACCTGCGCAATGTCGACCTGCGCGGCGCAGATTTCCGCGTTGCGAACGACGCGGGCGGCTATTTGCCGAAGGCTTTGCTGGATATGTCGAACCTTGGCCGGGCAAAACTTGACAAAGCCAACCTGCAAGAGGCCCAGCTTTGGCACGCGACCTTACAACAGACCATACTCCGGCACGCGAACTTACAGAAGACCAAATTCGGGCGCGCGAACTTAGAACAGGCAATACTCCGGCACGCGAACTTGCAACACGCCCACCTTCAAGACGCGAACTTGCAACACGCCCACCTGCAACGCGCGAACTTGCAACACGCCCACCTGCAACGCGCGAACTTGCAACACGCCCAGCTCTTGAACGCGAACTTAAAACTCGCCCAGCTCTGGGGCGCGAACTTAAAACTCGCCCAGCTCTGGAACGCGAACTTAAAACTCGCCCAGCTCTGGAACGCGAACTTAAAACTCGCCCAGCTCTTGAACGCGAACTTGCTCGAAACCAAAGGTGTTTCCACCGACCAACTCCTGAAAGCCGAAACCCTCTGCGAGTCAAAACTCCCTCCAGACCTCGAACAAAAACTCCGCGAACTCAAACCCGAGCTGTTCGAAGAACCCATATCCCAATAGCTTCAGAACAGACGCGACGCAACTTTTCCTGCACCCTTTCCGTCCCTCAGCCATTATTCCCAAAAAATTCCCGCTGCACGTGAATCTTTCCGGCGACTCGTGTTTCTTCTCCATGGAACGACGATAGAGCAGGCTGCGATGACCGACACAGACAAACAAAAACAGCAAGACTTCCTCGACCTCTGGAACAGCGTCCACGACAGACTGGCGCGCTTTGCCCGTGGTATGACCCGCGATGCCGAGGAAGCGCGCGATCTCGTCAGCGATACTCTCCTGCTCGCCTACGAACACTTCGACGGCGTGCGCAACCGCGAGGCCTTCCTCAGTTATGTGCTGACGATCGCCCGCCGGCGGCACTGGCGCAACTCCAAACGTCGCTCCCTCTTTGGAGTATTCGACTGGGAACGCGCCAACGACATCCGCGACCGCGGCTCCGCGCCCGAAACCAGTCACGACGTCGATGTGCTCTACCGCGCCATGGACGAACTGCCCGAGGCGCAACGCGAAGCGCTCGTGATGTTCGAAATCGTCGGCCTCTCGCTCGAAGATATCCGCGCCGTCCAGGGCGGCTCCCTCTCCGGCGTCAAATCCCGCCTCAAACGCGGACGCGAAAAACTGCAGAAAATCCTGACGAAAGTGATCGAACCAGAAGAATTGTTTCAACAACGGCATTCAAACGTGCCGCAGGAATCGGTGGAGCACGCGCCGGACCTGCGGGTCCTGCTCGGACAGGGCGCTTAAGGCTGACTCTATGGACAAAACGCGACATATTGTAGACAAGTATCTGGAAAAGGCGCGCAAGGAAGCTCCGGTCATGAGCAAGGCGGAAGCCAACATGCTGCTCAACCGCAAAATCCTCTCCGGCACGACTCCGTCCGGCACATTTTTTTTCCGTCGCTTCGCGCTCCTCACGTCCCCGCTTCGTCTGGCGGCGGCGGCATCGGTAGCCCTTGTTGCGGGTGCGAGCGCCTGGATGTTTTTCTCCGGCTCCGATTCCCCCATGGTCGCCGATCTGCCGACAAATCCGCCCATCGTGCAACCCGTCGAGCCGCTCGCAATGAACGCGCCGGACGCGGAATGGACCAACCCCCAACAACAGGTCGAGTTAAACACAACGGACACTCCCCCGGCAACTGCCCAGAGCAAAACTCCAACAAAAACTTCAACTCCGCCGGCAATGCCCGAGTTAAACGAGGATGTTCCGGTCGTTGTTAACAATTCGCTTCCGGATGAAATTGAGGAAAACATTCCCGCGCGCAAGGTGGACAAAATCTCACATGCCGATGGAATGTCCGACGCACCGGTGTTTAACTCGTCGCGCACACCGTCAGCGGTCAACCCGATCAAAGGCGTTGCGGTCGTCGATCAGATTGTTGAAGACTTTGCTGAGGTTGAGAACAACCTGCGCATCAACGGCGGTTATCAGTTTGGTGTTTTTGCGCAGTCGCTCGACTATCTCAACGCGCCGATTGATGAGATCGGACTGAATCGGCCGCCCGCCACGACACAGCGTTTTGCTTATCACATTGGCGTGGCCTACGACGACTTTGCACTTAACTTTATGTACGCCGACGCGGACGACATCCAGATCAACGGCACGCCGGGCGGCGTGTTTACCACCTTCACACAGGATTACACGCAGTATTCGATCAACGCGATGTACCGCGTGGTTAAACAGGACAATTTCGCTGTTGAGGCGGGCTTCGGCGTGGCGCTGGCGGACGAAACGATGCAGTTAAACGACGTGCGCATCGCGGGTCAACTTGCCCCGGTAACGGATGAGTGGAACACGTTGCTTGCGCTGTACACCTTGCTCGGCAACAGGGAAACAATCTCGGTGCAGCGCCAGATCATGAGCGTCGGCCCGCGCCTGGCTGTCTCGTACAAAGCGTTCAAATTCATGACCACCGCCGTGACGTTCGATTACTACGTACAACAGCCGACGACTTTCAAGATTGACCTGTTCGACGACGGCAATCAGCTCGACATTCCCGACAGCGAACAATACACCAATGACGTCTTTGCCATCTCGGTCGACATGCAGATCGAATTCGGCCAGTTCTTCTGACAACGCTTCCGACACTTAAACAAACAACTTGCAACACTGCCAAACCCGCAAGAGGCTTCGCCGCCTCCCCTGCGGGTTTTCGGCTTGCTTTTTTCTTTTGTTTGTCAGCGGGTTTAAAGTGTGGATTAATCGGGTCCAGTTCACACCATTGTGTTGTACGTTCGAGGCTCGGCACTTCACACAACCGCTCGCGTTGACTAAGCCGCCAAACCCGCATGCGTCGATTGAAAGCCGGGCCGCCTCCCCCTGCCGCTGTACGGCTTGCTTTTTTCTTTCTGTTTGTCGGTGGGATAGGAAGCGAGTTCGTTTAAGTCGGCTTCAGGTAGCGTGCCGTTTTGTTGACATTGTCAGGCTCAGAGATGTAAACAGGCTCGCACTGAGCCAAACGCCAAACCCGCATGCGTCGATTGAAAGCCGGGCCGCCTCCCCTGCCGCTGTTCGGCTTGCTTTTTTCTTCTGTTTGTCGGTGGTTTCGAAGCGCGGAGTATTCAAACCGGGTTTCAACACATTTGTTTAAGAGCATCAAACAAGTTGGAAGACCTGGCGCTTCCAGCCAGGTGACAAACAAAAGTGGCTTTGCAGAAATCAGGAACAGATCAGCGGCCAATGACGAGCGGCGCAGTCGAGACCAAAGTCCCCGAGCGCAGAACCAGATAGTAAACACCCGATGCAAGAGTTGCAATGTCGGCCGAAAACTCCCATGCGCCCGGCTGCATGGCCGCATCGTAGTACACCGCCGCCAAGTCGCCAAGTGATGTGTACAAACAGATTGAGGCGTGATCGCGACCCGGGAAGTGAGCCTCAAACGTCATCGACACCGCAGACGATTCCACATTGACATTTGCCAGCCCAAAGTCGCCGCCATTGTTAAACAGGCGCAGAGCATTGCCGGCTTCACAAAGTTCCCGCAATCGAAACAGGCCGTCGTCCGTCCGCACATCCTGCGGAATCTGATCCGGGTTGGGCAGACTTAACAAAAGCTGAGATTCAGACTCGGGGCCGAGAAGTGCGGTAAAACCGAGCCGCGCAAGCTCGTGTTCACCGGGCGTCGCCGGAACCTGGAGCGTGAGCGGAATAGTATAACGACCGGCGTTAAACATACTGCGCAGCGCCGGGTCGCGCGGAGAAAGCAGAAAAGCATTGAGGTCGAGTTCAACATCAAGCTCGATAAACTCCACGTCCGCCAGGTCCAGCGAATGCTCGGCCTTGACGACAATATCGACGTCGTCGCCAACGGCGGCCGCCGCGTCTTCAACAAAAATGCGAATGCTCTGCTGAACGCCCGTGCCGAACAGACTCAGCTCCTCCCGCAGTATTTCGGAGTCGGATTCAAAGACAATTGAAGAGGAAAAACGACCGGTTCTCTGCGGTGTAAAACTGAGCTCGAGTTCCAGCGTTTCCGACGGTGCAAGCGTGACGGGCAAATCAAGCGATGTAAAGTCAAACTGCAACAGGTCCGGACCGCCGAGTGCGATGCGGTCGATTGTCTCATTTTCCACACCGACATTGCGCAGGACAACTTCCGTTAACACCTTCTCAGTACCGACGACGACCTCGCCAAAGTCGATCAGTCCGGACTCCAGCGCAATGTCCGGGATGTAACCTTCGCCGCGCACGGTGACAGTTCGCAGGGTGCGGCCTCCGGCGGCAATGAAGTTCAATTCAATCTGATGCGGTCCGACACGGCGCGGTGTAAAACGCAGCTCAAGCGCGGCATCGCTGTCGCCTTCTATAGACAGAGGCAGCGAGGGCGCAACGAGTTGAAAGTCGTCGATATCGCCGACGCCGAACTGAAACGCATCTACTGTAGCGGCAATTTCACTGCTATTAACAAGCACGGAATCAAAAAGACGCTCGCAGGCGGTGTTAACCGCGCAGAGGCCAAAATCGATATCCACGGTCTCAAAGCTGTGGTCGGTAACCGTCCAGGTGCGGTTGGACTGATCGGAGACAATGCCGTTTGCGCCAAAGTAATTCCAGACAAACATGTCCTGCCGGCCGGCCGGCGTCAACGTTGTGTCGCTCAATGTCAGCGGCGCCTGAAACGTGCCGCCCAGAGCGAGCAGGTTGTCGGAACGCAGCGTCATCGCCGTCAGTTGATCGATTGTGAGACTGCCGAAACTCTCGGCCTGCTGTACGTCCCCGTCGTAGTCGAAACGAACGAGAGCCATGTCGCCAAAAACACCGTCGACGTCGCCGCCGCCGTCGATGAGGTTAAACAAACCGAAGCGTATTCGGCGCGAATAGGTCAGGCCCATGACAATCTGATCCCGTTCCGCGGCGTGCTCCATGCGCGGCGAAAGAGCGGTGCTGACATCGCCGTACACATCGGCCCAGTTGACCCGGCCGTCGCGCTGAAACATTCCAACAAAAACATTGCGAATGCCGCCTGCACGCAGTGGCGCGCCCGCGCCGGTCAAGTCGAGACTGCCGACTTCGCCGCACACCACAAATTGATTGTCGACATCGGCCAGGATGTCCGAGGCAAAGACGTCGGCGGAGGAATTGAGTGTGAATGCCAGATGTTCGGCGCCGTCCTCGCGATAAAGCGCAACAAGTATATCGCCGGCAACGCCGCTGTGCGTGAGTTCCGCACCTTTAAATTTCGCGCCGCGGGAGATTGCGCCGGCGGCGTAGACCCGGTCGCGCGCGTCGAGCGCAACACATGTAAAACGATCAATCGGGGTGATGTTGAGTGCGTCGCCATCGACGATGTTCAGGTTGAGCGGTTGATAGTTGCGACTCAGTTTAATCATGGCGGCTGCGAATGCGCCTTTGACAGTTAAATCGCGATTAAACATTTCGATATCCGCACCGATGGAGCCAACGACAACAATATCGCCGTTTGAGGCCAGCGCCAGGTCGCCCGGCACGTCCTGCGCGGGACTGCCGAATGTAAACACATCCGACACAGACAGTCCCGGCGAAATGCGCCCCAGGATGAAGTCGGAGTTGCCGTTGGACGTATACAGCTCATTCTGCAGCAGTGCCGTTCCGTTAAACGCGGCCAGGAAAACTGCGCCGTTGTTGCCGTCGAGTTCGATGGCCGCGGCATAGTCGTCGCCGTCGCCGCCAAAAGACAGCGCGTTAACAACACGGCCGGCGGGCGAAAGCTCGGCGAGAAACACATCACGCAGTCCTTCACTTTGCAGAAGAAATCCATCGCCCAGATCCACCTGCGCGGCAAAGTCGCCGATCACGAATATGCGCCCGAGGTCGTCGACGGCCAGGTCGCGGACCGCTGCTGCGCCGGAGCGTTGTGAACCCCACGCCCAGGAGCCGTCGCCGCCGTCTCTGTTTAAAGCGCTGACACGAGCAAGCCATTGGTTGCCGACGGGTTCGGCGGCGCGCCACGTCAAAGTGTTAAGAGCCTCTGTTTCGCCGACAACATTCCAGGAGCCGCCGTTGTCGGAACTGAGCTCAACTCTACAGCGGTTAAACGCGGCGCTGCCTTCCCAGCGAATTTCGACGTCTTCACCCACTGTAAATACTTCGCCGCCATTGGGATGGCGCAGGGTCAGTCCCGCGCCGATGCGCCGGGCGCCGCGAAAACCGGCCAGGACAGTGGATCGCGCGGCACGGCAGGCGTCGGATTCAATTTCAATTTCGATGTAGCGCTGCAGGGAGTCGGGCGCGAGATATTCACATTCAATTGTTCGCTGCTCGCCCGCACCCAGCTCAAAAGGCGGTTGAGCGCCGTTGTAGTTTGTGATTGTCACGGCGGGATTTGAAATACGCAATCCCTCAATGTCAACGGGCACATCACCGGCGCACATTGTCAGGTTAAACGACCGGGTCGTAGCGGGTTCAACTTCCCCCAGGTCCTGATACACTGTTGTCCAGGCGACGGAGGGAAATATCTCGATTCCCATTTCATAGTCGGTCTCCGCGACGAGGATATCGCGATACAACACTTCGACGTCGCGCGCGGTACTACAGTCATCTGCAGCGGTCCAGGTTAAACGACAGGGTTCACCGCCCGATGCATGAACAAAAATGCGGGCAAAGGCCGCGCGGGCCGCGGCAGGCGTGTTAACATTGGCAAAGGCCAGTCCGCCGCTGGCATCGGCGACCGTTTGCAGGAGCGCCGGAATTTCGATGCCCAGGAGGATGCTGTACACGCGAATACCGCTGCCCTCAAGTTTGTTGAGGATAGCGGTTTCGCTGCCGTTGGAATCGCCGTCTGTCAGGATGATAACAATTGGTTGGTAACGTCCGGTCGATGCAATGTCGAGCGCCGCGGCTTTGGGATCGAGCAGGGCTGCATTAAAACTGGTGTTCCCGCGCGCTTCGAGCAGACTTAGCGCGGATTCAATTTCGGATCGATTATCGGTAAAATCGGCGTTAACTGCATTGCGGTCGTTGAAGGAGGCCAGGGCGCACTCGGACGTCTCAAAGTCGAGCATGTTTAACCAGGTGAGCGCGGCGTCGCGGGCCATGTCGAGGTACTGGACGGCCATCGATTCGGACACATCAATCATCAGGACCGATGACAGTTGCTGCTGCGGAAGCGGCGAACATACGAGCGATTCAATCGGCCGGTCAAAGCTGTTTTCGCGAACGCCAAAATCCGAGGCCGAAGGATCGGTAACAAGCTGGTTTTGCTCGTCGAGCAGGATGATCGGCAGGTGAACGGATGGAAAGTCACTTGTATCGGGCGGACCGACCCATGCGGTCTGCGCAGTCGCCGCCGCAATAGACAGGCTGAACGGGAGTATGCAGGATAACAATCGGAGGACAATCTTCGCCATCGTGAACCCGGCATTTGTTGCTTGATTGATCGCGTTTGCGCACCGCAGCTGATTGACTTCGCTGAATAACAGGCCGGTCGCTTCTGGCTGACACGCGAGCAGCGGAATCGATTCCGGTTGGCGGCTTGAGTTGTTCGCCACCGGCTGAAGTTCCGGTCTGTCAAAAACGTCAGCGATCCACGCGGCGGTACATGAGTTTAAGGCCGGACCAGTCGGCATCCACGGCACAAACCTTGACGTCGACAAGACCACCGGCCAGCGCCGCCCCGCGAATCGTATCCTCGCTGATGTCGCCCGCCATCGGCGACGACTTTTTCGGCCAGGAAATCCAGAGGCTGCCGTTTTTGTTGATCGCCGATTTCAAATCGGACCAGGCTGTTTCAAGCTCGGAATTGGAGCGGCAGAAACAGTGTACGATGTCCGACTGCGGGCGGAGACTGCTCGAAACATCGACGTCGGCGGGCAGCGGGCCGAGAATGTCAATATAGTGCTGCGGCGCATTAATGAGTGAAACGCGCTGCCCGGCTTTGTAGCCCAGTTTCTGCGCCAGGGTGCGCGTCGAATATCCGGCAGACTTGGCCATACTGACTCCCGTGCTAGATGACTTTCGGTCTGTTTGTTTTGAACGGCAAGCTTAAAGATCTGAAAATTCCGGCAATTCCCGGCGAAAGCCGACTGCTCGATTGGCGGCAGGCAGGTGCAGACCGGTCCGGAAAGTCAAACAGAACAGGCCATGGGTTCAGGGCGCTGCGGACGACTCCAGGGAAAGGCAGTACGGCCGGTCAACGAGGTGGTACAGCGCCAACCCATACGCCATCCCGGGCTTGCCTGTGTTACAGTCCCCAGTGAAGCTGCGTTTTCTTAATCAGATGTCGGGGCGATCAACGGTACGACGCAAGCGTTTCCTGACGGATGACTCTCGTGTGAACGTCCATTCCAACTGGACGCCCCGACGCAGCGCGGTTGATTCTTCCGGGCGCTTCAACGTCCGCAAGGTGCACGCCTATGTGTCGCCGAGCAATAATAACACCGTCAACGGGCGACGATTGAAGCTGAACGGGCGGAAAAACGTGGGTATGAGCGGTCCGGCTTGCGGCACGATGACAAACAAAAGAATCAAGGAGCCTGAAGCCGGAGCAGAGCGACGGATTCAAAGCGATCAGAGTTGCGCAGGAAACACAGGTGTCCGTCAGTCGCGGTCCGGGTGCCAGTGGCGCTGCATCTGCAGGTATGTGTAGGAGGCCGACCAGGTGATCATGATCAGGCCAAGCAGCGCTTCGGCCGCACACAACAAACGCAAGGGTCCTTCCGGAACGATGTCGCCGAAGCCGAGGGTTGAATAACAGACGGCGGAAAAATACACGTACTCCATGATGCCGTCGTGGGCCATGCCGGCCAGCTTGCCAAAAGCCTGAATGCCGTCGAGGTACAAAAAACCGAAGGCGAAAAACCAGATTTCGATGAAGTGCAGAACCACGATGTAAAAAATGCCGATCATGACGCGCGCTCGCGGTTTGATCGGAATGCGTTTGGCGATTACCGAGAGCAGGCGCAAGGCTTCGTAATGAACAAGAACGCTGGCGACAATAATCACGGCGGCGACGCCCATGGCCGAAAGGTGAGCGACCGTCTCGAATTGCCGGCCGGTTCCGCTGTTAATATCCTGAACCGCAAGCACATCCGCCCCGGCCGACTGGGCAGCCAGCACAATTGCATTGAGGCACAGTCCGAGCACACTTAACAGCAGCAAGCCGGGTACACCGAACAGCGAGGTATCAATGCGACGAGGACGGCGCTTTAACATGCAAAGTTCCGGTGAGTTAAACACTGGGACGAACAGACCGGATTTCACAGTCTCAATCAGAGACGCAGTTTAATACCCGCGCCGCTAGTAATCAACAATACCGTCGACTCGCTCTGCAATCCGACCAACGGCGTGTTGTGAATCGCCTCGGGAAAACCCGCGAGATCAATGGACGGCATCCAGGTGAGTCGCGAATTCAAGGTGACAAACACATTGTCGGTAATTGGAATCGCATAAGCCGCGCCGACCAGGAGACCGATGCCTTCGGATGAAATATCCGAGGGTTCGCCATTTATGTCCTCCGTGCTGCCGTCGTAACTGATTTTGCCGGATGTGAAATTAAACCCAAAGCCGACCTGCACCGAGAGATGTTCCCAGGGCGACATCAGCGGATCGCCGGCGGCGGCGGCGCTGTCGGCCAACACAAAGGGCTGCACTTCCAGCAAGGCGGTAAATGTGTTAAAGGTCAGCCCGATTTCGCGGTTAATACCCGACTGAAACACAGCCGATTCGGCCGCGCCTGTTACCAATTCCCATGCCGCGCCGACGCGATAGCCGGGTTCAAATGGAATAGTCAAAGCCGCGCGCACGCCTTGTCCGTCACTCACGACCCCCTGCTCTTCGTTTAACCAGGGGCGCGAAGTGTTAAAAGCCTGAACGGCTTTGTTCCAGGCTTCGGCATTAACAGATGAGTAGGCGGCGGAGAGTTCCACATCGACCTGGGCAAAGGCCGTGCTGTTAACAGCGGCGACACAACACAATATCAGGAGTAAATTTTTTGTTCGCATGACGATCCCGTTCAGGCCATTTGCAGTAGTTCAATTGCGGCGCGGTAGCCGGTTTCCATGGCGCCGTGAACGGTGCCGTGATTGCCGTTGAAATTGGTTGCTTCGCCGGCAAAGTAGACCTTACCGGGAATCGGCGTTGCCGCGCTGGCGCGGGCCGAGAAGATGTTGGGGGAAGAATAGGAAAAAGCGCTGCGGATATACGGCTCGGATGTCCAGTCCTGAACGCTTGCATTGCTGAAGTTTCGGCTTGCAGCGCCATCAAACAGGCCATCGAGTTCGTCGAGGAAAATCTGAACGACATCGGCGTCAATAACACTGTACGCACGAGCGCGCTGGCCGTAGACTTCGGCGCGGAGTACTGCAGGAATTCCCTCTATGCCGAGTCCCATGTCGCGGTACAAGGTGACGGCATTTGTGCCGATGATGTCGCCGGGCGACCAGAAACGATCGTTAAACTCGAGCAGAGCAACCAGACCTTCGCCGACGCCGATAAGGTTCACCGCCGCCTGACGCGCCTGTGAAAAACCCGGAACCAGCTCAATATCGCCATCCTGTAAAATGTTAATCGGGACGGCGACGACAACCTGGTCGGCGGTCATTTCTTCACCGCCCTGCAGCGACACGCTTACCGTGCTGCCGCTCCAATCGACACGCGTGACAACTTTGTTTAACTGCACGAGGTCGCGCACGGGATCGATGATCGCCTGTTCAACAAACTGCGCCATGCTGCCTTCGAAGCGGTGGACTGTGTTCCCGGCCTTGCTGCGGGCTTTTTCCGTTGCATAAGACGCCGCGCCCAATTCATCCGGGTCTGCTCCGGCGTCGTGCGTCAGCCATTCCCTCATTTCGGGGAAACCTTCGACGCCCGTCTGATTAAAGTAGTCGGCAACGGTAATATCCGCTCCGCTGTAGTCGGCCAGAGCAGTTTTTGCGTTGATCAACGAGCGGATATCGGCATTGGTCTGCAACACATTCGGCGATTCGATCAGGTCGTCCAGTGCCACGTTTCCAACAGAGTAGTCGTTGATTTGCTGCGCACCGCGCGACTGCGCAAGCTGCGCCAGAATTGATTGATCGCCGCGCAGCCTGTCGGCACCCAGGTCGTACACGCGAGTGCCGCCGAGCGTCATGCCGCGCACACGCCCGCCGATTCTGTCCGATGCTTCGAGGATCGTCACGTCGGCGCCGCGGCTGCGCAGCACCTGGGCCGCATATAAACCGGCCACACCGGCGCCGATAACGAGCACGCGAGAACCGCCAAGCGATTTGTCGGCAAACAGGACGTTGTCATCGCTGCACGAAGTCAGGAATGACGGCAGTAACAGAGATCCAATTCCAAAGGCCGCACCGGTGCGAAGAAATTTCCGGCGAGATTTATCCATAGACCTACCGATAGTCAAGGTGATAAAAACCCGGCGCGGAGCCGGTTTCAGACCGCGCTTCGCCGCCTGATGCCCAAGGGACACGCCAGACGGCAATCAATCATCATCATCGTCAAGAAATTTTACGAGCAGGTATTCATCCATGAGTTGGTTGTCGAGAATGACGGCGTGCAGTTTGACACCTTCAATATCAAAACCGACTTTGCGGCAGAGCGCCACTCCCGGCTCATTTTTTGTGATCACACTGAGTTCTATGCGGAAAATTCCCTGACGGCGGCCCCAGGCGAACAGATTCCGGCAGAGCTGCGTGCCGATCCCCTGTTTGCGGCGATCGGCCAGAACGGCAAGTCCGCCCACGGTGACGCGATGACGAACGCGGCGGTAGGCTTCCCCCTTGGTACTGAGAAAACCAAGCAGCGTACCGTCTTCCTCGGCGACGAAAATAGTCGACCGCGGTGTGACGAGGTAATTGCGGATATACTGGCGAACGGAACCCGGATCGCGGTTCAATTCATCGGGTTCCAGCAACAAATAATCCGATTCGGCATACACGTTTTCAAGGAGAGCGATAAACGCTTCCGCGTCGCGTTCCTCAATTTCCCTGATCAGAACTTTGGCCTCTTCCTGCGACATGTTTGCCCTGCCTTGTCTCTAGAACGCTCCATCGGCCGCGATGCGACGAAAGAAGCCAGCACTTCACCGGAATACGACACGGAGAATGTTAAACGCCCCCGATGAAAAAATCCGCTCAAGATAAGACAAAGCCCCTGGAATTAAAAACGGCATGCACCGCCTATGACGCCGACATCACGCGCAATGCGCACGCGGCCGGAACATTTTATTGTGGTGGGACTCATGCCTGCGCATTAACGCGACTCTGAAAGCCCTTCCAACGCCGCAACATTTCTTCCAGACCACTGCGCAGAGTATGGCGAGCTTGGAAACCATATGAATGCAGCCGCGCAGAATCAACGGTGAACGACACGTTGGCGTCGGCCTCCTGATCCGTGTGGCGCACCTCAATATCAGGGAGAATTTCACGCAGAGCTTCGGTTATCGCCATGACGCTGGTATTAATTGTCGCCGCGTTTAACAGCGGCGCGGGTGCGCGTTTGGCGTCGAGGCACATCATGAGAACCGCCGCGGTGTCGTCGACGTGTATCAGAGGACGCATTTGCGAGCCGTCGCCATGCACAACCAGCGGATGTTTAACTCCGGCTTTGAAGGCAAAGCGGTCTGCCACCGTGTCGAAACGCATGGCTGGAGCGGTGCCGAAGGTTGTGCCGAGTCTAACCGACACCACTTCCATGCCGCGGCCGGCCGCTGACAGGACGGCCTTTTCGCCGCGCAGTTTGGAGGTAGCATAAGGACCGGTCGGGCGGCAGGGCGCGTCCTCGGCAAAAGGTCCGCCCAGACCGTAGACGCTGGCGCTGCTGGCATAGACAAATCTGCGCACACCGGCCTCCAGCGCACATTCAGCCACTCCGGCCGCACCCCAGTGATTTACCTGCTCCGTCCACTCGGGATGTTCAAAGGACAGCGGCGTGCGTACCAGCGCCGCCAAATGAACCACTTCCCGTACACCCGCCATGGCGCGGCGAATGTTGGTGCGGTCCAGTATGTCGCCTTCGATAAACTCAAATCGCCCATCGGCGGGCAGGTCCATCAAACCATCGTAGTTGCTGCGGCGCAAATTGTCATAAATGCGAATCGTCGCGTCGGCAAAACGCGCATCTTCCGCCATACAGGCCAGCAAGCGCGAGCCGATGTATCCCGCACCGCCGGTGACGAGAATTGTGTGAGAATCCGAGGACTGTTGCATCGGCTGTCCCTTGAGTTTAGTGCTGTAATTCAGTTGGAATCAGAGTCCCCGGCCGACCGGCCGGACTCCGTGTGAATGCCGCATTCGGTTTTGTCGTTGCCCGCCCAGCGTCCGCTGCGTTCGTCTTCGCCGGCGCCGACCGGCCGCGTACAAGGAGCACAGCCGATGCTGAAATAGCCTTTCTCCAGCAGCGGGTGCACCGGCAGATTGAAATCGTTGATATAGGTCCAGACGTCGCGGCTCGTCCAGGCAAGCATCGGATGGATTTTCAGCATGCCCCCGGCCGCGGGCTCAATCGTCCGCAGGGTTCGCCGGTGTGCGGTCTGATCGCGCCGCACACCGCTGATCCAGGCGCTTTTGCCCACCATGTAGCGGTCCATCGGCTCGACCTTGTTGATATGACAACAAAGGTCGGGATCGCGGCGGTAGAGTCCCTCGCCATAGCGCTGCATCAGTTCGTTCTGCTGTATCTCGGGATGCAGTATCTCAATGTTCAGCCCCAGTTCCTCGCGCAGCTGATCGCGAAATCGCAGTGTTGCACCGAAGTGGAATCCCGTGTCGAGAAAAACCACCGGCACGGCGGGACAGTGCCGCGAAATGAGGTGCAGCAGCGGTACACTCTGCGACTGAAACGAGGAACTGACGGCCAGCATCGTGCCGAATTGCTCCCAGGCCCAGGACAGAATTTCCGCAGCCGTCGCCGATTCAAAGCGATCGTTGAGAGATTCAATATCGTCGGTGTTAAACTGCTGCATTGTATCAGGATTCTCCACCCGTCCAGATCGGATAGAGCTTCAATTAATTGTAGCCGATGTTGGACCTCGAGGTCTCACGACGCAGAGCTTTTACCGACCGGGCAGCCGACCAGGTCAGGCCAAGCGCACACAAGGTCCAGGCGCAGGTAAAGAACGTAGCCGTGCACAAGACCGAGCAGACCAGGGCAAAGCTGCCAATCCAGGAAAGAAGTACTCCGAAACGTGCAAGTGCGATGTCGCGTTCGACGCGCCCCCTGCTCCTGCGGCGCAACAACATCTTTTGAATGTCGGAGTTCTCGACGGCAGAGCTCGCCGCACTCAATGAAGTGGAGCTGCGTGGCGCTTTCGACTCATTGACGGGAGCCAACCAGACCATGACGCCGCCGTCCGGCAACCTGGAGTCAAGCAGCGAATTGCCGTCGGAAACATTGTCCCCGGTCGGAACTGTTGTTGCCAATTGTGGAGTACGAGCGGTGTGCGGCTGTGACGCTCTTGGCAAGAGGACTGCGGAGACCAAACGCAGCGACCGGACACATCTTCCGACTATTCCGGAGAAACGGCACCGCAGGCGGCGGACTGAATTGAGTTTTGTGTAGTAACTCCCGACACTAAAAACTGCTGGTTTTCCAGCCAGATTGACGTTTGGCATTTTTGCTACCCGGCATGGTTATCGAGTGAGGACCGGTTGAAAATCCGGCGACTTTGACCGCATGCTATGCACCAGTACCGGGAATTCAAGCGCAGAAAAATTAAACGTGGGTCTTTGAGTGCTGAGCGGGCTGAAAAACGTGGTAAGCGGGAAAAGAGGCAAGTTTAATCAAAGGAAGGTGACCAGAACAAACAAAGGACTCCCCGCGTTGGAGAATCCTTTGAACTCGATGCCGACAAGCTGTTTGCTCCTGAATAATTGCCTGCCCGCACCGGCTGATCAATTTTTATGGGTCCGAATCCAGACAGGATCCGGACCGAAGTAGTGCAAGAATCCTGCCTGCGGCAATTCCGACACTTATGACCTGAGAATTATTTTTTTCGGCGTATTTCATGACAAGACCGCCAGATTGTTGGGATTGAATCCCCGGTCAGGCTTATAAGACTTTTTCCGTCAGCCGACCGCATTCCAGTCAATAATATTACGACAAAAATAGAACTTTCCCTTTGAATATGCAAGGAGTTTTTCACTTTTATTTTGTCACAGTCTGAAGGGGGATAAATCCAGCAATTCAGTCAACAACTCTGTTTTCATGGGCATGGAAGTCGGGTATAAAAAAAGCCGGGCTCCTCATGTGGGAACCCGGCTCTCGAAAAATCACCTGACTTCGGCAAAATTACTCGTTGGAAGCGCCGCTTTTACCGCCGGAAGATTTGGCTTTGCTTTTGGCTTTGCCCTTGGCTTTTGCCTTTGTTTGGGTCTTGGCTTTAGCTTTCGTTTTGGCCTTGGCTTTGGACTTGCTCTTTTTCTCGGGCGCCGCCGCGAGCATGGCCTGGCATTCGGACAGAGTCAGTTCTTCGTAGTCTTTGTCCTTGGGAATGCGGGCATTTTTGGAGCCGTCCGTAATATAGGGTCCCCAACGTCCCTTGAGAATCTGAACGTCCTCTCCATCGAAGGTCTTGAGGATTTTCTCGAGATCGGCCTTTTTCTTGGCCTCGATTATCTCAAGCGCCCGTTCGAGTGAGATCGAGTAGGGGTCGTCTTCCTTGATGGATGCAAACTTGTTGGCAAAGCGAACATAAGGGCCAAAGCGGCCAATGTTGACGGAGACTTTTTCGCCCTCCGGCGTTTCGCCCAGTTCGCGGGGCAGGCGGAACAGGTCCAGCGCTTCCGCCAGCGTGATGGAATCCATGCGCTGATCGGGACGCAGCCCGGCAAAACGCGGTTTCTCCTCATCTTCACGCGTTCCGATCTGCACCATGGGACCGTAGCGCCCGAGACGAACGCTGACCGGACGGCCACTTTCCGGATCGGCACCGAGTTCGCGGGCCTGCAGCACCTCCGCACGCGAGACATTTTTCTTTTCGTCGACGCGCGAATGGAAATTGTCCCAGAAGCCATGCATCAGGGGTTTCCACTCAAGCTCACCGCGAGACACCGCATCGAGCTCGTCTTCCAGCTTGGCGGTAAAATCGTAGTCGACATACTGATCAAAGTGATCGGTCAGGAAGCGGTTGACAATTTTACCGACATCGGTGGGCACAAAGCGACGCTTGTCCATTTCCACGTAGGAACGCGATTGCAGCGTGGAGATAATCGACGCGTAGGTGGACGGACGGCCAATGCCGAATTCCTCCAGGGTTTTTACCAGCGAGGCCTCCGAATAGCGCGGCGGCGGCGTGGTAAAGTGCTGCTCCGTCACAACGTCGTTGAGCTTGATTGTTTCGCCTTCCAGCAACTCCGGCAGGAATTTTTCCTCATTGTCCGCCTTTTTGTCGTCGACGCCTTCCTGATAGACCGACATAAATCCGGGATCGGCAATGCTCGAACCGGTCGCGCGGAACGCACCGGCCGCACAGGTAAGCTGCGCAGCCGTTGTATTGAGCGTCGCGTGTATCATCTGGCAGGCAACGGTGCGTTTCCAGATGATCGTGTACAATTTCAGCTGGTCATCGCTCAGGTAGGGCTTGAGGTCGTCCGGCGTGCGCTCGACGCCCGTGGGACGAATGGCTTCGTGGGCTTCCTGGGCATTTTTTGCTTTTGTTTTGTAGACGTGTGGTTTGTCCGGCAGCGCTTTGTCGCCGTAGCGATCGCCGATAAAACTGCGCAGCTCCGCCACCGCTTCATTGGCCAGGTGCACCGAGTCGGTACGCATATACGTGATCAAACCGGTCGAGCCGGACCCGACATCAACACCTTCGTACAGCTGCTGCGCCGTACGCATGGTACGCTGTGCGGAAAAACCGAGTTTACGCGAGGCTTCCTGTTGCAAGGTCGACGTGGTAAAGGGCGCAGCCGGATTGCGTTTGCGCTGTTTTTTCTCCACGGATTTGACGAAGAGACTTCCCTGAGCGGAGTCGAGCAACGCCTGGCGCACCCGACCGGCATTCTCCGCATCGGTGACGGAGAACTGCGTGATTTTCTCTGACTGGAATTGTACCAGCTTGGCTCTGAATCCCTGCTCGTCCTTGATGGTATCGGCGTCGATCGACCAGTATTCCTTCGACTCAAACCGCTCAATCTCGAGTTCGCGTTCGACGATCAGGCGCAGAGCCGGACTCTGGACACGACCGGCCGAAAGTCCGGGCTGAACTTTGCGCCACAACAGCGGCGAGAGATTAAAACCGACCAGATAGTCGAGTGCGCGGCGCGCCTGCTGCGCGTTGATCAGGTCTGTTGAGAGCGTACGCGGATGTTCGATCGCGTCGCGAATGGCTTTCTTCGTGATCTCGTAGAACACCACGCGATGCACCGGCTTGCCGTTCAGGATGTTGCGCTCGCGCAGCAACTCGAGAATGTGCCAGGAAATCGCCTCTCCCTCGCGGTCGGGGTCAGTCGCCAGATAGATTGCATCGGCGCGTTTGACTTCCCTGCTGATGGCATCGACGTGTTTTTTGTTCTTTTCTATTATGTCGTATTTCATTGAAAAGTCTTCGGTGTCGACCGCGCCCTCTTTGGGAACAAGGTCGCGCACGTGGCCATAGGAAGCAATCACGACAAAATCGCTCCCCAGGTATTTATTGATGGTACGCGCTTTCGCCGGTGATTCGACGATCACGAGGTTCTTAGCCATTTCGATATCCCAGTGTCATATGTTAGTAGCCCGGATCGCTCAGCGGCGGTGCATCGCGCAGTGTGCCGCACGACTCTTACGCATATTTCCGCCGACGTTCCGTGTGGCCGGACAGCGGCGCCGCCAGCGCCCAAATTGTCATCACCCGATGGTATTTCCAAATTACCCGCGGTCCCGGGAATGCAGATCATCTTCCTCAACTGCAAACTCCCATGCGTTCATTGTTGGTTTTTCCACCGTCCGGCCGACTTAGTGACGTCAGAGATACAGGCGGTACAAAAAGCGCAGCGAGCGCCCGGGTTCGGGCATGACGTGCCGCACCCGATTTAAGTGCCGGCGATATTCGCGGTCAAGCAAATTGGAGACATTGATATTGAATGCGTGCAGAGCGCCCATCCAGGAGAAGTTCCAGCCGGAAAACACGTCGACCACGACGTAACCCGCCGTCGGCGTCTCAAATTCGCCGGTGCGATTTTGTGCCGCCGCGGCTGTGAGGCGAAGGCCCAGTTCCCCGCTACCCAACTGACGGGCGGCCTCAACATGCAAACTGGCAGGTGGAATCATCGGCAGATAACCGCCGTCGCTCAGCTCGCCGTTCACAAACGCGAAGTTTGCCGCCACGTGCCAGACCTCGTCGATCATCAGTCCCGCCTGAAATTCCGCGCCCGTCATGACCGCATCGGCTCCGCTGAACTGATACAGGTACAGGTCGCCGCGGCGAGTGCTGCGCTCCCCGGTGTTGCGCGGGTAAATATAACCGGTAAATGAATTGCGAAATGCAGTCAGACCGGCGTGAAACTGTTCGCTCCTGAACGACAGCCCCGCTTCAAGGCCAAGCCCGCGCTCCGCCTGTAAATCGGCATTGCCGACCTCAAACGAATATGCCGCCAGATGCGGCCCTTCCGAATACAATTCCTCACCCGTCGGCGGCCGGAAAGTGGACATTGCAGCCGCGTGAAACGACAAACCGGCACATTGCTTTGTCCGGGCTTCCAGCGCAGCGGACACGCCTTTGAACGTGCGGCTGCGAATGTTGCCGACGGAGCGCGACAGTTTCTCCTCCGCCGGATCGATGACGTGCAGGTCAGCGCGCAGGGCGGCCTGTAGTGTCAGTGCGGGAAGGTGCAGCGCCTGTACCGCCGTAGCGGCTATGCCCTGCTCAATTGCGTCGCTGGTGGAAACGAGTCCGTCATAACGCCGGTCGCTGCGCGTATACGCAAGACCAAACGTGCCGCCGCGCAGATATTCGCCGTCGGCGGTCAGGAGTTGCAGACCGGACTGCAGCGAACGACGCTGAAAGAGCACGGCGGCCGCACCGCTCGCTTCAAATTCAAAGTGCTCGTAGGACTGCATGGAAACGTCCGCACGCAGCACGTTGATCAGGTCGGTCGAAGGTTGCCAGTCCGCGCGCGCCTCAAGGCCGTAGCGATCAAGTTCAATGGACGCACCGCCGGGATGCCCTGCTTCCGGGTCCGGCGGAATGCCGTACTCGCTGTGATACAGATTGACCGCCGCGCCGGCGCTGCCGCGGTCTCCGTGGATGGCCGCGCCGAACGATCCGGCCCGCGTGTCGATCTGAGTATTGTCCAGCACACCCAATGGCGTGCTGATGTCGCCGGCGGAGCGCAGACTGTAGTCCCCGCGCAGCGCAAAGGGCCCGGCCGGGCCCTGCAAACGCACGGCGGCGGACGCTCCGGCGTTGACGGATTCGCCCTGCAATGTGAGTTCCCCGCCGATCGCGGCAGGCGTGGAGCGCGGAATTTTTTCGCGTTGAACATTTACGACTCCGCCCAAGGCCTGCGAAGCATACAACAAAGCGCGCGGCCCGCGAATCACTTCGACATTGGCGGCGTGCAGCGGTTCGATGGCAACTGCGTGATCGGCGGAAGAGGCCGAGAGGTCTCCGGTACCCGTCCCGTCTTCCAGCAGCAGCAGTCGATCGCCGCCGAGGCCGCGCAGAACGGGACGGGCGGGCGCCGGTCCCATCGACTGTTCGGCGATACCGGGTTCGTCGCGCAAGGTCTGGGCCATGGTAATGCCGAGCCGGTCGCGCAGGGCCGCGCCCTCCAGCCGCAGCACGGCATCATCGGGAGCCGAACCTGTCGTTTTGTTGGCCGACACAACCAATTCATCCGTCTGAAATCCGGCCGGCCGCAATTCAATCGTCACCCTGATTGAATCGCGCTCGCCAATGTTTAACTGCAGTTGGGCATCGTGAAATCCGATGCGCCGCACATGCAGTTCACACACGCCGGACGGCAAACCGTCAAGAACAAATTCACCGTTTTCATCGCAGGACACACCGCGCTCCAGACGCGGCAGCCAGACGGTGGCAAATCCAACGCCGTCGCCGTCGTCACCCGCCGTCACCCGCCCGATCAGAACGTGATCGGCCTGTACAAGCGGCTCGGCAGCGCGAGCGAACTGCACCGCACCGGCAAGCGCCAGCAAACCCCACAGGCAGTTAAACAACCGGCTGCCCGCACCGCGCAGCAAATCGCCGGACCGGACGCCGGGACGCCCGGTCCTTGCTATCTCTTTCATGTCTGTCACGGTGCAACAATCACGGGCAATGCCAGGGAAACATAGTCGGCATGCCCTTCGTGGAGCAGGGTTACGGTTACTTCTGCGCTTCCCTCTTGTTTGCCAAGGAGTGAGAAGCTGTAAGCCTCCGAATCCACGTCGCTCACTTCAGCCGTCGCGTCGTCATCGATTTCAACGCTCAGCGTCAGTACTTCATCGCCGTGCGGCACTTCGATGTCGCCATCTTCAAGAATGAACTCAACCGCATAGTCAACTTCACCGTCGACATTGAGCGACAGACTGCCGGTTATCTGGTTGTCCTGCAAGCGCAGTACTTCCGCGCCGTCGGCGTAAATAACCAGGCCGACAGCTTCAAAGTGTTCGCCGTGCACATCGTGATCGTCGTCATCACAGGACGTCATGAAGGTCAAGGTCAGAGCCGCAATCGCCAGAGTCTGTGCAAAGCGGAAACGCGCGCCGGGGCGCAGCGAGAAGTTCGAAACTTTCATTGTAGAATACCTCAAAATGGGCAAGCCGCAAGACTCGCACAGTAAATCACATGCCGGGATCGGGGCGAAGAATGTATTCGCCGCCGGAGTTAACGGAGCGGGCGACTTTCAGCGGTCAACGCGGACAGATATTGATTCCGGCGCGGACCTCGCTGTAAAGCGGGACAAAGGCAGACGCGAGCAACACAGACCACAGACCGCAGGCAGCACAATGCGGCAAACGGATTCGGTCCTTGCCGGACAGGCAGGTGTTCGCGTTGATTAAGAGGATGTGTTAAACAAGCGGCGGGCCGCGCGCAAGGTCGGCAGGCAGCGGCCGGGTAATTGAGGTGAATTCGGGCCGGTCGCCCATTGCAACGAAGCTGCCGACAAAAGCAGGTGCGGCAACTTCGGCGAAAATCTGTTTGCCGTAAAACTGGCAAATCAGACAGTGATCAGGGGCAGTTTTCAGGTCCTGTGCGTCAAGCAGAAACAGCCTGTCCGCAGACAGGTTGTTCGTCGGTGCAAGACCCGAACATTCGTGAACATGCCCGGCATGTGTATGCGGCGCGCGACAGTCCGCGTCCGTGTGGCTGTGGAACGATGCAAGCACCACGGCCAGAGCGACGTAAGCGGTCGTCAGGACGACGGAAGTTAAACGCAGTATGTGTTTGCGGCGTAACAGCATGCGGATGTAAAACAAGGTATCGCAACCACGAGAGGAACGGTTGTCGATACAATTTGAGAGCCGACGGACATGCAAGCCGGCTTATTGTTGTCGCGGCGCTTTTATTCGCGACACAGGATGCGCACACTTAAACAGGCGAATCGGGTGCAAAAAAACCGGTGACTCGCAGACGGCGAGCTGTGCATACGGCGACTAACAAGAGAGTCAGGAAAAGCAAGCGACCACCAACAGTGCGAGTAATTACGCGGCACCGGGGGCTGAAGGGGGCGCGCGGCGGTGTATTAAAACGTTATCCCCGCAGCGCAGTAAATATCGTGGGCAGCGACGAAACTTCGGGCGACAAGCCGGCCGCCCCACATTTCCTTCCACGACAATAGACGCTACGGGGATAACCACCCACACACAGATTGATACAAACGTTGATTAACAATTGCTTGTTAAATCAACCGCGGGCAATATACAACGCGGGGCGGCGCAATACTACTGCCGGACATTGGTAATCGTTAGGTAAGCAGAACTACGTAGTCAAAGCCTTGCGACCTGTAGTTGCCGGGACCAGTTGGGTAATTCTTGGGTAGGCATCAGTTCGTCCCTTGCCGCGAAATTACGAAGCAAGCGCGACGCCTTTTCGTCCAAAAAAGCACAGAATAGCCGATTCAACAGTAGAAGGCAGGGGTTAAAACCATTGCGGCCGCCGAAAGGAACTGGGTATTCGTTGGGTAAGAACCAGCCGCCGGGAGAACTTGCCACGATCCGGGCAGGCAGTAAAAATCGGCAGGAAATCTATAATCGCTCCAAAAATGTGACCAGGCTTTCGTCGGCCTTGAGGCCCAATTTGCGGCGAATGCGCTTGCGGTGGGTGTAGACGGTCTGGGGCGAGATAAACAGCATGCCGGCGATTTCCTTGGTTTCGAGACGCATTTTCATGAGCGCGCAGATTTTACTTTCCGTGGCGGTGATCTCCGGCTGCTCGCGCATGAGTTTTTCGAGGAATTCGGCCTGGAGGCTGCCGAGCACACTTTCGAGCTGTTCCCACTTGTAGTCGATCTCCATGCCTTCCTGGATGTAGCGGCGCACGTCGGCGCTGAGCTTGCGTTTGTCCAGATCGGAAAATCGGTCGATGGAGTCGATATAGGATTTGATTTTGCCGAGCACTTCATTTTTCTGCCAGAGGTGCAGGGCGCGCAGCTCGGCTTCCTTGGACTTGCGCTGGTTTTCGTGCTCCAGTGAAATCAGCTGGGATTTGAGCGACTCGGCTTCGCGCGACATGCGTTCGCGCTCGGCGCGGCCTTCGATCTCGTCGATGCTGCGCTGGCGGTGCGCGCCGCGGACGGCGTCGTTCTGGTGCAGGTGTTCCTTGTAATGTTCAAAGGCTTTGTGGAAATCGCGCTGGCGCTCGTAGTAATTGGACAGGAGCTCGTGGATCGAACTCATCAGCGTCGGGTTGTTGTGCGCCTCGTCGATGTCGAGCGCGGCTTTGAGGTTGCTGAGCGTTTTGGCGTCGTCGTGCATGAGCGAGTAGACATCGGCCTTGCGCAGATAAATGCAGGGCACGAGGAAATTGTCCTGATCGAGGACGGACTTGCCGAGTGAATCGGCGCGTTCGAGGAACTCAACGGCCTGATCAAAGCGCTGCAGACGCGCATAGACGAGGGCGATATCCAGCACGACTTTGATTTGTTCGATGCTGTTGCCGAGTTTGATGAAAATTTCGAGCGCGCGAAATTGCAGCTCCAGCGCGGTTTCGTATTCGCCGCGGGCGCGCCAGTAGATGCGGGCCTGGTTCAACAGAGTGATTCCCTGTCCAATCAGCTTGCCTTCGCGGCGGTATTCCTCGGCGGTGCGTTGGTAGTACTCATCGGCTTTGGAGTAGTCCTCCATGTAATAATGAATGTTGCCGATGTTGAGGTAGATCATCGCCAGGTTGCCGACGGACTCTTTGGACGCAAGGTTTTCAGCGATGGCGAGACCTTCGTAGGCGCACTCCAGGGCGTCGGTGTACTGACCGAGGGCACAATGCGCCTGACAGGCGTGAATCAGAATGCGAACGTAGTCCATTCGCTTGCGCCCGTGTTCGCGGTGATAGATGATTACTTTGCCGGCCAGTTGCAGGGCGTCGGTGTACTCGTTTTTGGTGTTTTTGAGTCCGACCAGTACTGAAAGCGTGCGGTAGTAAGCAGGCGTGTCATTGAGACGGCGATAGATATCGGCCGATTCCTTGAGCGTGGCCTCAGCTTCTTCAAAGCGCGAGAGCCAGTGATAACACGATCCGATACGCGAGAGGAACCAGGCGGCCTGCTCCTGATCGTTGATTGTTCGCGCCATATCCAGACCTTCGTTGGCAAGCGCCATGGCCGACTGAGGGTTGTCGCTGAAAATCTTGTCGATCATTTCGCGGGTGAAGCGGATTTTCTCGCGCATCACTTTATGTGAATCGACTGTTTTATCGGATTTTCCAAGTTGGGTCTGCATGTCACTCTCAAATATCGGCGCGTATCGTCAAAACATAACGGACGATTTCGTGGCCCGGACCGGTCCGTTGATCTCAACCATTAATCGGAAGCAGTTGGCCGCACCTGAATCGACGGGAAAATACCCTTCAGCGCCGCGCAATCAAAATTTTTGGCTGCGGGAAGCGACGCGGGACCGGGCGATGAAAAGGCAAACGGGCCGGTAACAGAGGGGTTGCGAAAGAAATTTCAGAGAACAGGGTAAAAATTGGGTAGGTGTTTGTTGGAGCGCGATTCTGTAGGTCCAATCGACATAGCCCCACCATTCAGGTATCGAGTGAATTAAACAGGTACGGTATTTTGGCGACAAAGACCAGACGTCGGCACTCGGGCGTCCGACAGCAGTCTTCAACTACCAGTCGTCGGCTGCCAGGCGCTTGCGTCCACGCATGAATATTCAGTTTTGCGCCGGTTTACACATGTGTTTCCGACGAACTGAACATTGGTGTGCCTCTCGCTCGACATTTCTGGCCGGAGCATGTACATGACATAGTTCCGGCGCACCTTCCCGGCCCATCCCCTCTGCACATGAATGAGTTAACAAATGCTCTCGACACTGGTCGGCTTCCGGGCTCAATCTGTTCGCGCGGACCTGACCTCGGACCGGGGAACCGGCGCAGCGCGCCCAGCGCGGATGAATCCCTCTGCGCAACATGTGAAGCCGTACAAAAACAATCAACAGGAAAACACTGAACGGGGGCTTCCGGCGGTTGAACGTTGCAGGTTTTGTGGTTTAACGTATTCGTGGCCTGAGCGTAGACAAGACGAGACGTCAAGCCGCGCAGTACAAAACACTCAAGCCGTGAGTCGAAGTCGGAGACTGCCACGGCCGCGGAGCTGTCGGCGGAGCGGGGCGAACGCAAATCAGAAGTCAAACACACTATCCGGGAACTCAGCGGCACGAGGACAGGTTGACAAACACCTACGGCAACGACGCTCGACTCAACTGCGATGCTGCCGGCTTCAATCTCGCTGACAAACAAAAAATCAAGGCAAGTGAAAAAAGTATTCGTCGCCGGCGCCGTAGCTGGCGGTGGTCATACGGGCGTGGACCGAATCTTTCCCCTGGATCGTTCTGCGTCCGCCTGCCGAGCCGATGTCGATGCGCTCAAACACATCGCTTTTGTAGAGGTCGCCGATGATATAACCGTACAGGCAGGTGTCGCCGGGCGGCAATACGATCATCATCGGCGTGACCGATGTGTCGCGGCGGGAGTGCGGGATCTGCACGTAGACGCGTTCCAGCGAATCCGGCGTGGTGCGCATGTAGAGCGTGTCGCCGGAGTCGTTGACGAAGTACACCGGGTTGATCGGGTCGCAGGACGTGAGCGCGCCGGCCAGAAGCAGTAAAACAATCAGCCGAAGACGTTGCATTGAAGCCGTGCCAATGATTTTTGAAGCTTTTCCGCGACAAATCTACGCAATTCCGCCGAGAAGGCGAGGACGCGATTTGTGGCGGCCTACCTATAAAAGTCCCAATCGACGCACTTGCAGTTGAATGGGAAGAGTTGCAGATTGACACGCCATCAGGAGCGCAAACAGTTTGTCGCGACGTACCGCGGTAGCGGCTGCGGTACGTCGTGCAAACTGTTTTTTTTGAACCTTCAACAGACACAGGCGGCAGCTCCCACCCCGCGCCCTGTTAACTGCGCGACCGTCGGACCGGACAACAAGGCGACAAAACTGCCGCGCCTGCGAGGCAGATGGCCGGATGCGAGTTTGTTTAACGCGGCTCGTCCAACGACAATCCGGCTGTTGCGATAATCTTCCTCCAGATAGACATCCTGGAACTCCACCGGAATGCGATTGTCATCGCCGGCGCCGCGAATCAGAACATCAACCAAATCATCCAACGACGCGACTCCGCAGTGACGATCATTAACAGGCCGATAGGCAAAGTTGCGGTTGAGCGCGTTAACATCCGCCAGGACCGCGGCCGCGGTGGGAATTCCGCCGGCGCCCTTGCCCGTGAACTCAGTCGTGACGCCGTTGGCATCTTCAACCAGCACGATATTGTTTTCGCCTACGGCGGATCCGATGCGTTCGGATTGCGTCACCAGCTGCGGCGCGGACCAGGCGCACACGCCGCCTGTCAAGCGCCGTGCACTGACGGCCGGCACAATTCTCAGCGAGTGCTCCCGAGCCCACAGAACGTCCAGACTGTTAACCGAGCGCAAGCCGAAGGTCGGAATTTTTTCAGGCGCCAGGCGGCAGGACAAAGCGTGCCGCGTCAGAATGCTCAACTTGTTGCGCGCGTCAAAACCACCCAGGTCGAGCGTCGGATCGCTTTCGGCAAAACCGGCTTCCCGCGCCTCGGCCAGCGCTTCATCGTAACTGAGACCGTCGTCCTGCATGCGCGTTAAGACATAGTTGGACGAACCGTTGACAATTCCGCCGAGCGAACGGACGGCGCTGCCGTCAAAATAGGCTTCCAGCGCGCGAATAATTGGAATGCTGCCGCCGACGGCGGCCTCGTAGAGAAGGCGCGAGCCGCCGTCGCGCTGAAGTTGCTGCAACTCGGCAAAGCGCTCGGCAATCATGCGTTTATTGGCGGACACCACCGGTTTGCCTTTGCGCAAAGCGGCGCTTGCGATCTTGAAGGCGTCCTCGGCATTGTCGATAAGTTCAACAACGATGTCGATGTCGGGATTGTTAATGATCGCATCGGCATCAAAGGTAAACACGTCCCGCGGCAGCGACCGCGCTTTATCCGGGTGTTTAACACAGATCGCAGCTATCTCGATCTTGCTGTTTGTTGCGGCGGTTGCGATCTGATAGAATCCGCGTCCGACGCAGCCAAATCCAAACAGACCAATTTTTGTTGTGCGGCTCATAGTTCTCCTGTTGCCGGCGCGAGTTCCGGCACAAAATTCTTGATCAGGTTGTGTAGTTGCAGGCTCTCGACCAGAAAACCATCGTGTCCGTAGGGCGAGGTAATTTCGACGTAGCGCGCCTGTTTAAGTCCAGCGGCAATGCGACGCTGTTCGGCGGGCGGAAAGAGGCCGTCCGAGTTGCAGCCCACCAGCAGAGCCTCGGCTTCAATTCGCGCCAGCGCAGCCTCGACGCCGCCGCGACCGCGACCGATATCGTGACTGTCCATGGCCTGTGTGAGGCGATAGTAGGACCAGGCGTTAAAGCGATGCGCCAGCTTGACGCCCTGGTAGCGCTGATACGAATCGGCGCGGTAGTTGTGCATCACCGATGCGACGTCGGCCTGCGTCCGCGCAAAGGATTCGTAGGTGCGGTACGAGAGCATCGCCGCGGCGCGCGCCGCCATCAGGCCCCTGTGTCCGCCCTCCGGCCCGGCGCCGTGCAGGCTCTCATCCGCTTCCAGCGCCATGCGCTGCGTGGCATTAAACGCGCGTCCCCATGGCGAGTGCTCGGCATTGGTGGAGATCAGCACCAGGCGGCTGAACAGGTCCGGCATGGTCGCCGCCCACTCCAGCGCCTGCTGCCCACCCAATGAAGCGCCGACGCCGAGGGCAATTTGTTTAATTCCCAGACGACGCCGCAGCAGGTCGTGCGCTCGAACCATATCGCGGATCGTGACCAGCGGGAAGTCGGCCAGATATTGCCGGCCGGAAGCGGGGTTAACACTCGCCGGGCCGCTGCCGCCGTAGCAGGAGCCGAGCACGTTGGCGCAGATGATGTAGTCGCGCCGCGGATCAAATGTTTTGCCGACGCCGACCATATCCGGCCACCAGTCGCGCGGTTCGGCGTTGGCCGTCAGGGCGTGAAAAATCCAGACGATGTTGGAATCGTCCGCGGCGCGGCGGCCCCGTGCCGTCCAGGCCGTCTCCAGACATGGAAGTTGTACGCCGGACTCCAGCTCAAACGGCTCATGGCTTTTAAACATCTGCACATCGGACATATCGACTCCAGGCTGAAAGAAGCACACCTGCTTCTGTTAAGATGTTAATAAAACGCACGCGATAGAATTCCGCCGCGTCAGGCGGGTTGCGCTTCCGCAGCTTTGGCCAGCGCCTGTTCAAAATCGGCCAGGATATCTTCGATGTGTTCGATGCCGACCGATACGCGCACCTGGTCGGGCAACACACCCGCGTCCAGCTGCTCAGCGGCCGAAAGCTGCTGGTGCGTGGTCGACGCCGGATGAATGATCAGCGTTTTGGCGTCGCCGACGTTGGCCAGATGACTCGCCAGTTGCGCAGAGTCAATGAACCTGAGCGCCGCATCATAGCCGCCTTTTATGCGAAAACTCAACACCGCGCCATAGCCGTTGCGCAGGTATTTAACGGCGTTCTTATGATGTGAATGCGCTGCAAGGCCAGGGTAAGAAACCGACTCAACCGCGTCGTGCGCATCCAGCCGGCGCGCCAGCTCAAGTGCGTTGTCGACCTGTCTCTGTACGCGCAGCGAGAGAGTCTCAAGTCCCTGCAGAAAGAGGAAAGAGTTAAACGGACTGAGCGCCGGCCCGAAGTCGCGCAGCCCCTCCACGCGCGCGCGAATGATAAACGCAATGTTGCCGAACGGCCCGTCGCTGCCGAAAACCTCCCAGAAGTTAAGTCCGTGGTAACCCTCCGCCGGCTCGCTGAACTGCGGGAACTTGCCGTTGCCCCAGTTGTAGTTGCCGCCGTCGACAATTACCCCGCCGATGCTCGTGCCGTGGCCGCCGATCCACTTGGTGGCCGACTGTACAACCACGTTGGCGCCGTGTTCCAGCGGCCTGAAAAGGTAACCCGCCGCACCGAAGGTGTTGTCGACCACTAGCGGCAGGTCATGGCGTCGCGCCAGTTCCGCAAATCGCTCAAAATCGGGAATGTTAAAGCCGGGATTGCCGATGGTCTCCAGATAGATGGCTCTGGTCCCGGCGTCGATGCGCCGTTCAAAGTCGTCGGGATCGTCGCCCGCCACAAAGCGCGCCTCTACGCCCAGGCGTTTGAACGCCACTTTAAACTGATTCCAGCTGCCGCCGTAGAGACAGGTTGTCGTTACAAAGTTGTCGCCGTTCTGCAGGATGTTGTTTAAGGCAATGAACTGCGCCGCCTGACCCGATCCCACCGCCAGCGCGGCGACGCCTCCCTCCAGCGCGGCGATGCGCTTCTCAAAAACATCCGTGGTGGGATTCATGATTCGCGTGTAAATATTGCCGAATTTCCGCAGCGCAAAGAGGTCCGCGCCGTGCGCCGCGTCCTGAAAACCGTACGACGTCGTCTGGTAGATCGGCACGGCGCGCGCACCGGTCGTCGGGTCGATTTCCTGCCCGGCGTGCACCTGCAACGTTTCAAATTTGAGTGAATCAGACATGATTCCGGTCCTTCAATTTTCCATTAAACAAAAAAGCCTTCCGCACACTGTGGGGAAGGCTCCGAATGACGATTGCGTTTGCCGTTAAACTCCGGCGCAGCTATTCAGGCTCCTCCCTCGCGGGGCGGTGCATACGGCAGCACATCATCATACAGCCCAGAGGCCGTGCGATTGATCGCCTTGAGTTATGCTGTTTGCCTGAATTCACGCTTGTTGTCCGGATTTGACATAAAACAAAAAAGCCCTTCCGTTTAGTCGGAAGGGCTTTGCAATTGTGTGCGCAGTTGTGACGAGACCGTCATCCCCTTCCTGGATCGCTCAAACACATGCACATACACATCGAACAGGATGCCGGTGTATGGACCGTGTGTGCCGGGCGCGGGGCGATATGGAAGCGACGATTTGTCATTCTGCTTTGTTCCTTCGGGAACGCACAAAGTTAAACCGCGCGCATCTACAAATGCAAAGGAAAAATGCTGCGCCGCGGTATTTTTCCACTCTGCACCGCTTTCGACTCCTTATTACTATCTCTCCGTCGGCCACCGCATTTATTTGCCGCTCTGAGCGCTCCGCAACTTGCGGAATACCAGCAGGTGCCCCAGCATGGCCATAAAAACCATCACCGTCGGCAGCCAGACAAAGGGCGCACGCGTCACCCAGGTGTTGGCCGGTTCGTTGTTAAACAAGCGGATTCCGTCTATCGGCATCGACACAACTGCGATGCCGATAATTGTCAGCAGCAGGGTTAAACCGAGGATGTTCCATGTCAGAATCAGCCTGCGGTCGAGCGGTCGCCGTTTGGCAATCAGCAGCAGAAGCAGCGCCGTAATTCCGCTCAGGATGTCGAAGTTATAGCCCTCAAAAGACATCTGCACCGGCATGAGCCCTTCAACGTACGCGCGGTGCAGCAGGATTTCCACCGCGATGCGGAACGTTTGAAAACCGATAAGCAGGTGAAACGGCAGTTTTGCAAGCTGTGTGCCGAGGCGTGAAAATGCCGTGACAAAGACGAGCACAAATCCGATATTGATCAGGATCGGCAGGCGCGGCGGCATGGGACCGAATGCCAGCAGGCCCGCGCTCGCGCACCAGTAGGTCAGGCCCATCCACACAATTGTGGCCGCGGACGCATTCCGAATCTGCGCTTTGCGCCGCCGTTTTTGGACTCCCGCCAATTTTGCCGAGGCGGCTATGGCCCACACAAACATCAGCGCACACAGCACCGACAGCAGAATAAATCCCGTGCTTAAAAACTCCGACGCTTGGATCATGACGCGACCATGTGTATTTTGAGACAAGCAGCAGCTATTCAAAAGTAAAGCTTTTACTATCAATGAGCAAGCGTACATATTCACAATTCTGCGGTCTGGCCAAGGCGCTCGACGTCGTCGGCGAGCGTTGGACGCTTCTCGTGGTCCGCAATCTGCTCCTCGGACCGATGCGATATTCGGATCTGCAGAAAAGTCTGCCCGGCATTACCAGCAACCTTCTGGCCAAGCGGCTCAAGGAAATGGAGGAACACAATCTGCTCGAACGGCGGCGCTACCCGGCCTCATCTTCACCAATTGCTTACCAGCTGACGCCGGCGGGACGCGAACTGGAACCGGTTATTCACGCACTCGGCGCCTGGGGCGGGCGCTACATGGATGCGCCGCAAAAGAGCGACCACGTTAACTTTGAGTGGATGTTAATTGCCTTTAAACGCCGGTATCGCGGCGGCATTTCACTAGTGGTTGAACTCTCGCTCGGCGATGCGCAGTACGAGTTGCAGTTTAATCCTGACCGCGTCGACATTCAGCGCGGTGCGGCGCTTCACGCGGACTTGCAGATAGGCGGCAACCTGGCGGCGCTGCGCAAACTCCTCTACGGCAAACACCCGCTCGACCGCATGTCTTCCGGCCTGGCCATCAAAGGCGACCGCGAAGCGCTCGAAAAACTGCTGCAAACAATTTAGTTGTTTAACAGTCGCTCATCTGTCCGGCACGACGCAACATTTTACGACTCCCTGACCAGAGCGCTTCGCTTCCTCACTGCGTTCGGCAGCTTGCTTCTTTCTCTTGTTTGTCAGCGGGCGACATTGCTCATGCGCCAAACATGTCTCCGCTTGTTAACGCGGATATATTCGCGCGTACGCCGAAGTACAAAGACATTGAGATATCAACACACAACCGCGGTGAACAGCCAGGCGCCCTGGAAACTCCCCGGCGAACCGCCCCGCCGGAAGGCGGCCGGCTTCACTCAATGCTTACACATTGTCGCTCAAACAAGTTCGAGATTGTGCTCGGTGACGACTTCGCGGCCTTTGGCGCTGAACGACCCGCCGCCGCTGATGGCGCTGAGCTCGCCGGTGCCGGACTGCTCGACGACTTGCCATTGGCTGTTCGCCGCTCCGTCTTTAAACTCGCCGACATGGCGGATGACAAAAGAGCCGCTTTTTCCGTCGACTGTTCCTTCGATGACTTCAAGACCCACAAAAGTCGCGCGCACGGCGCCCATGTAATACATAACGTATTCCAACCGGCTGCTTCCCTGAATGTTACCGCTGTACTTCTGCTCAACTTTGGCGACGACCATTTTGTTCTCGCCGTTTTCAATAAAAGTTTCTTCGTTCCAGGACTGAATGGTAAAAGTACTTTGCTGACTCATGGTTGGTATCTGTTGATTTTTGTTAATAGTACTTGCGATTTGAGCTGCGGCAATATACATCAAAGTTTTAAATTGGGCAGGCCTTGCGGCGAAGATCCTGGGCCCTCTCGCCCGCCGCCACCACCGAGACGGAACCTGCACCATTAACACAGCTCCTCCTGCCGCCGCGTTCACGCCGCGACGGTTCAATAACAACATGAACAATTGAATTTCAGCATGCATACCAAAACGTTAACTCCCGCAATCTGCATCATACTTTTACACCCTGCAAACGGAATTCCGCCAACGGGCGGCGTACACCTCCAGGCGTATGCAGATTTGTGCTTTTTGTGTCATGTACGCCGTCAAGCGGATGCGCAACCGGAAATCCGGAGCTGTTGAAGCGGCCGATCGGCCACCGGAGCGGACGTTCCACCAATCAGGCCAATCTTCGCGTTCGCGGGCCGGTGTTCAGGGCAATCGCCGACTCTCGTTGTTCATTGTTCAGTCGTCGTGAAAGCACGATGTCTGCGCACCCGGCCGCCGAAAAAGCGCGCACACCGTCGTATCTTGCAGACGCACGCGACACTCGCGAACGCACGCGACACTCGCAGACGCACGCGACACTCGCAGACGCACGCGACACTGAACATTCGGCAATCCTTGTGCGGAACACACAGTAACTCATAGTTGAAGTCCGGCGGCAGTCCGGCGTGTAATTGCAATAACAGCACAAGTGGTTTTTACCCGCTCAACGATCATATACCTCGGCTTCTGTTGCAAGCGGCGGCAGACAATTTCCGGATGTCAAACTGACGCGGGGGCGCGCCGACGCCTCACCTGCGGTGGGCGCTTCAATCCGCTCCTGTTAATCTCGCAGCCGCAAACCCGCCAGTGCCGGACCGGCCTGGAGTTGTTGTTCTCGAAGACTCCAAACAGGAAAACTTGACACCCGCGGGTCTGTCGCTGAACACCCGGTGATTAACAAAAATGTCAGAAAAGCGCCGGCTACGCCGGCAAGCGCTCAAGCCGCAAACGCCGAGAAAAACAGTAAAAGCCTCAAGCCGCTCAGCAACACGCTCCACAAAGCTGGTTTAAGTCGCTGTAGTGACGGCGAACGTATCGCAGCCCGAACGTCGTTGTATTCAACAAAAAAGCCGACGCCTCGATGTACCGAGGCGCCGGCCTGAAAGTGTTAAACGAAGAACCCCTGTGTCAGCGAACAACCGCCAGTTTGCCGAACAGACGCCGATTCCCGGCCGTTAATCGCAGATAGTAAACGCCCTCGGCCAGTTGTGCACCGTTGCCGCCGCGTCCGTCAAAATCAAAGTTATGCGGCCCGGCCGCCAGGGTCGTTTCATTAAACAAACGGCGCACCGTGCGACCGCCCCGATCGACGATTTCCAGCGTGCAGGGCGAAGTTTCATTCAGCGTAAAGCTGAAGCGCCCGGTGTTTTGCAGCGGCGAAGGACTAACGTGAATCGACTCCATCTGTTTAAGTGCCGGCACTCCGTCCACCGACGTGGCCTCGTCGAAAAAGTCGGGACCAATTTGGGCGGAGTACATGCCGTTGCCGTGCGTGGCGATAGCAACCAGGCCGTCCGAGGGGCGCGATACGACCATGTCGACAACCACATTGCCGATGAGATCGCCGCCCTGCAGGACCCAGTTGGTCTGCGCGCCTTCCATTGCCACCGTGGCAAAAAGTCCAACGCTCGTGCCGACAAAATAGGCCGTGCCGTGCGGCGTAGGCAGAATCGTTGCCCAGGAAACCGAAGGCCCGTCGCCCTGCGTGTCGCCGTTTTCCTCCAGGTTGCCGCTGACGGGCGTCCAGGTTGCGCCGCCGTTATCCGTGTAAAACACGCTCTGGATGCGGTAGTTGGACATGACCGCAATGGCATTGTCGGCATTGCTCGGATCGACGGCGATGCAGTTAACATATCCGTCGCGTTCAAGCTCTCCGATGCCCGCGGACAGGTCGACAACTTCGGGATCGCCGGTGTCGGCATTGTCGATGCGAAAAATCTCGTCGCGGTTTGTGCCGAAATACACGCGGTTGGCGGGCTCGGTGGACACAGCCACGGCCGTGATGCGCCCGTCGTTGCCGCCCGAATTGTTAAGTCGACTCCAATCCAACAGCACGCCTTCCGGTTTATCCGTCGGGTTATTGCGATAGAGCGCCCACTTGGTTACCAGATACAAAATGCGCGGGCGGTTGGGATCGATCGCAAAAGGGTTGATAAACACGTAGTCGTTGTCGGCCACGTTCGGCGGATTGATTTTCGTGCGTTGCACGCGTGTTCCGTCTTCGCGCAGTTTGAGGTAGTGCAACTCGCCGTTCTGTGAGGAGACGTAGTAGAACTGGCGACCGCCGGCCACCGCACAAAAGGACCCGTCGCCGCCCAGAACTTCCGCCCAGGCGTCGCCGGCATTGTCCGTGCTGCCCAGCAGCGAGCCGTTGTCCTGCGCGCCGCCCAGAATGTACGGATCGCCGGCCGTGACGGGATCAATAGCGATCGAATAAAACTGCGTCGTGAAATAGCCGTTGTTTAAGTCGTCCCAGACGACCTCGTCGGCCAGATTGTCTTCCGTGCGATAGACGCCGCCGTCGTTACCCGAAAGCATGCGCTGCGGATTGGACGGATAAAACACCACGGCATGCTGATCGGGATGGTGATTCGGATAGCGAAAGTCGTCTTCCGACGGCTGCGGATTGTAGCCGCCGATCCAGGTCGTGTTGTGGCTGCTCGTAAAACCATCGTCGGAACGCCAGAGATTGCGGCCGCCCAGGTAAATGACAAAGTCGTCCTCCGGGTGCACCGTAATTACCATGTTGTAACCGCCCTGGGCGTTGATCGTCCCGAAGTCGCCCGTGGCAGGCAGATTTTCTGTTAAGTCGTCCCAGACGTTCTGGCCGCTCGACCCGGTGCGGTCGGCAAATTTGTACAATGTGTGCCCGTTGACGCCGCTGCCGAAGGCGCGCACAAAAAAGTACATTTCATCGGGAAATGGCGAAGGGCCGATTACGGCACGCTGCGCCTGCGCCGGCCAGATCGAGGGAGTGACGTTCGTCCAGTCGATGCCGTTGGACGAGCGCCAGACGCCGCCGCCCGTGCCGCTTGACAGCACGGCATACACGTCGCCGAATTCATTGAGATAGACGTCCGTGTACACGCCGCCGCTGTTTAAGTCTCCCAGAACCAGTTCCCAGGACTCGCCGCCGTCGTCCGAGCGCATGATGCCGCGATAACCGGCCACGTATACAATGTCCTCGTCCGGACGCGTGTAGTCGACCTGCACGTTAAAAATGTAGTCAAAGACGTTGTCGCGCAGCACCACGCGGCCGCCGACGGTCGACTCGAGCTGACGCCAGCTGCGGCCGCCGTCGTCGGACTTAAACAAACCGCGACCGGTAAAAGGCGCGCCCTGTCCGTCGGCGCTGTTGCCGAGAAATTCGCCGGTGCCGTAGTACCAGGTATTTGTGCGGCCTTCGCGTTTGTCCTGCGCAATGCAGGTAATGCTCTGCAGATCGATCGGGTCGGTGCGTTTGGACCAGCTTGCGCCTTCGTCTTCGCTCAACCACAGACCGCCGGAAACACCTCCGGCGAGCAGTCGTTTTTCGTCGGCGACGTCAATTGCCAGCGCACGCGTGCGGCCGCCGATGTTAAATGGACCGCGACGGCGCCACTCGGCACTGAGGAAGTTGATTTTGTCCGTCTCGCCCTTGGCCATCGCCGCCCACTGCAGGTCCTTGTCCGAAGCCAGCGATTTGGCGAAGCGCATCGAGCGCGCGTGAATATCGGTCGGAATGTTGTGCTCGCCCAGCAAGCCGCGTTTTTCCAGCTCCAGTTGCAGGCGTTCCGCGGGATTTTCGTAGCGTTTCGGCTCTTCCCGCTCCACTTCGAAGCTCGAAACAGGACCGTCGTTCCCGGAGTCCAACACCCTGGAACCAGGCAGCCACAGGCCGCCGACTACAAGCGCCGCGGCAACGGCGAAACCAAATTTCTTCATGGAATACTTCATCATGATTGCTGGAAATGCGAAAACTGAATGTTTGTGTATACCGTCCGCCGGCGTTTTGTCGCCGAAGCGCTGCCGGCGAACAGCGCTTCGCAAAGAACGGCGTCCTCACAGGACGATGACAATAAACCGGCCCGCGGGCGCACGTGTTCCCGTCCGACAACACAAAGCGGAAAGTTAGCAGGAAGGAGCGGGATGGGCAAACGGGTGATGTGGATGTGCGGCACGCGACTGCGTGGAACCACGCAGGAGTTCTGTGCCCCCAGCCCGCAGCTCTTTCAATAAACAAAGAAAGGGCGCCTCCATTGGAGAACGCCCTTTATTGACGCCAAACACACGTCAATTTTTTCTGTCCGTCAGTCTCGCCTTATCAGCGCGCAATCGTCAGCCGGCCGCCGCCGCGCTGGTCGCCGATCTGGACTTCGTAAACGTACACGCCGTTGGACAGCTGCTTGCCGCTCTCGTCCGTGCCGTCCCAGCGCAGTTGCATCGCGCCCGCCGGCAGGTGATCGCTGAACAGCCTGCGCACCAGGCGGCCCGAAAGGTCGTAGATGTTGACCGTCGTCTGCTCGTACGCCAGATTCGTCGGAACCGTGAACTGCAACAGCGTGCTCGCCGCAAAGGGATTCGGATAGCTCGGAGCTGTTACAACGCCGCCGTTGGCCGGATTGGCCGGGTTGTCTTCCACGTCCGTGACCGACATATGCAGCGTCTGGCCGATGTCTCCCTTGGCTTCGCCGTTTTCATCGGCCAGGTAGAGGTTGACGAAGTCCGGACGCGCCGGCGGCTCCGCGCCCTTTTGCATCGCCGCCCACTCGGAATCCGTGTGGCGTTTGAAGTTGAGGCTCACCATCTCGTGATAACTCATCACCGGACCGCAGTAGACCGTCGGCGTGCCGAGGCAGTTTTCGACCAGGATAAAAGCCATGTTGACTTTGCCCGTGCCCACGTGCATGACCCAGCCGACCGTATTGCCCGCCTCGTCCGTCGGCGCCGTGTGCACGTCGGCGACCACCATGTCGGTCGTTTTCATGCCGTCGTTGCCCGTGTAGTAGAGGCTCGTGTACCAGCCGCCGAAGTTCACGTCGCAGCCCTGCGGAATGTCGAAGATCATCGTGCGCAGGAAAGTTTTCTGGTCGTCGGTCAGTTCCACCTGCGCCAGCTGGTTCTGCGCAATCGCGCTCAGAGTGCCCATGTGGCCTTCCAGCGTCGTGAAGTAGCTCAGCATCGAAGTCTTCGTCTGCTCGTCGGCGAATTCGACGCCTTCAACCGCGGCGTAGGCGCGGCGCGCCAGGCCTGCGATGGCATCGTATGTGGCCGGAACCGGCTCCACATAACTTTCGGGGAACTGGCAGCCGATGCCGCCGCTGTACGACTGTTTGGCGTACAGCAGGTTGTCGTGACGCAGTTGCGACCAGGAAGCCAGCTGCGTATTCATCGTTTTCTGCCACCAGGCGCCCGTCTGCATGAACTGCGGCAGCGCGGCGCGCTCCTCGCCGGTCGGCGGATTCAACGAGCGGATCGAGTTCAGCCAGTTCGTGTAGATCGAAGCGTCCCAGAAGTTTTCGTCGTATTGGTCAATCATGTAGCGCAGGCCGGCCAGGTTGCTGCCGTAGTTGAACCTGTCCAGTTCGTTCTCCAGCAGCTGCACCGAAGCGTTGTTGCCCAGCGCGAACAGAACATCCTGGTGGTTCGGCAGCATGCGACGCACTTTTTCATTCTCAAATTCCACGCGGTCGTAGACGACGTTGCTGAACACATAAGAATCGACGATAAAACGCTGGCCCATCACCAGAAAAGCCACCGCCGGTTGGATCTGATTCGGATCCATCGGGTCCGACATCAGGATCTGCGACATAATGCGCTGCGGCGCATAGGTTTTGTTAACCATTGTCTGCTGGTATTGCGCAAAGGTATTTTCATCCGTCAGCTCGGCGACGTCCTGAATGTTAAGTTCCGTTTTAACTTCCAGCAGGTTGCGCAGCGCTACGTTGTCCTGCTCGCCGATAAACGCTTCCAGGATATTGTTAATCTTGTCGTGGTTGTCAATTGCTCCGCTCTCGGCGGCGGCCTGGGCGATTAACAACGAGGTGATCGCCTGGCGCTGAATGTCGGCCGGCAGCGGCTTCTGGCCCGACTCTTCCGGCGCTTTGATGTAGAGTTCCGTGCGGCCCAGCCACATCATCGCCTGGAAATATTTGGTGAGTTCTTCACTCTGCGTGTAGTGCCCGCGCGGCGTGAACTGGCTGAAGTCCATTTTGCGTCCCGTGCCGCTCGTGTACAGCGGATAATTCGTTGCGGTCCGGCCTTCCACCAGCTCCAGCAGGTCGTCGATTACCGCCTGGTTTTCCGCGTAGTAGGGCTGGGTTGAAGCGCCGAGCAGTCTTGCCGTGACCGTCAGGTGCACGTCGTAGTCGCGCAGACTGGCCTGCATGCCGGCGTCGCTGCCGTAGCGTTGTTCCAGCACTTCGCGCATGGCCAGCGTTTTGGTTAAGAACTCTTTTAACTCGGGAATAATTATCTGCTCTTCAAAGTCGATCAGGATGGCGTCGTAGGACATGTGCAGCGCGTGCAGGATGGCGTCGCTCGACACGTAGACCGGCAGGTGGGACTTGTACACGTCCAGGAAGGCATAGGCAAAACGGTGGGAGCTTACGCGCTCGGTCACGGCAAAACCATGCCGATCGATCAGCGACTTCTCATAGTCCGTTAACTGGAAGTGCTCGTCGACTTCGTCGGAAAACTCCGCATCGGCAAATTTCAGATCGGCAAACGCTTCAAACACACCGGCCGGGTACATGTCCAGCAGGTCGGCCGTCGTCATATCGCGATTATTTTCGAGGAAGTTTTTGTACTCCTCGACGGAAAAATCACCTGCCGCCAGCTGCACTGTGACTGCGGCAAACACAATCAGACTGGTAAGTATTCTGCGCATCGCGTGGTCCTTTGATTTAGTGGAATATCTCTGTATGAAATTTTGCGTGTGTTTTTGTGCGTTTTGATTTCGCATCGGCCGGGTTCAAGCTCCCGCGTTACCCCCATTGACTGGAAGCGTTTCGGCTTGTTTCACCTGCTCCCAACTTTTTTTCACTTCGCTGAATCGCTTGCCCTGCGGGCGCTCTTTCAATCCTTCTTGTTTGGCCCGCGGCGCGCCGAAGAGTTGTTGCGGCCAAAGTGACGGGGCCCTGCGCTTGCGCCGCTTTGCGGTGGAAGCGCGGGGCCGGCCTGTTTGCTGCAAACAACAGAGCCGCCGGACGCAGGTCCGGCGGCTCAAAACGTTTAACCGGGAAAACGCGCCGTTCGCGAGAGTTTTCAACCAGTCACAAAGTTTGGCACGATAGATTTTTGAGCTGTGAGGGCGCACAGCTCATACGTAGTTTTACGTAATTTTGTCTGCGGCCGCCCGCTCACAGCCTCAAACCTCCCGGTCAGAAGCCCGTGAGGAACCGACTAGTTCGAGCCCGAAAAAAGTTCGCCCTGCTTCAGCTTGCGAGCTTCAGACACGTTGACAAACAAAAGAAGCGCTATGCCGACAATAAAAAAGACGATCAGTGAGAGGATGGCCTGGCGCATCGAACCCGTCACCTGCGTCACAGCGCCAAAAACCGCCGGACCAAAAATCGTCGAGAACTTCGCGAACACAGAATAAAAACCGTAGAATTCTGCGCCGGCCGTACGCGGAATCATCGAGCCGTAGAGCGAGCGGCTGAGCGATTGCACCCCGCCGAGCACCAGCCCCAGGATTACGCCCAGCGCAAAAAACTCCATCTGCGATTCCATGAAATAGGCGTAAATCACAATCGCGCACCAGACGACAAGCGAGACAATCAGCGAGTTCTTGGCGCCGATCCGACGCCCCATCCAGCCGAACAGCAGCGCGCCGAAAAAAGCCACAAACTGAATAATCAGAATCGTGATCATCAGCGTCGTGCTCTCCAGCCCCATTTCCTGCGAGCCAAAAAGCGAGGCCTGAGTGATTACCGTCTGCACCGCGTCGTTGTACACCAGGAAGGCCAGCAGGAAAAAGACCACGTGCCGGAAACGGCGAATTTTGCCCGTCGTTTGCAGCGTGCGCTTGAGGCCGATTTTTGCCAGCGCCAGGTAGCGCGACTTCGATTTGTCCTCGTCCGGCAGTTCCGCCGGCCTGCCCTGGTCGCGCAGTTTGCTCAATGAGATCAACGCAAAACCAAACCACCACAATCCCGTGAAAAGCAGCACGATCCGCGCCGCCATGCCGCCGTCGATGCCGAAGCTGTCCGCGCCCAGAATGAAACCCAGGCTCAGCGCCAGTTGCAGGCCGCCGCCGACATATCCGTAGGCGTAGCCCTTGCCCGAGATCCAGTCGATGCTGTCGTCGTCCGCGATGTCCGTTAAAAAGGCGTCGTAAAACACGTTGCCGCCCACAAAGCCGATGTTCGACAGGATAAAAAGTATCATCGCCGGAATGACGTCGCCCTCGCCGCACAAAAACAGCCCCATGGTCGCGGCCGCGCCGAGCACGCAGAAAAATGTCAGGAAGCCGCGCTTGTTGGCGTTGAAGTCGGCAATGGCGCCCAGGACCGGCGCGGCGATAAATGCCATCACCGCCGCGGCGCTGATCATGTAGGGCCACAGCACCTCGGCCGTCAGCAGCGTGCCGAAGAGGTGCACGCCGCCCTCGGGCACGATGCCCTCGGCCCAGTAGATCGGCATGACGGCCACCAGCACGGTGACGGCGTAGGCCGAGTTGGCCCAGTCGTACATGGCCCAGGCGAAAATACTTTTGGACTGTTTGCTCATTGATCGAGCCCCGTTTGGTACTCAAGGATGGCCATTGTGAGCGGCTGCGCCGCCCCGCGATGAATTCTGCTGTTGTCTTCGCGTCGGAGGTCAGGACCCGGCGCCGATCACGTCGAACTCGCCGTCCAGCACGCGGTCCAGGCGGCCGGAGCGCCACTTGCGTTCCACGTCGCGCACAAGCGGCGTGGGTTCTTTCTGGTAGCGCCGGATAATTTTGGCGGCCTTGTCGTCTTCCTGCTCCAGCGCGGCGCGCGCGGCGGCCAGTGCGTCGTAATCGGGTGCGTTCTGCACGAGTGGCTGCGGCATGACGCGCACGCGCACCATCGAACGCTCGGCGTTGCGTTTTTCGCCGTTCAGTTCAAAGGCGTGCAGGCCGCGCTCCAGGCGCAGGATGTGCAGCGCACCGAAGCCGGAGACGGCCATCAGCAGCCGGAAAGGCTCGCGGCCCTCGCCGCCGACTTCCTCCAGCACGTCGATGCGCATATTGCGTTTTTTTGCCCAATTCCAGTACATCTTGGCGATGCGCATGGCGAATTCATTGTTGGCGTCGGCGCGCTTGGCGCCCTCGCGCACGGCTTCGACCTGCACAAAGGCGTCCTGTTCTTCGCCGCATTCCAGGCAGTCGAGCGCCAGACCGAGCAGGTAGACCTGCTGCGCCAGCCGCTGCACCAGGCGCGGCGGGTAGCTGCCCTCCTCGACTTCTTCGGCCAGTTTTTCCAGCAGACGGCGCGCGGTGCGCATCGCCTCTTCCACGCGGTCCATGTACTCGGCGCGGGCGAGCACCTCAAAGCGCTCTTCGGACTCCCAGAACTCCGGCGAAGAGGCGTCGGCCAGTGCGCGTTCCTTGGCTTCTTCCCACTCGGGGGCCGTGATGCGGCTGTCGAGCTCGGAGACTTTCAGGGAGAGGTGCGCCACTTCGGCGACGGTGCCGCGTGCGTCCATCACCATGTCGCGCGTACGCGGCTCGGTGCCGTCGTCCGCGGCGCGATCTTCAAATGACGGGAACAGTTCGCCCTGGCGCGAGCCGGCGTCCTGATCCGGGTCGATGAATTCAACTTCGAGCGACTTGTCGTTTTTGGCGGCGCGCACGTGCAGAAACTGATCGCCGTCCGGGAACTGGTTCGCCACGATCGTTTTGGCCAAGGGCGAGAGCAGATAACGCTCAATGGCGCGTTTAAGCGGACGCGCGCCCAGGTCGGCCGTATAGCCGCGCTCCAGCAAAAAGTTAATCGCGGATTCGTCCCACTCCACCGCCCAGGTGCGCGAACGCAGGCCGCGGCGTTTGAGCACGGCGTGCAGTTCCTTGTGCAGCAGGTCGCGCATGATCTCGCGTTTAAGCGGATGAAACACCACCACGCGGTCGATGCGGTTGACAAACTCGCGCCGGAACACCTGTCCGACGACGTCTTCCACGCGCCCCGCCTCAAAGTCTTCCGCCGTCTGGTCAAAACCGATGCGCGCGCGCGCTCCGGCCGCGCCCAGATTGGACGTCATGATAATAATGCTGTGGCGGAAGTCCGCCGTGCTGCCGCCGCGGTCGGTTAAACGCCCGTCATCGAACACCTGCAGAAAGAGGTCCCACACCGCCGGCGCGGCTTTTTCAAATTCGTCCAGTAACACAACACTGAATGGCTGCTGTCGGATTTCGTGCGTCAGCGACACGTTTTCGCTTATCTCGCGGCTGTCGCCCATCAGGCGGCCGAGCGACTCGGGTGTGCCGAACTCGCTCATGTCCAGGCGGATCATGCGCTCGGCGGATCCAAACAGGAATTGCGCCAGCGACTTGGCGATCTCGGTCTTGCCCGTCCCCGTCGGACCGACAAAGAGAAAGACGCCGAGCGGCCGCGTCGGATCGGTTAAACCGGCTTTGATCATCGCCACGCGATCCACCAGGCAGTCGACGGCTTCTTCCTGCCCGAAGACGCGCTCGTTAAAAAAGGCGCGCAGTTCGTCCAGGTTGAGTTCGGCGCGGTCATCCAGGATTGTGCGCGGCAGGCCGGTCACCTGGGACAGCGTGCCGATCAGATCTTCTGCGTTTATGGCGCGTTGTTTACCCGGCGTGGCGGCTTCCACGGCGCTGCGCGTCACGTCCAGAAAACGCAGGATATTGCCGGGCGCGGCGTCGCGGTTGAGGAACTGATTCGACAGTTCCATCGCCTCGGCAATCGTTTTATCGCTTAACAATGCGTCGCGCCGTCCGCGCGAATAAGCGCGCACCCAGGTTTTAACAATATCGAGCGTCTGGCTTTCGTTCGTCGCTTCCACGCGGTGCACGTCGAAGGCGCTGCGCACCAGCGGACGCGAGGTCACGAGGCGTTCCCAGGCGCGCGAAGACGTCTCGCCCAGCACGTTAAGTTCGCCGCGTTCGACGTAGGGCAGGATCGTGTCGAGAATCGAAAAGGAGGAAAACTGATGTTTACCCGCCAGCGAGAGCTCGTGGATATTGTCGATGATCCACAGCACGTTTTCGGCTTCACACAGCGACTCAACCAGTTGCAGCGTGCGCTGCTCCAGCTCGCCGATGTACTTCTGGCCGGACATGATATGCGCCGCGGAGGCGCGCACGACGGTCCAGCCTTTACTTAACAAACGGCGTTCGATAATCGCCACGAGCGAACTTTTACCCACGCCAGGTTCACCCACCACGACGGCGGAGCGCGACGCATCGGCGCTGAAACCCTGTTCAATTTTCTGCGCGGTTTGCGTGAGCGCGCGGTGTTCAATCAGATGTCTGTTAACATCTTCCACGGCGTCCGTCGGGCGGCGCACCGTGGCAAATTCTTCCAGTTCATCGAGGTCGGTATTGGGTTGCGGCGGCGGAGTAAGTGCATCCGCGAGCGGCTCGAGTTCTTCGATCTCCAGTTGGCGCAGCAGCATCATCACCGAGGCGCGCGTGGAAAAATCCATGCCGTCCACTACGTCGTCGGTGGAGAGGCTGTCGCCTTTGGCCTTGCGCGTTAACAAAAAAGCGCGCAGCAGGCGAACTTCTTTGTCGCCGTAGTCGCATTCGGTCATCGCCACCAGCACGCGCCATGCCACGGCCTGTTTTTCCGCCAGTTTGTCGATGACGTCCAGCAGGACGCGCAGGACGGCTGCATCCCATTCCCGCAGGACCATTAACAGCGACGCGATGGCGTGGTTGTGTTTAAGTTGCAGCAGCGCATCGGCGGCCATGCACGCGGCGATGGCGTTATCGCCTTCCAGGTATTCGCCCAGTTCTTCGGGGTTGCGCTGTTGTTTTAACAGCAGTTCAACGCCGGCTTTGTAGTCGGCGTTGCGGCGCAGATCGGCCAGCGGCGGCTGTTGGCTCCAGAAGTTGTTTAAGTTGGCGGCGTGTGTATACACGTCGGGCGGCGCGGCGGGTTTGATTGTATCGTCGAGCGCGCCGACGGATATTTTTAACATACCGCGGCGATACAGGAGATAGAGGAGCCCGCTCAACAGGGCCGTACTCAGAACAAACGCAAAAATACTGCTGAAATCCATGCTGCTTTTTATCGTTCGGAGGAAGGGTTTATAAACTAGCCCGTGCGCCGCAAGCTACGCATTTCGCGGCATTTGGCCCAAGCGCATTTCGGGCGGGCGCGTGGCGGTTGGCTGCGCGCTTCCTGCCGGTCGCGCCGGTGCGAGCTTTTCGCGTCCGGGGGGGCGGATTTTCTGCTGCGGAGCGCTTCGCCGTCGCAGACTTCCGGCTTGCTTTTTGCTCTTGTTAGTCGTGCAGCCGCAAGGCACGAGCGCCGGAGTCGGCGGCAGGGTTCAGAGCGGCGGGTTTGGAGTTGTGCGGAGCGTCGAGCGGAGTCTCAAGTCGGCATGTGACGGGTTTTCAGTTGTGCGGAGCGTCGAGCGGAGTCTCAAGTCGGCATGTGACGGGTTTTCAGTTGTGCGGAGCGTCGAGCGGAGTCTCAAGTCGGCATGTAACGGGTTTGGAGTTGTTTCGAGTTTCGAGCGGAGTCTCGAGTCGGCATGTAACGGGTTTGGAGTTGTTTCGAGTTTCGAGCGGAGTCTCAAGTCGGCATGTGACGGGTTTGGAGTTGTGCGGAGCGTCGAGCGCAACAACCGGGCCGGAATTCCACGATTTTTCAGCCAAAGCGTCGAGTTTCAAGCCGCGTCCTTGAGTTTCAAGCCGCAAACCCGTCGCCAAACGGCGAGTGACAAACGCCAAACTAGTTGCCTAAGCAACTAGTTTTCAATCTCCAAATACACCTGAACGAGACGACAGACTCAAAATCCTGGAACAGAGACTCGGAGGCCGGCGGTTTGGAGGTTTTGTGGTTTTGCGTTGAGACCCGGGGCTGGTTTGGGGCTGAATTACTTGTGGTTTTGGGCTTGCAGATCTGAGATTTGTCGTTTTGCCATTTCAATGTGCGGGTGGCCGGCGGGCAGCTTGTTTTCGAATACACTCAGCGCTTTGGAGGCCAGAGACAGGGCTTTTTTGAACTCACCGAGTTTTTCAAGGTCTACAGCCAGGTTGGAAAATGTTAATGCCGTGGAAGGATGGTCTGTACCAAACGCTCTTTCTTCTATCTCCAGCGTACGCTCCGTCAATTCCCTGCTTCGGTCGTACTCGCTCAAAACAAACAGCAACGAAGCCAGATTCGAACACCTGACAGCCGTCGTCGGATGATCAGCACCCAAATTCTGCTCAGACGATGCCAGCGCGCGTTCAAGCAAGGACTTCGCACTCTCGTATTCGCCCAAATCTTGCAGCACCAAAGCCAGATTCGAACAACTGCTCGCCGTTGTCGGATGATCCGCACCTAAATTTTTCTCATCCGACGCCAGCGCGCGTTCGAGCAAGGTCTTCGCGCCGGCGTAATCGCCCAAAGATTGCAATACACCTGCCAAGTTGGAAAAACTGGCTGCCGTCGTTGGATGATCAGCACCAAGGTTCTTTTCGTTTGTTGCCAGCGAGCGTTCTAGCAGGGACTTCGCACTCTCGTAGTCGCCCAAATCTTGCAGCACCAAAGCCAGATTCGAACAACTGGTCGCCGTTGTCGGATGATCCGCACCTAAATTTTTCTCATCCGACGCCAGCGCGCGTTCGAGCAAGTCCTTTGCTTTGGAATATGCTCCAAAATCCTGCAATACCCAACCCAGATTGTTTTGCAGATGACTTACCATTGGAACTTCAAACTGCCCGACCAATGTTTCAACTGCCTCTCCGTAAGGGATCCAAACAAACTTATCGACCGGATTGTCCTTTGTTTGGTCCACCGAAAGTCTGCGCGTCACATTTGTTAACAGCGACTCAATGTCAAGCGGGGCAATTTCCAGTTTGTCCTGGATCGCCTCGCGCACCACCCGGTGCATTTTGTACTTTTCTCGTTCCGTATCACGCAGCAACCAACCTTTATCGGCCAGACTTTCCAGCAGTTCAGAAAAGGTCTGACCGCGGTCAGACTCTTCAGGTTCAATCAGTTCAACAAGCAACTCATAAGATTGAAACTCGGGCGGAAGAGCCACGAACTGTTTTAACAGCCAGCGCTCGTTTTCATCCAATTGACTGAAATCAAAGATGGTCTCCAGATAAGTTCGCACCCGTTCAATTCTTGCCAGATCACTGTGCTTCGTGGGAACATTGGCGCGCACATTGTTCTTTATGGCGTTTAACAGATCTGGAAATGTGGTTCGATGCCGTTGTGCCGTACGCGCCAGGATTTCAATGGTCAGAGTGTGGTAATCGACTGTTTCAACAATTGTCTTGATTTTCTTGTCATCGCTGATTCTCGAGCAGTGTATTTTAAACAACTTGACGGCGTCAACATCTTCCAGAAAGCCCAGTTGAAAAGATTTCGGTCCATCGATCTCCTCGCGCGAAGTTAACAACACATGCCAGTTGGGCGGCGCGGGCAAGTCGTTCAGGTAAGATTGAATACTTGCGTCGGCATTGTCGATCACCAGCAGCTTGGGCCGTTCGTTAATCGAGCGCAGAGCGCGCAGAATCGCGCGAAAGATTTCCTCGCGTTTCCCGCTCATTTCCTGCAAGCCAAGGCTGTGTATTAAGTCGCGATCCTGCACAAAGGCATCAACTACATCGCCGGATTTGTCGTCTTGTTTATCCTTTGTGAATTCTTTGCCGCTTTGCGCAATCCAGGCAATGTGTTGATAGTTGTCATACTCCTGCGCAATATAAGCCGCCGCCAGCGAGGTCTTGCCGATGCCGCCCATGCCGTTAACCAGGACCACTTTTCCGTTCCGGGCCAGCAGCGCAGTGAGTTCGGCCAGGTCTTTTGTGCGGCCAATCAGGTCGTCAGGATGAACCGTGGGAAATGACGTCAGTTTTTTGGGCGGCGTATGTTTAACTGCGTTGACGTAGTAGTTAAACGTGCCGCCGTTGAGATTCTGAATGATCGGACCATAAATACTGGAGTTGTTCTCCATATGATTGTGCGTTGCGGCTGAAGCGTGCTGTGTGAGATAAACAAGATAACCAAGCTGTTTAACAAGCTGGACCCGGCTGTCATGATCTTCGGCAAGATGTTGTGCCAGGGCCTGCTTTAAGCGCTTCCCTAATTCGGGGTTCGCGGGCGCCTGTCTGATCTGTCGCAGCAGCTCCAGCGCCGCATCGTCACCGGACAACCGATCTTCAAGCCAGCTCCAGAGGGATTGAGCGGGTTCCCTGAGCGGTGATACAGCCGCGGCGTTGTCCTTCAGAATAGCAGCGGCAATACTGATCAATTTAACGGCGTCGTCCAAAAGTTTGGCAGGCTCAATCATAACTCATCGGTGATTCGGTTCTGAAGGAAGTGTCCGATTATTCCTATGAGCCGAATATAGCAAAATCCGCGCCAATGCTGCAAAATGGTTGAGCAAGGGATTGAAATTCAATTCGACGATTGCATATTCGATGCCTGTCCCGTCAAGAAACAGGCGTTCGTGTTTAGCCGCCAACCCGCCGCTAATCGGCTGAGCGGCAAACGCAAAACTAGTTACCTAGGCAACTAGTTTTCAGGCTTTGGACATGAGAATATCGGGTATTCATACCCAAGGAATTGAGGCAGAATAGTTTGAAAGGACTGAATCACTCTTGGGTTTGGGCGTTCAGCAGAGATTCAAGATGTTCGACTCCCTCTTTTGCATACTTCAGGTTTGGATGCTCTTTCGGTAACGTGTTTTCAAAGACTTTCAAAGCTTGAGAAGCCAAGGTCAAAGATCTCTTCAGCTCTCCGAAATCCAGCAACACCCGGGCCAGACCGAGAAATTTTGCAGCAGTCTTCGGATGATCTTTCCCTAAAGACATTTTACTGAGCTTTACAGCTTGCTCGATATTTTCTTTGGCACCATTGATGTCGCCCAATTCTTGCAATAGCCAGCCCAGATTGGAATATGCGGTTGCAGTGTCTGGATGTTCTTTGCCATTCAGTTGTTCGTTTATTGATACCGCCAGTTCAAGGAATTCTTTCGCCTTACTGTAGTCGCCTAGGTCTTGAAGCACCAATCCCAAGTTGGTGTATCTGATGGCCATCGTTGAATGTTCAGCACCTAGCGTGTTCTCCGTTGAAGCCAGTGCAATTTCAAGCAAGTTTCTTGCTCTATCCAGATCACCCACATTGCGAAGCAATTCTCCAAGATTTGAATACCTGATAGCTGTTATGGGATGATTCACGCCAAAAGTCTTCGAGTCTTGAGTTAGAACGAACTCGAGCAGTAACATGGCTTTTTCATAATCACCCAACTCTTGCAAGACTAACGCTAAATTGGAATAACTCGAAGTAGTCGTCGGGTGACGCAATCCAAAGTTCTTAACGTTTGAAACCACTGCGCGTTCAAGAAGAACTTTGGCTTCATCATAGTCCCCCAGAAATTGCAAGGTTAATCCCAGGTTAGAATAACTTGATGCTGTCAAATGATGATTCTCGCCGAATTTTTCCTTGTTGATGGCCAGCGCTCGCTCCAGTAATACTCTTGCGCCTTTGTAATCTCCAAAGTCCTTAAGTACAAGTCCCAAATTAGTGTAGCGAATACCCACAATTTGGTGTTCCTCGCCTAAAACCTCCTTGTCAGTCTCAAGTGCATGCTCAAAAAGAACTTTGGCTTCCTGGTATTTGCCCAAGTCTTTTAACACCAACCCCAGGTTTGAACAGCAGGTAGTCGTTTGTATGTTATCCACCCCATACTGTTCCTCAAATGATGTCCGGGCGCGCTCAAGTAGTTGTCTGGCTCGGTGATACTCTCCCTTACTTTTTAAAACTACACCCAGATTATGCAGCAAGAATTGCATCCTATGACCTTCAAATTGCCCAACCAGCGCGGTAACTGCCTCTCCATATGGAATCCAAACAAATTTGTCGACCGGATTGTCTAGCGATTGATCAACCTGCAACAACTTTCCTACTTTAACAATTAGTGGCTTTATATCAGAAGCTTGTATATTCATCTTTGCGCCAAAGACCTCCTGCACAACCCGATGCATCTTATAACTGTCATTTTTCGGGTCGCTCAGTAGCCAACCCTTGCCCGCCAAATTGTCAAGCAGTTCAGAAAAAATCTCGGCGCGATCGGACTGTTCGGGTTCAATCAGTTCAACAAGCAACTCGTAAGATTGAAATTCAGGCGGCAGCGCCACGAACTGTTTTAACAACCACTGTTCATTATCGTTTAATCCGCTGAAGTCAAAGATTGTTTCCAGATAAGACCGCACCCGCTCAATCTTCGCCTGATTGCTGTGCGCCGTCTTGACATTGGCGCGGGCGTCGTTCCGGATTACATTTAACAAGTCATTCAGATTCGTGCGCTGCAATTGCGCCGTGCGCGCCAGAATTTCAATTGTGAGGGTGTGGTAGTCGACGGTTTCAACGATGGCCGTTATCTCATTATCCGAGCTAATTCGCGTGCAGTGTTTTTTAAACAACCTCACCGCATCTTCGGCCTGTAAAAATCCCAGCGGCATTGAATGTGTACCGGCTATTTCCTCGCGCGAGGTGATCAATACGTGCCAGTTGGGTTGTGAGGGCAATTGCGGCAGGCGTCGCTCTATTTCAGCATCGGCATTGTCAATTACAAAGAGTTTGGGCCGTTCGTCGATCGAGCGCAGTTTGTGCAGCATTGCGTGAAAAATGACTTCGCGGTCGCCGGTTAAAGAAGTGAGGTCAAGACTTTGCAGCAGATCGCGGTTCTGCACAAAGTCGTCGGCAATGTCGGCGGAGTTGTTGCTGATCCAGGCAATGTGTTGATAGTTATCATACTCCTGCGCAACATAAGCCGCTGCCAGCGAGGTCTTGCCGATGCCGCCCATGCCGTTAACCAGAACACTATCGCTTCTCGCGGCCAGCAGTGAAGTAAGCTCGGCCAGTTCGTCTGCACGGCCAATCAGATCGTCAGGATGAACTGTTGGAAAGGACGTCAGTTTTTTGGGGGCTTTTTTTTTGTATCGACGTTGTAGTGAAACGTCCCGCCGCTGAAATTCTGGATAATCGGACCGTAGGTGCTGGAGTTGTTCTGCATGTAGTTGTGTGTTGCCGCAGGTGCGTTTTTCATCGCTTCGGTCAGGTCGGCAATCAGGTCGGCTAGTTCGCTTTGGGCAGCCGGATCATCGGCCAGGTGATGTTCCAGCTCAGTTTCCAGCTTGCCGAGCAATCTCTCGTTTTCAGGATCCTGCTCGACCTGCTCAAGTTTCTCGAGGGCCGGTTTATTCGTGGCAAACTTGCTCCTGGCCCAATTCCACAGTGCTTTGCCCGGGCCAATCAGCGGAGCGACCGCCGCCGCGGTGTCTTTGAACATCAGGCCGGTTGTTTTGAGAAGTTCAATGCCCTGCTGGACCAATGCGCCTATATCCATCTTGTTGTTCCGGTGTTTAGTTGTCGATGAATCCATGCAATCTTGTGGATTGCCCGAATATAACAAATGCCGCTAAAACACCGGCAAGCGATTTCAAGGCAATTTGACGATTGACTTAGAATCGATCTGGTCATCGATGAAAGCGCAGGGTTGAAGGCGCGTGCTATCCGGCACTGCGACTCATTCTGAACGCGGGTTGACGTCGTCAGCTTCGCTCATTCCGGCGTCCGCCGCGTTAAACTGAAAGACTGAGAACTGAAGTTCGAAGACTTCAAACCTGGCGCGCCGCCGGATTTGGCCCCAAAATGGGGCCCCCTCCCCCGCCGTCACCCGTCCAATTTTTCTTCATCTCCATCACCAACGAACACAGCCCTCCCGGCCGCAAAATTCGCGGTTAATTTTTTCACACATACCCGTCCCTCCAGCGGGACGTCACAGGCGCGGCGCGGCCGAACCTTCCGGTTGATTCGACCCGTGCAACATGCCACCTCCGCGCCGCCGACACAAGCGCAAAAACGTCAACGGGCAAGCTGCGCGGACAAGCGGGCGAGATTTCAGTTTTACTGCGTTGAGTGGAAATCCAGCTGACCGCAACCACAGCAACATTCAAGCGCGAAACAACGCCAAACCCCGCTGCTCAAATCCTGCAATCGCAGTGACAAACAAGAATGTCAGGTAATTATCGGCGGCTCTCAGGAAATCCAGCTGACCGAAAACACAGCAACATGCACGCGCCAAACAACGCCAATCCCCGCTGCTCAAATCATTCCAACGCCGCGACAATCCAAAATCGAGCAGATGTCAACGGTCATCCGCAAGTCGTTCAGCCGCAAACACAACAACATGCACGCGCCAAGCAACGCCAAACCCCGCTGCTCAAAACCTGCAAACGCAGTGACAAACAAGAATGTCATGTAAAAATCGGCGGCGGCCAGCAAGTCGTTCAGCCGCAAACACAGCAACATTCAAGCGCGAAGCGACGCCAAACCTCCGCAACACAAAACCTGCAAACGCAGTGACAAACAAGAATGTCAGGTAATTATCAGCGGCTCTCAGGAAATCCAGCTGACCGAAAACACTTCAACATTCAAGCGCGAAGCGACGCCAAACCTCCGCAGCTCAAAACCTGCAAGCGCAGTGACAAACAAGAATGTCAGGTAATTATCAGCGGCTCTCAGGAAATCCGGCTGACCCAAAACACAGCAACATGCACGCGCCAAACAACGCCAATCCCCGCTGCTCAAATCCTTCCAACGCCGCGACAATCCAAAATCGAGCAGATGTCAACGGTCATCCGCAAGTCGTTCAGCCGCAAACACAGCAACATGCATGCGCGGAGCGACGCCAAACCTCCGCAACACAAAACCTGCAAACGCAGTGACAAACAAGAATATCATGTAATTATCGGCGGCGGCCAGGAAGTCATTCGGTCGGCAAACACTTCAACATGCACGCGCCAAACAACGCCAATCCCCGCTGCTCAAATCCTTCCAACGCCGCGACAATCCAAAATCGAGCAGATGTCAACGGTCATCCGCAAGTCGTTCAGCCGCAAACACAGCAACATTCAAGCGCGAAGCGACGCCAAACCGCGCAACACAAAACCTGAAAACGCAGTGACAAACAAGAATGTCAGGTAATTATCGGCGGCTGCCAGGAAGTCGTTCGGTCGGCAAACACTTCAACATGCACGCGCGGAGCAACGCCCGGCCGGACAGACCCGAACCCCAATCCCGATGACAAACAAGAGTCGGGCAAAGACAGGCAGTGCGGACGCCGTTCCAGAATATTCAACCCGCACCGCTTTTGCATCCGCACGCAAATCCAACGTCGGGGCTGCCAAAAAATCCGTATTTTATCGGCTTGCGGCAGGCCAAGACTTCCGGGTAGCGCTCAGCCCCCAGCACTGCTGCGGCTGCAAGATCCAATCGAATATTCTTTTTGTCGAAGCTGTTGTGCCGCGAGCCGCGTCCACCGCGACGCCCATTTTGTGCAAACAAACGACACACGCAATACTTAATCTAGCGGAGGATTCCAGTGCCAAACGTCATTCGCATCGGGATGCACCTGCTGCTGTCACTACTGATAGTGGTTAATGTCCAGAGCTGCGCCGCCGCGCCGCCCAGCCCCTCTCCCAGCCCCACGCCCGCGCCGACGCCCCAGGGCCCGGACGCAAGCTCCAAATCCAAAAAGCCCAAAGGCAAGGATTTCAGCGACGTGGTTGAAGACTTCGAAAAGGTCGAAGGCCTCTTTGATGTGTACTTCAATGAAAAAGAAGGCAAGTACCTGCTGGCCGTGCGCCCCGACCAACTCGACAAGATGTTCCTGTGCAACATCACACGCCAGTCCGGCGACGCCTTTGTGCTGGACGGCAGCGCCATGCAAGGCGAGTACGTTTTTGAGTTCAAACGCATCGGTGAAGACCTGCAGATGATTAACAAAAACGTCTGGTTCCGCGCCGACAAGGACGCCGCCTTTGCGCGCGCCGTCGAAGCGCACATGCCGAATTCGCTCGTGGCGAGCTCGAAGATTCTCTCGCTGCCGCGGACCGACGACGGCGCCCTGCTGGTGGACATGTCCAAGTATTTCATTCAGGACGTGGGCTGGATTCAGTACATCACCGAGCAGATCGGCTCGCGCTTCCGCTTTGACACCGGCAACTCCTACTTTTCCTCGATCAAGAGTTTTCCGGAAAACACGGAAATCGGCGTGACGCTGCACTACGAAACCACGCGCCCGAATATTCACTACACGCTGCCCGATCCGCGCAGCATGTTCCTGAAATATCACTACAGCCTGAGCACGCTGCCCGAGAGCGACTTTGAGCCGCGCCTGGCGGACGACCGCATTGGTCACTTCGTGACCTTCTTCCAGGACTACAGCTCAATCATGCGGGAGACGCCCTACGTCTACTACATCAACCGCTGGCATCTGGAAAAATCCGAGCCCGCACTGGCGATTTCCAAGCCCAAAAAACCAATCGTTTTCTGGCTGGAAAATACAATCCCGGTGGAATTCCGCGACGACGTGCGCGACGGCGTGCTGCTGTGGAACAAAGCCTTTGAACGCATCGGCTACCGCGACGCCATCGAGGTTAAACAAATGCCGGACGACGCCGACTGGGATCCGGCCGACGTGCGCTACAACACCATCCGCTGGGTGATGCACCCGGGCGGCGGAACGGCCGTGGGCCCCTCCCGCGCCAATCCCTTTACCGGCGAAATCTACGACGCCGACGTGCGCGTGCAGGCCGACTGGCTGCGCTCGATGTTCAACAACTTCGAGTACCAGGTCGACCCGATGTCCTGGACGCCCTCCTTCACCGAACTGGACGACAAACAGACGCGGATCGACTCAATCCTGGCGATGATCCCCTGGCACCGCCACGATCACACCTGCCGCCACGCCCACGGCCTGGCGCGCGAGTCCAACTTCGGCATGACAATGCTACAGGCGCGCGGTGAGATGATCGACAAAAGCGAGCTGCGCGAATTTGTGCGCCAGTACATCATCGCCCTCGTGTCGCACGAAGTAGGCCACACCCTCGGCTTCCGGCACAACTTCAAAGGCAGTACAATCCACTCGCTGGGCGAACTGCACAACGCCTCGCTGACGGACTCGACCGGCATGACCGGCTCTGTGATGGAATACTCGCCGGTTAACCTCTCGCCCAAAGGCCAACCGCAGGGCAAATACCTGCAGACCACGCTCGGACCCTACGACTACTGGGTCGTGGAATACGCCTACAGCGAAGTGCCGCCGGATGCGAAGTTCAGCGAAAAACAAATGCTGGATTCGATCATTGAGCGCGTGGCCGACGAGGGCCTGCAGTACGCCACGGATGAAGACACGTATTTTACGGCGGCGCGCGCCATCGACCCCTACAGCAATGTCTGGGACCTGGGCGACGATCCGATCGCCTACTTTAAACAGCGCTTTTTGATGTCGCAGGAACTGTGGGCGGAGATTCCGGCCGAATTCGAAGTGGAAGGCGAGCGCTACCAGCGCATGCGCCGCGCTTTCGGCACAGGCTGGGGACCGTACTTCTTCGGTCCGCCGTCGATGGCCAAATTCGTCGGCGGCATCCGCCACGTACGCGACCACGTCGGCGACCCGGGCGACCGCAAACCCTTTGAGATTATTCCGGCGGACAAACAACGCGAAGCGCTTAACACGATCCTGGACAACGTGCTGGCGCCGGGCGTGTTTAACTTCCCGCCCGATCTGGTGAACAAACTGGCGCCGGAGCGCCTGCCCGATTTCTTCGGCAGCACCTGGACGATGACGCGTCTGGACTACCCGATCCGCAGCGTCGTGCAGGCCGCGCAGGCCCAGGCGATGCTCTCGCTCTACAGCGTGCCGCGCATGAACCGCATCCTCGACAACGAGCTGCGTTTCCCGACGGGACAAAAACCGTTCACGCTGGCGGAGATGTACCAGAGCATCGACGACGCGGTGTGGGCCGAGTTAAACACGGGCGCGCCGATTGACGCGTTCCGTCGCGAGCTGCAACGCATGCACCTGCTGCTGCTGACGAGCTGGTTGACGGCGGCGCCGCCGGCAATGCCGAACGACGCCCTGACGCTGACGCGCTTCAGCCTGACCAATTTACAGACGCGCATCGAAGCGGCCCTGGCCGCCACCGGCGCGGGCGACACCTACACGCAGGCGCACCTGCAGGAATCGCTGGCGCGCATCGAAGCGGCGCTGGACGCGCAGATGCAGCGCAACTAAACGCCGACGAGACTCTGTTTAAGTACAAAGGCCGCATGGTTGTTAAACCATGCGGCCTTGTTGTTTTTGACCCGGCGGCGGCGCTTCAATACTGAACACCGGTGATTGTTTAACCGGCCGATCACTGCCGACGCATCGACTGTTAACCACTGTTAACATCCGGGATTCTCACTCGCCGGCAAACAAAAGCGGCTTCCTCAAAAAGCAAGCCGGAAAGCAGTGACGGCGCTGCAATCAGGTCGGGTCAGGCCTGTTGTTCGGCGGTCTGCAGCGCCTGTTGAACCGCGGCGAGAATGCGTCCCTGCGTCGCGGCGTCGGCGTTAACAACTTCAATGTGCAGCGCGCCGTCCGCCAGGCTGTGCGTCATCTCCGGCTGCGGAGCGGACGCCTGATCGCCCTCGCCCTCCAGGCCCTCGTAGGTGCGTTCAAACAGCTCGGCTTTAATGGGATAATACTCGCCGCTGAGGCCGCGCACCAGATAGTCGCCCGCGTGACCGCGCATGATGCCCTCCAGCGTTTCGACCTCAAACGTATACGGCATTTTTGTGGCCGCCAGCTCCAGGGAGGTGCGCTGCACTTTCTTGAACGGCAATTGTTCCGGGTCGATAGCCTGTCCGTTGATCTTGACCATTGCCCTGTCCTTTCGTTTTTGTGTTGGTCCCGACGGCACGTCGAGATTTGACCGCTTTACACGTCCCTGGACTGCAAAAATTTTTGCGTTCGCACTCCAATTTTTCGCAAATTTGTGTTTTGCCGGACGCGCCAGCAAAATCGCGCGCTGCGGCTCAGCATCATAATGCTCCATGGAGTACTGCTATGAGGTTTATTGCTAAAGTCGCGACCATCTGCGTCGCCCTTGGATTTGTGTGCAGCCTGTCCCACTCACCGCTCATGGCCCAGGCGCAAGGCGAGAAAATCCCCGTGCAGGGCGAGAAGATCGACCTTCAGGCCAAAAACCCCAAAAACGTCAAAAAGGTTAAACCCGAAAAATTCACTGAAGCACAGCTGGATAAAAAAGTCAATAAAATCCTCAAAGTGCTGACGGAAAAATTGACGCTGACCGAACAACAGCAGGACACCGTCCGCACACTGATTGAAGTCCGCGAACAAACCATGCTGGACGCACGCGACAAACGCGCCAAACGCGACGAGTATCGCGAGATTAAACTCGAAGCCGACCTGCAGTTCGACGCAGCCGTGACGGCCGTCCTGACGGACGAGCAGGCCGCCACCTTTGCCGACATGAACAAAAAGGGTCAACGCAAAAACGCCGACCGCGCCAAAGACGCAAAAGACCAGCAGAAACGCGGCACACGCGGCAACGGCAAATAAAACGCCCGTTCAGACGTGGTACAACAACAGAAACACGGGCGCATCGCAATTTGTGGTGCGCCCTTTTTGTATCAGCTTCCGTTTAACTCTTTGTTTAACCAGCTCCTTTAACACGGGAGCCGCAACAGGTTTGTTTAATGCGACGTTTCCACTATTTCCTCTTTCTTCTGATCCCGGCTTGCATGAATTTTCTTGTTTGTCCCGCCGTCTCCGCCGGCTCGCAGAAACAGGAGCAAAACCTTCCGCAGTTGACTCCGTCCAAAGACAGCATCAATTTCAAACAGCTGATCGCTGAACGCGTCGACTTCCTGCAGCGCAAGCTAAAATTAACGGACGCCCAACTGCCGGGCATTGAGGACATCGTGGCGGCCAACTGTTACGAGTCCTATGAGGAGTTCAACGCGCTCGGATCTCAGGAGGCCTGGAAGAAAAAGTTCGCGGCGAAGCGCCGCACGAAGTTCGACACGGAGTTGCGCGACGCGCTGCAGCCGCAGCAATATGTCCAGTACCTTGTGATCAGCGAGAAATTCCACAATAAATTTCCCTTCGGCTCCCTGATTTAAACCATTTGCGGCGGGCGTCTCTCTAAGCGGCTAAACGGACGACAGTTCGCGCATTGAACACATCACTCGGGAGAGAATGTCATGAAAACGCTGAAATTGCGCAACGCAGCCCTGATCCTCGGCAGTTTGTTATTTGCCCTCGTCTTTGCGCCCGCCGTCCAGGCCCGCGGCGGCGGCCATAAACACGACGGCGAGCGCGGCGGCAATGTGGACCAACGCATCGAAAAAATGACCGAGCACCTGGAGCTCTCCGGCGACCAGGCGAACCAGATACGCGTAATCCTGGAAAACGCCCAAACACAGGCCGAAGCCCTGCGCGACCAGGACGGCGACCGCCAGGCCAAACGCGAGGCCATGCGGGCCATCCGCGAAGACAGCCGCGAACAGATCAAAGCGGTGCTCAACGCCGAACAGCTGAGCAAGCTTGAAGAAATAGCCGAAAAACGCCGTGAAAATCGCGGTGAGCGCAAAGAGCGGCGAGGCAAGCGCGAGAAGCGCGGCAGCAGCGAACAATGAACCTGAATGCACAGCCGCTTTCAGATGCCTGAAACAGCGAACGGCGGAAGCAGCCAGGCCGCGGCCGGCCAAACTTGACGACGGAAGGACGCCCGGACACTGCGCATCACAGGTCCCCCCCGCCTGAAGGCAATGGAAACACGCATATAAAAAAAAGAGCTTCCGGATTACTCCGGAAGCTCTTTCTATTTTCAACAAAACGCCGCAATCCGGGCGCGTCGTCATTCCACATAGGGACAGGCCACCATTTGCTCGCCGCCCTTGTCGATCAGTTCGGGCACATTTTCAGCGCATTCCTGCCGCGCAATCGGGCAGCGCGTGCGGAAGCCGCAGCCGGAGGGTTTGGCCAGCGGCGTTGGAATGTCGCCTTCGAGCACCTGCCGTTTGCGATCGCGACGATTCGGATCGGCGACGGGCACGGCGGAGAGCAGCGCCTTGCTGTATGGGTGCTTCGGCTTGAAGTACACGTCGTCGGCTGTGCCGATCTCAGCGACATTGCCGAGATACATCACCGCAATCCGATCGCTGATGTGCTCCACGACGGAAAGGTCGTGCGCAATAAACAGGTATGAGAGGTCAAATTCTTTCTGCAGGTCTTCCATCAGGTTGATGACCTGAGCCTGCACCGACACGTCCAGCGCGGAAACGGGCTCATCGCAGATGATGATGTCCGGATTCGTGGACAGGGCGCGCGCAATGCCGATGCGCTGACGCTGACCGCCCGAAAACTCGTGCGGAAACCGCATGGCGTACTCGGGCTGCAGGCCGACCTTGTCGAGCAAATCTTCAACGCGCTCATCGACTTCGTTGCGCTTGAGGTTCGGCATGTGCAATTCCATCGGCTCGGCAACGATCTGACGCACGGTCAGACGCGAGTTGAGCGAGGAATAGGGATCCTGGAAGATCATCTGCACCTGGCTGCGGTAGGGCAACATTTCGGACTTGCTCATGTGCGCCAGGTCGACCGTTTTCCCCTTGAAATGATAAAGGATTTCACCTTCGACCGTCACGTCGGGGGAGACGTGACGCAAAATATTGATGATGGCGCGGCCCACGGTGGTCTTACCGCAGCCGGACTCGCCCACCAGTCCCAGCGTTTCGCCTCTGTACAGCGTAAAACTGACGCCGTCGACGGCTTTGACGTCGCCGACGCGGCGCTGCATGATGCCGCCGAAAATCGGGAAATGCACTTTCAGGTTGCGGACTTCGAGCAGGGGCTGTCGTTTATTGTCGCTCATGACGGCTGCCCTCCTTCTGCGGCGCTATCGCCGCCGCCATTGTTCTGCGCAGCGGCCGAAGCGGGCGACACCAGGTGACAGCGCACCTGATGGCCGGGCGAGACCTCGACGAGGTCGGGTTCGACGGAGTCGCAGATATCAATTTTCACCTCGCAGCGCGTGCAGAACTTGCAGCCTGTCGGCAGGTTCATGATGCTCGGCACGTTGCCGGGGATGGCGCGCAGTCGTTTGTGGACTTTGTCGGGGCCAAGCACCGCCGGCCGCGGGATCGAGTCGATCAGGCCGCGCGTGTAGGGGTGTTTGGGATCGTTGAAGAGTTCTTTTACTTCGGCGACTTCCTGAATCTTGCCGCCGTACATGACAATCACGCGCTGGCAGGTTTCGGCGACGACGGCCAGGTCGTGCGTGATCAGCAGGATGGCCGCTTCCTTGCGCCGCTCCTTGAGTTCGAGCATCAGCTCGAGGATCTGCGCCTGGATGGTCACGTCGAGCGCCGTCGTCGGTTCGTCGGCAATCAACAGGCCGGGGTTGCAGGCCAGGGCGATGGCGATCATCACGCGCTGGCGCATCCCGCCGGAGAACTGGTGCGGATAGTCTCTCATCCGTTTTTCGGGGTCGGGGATGCCGACGGCGCGCAACATCTCGACGGCGCGACCGAAGGCCTCGTCTTCTTTGATGTTCTCGTGCGTCAGGATCACTTCCATGATCTGCATTCCGATCCGGAAGACGGGATTGAGCGAGGTCATGGGCTCCTGGAAGATCATGGCGATCTCGCGACCGCGGACCTTGTACATGTCCTCGTAGGACAGTTTGATCAGGTCCTGGCCGCGGTAGAGCACTTCCCCGTTGACAATCTCGCCGGGCGGATTGGGAATCAGCTTCATAATACTCAGGGAGGTGACGGACTTACCGGAGCCGGATTCGCCCACGAGTCCGAGGACCTCGCCTTTGTATATATCGAAGCTGACGCCGTCGACGGCTTTCGCCGTGCGGCCTTCGATCGTGAAGTAGGTTTTCAGATCCCGTACTTCAACCAGTTTATCGCGTGTTTCAGGCGTATTCATTCGTTGTTGATGCCGATGTGCGTTGCGCCGCGGGAGTTGTCTTCGCCGGATGTCCGACCCGGATAACCGATCGACTAGCGCAGACGCGAGAATGTTTTCGGATCGTAGGCTTCGCGGACGCCTTCTCCGATAAATACCGTCAGCAACAGGGTCATAAACATGGCCGTCAGCGGTGCAAGCACCAGCCACCAGTACCCGGTTGTGATATACTTCAAGCCAACGCCGACCATCTGTCCCCAGCTCGGCGCCGGAGGCGGCAGTCCAAAACCGAGGAAGTCAAGACTGACGAGCTGCGTGATTCCCGCCACGATTGCAAAGGGGAAATACGTGATAATCGGCACCAGCGCGTTCGGCAGGATGTGTTTCAGCAGGATTTTGTGGGTCGGCACGCCGATAGAAACGGCGGCGGCCACGTAGTCCATCGATTTTTCGCGATAGAATTCGGCGCGCATCAGGATCGAAACCGAAAGCCAACCAAAAGCGGCCAGCAAGGAAACGAGGAGCGTAAAACTTGGCCCCAGAAGCGCGACGACAATAATGATGAGAAAGAGGAAAGGCAGCGCCAGCCAGATTTCAACCACGCGCTGCAACAGAATGTCGATCCAGCCGCCAAAATAGCCGGACAGCGCGCCGAAGGGCACGCCGATCAGATAAGCAACAATGGCGACGATCAGAGCAAAGGAGATTGAGACGTTGAATCCATAGGCCATGCGCGAGAACACATCGCGGCCGACGTCGTCCGTTCCGAGCAAACGCGGACGGGAGTCGTTTTTGGATTCAAACGGCGCGGCAAAGACCTGGTTTTCCTCGATGCTGAGGTTTTCGATCGGCCCGAAGGGATAGAGGGGCATAACAACCCAGTTGCCGCTGTCCTCCGCCTCAAATTGATCCCGCAGATCGCGGTAGTTGGCTTCGTTGCCCTGCACGGCGCTGGTCTGGCCAAACTGTTCGCCGCTGTAATAGGACGAAAGGCCGATGAGATCGCGCAATGCGGGAAAATAGGTTTCACCTTCGTAATGCACCATCAGCGCCTTGTTGTTGACCAGCACGGGCAACAGGAAGGACAGAGCGTACATTACGATCATGATCCAGAACGAGTAGTAGCCGCGTTTGATGCTTTTGAACTTGCGCCAGCGGCGCTGCATCACGCTGACCGGTTTCGCGCCGGCGTTTTTTGAGTTCGTTTTAGCGGCTGATGTATCGGGCTTTTGGGTTTTGCTTTCTTTCATGCTCGACTGCAATTCCTACTTGAACCGAATTCGCGGGTTGACAAACGACAGCGCCAGGTCGGACAACATCTGCCCCAGAATCAAGAGAATGACGCTGATGACCGCAAAGGCGAATACAATGTTGTAATCGCGTGCCAGAATGGCCTGGAAGGACAACTTGCCGAGTCCATCGATGTTAAACACCAGTTCAATCAGGTACGAACTGGCTACAAATAATCCGATAACGCCGCCGATGCGCGAGGCGATGGGAATCAGGCTGTTGCGCAGCGCGTGCACCCATACGACGCGTTTTTCACGAAGGCCCTTGGCAAATGCCGTGCGCACGTAGTCCTTGCTCAAGTTTTCGAGCAGAGAGTTCTTCGTGAGCATCGTGAGCGTGGCAAACTGGGCAATCGTGTATGCAATCGTCGGCAGAATAAAGTGATAAGCGCGATCCAGAAACTTGTCGAAGAACGACAGTTCCAGGTAATTCTCCGACTGGAAGTTCCCGAGCGGAAAGATATCGAGAAAAGAACCGCCGCCGAAGAGCACGAGCATCACCGCGCCGAGCGCCCAGCCCGGAATCGAATAACCGACAAACACAATGACGCTGGTACCAAAGTCAAAAGCGCCGCCGTGGTTGAGCGCTTTCAGGATTCCCATGTAAATACAAACAGTATAAGCCAGGATAAAACCGATCAGACCAAACTGGAACGACACCGGAAAACGATCCGCGATCAGGTCACCGACGGGTTCGTTGTATTGAAACGACTCGCCGAAGTAAAAGGTCAGGATGCCGGCATAGGCCTTTTTGACGAGGCGCGGCTGCGGCGCTTCACCTTCAATCTCCATCATTTCCACTTCCCAGCCGTCGAGTTCTTTTGTCCGGTCGTTCGCGTCCAGGACGCGGAACTGACCGGGCGAAGGCTGTTCAACAACGGCGCGTTTACCGCCGCCAATCTTACGCGCTTCGCCAATCGTGACGCTGAAATCGAGTTCGTTGCGTTGCCACAGCCCCAGCCAGATGAGGTAGCGAACAAAGAAGGGTTCGTGGAAGTGGTAGTATCGCTCGAGTTTGGCGACCTCGCTTGGCGGGATCTCGGTCTGACCAATACTGTTGCCGCCACCCTGTTCAGCAGTCTGATTTTTCAACTGTTGAAGCTGTTGCTCCAACGGTCCGCCCGGCGCTCCCTGCACAATGCCGAACACAATTAACGTGCTGATAAAGAAAGTGGGAACGGCCAGCAGGAGCCGTCGAATAAAATATTCGGTCATAATCGGTTACGTAAGTTCAAAACAAGCCCCGCACGCTCGTTGCGGCGGGCGCAAGTTAGATATTAGGCTGGAAATTGCAAAAATAATACGCCCGCGCTTCCCTTGCTGCGCCGAACAAACGCGCAGTCGACGGGAACCGCTCCTGCCGAAGGCCCTATTGGGTACTGACGTCACCGAAGTCGGCCCAGTAATTAATGTCTTCAACACCCTGATACGAGCCGAGCGCTTTGCCTTCGGCTCTGGCGGCGGACAAACGGCGATCTTTATCCTTGTCGAGCCACCAATAGAGGAAAATCGCAACGTAGTGATCGCCCGGCTGCGTGATGCGCTCATACACATAAGCGGGCATTCCGAAGCGATCCCAGTGCGCTACCTTGATGCCTTTGGGTTTGTACAAAAGGATCTTCTTGTACATCTCCATCTGCATCTTGTCCAGCTCGCGAATAATCTCAATGCGGCGCTGTATTGCAAAGGTCGTGTCGTACTCGGCAATCAGTTCATCGATACGCGGGTCGCTGACACCTTCCACGTTCCAGTTGTTGTTGGCGTCGGCCAATTCGGACAGCAGGCTCGTGCGTGGATCGGGGAACACAACACCCGAAAGATTATTCCAGAACATGCTGAAGTTGCGCTCCATTGCGTTCTTGAACTGGGCGTTCTGGTCGCCGTATTCAATGTTCAACTTGATGCCGACGGTGCGCAAGTCTTCCTGAAAAGGCACCACGAACATCTCAGCCGCTTTAACAATGTTAAGCGTGAGCTCGATCGTCTGTCCTTTGCTGTTAACCACGTAGCCTTCCTGGTTGCGTTTGGCATAACCCATTTCGCGCAGCAGGGCGGTTACTTTGTCGGGATCAAATCGAATGACCGGATTGTCGGGATTTTTGTAGATCGACCCCTCGAAATAGGAGTCGAGCGGCACGTACTCGTCGTACAGGCGTTTGTTAATAAACTCCTGACGGTTCAGCATGTAGGTAAAGACCTGGCGCATGCGGATGTCGTCAAAAGGCGGCTTGCGCATGTTAAAGGAAATACCCCAGGAACCGCCGGGACCGTCCGTGTGAACGCGCTTTTTGACGACCCAGGCATTGGCCATTGCGTCGTAGTTGTTGTCGTTCATCCAGTTTTCCATCGAGCTGCTGGTGAAGTAGAACAGGTCCTGTTCATCCTTCTTGAAGCGCTCGTATTCCAGCCCCTCATTGTCGACCACAACGTCAAGGCGAATGCGATCAAAGTTACCCTGGTAACGGCGGAAGGGATCGTCTTTGGCCCAGTAGTCGTCGCGCCGGGTAAAGATATAGCTCGTTCCCTTGTTAATATCTTCGGGATTGATGACGTACTCGCCCGTTCCGGGGATCAGTTCGTAGTTAAACTTGTCGAGGAATTCGGAACCGGTGAGCGGCGCAATCGCGGCGGCCGATACGATCGGCATGCTGTTCGCAAAATTGATGAAGTTCGCCCATTTGGGCTCTTTGGCTTTAACCGTCACGAGGAGCGGGCTCTCTGCGACGGGACGCTCAAATTCGTTCATCACCAGTCGAATGGCAGGCTGTTTAATATCTTCATCCACCAGCAATTCCCAGGTGGCGATCACATCCTCGGCGGTCACGGGGCGACCATCCCAGAAGCGCGCGCGCGGGTCCAGCCGGAAGGTATACGTCAGCTTGTCTTCGGAAATTTTCCAGTGCGTGGCCAGAGCCGGCAGAAACTCCAGCGTCACGTGATTGATGCGCAGGAGCGGTTCGTAGCACAGTTCGGACACAAATTTGTTTTCCGTGTACTGCGCGTTTTCGCCGTAGCCGAGCGGCCTGAACGTCAGCGGAAAGCGCGTAATAATGTAGCGGAACTGACCTCCGGTTTCGGCCTGGGGGCTGCCGAGATACTTAAGGACTTCGGGGGTGGGTTCGACTGTTTCAAATCCCATGTCGGCGGCAATGGCTTCAAAACCCTGACCGCCCTGCTCGGCGGTGAGACCGCCTATGTCGCCGGTCAGTCCGGAGTCGTCCAGCATTGCGTCTTCATTGTCGTGACCGTCATTTGCTGTTTTTTCGCCGCAGGCCGCAAGACTGAAAACCAGCGCAAGAAGCAGAATCTGCAAAGTGGAGGAACGAGATGTCATTTCTCTGCTACCGTTGTGATAGGTTGAAAAGGTTTAACTATCAGCGCCGCGCCGACAGTTGATGTCGGCGCGGCGGATTGGATATGTCACGAAGGATCTTTGTATTGGTTGCGCCAGAAGTCATACACGGTGTAGGGCTGTGACGGCGGATCGAGCGGCGTGCCGGCAGCCATGGCTTCTTCAAGTTTTTTGGCGCGGTCGGCGTCGTACCACCAGAAGCGAATCGCCTCGTCCAGGTTGTCACCTGCCTGGCAAAAGCGCGAGTAGCGGTGCGGCGGGAATCCGAACTTGTCCCAGTAGCCGATCTTGATACCTTTTGTGTTGTACAGCATGACGGTAAGATAGTCTTCCATCAGCAGTTTGTCGATCTGTTGCACGAGTTTGATGCGCGTGGCAGGTTCGTACATTTTATCATAGACTTCAATCAGGCTGTCAACGGTCGGGTTAGAATATCCCCACCAATTGTTGTTGTTGTTCTTCTCGGCCAGCTCACCGTGGAACGATGTACGCGGATGCGGGAACACCGTCGACCCCATGACGGCCCAGTACATGGTAAAGATGCGTTCCTGCGCGTTTTTGGAGTTGGTGTTGCCGTCGATATAGTTCACATTCAGCTTGATCCCGGCGGCGCGCAGGGCCTCCTGGTAAGGCGTTACGAATTTTTCGACAGGTTTAACGATGTTCAGATCAACCTCCAGGACCTGTCCGTCGCGCGTCAAAAAGCCGTCGCCATTGCGCTCGGTCCAGCCTGAGGCTTTCAGGAACTCGGCCGCCTTGGACGGGTCGTAGCGCACTAATGGGTTGTCGGGATTGGCATAGGGCGATTGATCGTAGTAGGAATCCTCCGCCTCGTACTCGTTGTAGAGTGCGGCTTTGATATAGCGTTCGCGCGGATTCAGGTAGGAAAATGCCTTACGCATATTGATGTCGTCAAAGGGCGGTTTGCGCAGGTTGAGCACATATCCCCACATGCCGGAGGGGCCACTCGTTTCGACGCGCATTTTCTTGAACCAGCCCATTTTGTACGACTCTTCGTCCGTGTTTACCCAGTCTTCAATCGTGCCGCTGGTGAAGTAGAAATAGTCCTGCTCACCTTTGATGAACTTCTGAAATTCCAGCGTCGGATTGTCGCGCACTACCTCGAGTTCAATGCGGTCAAAGTTGTGCGTTTTGCTGTAGTAGGGATCGCTCCAGTTCCAGTAGTCCTCACGGCGCGTCAGCGCATAGGAACGCTGGTTTACGATGTTCTCCGGCTTGACGATGTAGGGCCCGGAACCAATCGGCGGCGCGTTGTTGAATCCATCGACAAACTCAGTGGCCGTCAGGTCGCCAATCTCATCGGCGGACATAATGGCCATGCCGCCGAGCGTCAGGATGGCGCGCCAGTTGTTTTCTTTGCTTTTGACCCGGACCATCAGCGGACTGAGGATTTCGGGCTCTTCAAATTTGCTGTAGGAAACTTTCATGCTGGGCGACTGCAGGTCGTCTTCGACGAGCAGTTGCCAGGTCGCGACGATGTCGCGCGCGCGCACGGGCGTGCCGTTGGAAAATTTCGCTTTGGGGTTGATGCGGAAGTCGTAGGTAAGCGAGTCGTCGTGGATTTTCCAGTGCGACGCCAGCCAGGGAGTCAGATTCAGGTCAATGGCATTGATGTTAACGAGGCCCTCGTAGCAGAAGTCCGAAAACATTTTGTTTTCGCTGTAGTTGGCATTGGGACCGCAGAAAAAGGGCCGGAAGGTCAGGACAAAGCGCGTGATGGTCTTGTGGAGTTTACCGCCTTTTTTGGCATTGGCGCCGGTCAGGAGTGCCAGCTGCTCGGCGGAGTAACCGCCTGTGGCAAAACCGAGCGAGTCGGCAATTTCTTCAAATCCGTTGCCGCCCAGTTCAGCCGGAATACTGCTTTCGTCAAGCATTCCGTCGTCGTGGTTGCCGGCGTCCGTCACGACTTCTTCGTGACCGCCGCCGCCGCAGGCGGTAATTCCGCCAAAGGCGAGCAGCAACGCGGCAAAGAAAGCCAGGCCCTGACTGCGTGTAAGTGTTAACATCGATCCTCCTGAAAATTATCAGAGATTGTTTGATTTCTGGTTAGCGATTAAGCCGTTATTCACGAGCATGCGGATTGCCGGCATGCCGATCAATTTATGGCAATAGTTGTGCGCCGACAAGCCCTTCCGGCCTGTCAGGCTACCAATTGCCCCTCGTCATCAATGCGCAGGGCGCGGGCATCTCCCCACAGGCGCTCCAGACCGTAAAACTTCCGCGTTTCTTCCTGCATTACGTGCACGACCACATCAAAGAAGTCGAGAATGACCCAGACGCCGGCTTCGGCGCCCTCGGCGACGGGCAGACGGTCCACGTTCACCTTGATGCGGCGGCGGAGTGCGTCGACAATGGCGCGCACGTGCACGCCCGAGTTGCCGGAGCACAGAACAAAATAGTCGAAGGAAGCGGAATCAATGTCTGTCAGATCCAGAATCAGGATATCGTCGGCGAGTTGGTCCTGAGCGATACGGGCGCATTCGAGCGCCAAATCCAATCCTTGCAGTTCTTCTTGCATTCACTATCCGATCGTTGTACAGAGCGGGCGCCTAACGGTCCCGAAATGCCTTTAGTTGTTGGTAATCACGTCCAAGGACGACGCTGCATCGCAGGTACAGGGAAGAATCGATGTCGGTGCGGTGCAGGCTGTCGGCAATGCCGATCGCGTAAGCCACCTTGCGAGCGGAAAGGGTGTCGCCGACGCGATCTATGACAAAGGAACGCTCTACATCAAAGCTTTGATAATTGGCAATTTCCACTACGTCGAATCCGCGCGCACGCAGGTAATCCATCACGATGGAAGCGCCGCCCTCCGCCCCGCAGCCATTGAGCACGCTGAGCTGGATCTGATCTCCTTCGCGCACGAGGTCGTCCGTTTGTTCGATGTGTGCGTTCACGGGCGGCGAGACGACAAATCGATAAACCAGGAACCAGACCATCAGGCACACGAAGACAAACAGAAGCGGCAGTCCAATCTGCACCCAGCGCTTTCGCACCAGATCTGCGAACCGGCTCTTAAATGTCGAGATTCTTGACGTACTGCGCATTGCGTTCGATGAATTCGCGGCGCGGCTCGACCTGGTCGCCCATCAGAGTCTCAAAAACGCGCGTGGCCGCGGCGGCATTTTCAATCGTCACCTGTAGCAGCGTGCGCGTTTCGGGATTCATCGTCGTTTCCCACAGCTGCTCGGGGTTCATCTCACCGAGACCTTTAAAGCGCGAGATTACGATGCCGTCGCGGCGTTTCGTCATCTGAATTTCTTCTGCGGGTGCGGGACCCTCTTCGGCCTCGTCGACGTCGTCAGGTTCCGCAGCCGCGCCGTTGCGATCGCCGCGCAGCTCGGCCAGCACCTCATCGCGCTCCCTGTCGTTGAAGGCGTAGAGTTCGCGTTTGCCTTTTTTGAGTTTGTAGAGCGGCGGCTGGGCAATATAGACGCGGCCGTCTTCGATGAGATCGCGCATGTAATTGAAGAACAGGGTCAGCAGCAGCGTGCGGATGTGGGAACCGTCGACGTCGGCATCGGCCATCAGGATGATTTTGCCGTAGCGCAGTTTTTCGAGGTTGAACTCCTCGCCGAAGCCGGTGCCAAGCGCCGTGAAAATTGCCCGTATCTCGTCGTTTTCGAGGATTCTCGTCAGACGCGCTTTCTGGACATTCAGGATTTTACCCTTGAGCGGCAGGATGGCCTGGAACTCGCGGTTGCGACCCTGTTTGGCGGAACCGCCGGCCGAATCGCCCTCAACCAGGTAGACTTCGCAGACCTCGGGATTGCGGCTGGCGCAGTCGGCCAACTTGCCGGGCAGGGCAGCCGAATCGAGAGCGTTTTTGCGCCGGACCATTTCGCGCGATTTGCGCGCGGCCATGCGCGCTTCGGCGGCCAGCAAGGCTTTCTGTACGATCTTGCGCGCCGTGCCGGGATTCGAATCCAGGAAGGCGTCCAGATGGTCGGCCACAATCTTGCGGACTATCCCGTCCACTTCGCCGTTGCCGAGTTTTGTTTTTGTTTGTCCCTCAAACTGCGGCTCGGCAATTTTCACCGAAATGACGGCCGTCAGACCTTCGCGGAAATCATCGCCGCTCAGGGAAATTTTGTCTGATTTGATCAGGTTGTTGGAATTTGCGTAGAGGTTGAGCGTCCGCGTCAAGGCCGCGCGGAAACCGGAAACGTGCGTGCCGCCTTCCACCGTGTTGATGTTGTTCACATAGGACAGCACATTCTCGGCGTAGCCGCTGTTGTAGGTGAAACAGACGTCGACCACCGTGGCGCTGTCCTCGCCTTCAAAGATGTCGGAGACCAGAATCGGCTCCACCAGCCCCTGACGTCCGTCGTCCAGGTACTCCACGAAGTCGGCCAGACCGCCCGGCGTGTGGAAAATCTCCTGGCTGTCTTCGCGCTCATCATTCAGTTCAATCGTGATCTGCGGGTTCAGGAATGCCAGTTCGCGCAGGCGGTCGGCAACCCTGTCGAATACAAATTCAACGGTTGTAAAGATCGTCGGGTCCGGCAGGAAACGCGAGAGGTTGCCCGTCTCGTCCGCGGTGCCGATCACCTCGACGTCGGAAAGCGGCTTGCCCTCGGAATAGGTCTGGCGGAAGTGTTTGCCCTCGCGGAACACTTCAACGGTCATTTCAGTCGAAAGGGCGTTCACGCAGGACACGCCGACGCCGTGCAGACCGCCGGAGACCTTGTAGGTATTTTTGTCGAATTTACCGCCGGCGTGCAGCGTGCACATGACAACTTCAAGTGTGGAAATTCCCTTGACCGGGTGCGGCCCGGTGGGAATCCCGCGGCCGTTGTCGCGCACGGAAACGCTGCCGTCGGAATGCAGCGTTACGATGATCCTGTCGGCAAATCCGGCCAAGGCCTCATCGATCGAGTTGTCGACCGTTTCATAGATGAGGTGATGCAGACCGCGAACGCCCGTATCGCCGATGTACATGGCGGGGCGCTTGCGCACGGCCTCGAGTCCTTCCAGTACCTTGATACTGCTTTCGTCGTAACTCTGGGACTGCGGGACGGCTTGATCGTTGTCGTTGATTTCGCTCATACGGGATATCGAGATTCAGGCTGGTAAAAGCGCTGCTGTTAAACACAAACCGGAAAAATACCACTTTTTCTATTTAAAGACTATTTCACGGATAAATTCACGGCCGAGGCGCTCGTTGAGCTTCTGGCGCAGTTCTTCGCGCCGCAGTTGCAACTCGGCGCGCCAGACGGCTGCGCGCACCTCGACGCGCAGCATTCCGTGCGTGCAGGAGAGCACACGGCAGACGCGCGCAGCCGCCGGGCCGACCAGTTCAGCCCAGATTTCGGGCATGGCGGCGGCGGTCAGGCGGCCTTCAAGACCGCGCTCGCGCATCAGCGCGCGCAGCAACACACCGAGTGATTGTGCTTCACCGTCGTTGGTCATCGATTCCTCACTTTTCCTGTTCCACCTTTCCGCCGCGGACGGCAAAGAGGGCATGCGGCCCGGCGCCGGCAAAATGGGCGTCAAACAGGCCGGCCTCCGTGGTTGTAATAAATGTCTGTGCATCGGAGCGCACGGCGTCCAGCACGCGCGCCGCGCGCTGCCGGTCCAGCTCGCTGAACACGTCGTCCAGCAGCAGGAGCGGCGTCTCGCCGCGCACATCGCGCAAAAAGTCGAATTCCGCCAGTTTGATACCGATCAGCAATGATTTGTGCTGGCCCTGTGACGCGCCTTCGCGCGCCGATCCGCCGGCCACAAACAAATCCACTTCGTCTTTCTGCGGCCCGACCAGGGTCACGCCGCGGCGCGCCTCTTCCTCCGCCCGGCGCCGCAGCGCCTCGCGATAGGCCGCCATCACATCGGTCAGCTCCAGGCGTCCGTCGCCGTCAAAGGTCTCGGACGGCACGGAATGCGGCCTGTAGCGCACTTCCACGTCCTCCGCCCCGCCGGCAATTTTGGAATAGGCCCGCCTTGCATAGTCGCCGAAGCGGGCGACAAATTTGGCGCGGCGAACAACAATTTCGGCCCCGGTGGCAATCAAAGCGTCGGTCCAGGGTTCCAGCAACATGCGGTCCAGCCTTCCCTGCGCCTTGCCCTGGTGCAGCAGAGCGTTGCGCTGCTTCAGGATGTGTTTGAGGCTGATGGCTTCGGCCGCGTAACGCTTTGAACTTTGAGCGAGAACGGTGTCCAGCAGAGCGCGGCGCTCGGCTGGCGGTCCGTTGGTCACGCCGCGAAAATCCGGCGAGAGCACCACGAGGGGCATCTCCCCGATGATATCGCGAGGGGACTGATTCTTGCCGGTACTGGAGGATATTTTCTTGCGCCGCCCGGGCCGATAGTGGATCTGCACGCGCCAGGGGGCGTTGAGATCGCTGATCGCCTCGGCGGCGACCGACATTTCATCGGCGCCGCGGCGCAGCAGGGCGGCATCGGGGCACTGCACAAAGCTGCGGCTCAGGGCGCAGAGCGCCAGGGCCTCCAGCACACTGGTTTTGCCCTGGCCGTTGGCCCCGTAGAGGACGTTGACGCCCGCGGCGAATCGCAAGCGCGAATCGGCGTGGTTGCGCAGATTAATCAGCGACAGAGTTTCGACGTGCATTCACTATTCCGTCGGCGGCGGCCGGTCTCAGGTGTTGACCGGACGCGAGGGCATCACGAGCATCAGCAATTCCTTGCTCTCGACTTCCTCTTCACCGTCGCCGCCGTCTTTAACCAGCGGTTTGATGAGCACCGCTTTGCTCGGCGTCGAGACGGCCAGAACGGCGCGCTCATCGCTGCCGTTGGCAACGTGATCGAGCACTTCCTGCAGGAAGCGGAAGTTGAAGGAGATGTCCAGGTCGTCGCCGTCGTATTCGCAGGGAATGGTCTCGGTCGCCTGGTTGCCCGACTCGTGGTCGCTGCCGATAATCGTCCACGTATCTCCGCTGATCTTGAACTGCACCTGGCGCGAAATCGCGCTGCTGAAGAGGGAGACGCGTTTGATCGATCCCAGCGCCTCGGACGGCAGGAATTTGATCAGCTTGTCGTTGTCGGAAGGAATAATAGCTTCGTAGGGAGGAAACTTTTCATCGATGATCCTGGTGATCACCGTCGTGTTGTTCATTTCAAAACAGGCGTGCGTCGCCGTCAGGCGCAGCGTTGTGTCGCTCTCCGCGCGTTTCATCAGCTCGACGGTGCGCGCCGGGATGATGGCTTCGAACTCTTTGCCGGGCAGAGGATACTCCTCGGTACCTTCCAGCGTCAGGCAGGCCAGGCGAATGGAATCGGTGCCGACGGCATTAAAGGAGTCAACGTTGAACTTGAACAGGATGCCGGTCAGCGCCGGTCGGTATTCGTCTTTCGACACCGCAAAGGTCGTTTTCTGGGCGATGCGCTGGATCGTGGAACGCGCAAAACTCGCCTCCACCCCGCCGCTGACGTCCGGACGCGGCGGAAATTCGTTCGGATCGAGGCCGAACATAACGTATTCGCCGCGGTCGGTTTTAAGCGTCAGCTTAAACATCGAGGGATCGACATCCACCGTCAGCGAACCGGAATTGCCGAGCGCTTTGACGATGTCGTTCAGTTTGCGCGCAGGCGCCAGCACGCGTCCATTGCCGTCGCCCTCGACGTTGATGCTGGAGATGATGGTCAGTTCCTGGTCGGTCGCAACCGCCTCCAGGCTGTTCTCATTCAGTTCAAAGTGGATGTTCTCGAGCACGGGCAACGTGGAACGCGGCGGAACCGCCTGAAACACTTGTTGCACCAACTTCTGAAAATCCGGTAGCGCGACGGTAAACTTCATGGACCTGCCGTGTACGGTTAAATGGTTCAGAGTCGTAATTTGCGTAGATTAGCTTTGCAAACCGGTGAAAATAACAAATCTCCGGCACATACGCCAAGGCGCGAACACGGCATTTTCAGGGGAATTCCGCAGGCAAATGATCAGCAGCTACGGTTACGACAACTTCTTTCCGATGCTCGGAGCAGGCATCGCACTGATTGTTCTTGGTTTCTGGCTCGACTCCGCAATTCTGACTTTTTTTTGTTTGTTGACGGGTTTTCCGCTCAGCGTATTCACGATCTGGTTCTTTCGCGATCCCGAGCGTGCAATTCCCGCGGAGGCGCAATCCGACGAACGCGTCCTGCTGTCCCCGGCCGACGGCGAAGTGGTGCAGATCGTACCCGAGCGCGAGGAACGCGCCGTCGGCGGGCCGGCCGTCAGAATCAGCATTTTTTTAAGTCCCGTCGACGTGCACGTCAACCGCACGCCCGCCGCCGGACGCATCATGTTTGCGGACTACCGGCCCGGCCGTTTTATGGCGGCCTACAAGGACCACGCCTCCGAGCAGAATGAGCAGACGATTATCGGGCTGGAGAATCGCTACGGCCGCATTCTGTTCAAACAAATCACCGGCTTCCTGGCGCGGCGCATCGTCAGCGACCTGAAGGCGGGCGACGAAGTCCGGATCGGCGCGCGTTTCGGCATGATGAAATTCGGCTCGCGCATGGATGTGATCGTGCCGGAGGGCAGCGAGATTCTCGTCAGCGAGGGCGGACGCGTCAAAGCGGGACAAACGATTCTGGGACGTCTGCCGGGTAAGAACGTCCAAAATTCGTAACTTGACGCTTTGCCGCCACGGACCGGGATTTCCGCGCGGCGAAACTCTGTTTCAGGCTCCGACGCCTCCCACTCTATGGCCAAGCTGCGCGTAACCCGTTCGATTATTCCGAACCTTTTTACACTGATGAACCTCTTCGGCGGGTTCATTGCGATTACGCGCATTGCCCAGGACGATTTCTACGGCGCCATGTGGTTCATGATTCTGGCGAGCATCTTCGATGCGCTCGACGGCGCAGTGGCCCGCCTGACGAATGCCACGAGCGAGCTGGGCGTCGAACTGGACTCGCTTTGCGACGCGGTGTCTTTTGGTCTGGCGCCGGCTTTCCTGCTCTACAAGGCGCACTTTTTCGGCATGGGATCGCCGGGACTGATCCTGGCGGCGCTGCCGGCGCTGGCCGGCACCTACCGACTGGCGCGCTTCAACGTGCTCGTTTCGGGTTTTCAGGACAAGCGCTACTTCGTGGGCATGCCGATTCCTTCGGGTGCGATCACAATCTTTTCCTACGTGATCTTTTTCCACACGGCGGACTTTTATCCGGTCGCGTGGCAGACGCCGTCCATCGTCATTGTGTCGATCGGCACGGCGATGTTGATGGTCAGCAAAATCAAGTTTGACAACCTGCCGCGGCTCTCGCGGCGCGCGGTACGCGAACGCCCTTTAGTGTTCGCCGGATTTGCTCTCGGCTTCATCGCTGTGATAATCAGCAAGGGACAGTATCTCTTCCCGCTGATGCTGGTGTACATTACTTTTGGATTGTTGCGCGCCCTCGTGCAACGTTTAAAGCGCACGGACGTCGATGACGATCTGGAAGACATGGAGGAAGGGTCGGGCCCCGGCCCCTTTGACATGTGAGCCCGGCTAACGGATTGCGAAGCGGTAATGACGCGGTCTGTAACCTGCGCCCTGTGCCGATCATTTCTGACGAGCGCGATTAGAGCGCTGCAATTGTTCAATCAAGAGGAACAGTAACATGTTGGCATTTATTCCCGGTGTCGGGATGTCTGAATTGCTGATCGTACTTCTGATCATCATGGTGTTGTTCGGCGCCAAGAAAATCCCCGACCTTATGAAAGGCATCGGCTCCGGCATCAAGGAATTCAAAAAGGCGGCGGCAGACATCGACGAAAGCGACAGCAAAAAAGACGGCAAGAACGAACTTTCCAGTTGACGAACGCGGCGCAAGCCTGCGAGTAATTCCATTCTGACGGAGGTAGTGTCGTGTTTGATGTCGGCGGCGGCGAATTTTTGCTGATCATCCTGGCGATCGTGGTGCTGTTCGGGCCCAAAAAGATACCCGAAATGGCGCGCAGTATCGGCAAGGCGGTTTCGTACCTGCGCAATGCCCAGTCCGAATTCGAACGCAACGTGCACAGCATCTCCGCCGAAGTCGACGCAGTCGTGGACCCCAAAAAGTCACGCGCCCGCGCCGGGAAAGAAGACGCGCCGGCCGCAGTTGAACAGGCCGGCGCCGCTGGCACTGAAACCGGCAGCGCCGCAAACGCGGTCGACACACCGGATTCCGACGCGCTACCGACAACTGACCAGACGGAGGCCGACAACAGCACAACGGCCGACAGCAGCACAACGGCCGACAGCAGCACAACGGCCGACGACTTAAACACTTCCGGCAAATCGCTGAACGGCATTCAGCCTCCCAGGCCCGCCGACGGGATGGTGGACCGCCGCACGACGCCGTCCGACGAAAAAGACTTAAACACACTGACGCCCGACGCTTCCGACGCGGAGGTTAACAAGGAAATCAGTGAGCGCCGCAAACCGGATACGGCACAAAATTAAGCTCCCCACTCCGCACTCAAAGCGGCAAGCGAAAAAGCCGGAGAGGATGACATTCCCCGTCCGGCTTTGTGTTCCACTTCCACATCTTTAACCACAGCCGACTTAAACAGCCGCTTTTGTTTGCCATCGTGTTATCAACCGCAAACACTTGAGTTGCGATCAGTCCTCGTATTCAAACACGGGCTCAATGCCGTAATTAACGGCAAATATGTGATTCCTGCCGCCGCGTGCACGCTTGACGTAGCGCAATTTGGAGATCTGAATTCGAATGCCGCTTTCGTTGTTTAACACGGTCTGGAAGTAGCGCTTCGGCACCGTGTGCGACAGTTGCGACTTATCCAGAAAAACGTTGTAGCCCGCGCCGCCGGCGGTCACGTAGACATTGAGGCCATAGTAGTATTCACCGCTTGGATCGGGGTCGGACCAACGCACAGTCAGATTGCTGTTTTTGTCAATTTTCTGATCCCTGGCAGGATGAGTCAACTCGATTGGTTCGATGCTGCGAACTTCCTCGAAAAAAATCGGAGCATCGTCACGACCATCGCTGAAAAAATTGTGCATGAGAACGCCGTCGTTTTTAAACCGCCCGGATTGCGGGTGAATTGACGCTTCGACCAGGCCAACCGTCCAGCCCTGCACCGAGCCGGTCGTGAGCTCAAATCCGTTAATCAGCGTGGACGAAAGATCGCGCCCCGCGCCGCGCAGAAAGGCCGCCCCGGTACGGGCGGGAAAAGTCGGATCGCCACCCAGACCAAAGGTCGTCAGCAGTTCGGAGCTGATATAAATCCCCTCGACATCATCGGTCAGGATTGAAGGATAACCGGCCACATCGTTGCTGTTGGCAAGTACGCCGGGCTGATTGTCGGTATCGTCTGTATCGTCTGTATCGCCGGAGCCGGTCGGCGAGTCATTATCGTCGCACGCAGCGACAAAACCCACTGCCAGAAAAATCAAGAACGCACGCAGGAGACCAAGCTGCCAGTCGCGTAATACATTCATAGCCGCACCATGTGTTTTATTAACATTTAACTTATCGGATCAAAAACTGCCCGAATCGAGGAGCACATTGAAAAGAGCTGTGCGCGAGTCCCGTCGAAGAGGGTTAAACACGCACACAGCCCTCCAATTCACAAACTGCATCGTCAGAATAATTCAACGGCGTTCTGACTGGTTGAAGTCACGCCGAAGTAATAGGTTTTGCCCTCAAACACCCGTTCGACAAAACGGTATTTGTTCACCTGGGCCTGCAACGCCACACCACGGTGAAACTTGGACATATCCGAAGCGCTGATGGTAAAACTCTGGACATCGTCCGTAACGAGGTAGTAGTGGTCCGTTCCAAGTTGATCATAGGCGCGCACGATGTAGTACTCGTTATCGCCATTTATCGAGCCTTCCCAGCGAATGGTAAGCGGCTGGTTGACGGAGACTTTGGAACTGACAACCGGCTCGAGGACGGCAAATTCTTCAAAGGTGGGTACATCCACGGAGAATTCCGGGAAGTCGCCCGTGCCGTCGCTGGAAAAGGTGTGTGACTTATTCGGTCCGACAGCCATAGCCTCAAATTCTTCCAGGCCCTCACTCCAAATCGGGGTGCCGAAACTGGTGAATTCGGTGCTGCCGGAGGGGACGACGCTCAAGTCGAGACCGTTGATTTGCAGGCCGTCCGCTTCCGCGCCCACATTGCGCGTGATGCCAAGAACGTTGCGGACTTTGGCGGTAAACAGATTGTCCGGCGGCAGACCGATGACCGAACGCGCATCCAGTGACCAACAGACGTAGTACCAATTCTGGTCAAGTCCGGACAAAGGCGAATTGCCGCCCAGATCGGGCATATCACTGCCTGAAGGCCCGGTGCCGGCGTCGTCGTCATCGCAGGCAATGAAAAGGAGGCCACAACAGGCAATCAGCAAAAACGTGCGCAGCTTGAGAACGGAGGCAATCATCAGCCATATACTCCAAAGTGTAAGATAAAACCGCAATCTTCTCCCGAAGAACCCTTGCAATCTACACTACTTCAGCACACAAGCCAATAATTTTCTGAGGCGGAAGTGCGCATGGAGCATCGCACCTGACGACAACAAACTCAGTTTTCAGAGCAGGCGCAAAACTCCCTTTGTTGCGGTAACAACAGTATCAGAGCGACAGAAAGGCAGAAACCACGCCGAATGACCGGACTCACCACGGATACAATTAGTCAAACACGCTCCGGGATTTTATCGGACAGACGACAAAAGATCAAAGGAAGGCTTCACGTTATTTCAGGGGAAGAATTTTGTCAGCGAGCTTAGTCAGACTGCCCCGAACGACGGTGCAGATCGGCAAAAAAAGGATTCTTTTGGTCGCGGGTTATTTGATACAGCTGTAAAGCTCCGTCGGAGATTGCATCCGGACTGTTGCGATCCGAATCCTGGCGGACGGTTCAAGCAGCGACACTTAACGGGTTTGCGTGGCTGTCGGGCTGGTATCGTGGAATTCAAGAGTCGATTCGCAACGCCGGGTACCGACAGCCTGCGCAAAGAGTTATCCGGCACCAAACCGGTACAAATCACCGAGCTGAAAGCACCGTCGGCGTCCACAGTTATTCAGTTGAAATGCGGCGCAAGGCAGAGATTTTTTACGGCCTCGGAGGCCCTGCGTATATTGCATGTTTTGCGGCCGTATTTTTCGATGCGACGGCGCAGGCAACAAACCACAAACAGGCGGATATTCCGGCATGCCCGAACCGATTCTCCTCGACGGTAAAACTCTGGCAAAAGAACGACAACTGAAGAATCGCGAGCGCGTGGCGCGCCTGATAGAAAGCAGTGGCCGCGTTCCGGTTCTTGCGACAATTCTGGTGGGCGACGACCCGGCCTCAGCCACCTACGTGCGCATGAAGGGCAATGCCTGTCGGCGCGTGGGCATGGAGTCGCGCAAAATTGAACTGCCGAGCGAGACAACGACGGAAGAACTGCTTGCGGTGATTGACGGTCTGAATGCGGATGCGGACGTGCACGGCATTCTGCTGCAGCATCCGGTCCCGCCGCAGATCGACGAGCGCGCATGTTTTGATCGCATCCGCCTGGACAAGGACGTGGACGGCGTAACGACGCACGGTTTCGGACGCATGGCGATGAAGGAGCCGGCGCACGGCAGCGCCACACCTGCGGGCATCATGACCTTGCTGCGGCACTACGGTATTGAGCTGGAAGGCAAACACGCGGTGGTGATCGGCCGCAGCCCGATTCTGGGCAAACCGATGTCGCTGATGCTGTTAAACGCCAACGCGACGGTGACGACCTGCCATTCGCGCACGCGCAACCTGGCGGACATAGTGCGCACGGCGGACCTGGTGGTCGGCGCCGTGGGACGGCCGCGTTTTGTGCAGGCGGACTGGGTCAGGCCGGGCGTGGTTCTGGTGGACGCGGGCTACAATCCGGGTCCGGTCGGCGACATAGACCTTGAAAATGCTGCGGTGAAGTCGAGCGCATACACGCCCGTTCCGGGCGGCGTGGGACCGATGACGATCTCGACGCTGATTACGCAGACGATTGACACGGCGGAGGCGGCGCTGTTGAACGCCGGGTAAAAAAATTCGGCGGAGCGGAGTACGGGCCGTTGAGAATTCGGGTTAAACGGACGGTTTTGAGCGCTGACCGGGCGGATTCAGGTGATGAACGGGAGGTTTGAAAATTTTGGGCGCATCTGTGCGTGATCAGGACCCACCCCGGCACACACCACCTCCAAAACGATACCCACCAATATAGCTTCCCTTACCCGCTTTCACGCGGACTCGTTCAGCATGCCATCAACCCGTGACCTCCTCACCCATGCGCGCAACCGGTCTGCGCGCGTCACATGCATCTTACGCCTCCCACCCCGCTTTTCAATGCCTGAAAAATCAAGCGTCGCGGAAAATCGCGTTGAACGGTCACTCCGCGCCGCTGAACGGGCAAACCGCCGGACAACTGCGACACCGACCGCGCCTCCCTCCTGCCACGCGCGACGGAATCAGCGCCGCGTTTCGGCAACAGCAGAATAATTCGTAACTTGCGAATCTTCCATGCTTGGGGGGCGCCGAACAAGCCCTTCCACGCGACTCCGAAGGACCAGTTCCGACGGGTCGCTTTGCAAGCTTTACGACCGTAATTCTCAACAGATATACCAGGCATTTTAGCCGCAAAAAACTCGGATGATGGTTGACCTATGAGTGTGCTTGTCAATAAGGATACGCGCCTTCTGGTGCAGGGCATCACGGGCAGCGAGGGAACATTTCACACGTCGCAGATGCTGGAATACGGCACGAATGTCGTCGGCGGCGTGACGCCCGGCAAGGGCGGCACGGAGTACAGCGGAAAAGGCGAAGCGCTGTTCGCGCGCCCCGTTCCCGTGTTTAACACGGCGCGCGATGCCGTCGCAGCCACGCAGGCGAACGCCTCGGTCATTTTTGTGCCGCCGCCCTTTGCCGCGGATGCAATCCTGGAAGCTATTGAAGCGGGTATCGAACTGATCATCTGCATCACGGAAGGCATTCCGGTGCGCGACATGATCCCCGTGTACGAAGCGCTGCGCATCAGCGGTGCGCGCCTGGTGGGCCCCAACTGCCCAGGCGTCATCACGCCCGGCGAATGCAAAATCGGCATCATGCCCGGCTTTATTCACAATGCCGGCAACGTCGGCCTCGTGTCCCGCAGCGGCACGCTTACCTACGAAGCTGTTAAACAACTCAGCGATGCCGGCCTGGGCCAGTCCACCTGCATCGGCATCGGCGGCGACCCGATTATCGGCACCCGTTTTATCGACGCCATCAAGTTGTTTAACGAGGACGACGACACCCACGCCATCGTCATGATCGGCGAGATCGGCGGTTCGGCCGAAGAGGAAGCCGCCGCCTACGTCAAAGAGCACGTCAAAAAACCGGTCGTCGGGTTCATTGCCGGCCAGACCGCGCCTCCGGGACGCCGTATGGGTCACGCCGGCGCCATCATTTCCGGCGGCAAAGGCACCGCGACGGAAAAAATGGCGACGATGCGCGACGCGGGCATCGCAGTGGTGGACTCCCCCGCTTCGATCGGCATCACGGTGAAACAACTGCTGGACAGCCGTCCGGCAGCCAAAAAGGCCCCAGCGAAGAATGCGCCGGCCAGAAAAGCTCCCGCAAAAAAGGCCGCCGCCAAAAAAGCGCCGGCCAAACGCACGACAAAACGCACGCCGCGTTCCAACGGCAGTTCGTCGAACTGATGCGCGGCTGATACTGCGCCCCCGCACGGGTGCAACTCAAAACGACAATCACAAATCATTCAATTCATTCTTACGGTTGTACCATGCGTACTTTGGCGATTATCAAACCCGACGCCGTTCGCAAGAACGTCATCGGTGAAATCACGGCTAAAATCACGGCCGCCGGTTTCCGCATCCTCGGCATGAAACTCATGCGCATTTCCAAGCAGCAGGCCGAAGCTTTCTACGCCGTGCACAGCGAACGCCCCTTCTTCGGCGAGCTGACGGACTTCATGAGCAGCGGCCCGATCGTGCCGATCGCTCTGGAAAAAGACAACGCGGTGGAAGACTTCCGCACGCTGATCGGTTCGACCAACCCGGCCGAAGCCGCCGAAGGTACGATCCGCAAGCTCTACGCTTCCAGCATCGGCGAAAACGCCGTGCACGGTTCGGACTCCGAGGAAAACGGCAAGATTGAAGTCGGCTTCTACTTCAGCGAAGCTGAACTGGTCGCCAACGAGCGCTGAGTGCCGCGCCCCGTGCGCGCCTGACGCCTGAATAACCGACGGGCTGTTTCCGCAAGGAGGCAGCCCGTTCTGTTTGCACGCAAACACATTTTTTGGCGCTGCAACGTCAGGCTGTCCTGTGCGACGGCCCGGGCGGGCGCGTAACTTTTGACTTTATGCGGTGTTCACAGCGCCAATTCCGGCGCAATTTGCGGGCAGGTGCCAAACATGTTTCAACGTCTGGAGACGCTATCGCGCGAGGTCCGTTCGACCAACCCGTACTGGGATTACTACTGTGACAAATACAGAATGCCCAACGGCAACGTCGGCGAGTACCACTACGTGCACTCAAAAGGCTCCGTCTTTGTCGTGCCGCAGTTGGCGGACGATCTCTTCGTTCTCGTGCGCCAGGTCCGCTACCTGAACCAGCGCGTCAGCGTCGAGTTCCCCGGCGGAGGAGTCGAGCCGCAGCTCTCGCGTCCGCTCAATGCCGCCAGAGAACTGGCCGAAGAAGCCGGACTGCGCGCCGGAGACCTGCGGACGCTGGGAGAGTTCAATCCCTACAACGGCGTCACAAATGAAATATGCACCGTGTTCCTGGCGCGCGAACTGCAGGCCGAGGAACGCGAACACGACGAGTCGGAGGAATTCGACATCGTGCATTGGAGCGGCGCCCGCATCGACGAAGCCATTCGCTCCGGCGAGCTGTGGGACGGCATGACGCTCGCCGCCTGGAGCCTCTACAAAACATGCGCGCCCTGACGCGGCACGCAGCCGCGGCAAGAGTCGAAACTGAGCGAACGTGAAAGTACAACATATGACAACTGGATCCGGTATGATCGACCCCAAGAATCTCCGCGCCCTGCTGCGCCCCCTGCTGACGGCCCTGGCCCTCACTTTGATTTCCCTGACGCCGCATCAACTGATGTCGCAGAGCACGCCCCAGGCCGGACAGGAAGAGTCCGATCGCATCACCGGCGCTTCCGGCGGAACGCCCGAAGTCAAATACTCGCTGATGTCGCGCCACGACCCCGGCGTGCGCCACGTGTACAAATACACCGAGGTGACCAATGTGCAGCGCGAATACAACGACCCCGATTCAACCAAACTCAAGTACTCGCGCCGCATGACCTACTACCTGACGATGTTCATGCCGGACAGTCCGGAAGACGGCCGCAAAACCTTCTACATCAACATCGACTCCATGTATTTTGAGTTCGACAACTTTCAGAATGAATACATCGAATACGACTCGCAGAAGGACGAAGCCAACCTCAATCACCCCGAGCTGCTGGCCTCGACGGTGCTGATGAACCGCCCGGTGTACATGACCTATTCGCCCTACGGCGAGGTCGTCGGCTACGAATCGGAGGAGCTGGACTTCCTGCGCAACTACCTGAACGACGGCGGCGACACGGTCCTCCCGGCCATCGACTACTTCCTGTGGTGGGACCGCATGGACCAGAAAAACATCACGCAGCTGCTGGACGTGCAGCGCAATCTGCTGCCGGAGACCTTCATCTACCCCGATTCCTCCTGGCAGCGCGCGGTGACGATGCGCTACGACGGCATCAACTTCAGCGGCGCGGCGACGCTGCACATCGACAAATTCGACAAGGGCATCTACGAGATCGTCGGCAAATCGCCGAAGCTGCAACTGACACCCAGCCAGAAACTGTACATGTACGGCCACCCCGACTTCTGTTTTGTCGATTCGGGTGAGGCCGAGGCCGAGTACGTGGTGCGTTTCAACCGCCTTGGCGTGCTGGGATCGATCGACACCAAACTGAAGGCCACGGTCGAGGTCGACTCCAAACCCTGGAGTTTCACCGAACATCTGACCACGGACAACAAAGTCGAACTCATGGGCCGCTGGCAGTGGTAAAACCGCCGGAGCCGTTCCCGCGCCGGGCTTTGCCGCCCGGGTGGATATCGATTGGCTTGCCAGTCTCCGGAGCGGATTCCACGGCAGCCCGATAAAGCATGATTTTTTGCTCGTCGCCGTGCGCGGAGCGGCTCGCATCAGAGCCGGCCCGAAGTTGCGCGGCGGCGAACCGACAGTTCAGCACACGAATTTCACCGCGCAGCCGTCCACTGTCCTCGCGGAACCGATCAGCAGTCGGTTCGTTGGGGAATCACCGCTTCGTAATCTTCTGGGAAGCGCCGCCTCGTCAATTTGAGCATGTTGGCGGAAATTTGTATTTTTTGTGCCATATTCGCGGAAAACCCCGGTGACGGGGATGGTCCGACGGCGGCAACGTTTACCTGGCAGCGGCATTATCATCAATCGAAAAAGAGTTAGGTGGATTCGCGGTGCAGAGCCGGGACCCGCTCTTTGGTGATGTTGTCGTGCGCCGGTGCACCAGCCGGCCTCACATCGGAATCATGGTCATCAGCACGGTTCTCTCCCGCGAACACACGGCTAACAATCAGCGTGTTTTCTCAAAGTCTCCCGCATGACAAACCGCAGTCACGAGTTTTGGCGACTCATTAATCCGGTGACGGATTTTCCGGCAGTTCTGGCCATTCTACTTGGCCTGGGCATTGCCCTGTTCCTCGATCAGGCCGCCATCAAGTTGATCGGCGCCTGCGTGTCCATTCTCGGCGTCGTGGCCCTGTTCCTGCTCTTTTCGCAGCGGACCAAGGACATTTCCATGAGCGCCACCAAACCGGTATCGGACACGACGTCGTTTAAAACGACGGTAAAACAGGATCCGACGACCAAACGCCTGATCTTTGACGACTTTGCCGCGTCATTCGGCAGCGACGAACTGCCGAAACAGGTTGCGGGCGAAGAAGACGAGCAAACGGCCGACGCGGAAAACGAGCCGACCACGGCAGCGTCGGTCGAGCGCAGCGCCGAAATCCAGGGCGCCAAAACAGCCGCTCCCCCACCGGCGGAGCGCTCCGCGTCTATCGTCGGTGCGGCATACCGCGCAGACGACGCCGATCTGGACGACAGCGTAGAAGGTTTCCGAATCATCAGCACCGAGGCCAAACCCGCCGCTGCCGACACAAAGGAAAACAAGAAAACAAAGAAACCAGCGAAAAAAGCTCCCAAAGCTACGCCGCCAAAATCCGAACCCGCGCGCCGCGGAGCAAGCGATTCCGCTGGTCAGCCCGCGGCCGAACAACAAGCCGCCCCCGAGAAAACCACGACGCCCGCCACCCAGGCGGCGCCGGAGCCCGCCAAAGCCGAAAAAAGCGTCGCGGCAGCCCCGCAAAGCGACGAAAAGCAGGAGCCGACGAGCGGCAAAAACGACACTCGCAACGTCGCCAAAAACGCGCCGCCGGCACATCGCGAAGCCGCCGCGCGCCAGGCGTCCATCGACACGCTGACGACCGAGGAAACGGAGCTGCACGAGCAGTTCGGCATTGGCCACAAACGCAAAAAACTCAACATCCAGCTGGAAGAAATTTTTGAGGAACAGCTGGACAGCCTGCGCAACGAACCGCGCAAAGAATTTGACTACCTGATCAAACGCGTGCTGATGGTGATCCGTTCGGTGATCAGCGCGCGCACGACGATGTTCCTGTGGGTCAACGTCGACAAAGCCGAATTTGTGATCGAAACGAAGATTTCCGACGCGGCCGACGCACTGATCGACAAACGCAAGCTGGCCTTCGGCAGCGACGTGGTCAGCCAGATAGCGGCCAACGGCGCGCCGGAGATCCTGACGGAAATCAATCCAAATGCCGAGCTGGACCTGCTGCCCTACTACAGCAGCGCCGCCGGAACGCGGTCCTTCGTGGGTGTGCCGGTCTACTACAACGGCATGGTCTGGGGCGTGCTGACGGCGGACACGACCGAGGAGGACGCCTACGACACGCAGACGGTGGGTTTCCTGGGGCACTTCACCAAACTGATCGGCGGGCTGATTCAGGGCTACGGCGAAAAGTACGACCTGCTGCAATCGGCGCGCACGATGGAATCGATCGACGGTTTCCGCAAGCTGATCAACGACGCGCGCAACACGCGCCACGACATCTGTTTTGCGCTGGTGGACAAACTGGCGCCGCTTATTCCGCACTCGATTCTGGGCGTCTGCATCTACGAGCAGGAGCGCCGCTCCTGGGTAATCGCCGAGCTGCGCGGCCGCAACGGCGCGCACCTGAACCTGCAGGGCGAACCGGTGGACCTGCAGCACTCGCTTATCGGCAAGGCGATACTGGCGGGCGAAACGCACATGCACGCGGACATCGCGCCGAACATCGTGCGCGTGAGCGAGCGCGAGGCGCCGCTGGACAGTGCGACCTACACTTTTGTACCGATCAAATCGCTGTCGAACTGCTTCGGCGCGATTTTCATCGAAACGCCGCGCAGCAACGAGTTGACGATGGGCGACGTCCAGATTGTCGAACTGCTGGCGGAATATGCCGGTTCGGTGCTGGAGCAGCTGAACGTGAGCAACCAACTGCAGAGCAACGCGCTGATAGACGAATCGACGGGCATTCCCAACTTCACGGCTTTCCGCAATCGCATGTACTCCGAGTTTGTGCGCACGCGGGATCAAAAACTGAATCTGACGCTCTGCCTGCTGTCGATGGATCAGTACAGAACCTTTGCCACGCGCATGAACACGTCCTTTGCCGAAACGTGCATGAATCACGTGCTGGCGATGTTGGGCCGTGAGATTCGCCCCTACGACGTGATCGGACGCGTCAACGACACAACGATCGGCATCGGCCGCATCGACGCGGACTCGCGCAGCACGGAGCTCTGGGCCGAGCGCATCCGCAACAAGATCGCCAGCACAATCCTGGAAGACGACGATCAACAATTCTCCGTTACAGTCAGTGTGGGCCTGGTGGAATACGCGGGCCATGAAAATCTCGATGCCTTCCTGGAAGAAGCTGAAAGCGTCCTGAATCTGGCGGCCGAACGCAGCAACAGTGTTGTGGTTTATTCCTGATGATTGTTCCAATCGACACAAACGTTGCTCTTCGGCGGCCTTCCCACACCACGACAGCCGCGCATGCACCTGCATTGCGCAGATTTCATTTCCCGCCCATTAAAAGGACTTTCTTATGAGCGCCAAGATGCACGAGGACATTCTGTCCCAATTAAAACAACGCTTTCCGGAAACAATGCGGCTCAACGAGCTCGCGCGCTTTCTGCAACTGCCCTCCGACAGCGAAGAGTACCAACAACTGCGCGAGACGCTGAACACGATGGTGGAAGAAGGTGAGATATACCGCTCCACGCGCCGTCGCTACGGCCTCTCCGGCCAGACTGAAACCACCTTTGACGGACGACTTGAGATTCACGGCTTCAGCGGCGTCGTCCACACCAATTCTGTTAACTTCCCCAAGGTGCATGTTAAACGGCCCTACCTGTGGACGGCGATGCACGGCGACGAAGTGCGCGTCAAACTCCAGGCCTTCGACCGCGATGAAAAACCCAACGGCGAGATTATCCGCGTCAACAAACGCAGCCACACCAACTACGTCGGCAAACTGGACTGCAACGGCGATTTCAACTTTTTGATTCCCGACGACGAACACGTACACGTCGACTTCCTGATACATCCCAAACATTTAAAAGGCGCCAACGACGGCGACAAGATCGTGGGCCGTCTGCTGCGCTGGGACGATCCCTACAAAAGTCCGGAAGCGGAAGTGGTTGAAGTGCTGGGACGCGCCGGCCACGCGGGCGTGGAGTTTGCTTCGATAGCGCGCGAATTCCACCTGGACCCGAACTTCAAGCCGGAGATTGAGGCGGAAGCCGCGGAGGTGGCCAAACGCGTCGCTCCGGCGGAGGTCCAGCGCCGCCTGGACATGCGCGACGCGGACATCATCACGATTGACCCGGTGGACGCGCGCGACTTTGACGACGCGCTCTCGCTGGAAACGCTGGAGGACGGCACGATGCGCCTGGGCGTGCACATCGCGGACGTGAGCCACTACGTGAAGGAAAACTCGCAGCTGGACAAAGAAGCGCTCAAGCGCGGCAACAGCGTTTATCTGGTGGACGGCGTGGTTCCGATGCTGCCGGAGACCTTGTCGAACAACATCTGTTCACTGATGCCGAACCGCAATCGCCTGGCCTATTCGGTTTTCATGGACATTTCGGCACGCGGCGCAGTGCGCAGCTATGAGATCCGCGAGACGGTGATACGCAGTAAAAAGCGCTTCACGTACGAGGAAGTACAGGAAATTATCGAAGGCAAGGCGACGCACAAGTACGACGAGTTGATCATGCGCCTCCACGGCCTGGCCGAGACGCTGCGCAAGAAACGCTACGCGCGCGGCGGCATCGATTTCGACACGCGCGAAATCAAGTTCAGCCTGGACGAGAACAAACAACCCGTCTCCGCCAAACTCAAGAGCCGCACGGACGCCACTTCCCTCGTGGAAGAATGCATGCTGATGGCCAACCAGACGGTGGCGACGCATGTTAAACAGATCTCGCCGGGTCCGGCGAAGAAAAAACGCCTGCTGCCGTTTATCTACCGCATCCACGACGAGCCGGACAAAGCCAAAATGGCGGACGCGATGGAGCTTGTGCGCACGCTGGGCGTCGAGGTGCCGGACAAGAAGTTAACGTCGCGCGACATCAACAAAATTATCCGTTCGTGCAAGGACCGCCGCGAATACAGTGCGATCAACCAGATCATGCTGCGCTCGATGGCCAAGGCGGTGTACTCCGACTACAACATTGGTCACTACGGTCTTGGTTTTGCCAATTACTCCCACTTTACCTCGCCGATTCGTCGCTATCCCGACCTGATCGTTCACCGACTGTTAAAAGAGTACAGTCACGGCATTCCCGACACGGAGCGTTTGGGCAATCTATACGAGGCGACGGACCTGATTTCGGATCAGTGCAGCGCTCGCGAGCAGGTGGCGGTGGAAGCCGAACGCGCTTCGATAAAACTGACGCAGGTGGCGATCGCGCAGAGCAAGCTGGGTGAAATCTTTGACGGGACGGTCACGGGTGTGACGAACTTCGGCCTGTTCGTGATGATCGACGACATCTACGCCGAGGGGCTGCTTCGCGTTCGCGATCTGGACGACGACTTCTACTTCTTTGACGAGAGGCGCTTCTCACTGATCGGCAAGCGCCGCGGGCGCATCTACCGCATCGGCACGCGCATGCGCATTCAGGTAGCGCGCGTCAACGTCGAAAAGCGCGAGATCGACTTCACGTACAAGGGCGTTCCCGACGACGCGGAGAGCGAGGTCGACATGGAAGAAGCGCGCAAGCTGCTGGCGCAGGTGGAAAAACGCGAAGGACGCACTCCCGGCGGGCACAGCGGGCGGCGGCGCGGCGGGCGCTCACAAGCGGGCGGCGGCAAGCGGAGTTCGGGTTCGCGCGGCAGGAGCAAGTCCCGGGGACGCAAGAAGCGCTGAGGTGTTGGCGCAGGCGTTTTCAGGCCGGCGCGATGAGCAGGCGGCGACAGAATGAAAATACTTTACCCGGCGTAGAGTGCGAGCGGCAGGGCGCCTCTTGAACGGGCAGGTTCTGCTGGTTAACGAGCGATCTGGGGCTGTGAGCGGGGGATGAACATTTTTGGGCGCACTCCTGCGTGGAGTTATCCGGATTGAATGCCCTCGAACACACCTAAACCCAAATGATTACAAAGCACTGATAATACTAGTCTCAAGTGGAGCACGCATTCTTATCTGAACTTAACAACTCCTGGTTGTGTCTCGATTTCTGTCAGTAATATTGTCAGTGTTCAGAATTGTACTATCTTGTCATCATCCTTCCCGGCAGTCTCAAAAACGCTTATCACCAGCGTATATCATGAACGTACGATTCAGACTTGACAACAAGGTCTACGAAGACGACCTGCAATACATCATGCTCGACGCCACTTTCGACAACAAACGTCTGCGCCTTTCTACCGGCGAAAAGATCCAGGCCCGCAATTGGGATCAAAACCGCAAACGCGTCAAAAAGACCATGAAAGGCAGCGCCGAAATCAATCTGCGGATCGATGAACTCGAAGATCGTGTCCGCCGCATCTATCGCGAGATGCGTCTACGACATCAGACACCAACAACGCAACTCATCCGCGAAGAACTGCAGCGGAATCAAACACAAAATGGCTCGTTCTTCGACTACTTCGAAGAGTTCATTCAAAGTGCCAAATCCAAACGCCGACCAAACACGATCGAGAACTACCGCACCACGGTCAACTATTTGAAGAAGTTCCAGGAAACAACCAAACACACGCTTTCCCTGGAGACAATGGACAGCACCTTCTACGATAAGTTCGTTGCCTACGCCTTCGGACTCGGACTCGGAGCCAAGACCAACACAGTCGGCAACAAGATCAAAACCATCACGGCTTTTCTGAATTGGTGCGTCGGGCGTGGAATTGAGGTCAATCCGGAGTTCAAGAAGTTCAAACGGCTGTCGGAAGATTCTGTCCAGGTTGCTTTGACAATGGAAGAACTCGAACTCATCCATGAAGCCGAGATTACGACAGATGACCGACTCTCCGGCATCCGCGACATCTTCTTACTGTTGTGCTACACTGGCCTGCGTTATAGTGATGTCGTCAAACTACGCCCCGTCAATCTCAAAGACGACATGCTGATTGTCAATACCGTCAAAACCAGCGACAATCTCAAACTTCCGCTGATGCCGCAGGCGCGTGAGATTCTGAAGCGTTGCCCCGCAAATGGTTTTGCAGCTCCCGTCAACAAGCAGGCCAACAAACTCATCCGGCAATTGTGTGAATTGGCTGGAATCGACGAGCCGACGCTGATGGTTGAGCATCGCGGACCTACGCGGATCGAAAGAGTTGTACCGAAATACGATTTGATCACGACGCACACAGGGCGTCGAACCTTTGTGACTTTGTCGCTGGAAAAAGGCGTACGGCCGGAAGTGCTGATGCGGATCACCGGTCATAAGGACATGCGCACGATGAAGAAGTATATCAAGCTAACGGAGAAGGTGACGAAGAGTGAGTTTTTGAGGGCGTGGGGAACGAGAAAGTGAATGGTAAGCGGAAATGTTAGTTCTTCAAATTCTCGATTCATCGGTTCAGGTGCCTCTATTTGATTAGGGTAAACGGACTTGAACCAGCAACCTCACTGCCTTCTGTCGCCCAAATTGCGTTTGATGTTCAGATTTCGTTCAATTTTGGGTTTTCTACTCTTAACTGTGGTGAGATTCAGTGACTCTTTGACTCATTTATTCTAGCGACTCCAAACGCACATGTCAAGGTCCACAATGCCACCTTAAAAACTTGCATCATCTAATATTGTTGAAGGAAGGCGCAAATATCTCGAAAAACAAACCTTGATTATTTGAACTAGTTTTTTGAAATTGTGGCAACCTGATTAGAATCAGGCTGTCGCTCGCCGCTAATCAGCCGCACAAATAGTAGATGTAGAAGAGTGAATTTTTTCCGGGCATTAATCCGAAAATGAACTATGGTCACAATCGAATTTATTGATACTCTGACTGCAGAAGATTCTATTGCCATAGTTTCACTTGCAGAAACGATTAATGACGAAACTCCAATTGTGGCTCAAACAAGTATGGAAGTAAAGGATGGTACAAAAGGTGATCTTACTTTCGCGATTGGAATAGTTACTCTCGGACTAACTGCTATAAGCTCACTAATAGCGGTACTGGACTATTGGAGGTCAAGGTATCCTAAATATTCAATTAGCCTCAAAATAGGCAATACTACATACAAGAAAGAAGGGATGGATAAGAAAGAATTTGAATCTATTCTCAGACTTGCCATCGAGCAAAAAACTGACGTTAAAATTCCAATCTCGTTGCAATCCTCAAGGCTCAGCAATGGAAATTAAATTATCGCAAAGAGTTACATTTGCAGTGAATGGCTTTGCAAACCGTTTAAGAGCCGGAGAAAGAGATGTAGTTAACATTTTTTCGGTTTTATTGGACAATGAGATTGGTCAATGTCATCAAGCTGAGTCAAAATTTATTCTGAATTGCCAAAACAAGCAGACCTTCGGAAATGAACTTGACGAATTCCTACAAGATTGGGATCGTGCCAACCAGCTAATATTTTACTACTCGGGTCACGGAATAGAAAGGAACAACAGATATTATCTACAATTTGGAGATAGTGACTCCCGATCATACTACCCGTTTGACAATCTTCTAAACGAGTTTGACAACTATCAAGTAAAGAAGGCCATAATAATTATAGATGCTTGTTACAGTGGCAACTTGGCAAAAGGTGAAGTGGATGTATCTGTTCACAAAGACGTGTCTGACCTCCCAAAAGGCTACATGATACTGTCATCATCGTCAGCTGTCGAACTAAGCCATGAGATGGAAGATGGTACCGGCAGTGTATACACCAAAATATTCTATGAAGCACTCAAAACCGGATTAAGTGGAAAACCTACAGAAGATGGTTACATTTATGCTAAAGATCTTTCCGAGTATATAAAGAGTGTCTTTGCCCAGGGGAGATTTGATGCGTATACACAGACACCAAAATATAAGGTTTCTAATGCCGATCAAAGTATTTGGATAGCGAAGAACAAAAGCGGAAAAATACAAAACAACACCCCAAGCATCGATCATCCTGAATCTCACTTTGTAAGAAACATAGACGAACTGAGGGTATTATATGAAACGACAGATGAAAGGGAGCATCCTTGCGAAAGTGCTAGTATTGAAGATTTAGACATGAACTTAGTTAATGATTTTTTTGAAAAGGAAAAGCGAGAAAGAAGAATAGAAAGCGAATGGGAAGACCTTGACATTCTTGGAAAGCTTGAAGTCCTGGGTCTATTCTCTCCTATAGTAAGATATGGGCAAAAAAAAATACACAAATCCGCTGTTATTGGTTTTCACAAACACCCGGAAGTTTTATACCCCTATTTGAAGTCAAAATTTGTCGTTGGACCTTCAAAAGACTTCCAAAAGAGCACTGAAGTTAGAGGTCCCATATCACATCAAATTAACAAATTCCGGGATCTTATTATTGACAATCTGGACTTTTCATATTTTGACTCAAAAGGCAACCGAATTAAGTCTGAATTTCGAGATGATGATCTAGTAGTTATTAGAGAGTTAATCTCAAATGCATTTGCACACAGAGATTATGGTGAGCGGTTTCCTGTACAAGTTAGTATTTTAACTGAGTGCATTGAAATCAAAAATCCCGGGTGTTTCCCCAAAGATCTAAATTGGGAATACCTACTTAACAACAGCACGACGATATCCAAGCCAAAAAATGATTTGCTTTCTTATTATCTGTCTAGCCAATTGACATTTGAAGGAATTGGACGAGGATTTGACATCGTAAGAGACTACGTAGTCAAATATGGTGAGGATAGCATTACATTTGAAGAGATAGGAAGTAGTTTCACAGTTGTTAGAATTAGATTTAAAGCGCTTTCTTCACTTCTTCAGAAAAATAGCGACACCTCCAATGTTGCAGCCAATTCCGAGAATTTTGGCCTCATTATTGGGAATTCTACTGGATCAAATATTAACTATGCTTATCCCGGTGCGATAAAAATACCAAAACAGCTGACCCCGATTCCCTCTATACGTCCTTCTGATTTGGTTGGTAGAAATCTTGATTTGCAACAAATACACAAATTGTTGTTTGAGAGTAAAAGATCCGTTTCCATCGTTGGGTTGGGTGGTATAGGTAAAACCACATTGGCAGCGGCATATTTGTTCGAATATTTTGCTGACTATGAGCATATTGCCTGGATTACGCAAAATGAGCAAGATATAGTCCATGACTTCGCTCAGAATGTTGATTTAAGGGAGTCATTAAATTTGCAGGAGCTAGAAGGTGAGAACATTTCCGTTTTTCATAGTATAATCCGCGCGCTTCGTGCTTTGTCTGCTGCTCCAAAACTCTTAGTAATTGATAATGCCACTAGTGCTATTGAAAACTACATCGATATATTACCAGCTCAACCAGATTGGCATCTAATAATTACTTCACGCGAAGAAATATTTGGAATGGAGACGTTACTGCTAGATACTCTAGATCCCAAAAGTGCTGTCGAGCTGTTCAAGCTTTATTGCAGTCGCATTACTGACAATGAGGAAATTCTTAAGATAGTTGAAACGGTGGGATATCATACCCTAGTTGTTGAAATTCTTGCGCGAACAGCACAACGTCAACGCTTGACAAGTTCTGAATTGCTAACTGCTATTGAGCAAAATGTACGAGCGAATGTGACTACTGCTCACAGCAATCGATCAAAAATTGAGAGAATTGGATGGTACTTAGAGGCGACTTTTGACTTCAGTGATCTGGAGGAAGATGAAATTTGGCTGTTGAAGCATTTTGTTGCTTTGCCAGCCCAATTTTGTTCATTCGAATTATTGAAAACTTTACTCTTATCAGGCAAAAGCAAAAGAGCTGAGGGGTTTGCCGATTTGCTTGAAGAAGTTGCTAGAAAAGGGTGGCTTGGTCGTGACAATGACAGCTACAAAATGCACCGCATTGTAAACGAAGTAGCAAAAAAGAAACTGCAGATAGAACCTGAAGACATAATCGACTTGATTCAAATAGTTGATTCGCTCTTGGTTATGGACGACTTACACGACAATCCAGTTACGAAAATGGAATATGTGCCCTACGGAAATGCAATTGTACGACTGTTTCCTAGAAGTGAGAATTCATCGATAACCAGTTTGTATAAAAGCCTTGCCTCTGTAAACCACTTGTTGGGCAACTACATGTACGCTAAAGAGTTATTAGAAAGAGCGATTGCTTCCGATGAAGTAAACTTTGGCAGCGAACATCCCATTACAGCTTCAGGGTATTCCAAACTTGCAATGACTCTCAGAGACTTGGGCGATTATGAGGGAGCAAAAGAACTCTTGGAAAAGGAGCTTGCCTCCCATAAAAACAATTTCGATCCCGATCACCCTAGTACCGTGGTGGGGTACTCCAATCTTGCAATGGTACTAAGTGACCTGGGCGACTTCGCAGGAGCAAGAGAACTTTTGGAAAAAGCGATTGTCTCTGATGAAGCGAATTTCGGTCCTGACCATCCTAGGACCGCAACTGGATACTCTAATCTTGCAATGGTACTGAGTGACCTAGGCGACTTCGCAGGAGCAAGAGAACTTTTGGAAAAAGCGATTGTCTCTGATGAAGCGAATTTCGGTCCTGACCATCCTAGGACCGCAACGAGGTATAACAACCTGGCCATGATTTTAAGAGACTTAGACGATTTTGCAGGAGCAAGAGAACTTTTGGAAAAAGCGATTACCTCTGATGAAACGAATTTCGGTCCCGACCATCCTAGGACCGCAACTGGATACTCTAATCTTGCAAAACTTCTAAGCGACTTAGGCGATTTCACAAAAGCGAGAGAACTTTTGGAAAAAGCGATTGCCTCTGATAAAGCAAAATTTGGTTCTGATCATCCTAGGATCGCGGCAGGATACTCCAACCTTGCCATGATACTGAGAAACTTAGGTGATTTCGCAAAAGCAAGAGAACTCTTGGAAAAAGCGATTGCCTCTGACGAAACAAATTTTGGTCTAGATCATCCTAGGACTGCGACGGGGTATTACAACCTGGCAGTTGTACTTAATGAACAAAATGATTATAAAGCGGCACTAAAACAAGCCAACAAAGCTCTCCATATACTAGAGGCAAATTTTCCTTATTCCCATCCTAGTGTTATTTCGGCGAGGGCAATTGTTAAATCATTGAAAAAGTCAGTTCAGTAAACAACTGTTGTAAACTTCCCCATCTTAGCTTCAAGAGGAGTTTAAACAACTTATTAACACTTACCCTATTGAAAAGCGGGCAACTCATTGAGTACTCCATAACTTAACAGTAATTCGCGCGGCGCCAAAGACAACACACAAACCAATGGTATCTGTGAACGTTTTACCGGACAATACAAGAAGAGTTTTATGCGACAGCGTTTCGCAAGAAGGTCTATGAGTCAATCTAACAGTTGCAGCAGGATCTGGATGAATGAATACATTACTATAATCACGAACGAACACATTCCGGGAAATCCTGTCGTAGTAAAACACAGTATCAGACATTCCAGGATTCGAAGTACCTTGCAGATTAAAAGATGATCGACAAACAATATCGACCGGTAACTTCGGTGTAAGAATATTAAGAACGGTCAGGTTAAGTCTCGTCTATTAAACTTTAAGTTAACTATGTCCGACTCGCAGATTTTCCTTGCATATGGTGATGAAAACAAAGAAGAAGCCGAGGCGCTACGGAATAATCTCATCGCATCCGGTTTTAATGTCTGGTGGGATCAGAACCTTTTGCCAGGGCAAGATTGGAGATATGAGATTCGCAAGGCAATGAAGAATTCTCGTGTTGTCCTTCTTTGTCTTTTGCCCGATCCCACTGAAAATGACCGCGTAATCTCAGGAAAATGACCAGTCAATCCCAGGAACGTGACCGCGTAATCTCAGGAAAATGACCGGTCAATCCCACGAAAATGACCGATAGTATCTGTGAG